>NZ_BAABAL010000016.1:0-376268 GCF_039537405.1 Allokutzneria multivorans | reverse complement strand
AGCAGCGACCGCGCGGCGCGGGCCGCCCTGCGCAGCACCGGGCGGTGCGGGGCGGGCGGGGTGACCGGGGCGACGGAGACCGGCTCCGGCACGACGGCGAGGCGGACACGACCGGGGCTCACCGGGACGGACCTTCTCCGAGGGGAGCGCCTGACCTGGCTGGACCGCGCCGGTTGGGGCGCGGCGGCGAAGGCGGTGTCGTCCAGCACGGCGGCTGCGGCGTGTCGGCTCACGTGGACCTGGTTTCTCGTTCGACTCATCCTGTTCGCTCCCGTGAGGAGCGGGGCGCGGAGTGGAGTCGCGAGAGCAGTCCAGTCCGACCAAGTGGATCTTGACAGGACTGGGTGGACCGCGCCAGGGGAGTCAACCGGAGGACGGAGAGCGACGACGTCCCTGCCAGGCACAACGGTGCGCCCCTGACAAAGATCACCCATTCGAGTTAGTGCGCTTACCGCGTGCTGTGCGGCACTCACCCCCCACGCCCGGGGCGCCGCGCTTGACTCCGCCGTTCGGTGGTAAGCAGCACCCATGACCGCGAACAAGGACTCCGACTCCGCTGTCCGGACACTGGTGGACCGACGGGCCGGGGACGTGGTCGGCGCCTACCTCCGCGAGCAGGTGGACGTCGTGCTGTTCCAGGAGGGCCGGGTCCGGCACCGCGAGCCCGACGCGCTGCGCAGACTGCGGGTGGGCGTGCGCAGGCTGCGCAGCGGCCTGGAGGCCTTCCCCCGCTTCCTCGACGCCGAGCACGCGCGGTTCGTCGTCGCCGAGCTGTGCTGGTTCAACACCATGCTCGGCGACGCGCGGGACCTGGAGATGGTGCAGGCCAGGCTCAACGGCCAGATCGCGCTCGTGCCGAGCGACCTCGTTCGCGGCCCCGTCGCCGCGCGCGCCGACACGTTCTTCTCCGGGCGGCGCATCGAGCTGCACGAGCGCGTTGTGTCCACTTTGGACAGTTCGCGGCAGGCCGCGCTGCACGTGGCGATGGAACGGATCTTCGAGCACTCCTCCCCCGACGCGTCCCTCTCCGCCGCCGCCGCGCTGCCCGGCGAGGTCGCCCGCTCCTACCGCCGCCTGGAGTCCCGGATGGCCGCCGTCGCCGAGTACCGGCACCCCGGCCCCGAGCGCGACGAGGCCCTGCACGACGTGCGCAAGGCCGCCAAGTGCGTGTGGGACGCCTCCATGGCCGCCGCCCAGGTGTGCGGTCGCCCCGCCGTCCGCTTCGGCAAGCAGATGCGCGACCTCCAGCGCTTCCTCGGCGTGCACCAGGACAGCGTCGTGTGCCGCCGCCTGCTGCGCGCCCTCTCCGACGAGGCCGAGCAGCACGGCGAGAGCGCCTTCACCTACGGCCTGCTCTACGCCCGGGAGGAGCACCGCGCCCACGACGTCGAACACGGCCTCCCCGGCGAGTGGCGCCAACGCACCCGCCCCAAACACCGCCAGTGGCTCACCCCCACTCGCGCCCACCCTTAAGCCCCGAACGACCCCTTCAGGTACTCCACCGCACCAAACGACCCGTTCAGGGCTCCCAGTGCACCAAACGACCCGTTCAGCGCGCTCAACGCACCAAACGGGTCGTTCAGGGCTCCGACCACGCGCGCCAATGACCCGTTCATGTGGTTGAGCGCGCTGAATGACTCATTGAGGTACTTCAGCGGCCTGAATGAGTCATTCAGGTACTTGAGCGTCCTCAATGAGTCATTCAGGGAGCACGGAGTGCCTCGCCGAGCCTCACCGAGGCGGTCAGCGGAGGCGGGTCAGCCGAAGCGGTCGGTGAAGGAGGTCAGGGTAGGAGGAACGTGCGGATCTGGTCGGCGACGGGGTCGGGAGCGGCCCAGAAGGCGCCGTGGTCGTGGTCGGCCAGGGTTAGCACGGTGACGTTCGGCAGGATCGCGGCCAGGGCGGCGGCGCCGGTGCGCATGAACGCCTCACTGTTGCCGCCGACGGAGACGGCGATCGGCGCGTCGATGCTCCAGCGGTCGGTGGGCAGCGGTGCGCCGTCCTGGAGACCGCGCCAGATCCGGCCGTCGTAGGCGTAGGTGTGGGCGTAGGCGGCCATCTCCGCCCAGGACGGGTCCGCCTTCATCATCGGGATGTACTCGGCGGGGACACCGACCACCTCGGTCATGAAGTACTCGTTGGCCTCACTGCGCTTACCGGCCGCGACCAGCGCCTCCAGGTGCTCGACGGAGTCGGCGGGGACCGGTGGCCGGGAGTCGTCGACGATGAACGGGGGCTCGTAGAGGTAGAGGCCGCTGACCTTGCCGCCCAGCGCGCTGGCCGCGTCCAGTGCTAGCCCGCACGCGCCGGACCCGCCGGTCAGGGCGGCGGAACCGCCGAGGACGTCGATCAGTGCCGAGATGTCGTCGATCTCCCGCGCGGGGTCGTAGGGCTGCGGGTCGCCGCTGGCACCTCGGCCGCGACGGTCGAAGGTGATCACGGTGAAGTCCTTGGCCAATGCCGTGACCAGGCCCGCGACGCTGGTGTGGTCCCCCGCGACGTTGCTGACCACGATGATCGCCGGGCCTGAGCCGCTCTGCTCGTAAGCGATCGTGGTGCCGTCGGCCGAGGTGATGGTGAGCATGGTCGCTTCTCCTTCAGTGGGATCGTCCAACAAGCTGCCGAGCCGGTCGAGCGCCTCGGCGTAGCCACCGGCCATCTGCAACTCGACGGCCCGTTGCAACGCCGCGCTGTCGGGGAAGCTCGCCGCGACCTCGACGGTGCAGCCGGTTCCAACAGCGGTGAAGGTGACCGTGGTGGGAAAGGTGTCGCCGGGCTGCCACGCCTCGTCGGCGAACGCGTCGTCGTAAGCCAGTTCGGCACGCGGAAGGACCGCGTTGTAGGTGGCGACACAGCGGACCGCTGCCGCCGAGCCGTCCACCGGCGCGATCTGGAACCGCCAGCGACCGCCGGGGCGAACGTCCATCTCGTACACGGTCGCCGCCCACCCCTGCGGCCCCCACCAGCGACTGATCGCCTCCGGGTCGGTCCACGCCCACCAAGCGCGGTCGACACCGGCGGCGTAGGTGCGGCTGATGTGGACGACGTTGTTCGTCCTGTCGATCACGATGCCGTCGGGCACGATCGCTCTCCTCACTCGGGTGCGCGGTCGTCGTCGAGGAACGAGCCGAGGCGGTCCATCCGCCGCTCCCACAGCGCCGCGAAGCCCTGCGCCCAGTCGCTGATCACGTGCATCGCATCGGGGCGCAGCTGGTAGATCCGCTGCTGGGCCCGCTTGGTCGCCTCGACCACGCCCGCCTCCGCGAGCAGCCGCAGGTGCCGGGACACCTGTGGCTGCCCCATGCCGAGCGCGTCGACGATGCCGCCGACCGGCTGCGGCCCGTCCTTCAGCACCTCGACGATCCGGAACCGGTTCGGCTCCGAGATCGCCGCCATCCGCTGCTGCACCGTGGAGCTCATACCCTGAATATACGCACAGCCATATATACACGCAAGTACATACGAGAGGCGGATCTACGGGCGCGGGGAGGAGCGGAGTGCTGCCTGGGCAACGTGGCGGAGCACGAGCGTCGGCAGGAGCGCGCCGACGGTGAGCGAGGCGATGAACGTGCCCGCGACCTCCGCGAGCTCCTTGGCCTCGGCGTCGCCGACCGCGCCGGGGAGCAGTCCGCCGAACTCACCGCCGGAGCCCTCGGCGGTGTGGTCGAGCCCCACGCTGACCACGGTCGCCCCCTGCTTCACGTGCTTCGGGGTGATCAACCCGCCCCGCCCCACCACGGACACCAGCACGTCCGCCGAAGCCGTGATGTCCGCGAGACCGGGATCGCGGCCGGAAACCAGGGTGACGGCGGCGGCCCGCAGGTGGGACAGCAGCGCCAGCTCGACGGGCTTTCCCTTGCCCACTACCACGATCCGCTGCCCGGAGAGCGCGATGCCGGCGTGCCGCAGGAGTTCCACGACTGCTACGGCGGCCACGGGCGAGAACGCGGACAGGCCGTGCGCGATCCTGCCGACGGAGAGCGGGTTGGCGCCCTCGACGTCCTTCGCCGGAGCGATCCGCTCGCGCAGCCCTTCCTCGCCGAGGAAGCTCTCGGCGACGCTCACCCCGTGCACTCCGGGGTCGGCGGAGAGCTCGTCGAGCACGGCGGCGAGGTCGGCGGCGGGCGCGTCCACCGGGAGCACGCGGAGCACGACGTCGATGCCCAGCTCGGCGCCGTCCCAGCTGAGCTGTTCGCCGTGCAGCGCGCCGACGGGGTCCTCCTCCGGGATCAGCGCGACGAGCTGGGGCCGCGCCGGAAGGGCGGCGACGGTGTCGGCCACCTCCGCGTACAGCGCCTCGGCCAGCGGCGAGCCGTCGATCTCCCGGAGTGCGTGCATGGGCATGGATGCTAGGTCAGCGCGTGCCCACGAATCCGCTTTCGTAGGCGATGATCACCGCTTGCGTGCGGTCGCGGGCGCCCAGCTTGCCGAGCACGTTGCCGACGTGCGTTTTCACCGTCTCCACGCTGACGACGAGCTCGGCGGCGATCTCCGCGTTCGTCAGACCCTTCGCCACCAGCCGAAGCACCTCGGCCTCGCGCTCGGTCAGCTGGGCGCTGGAGAGCGCGTCCCGCTCGTCCCCAGCGTGACGCTGCGCCAGCTCGCGAATCGCTCCGGGGAACAGCAGTGAGTCGCCGCTGGCCACCGTGCGCACGGCCTGCACGATCTCGGCCGGGCGGGCCCGCTTGAGCAGGAAGCCGCTCGCGCCCGCGCGCAGGGCGTCGTAGACGTAGTCGTCGTTCTCGAACGTGGTGACCACGAGGATCTTCGGCGGCTCGGCCATGGTCGACAGCAGGTGACGGGTCGCCTGGATGCCGTCGACAGCGGGCATGCGCACGTCCATGAGCACCACGTCGGGCCGCAGCGAGCGCACCAGCGGCACCACTTCGGCGCCGTCAGCGGCCTCGCCGACGACCTCGAAATCGGGCTCGGCGCTCAGGATCGCGCGCAGCCCCGTGCGGATCAGGTCCTCGTCGTCGACGAGCACGATCGTCGTTGTCATCTGTCCCCCATCGGGAGGGTCACCACGACCCGCCACTGTCCGTCGTCCGCTCCTGCGGCGAACTCGCCGCCGAGCACGGTCACCCGCTCCCGCATGCCGGTCAGTCCCCTGCCACCGCGCCCCGACGCCTTCGTCGCGCGCGCCGGATTCGCGACTTCCAGCTCCAGAACCCGCTCCAGCACGGCGATCCGCACCCGGACCTCCACTTCGCCGGCGTGCCGCAGCGCGTTGGTGAGGCACTCCTGCACGATCCGGTAAGCCTCCCGCGAGACCGCTGGGCGAACCCGTTCCAGGTCTCCGGTCAGCTCGGCGCTGACGCGTGGTTTGTCCAGCAGTGAACGGATGTCCGCGAGCGTTCGCTGCGGTGTCGTGCCCGCCGCGCGCTCCTCGCGCAGCAGGCCGAGCACGTGATCGAGGTCCTCCAGCGCGGTCCGCCCGGCCTCCTCGATCGCCAGCAGCGCCGCGCGCACGAACTCCGGATCGCTGTCGAGCACCAGCCGGGCCGCGCCCGCCTGCACCGTGGTGACGGTGAGCGCGTGCCCGACCGAGTCGTGCAGTTCGCGCGCGAGCCGGTTGCGCTCGGCAAGCTGCTCGGTGCGCCGTTCCAGGCTCGCGATGCGCTCCTCCGGCGACGGCCCCAGCAGCACCGGCGCGAGGTTCCGCATCAGCACGCCGAGCCAGAAGATCACGTACAGCGACGCGGCGAACAGCGCCAGGCCGAGGGGCACGCCCCACAGCGCCTCGACGCCGCTGGCGAACTCGATGACACCTTGGGCAGCGAACTCGATGCGCTGCGCGGGAACGACCGGGGAGATGAACAACGCGATGCCGAAGGTCGGCGCGAGCAGCGTGATCACCGCGACGACCCCGCCGCCGACCATGTGCAGCAGGAACCAGGCCGCCGTGCGCCACCGAGTCCGCCACGAGCGCCCGTCCTCGGCGGAGTAGTCCGGCAGCGGCACGCCCAGCAGCGCGCGCACGGCGACGATCTCCACCATGCGCACGGCCGGGATGAAGCCGGTGACCACCGGCGGCACCACCAGCGCCAGCACCATGATCACCACCTGCGCGGGCGGCCACGGGAACCACCCGCCGACCACCGTGCCGATCCCGGCGTCCAGGCCGATGAAGGACAGCAGCAGCGCCCCACCGGGCAGCAGCAAGATCCACGAGCGGAAGGTGAAGCGGCTGACCAGCGGCCCCAGCGCACGACGAAGAGCAGCGCTGATGCTCGATCCCGCGAGCGGATCACCGGTCACGGCACGAATGGTCGCAGACCGCACAGACATCCATCTCCCCCGCGAGAGGGAGGCGCCTCATGCCTCGGTGGGAGTCGCTGCGAGCGCGCGCTGGACATGCTGGCTCCGGGTGATCGGCCTGGGCGCTGGGGGTGTCCAGGCCGATCAAAGCGGGAAGAGCGGGAGGAGCGGCGTGACGGGCAAGCCGGACCTGCGCGGCCCACTCGCGATCATGGCGAGCCGTGGAGCGGCCGCGCTCGCCCTCCTCTACGCCGGGATGAGGGCGTACTGGGCGCTCGGCGGACAGGCTCTGCTGGACTCGGTCGGCGTCGGCGAACGACTTCTCAGCGATTCCCTGCTCCCGCCGCCGACCCTTGTGCTCGCGGCGCTGGCGATAGCCGCTCTGCCGATCGGGCTCCTGCGATCGCGATTTCGGCGCGCATTGCTGATTCCGACGTGGATCGCCGTCGCGGCGTTGGCGGCGCGCGGGATCGCAGGCTTGTTGCTGCTGCATCCGCTCCGCGATGCCGTCGCCCCGATGGACACGGCCGCGACCATGGCCCTCGCTGTGTATTCGCCGATCTTCCTGCTGTGGTCGGCGCTGCTCAGCGGCTCCGCGATCCTTTCACGGACGCATTAGCGAACGCCTTTACCGCACATCTTTGAATTTGACCATATCGATTCTTTAAAGCAGTAGAATGCTACCGTTGCGGCATCTGAATCCGATTCCCGCGCCCATTCACACCGGGATCGCGCAGGAGGTGCTGTGACCAAAGGTCTCTTCGACGCGCCGCCGGACCCGACCGGGATCTCCGGCAACGCGGAGCTGATCGCCAAGCTCAACGAACTGCGCGGCTGGGCAGGCACACCGTCGCTGCGCAGGCTGCGCGTGCTCGCTGGGCCCTCCGACGCGCTTCCGCCAGCGACCGTCTCCGACATCCTGACCGGGAAACGCCTGACAAGGCCGCCCCGGCTGGAGTTCGTCGAGGCGTTCGTGCTCGCTTGCCTTCGCGCGAGTGAGCACGACGAGTCGGCACTCTCGGCGTGGACGGCGGCGTGGCGCGCGCTCGGCGCCGCGGCGCACACACCATCGCCGCCGGTCGTCGTCGAGCGGGAATCGCGTGCCCCGTGGTGGCTCCGGCGCTCGGTCCGAGTCGCGCTCGCGCTGCTGTGCCTGTCTGTGTTGCCAGGTACGCAAACCGCTCCCGTGCACGCCAAGCCCGTGGCCGTGTGGAAGCTAGACGACTGTTCTGGGACCTCAGCTTCCGACTCCGCCGGAGGGACAGCTGCGCAGCTGAGCGGAGGCGTCGCACTGACACCGGCTGGCGCGGAGTTCGACGGCAGCGGGCGCGTTTCGACCGACCACCGCATTCTCGCTCCCGAGAAGGGTTTCAGCGTGACCGCGTGGGTGCGGCTCGCGGCGACCGGCGACTGGGCGACGGCGGTCAGCGCGCGGGGCGGCGCGTTCGACTCGTTCCTTCTCGGTTACAACGGCGACGCCGACGCGTGGTCCTTCGCCGCACCGCACACCGACGACGGCGACGTGATCAGCGCTGCGCTGTCCGGTACGGCGCCGCGCCGGAACAGGTGGACGCACATCGGCGGCGTCTACAGCGCGGCCGCGCGCAAGCTGATCCTGATCCTCTACGTCGACGGAGCCGCGGTCGGCTCCAGTGAACTGCCCGGCGGCCTCCGCGGGGCGACAGGTGCCTTCGACATCGGCCGCGCCGTCTACAGGGGACGGCACAACTCGGGCTGGCGCGGCTCGATCCGCGACGTGCGGCTCTTCGACCGGCCGATCGGGCGTTCTGAGCTGAGCGCGCTCGCCGACGCGAAGATTTCCGGCTGACCATCAGTCCAGCAGGAAAAACCCTTGTCCTCGCGTCCAAGTCCGTCCGGGACGCGAAGGAGTTGTTGCCGGACACCGGCCGCGCCGAAGAGGTTCGTCCCCTGCCCCAGAAGCTCCACCGAAGGGAACACTCGTGTCAGGACCCGGGCACCGGCCGCCCCTGACCGCGCCGACCACCGACGCCCCACCGGCGAGCACGGAGATCACCGTGGTCGGCGGCGGTCTCTTCGGAGCGGCCTGCGCCTACTGGCTGGCCAGCTCCGGCAGGCGCGTCTCGGTCATCGAAGCGGGCAGCCTCGCGGGCGGGGCCAGCGGCAGCGGCGCCGGTCTGGTCGTGCCCACCACGCCAGAGCCCTACGAGCGGGCGGCCGAGCGGCTGGGCCAGCGCACCGCGCGACAGGTGCTGCGGATCGCCGAGAAGGGCTTCACGCTGCTCCGCAAGGCCACCGAGAACGGCGAGGTGGACTGCCCGGTCAACACCGAAGGCCACATCCAGCTCGCCGTCGGCGAGGAGCGGACGGCCGCTCTGGCCACGCGCGCGCGGGCGCTGCGGGCCGACGGCGTCACGACCGAGTGGCTCAGCCCGCGCGACCTGCGCGCGGCGGTCACCACGCCGCTCGCCGCAGACGTGCGCTGCGGCCTGCTGCTGCCAGGAGGTGCGCTCGACCCGACGCTGCTGGTGCTCGCGCTGCTCAAGGCGGCGATGGACCTCGGGGCCACCGTGCACACGGGGACCGCGGTGATCGACGTGAAGCAGGCGGCCAAGGGCGTGCGCGTGATGACCACGCGGGGTCTGGTGCGCTCGGACGCGGCGATCGTGGCGGTCAACGCGTGGAGCGGGCGCCTGGTGCCCGACCTGGACCGGGTGATCACCGCGAGCCAGGCGCAGGTGCTCGCCACGGAAGCGCTGCCCGCCATCTTCAGCACCGGCATGTCGGCCACCGTCGGCGCCAACGGCACCTACTGGCAGCAGACCAAGGACGGCAGGGTGATCCTGGGCGGCTACGGGCCCGCGGTCTCCGTGCGAGCGGGCAACTCCGGCCCGCTCGACCGCAAGCCGGAGGACGCCGTGCACGCGGCGCTCACGCGGGCGCTGCCCAGGCTGTTCCCGGCGATCGGCCAGTTCCGGGCGACGCAGCGCAGGGCCGCTCCGGTCGCGCGGACCGCCGACCGGCTGCCCGTCGTGCACCGCGTCGACGAGAACGTCTGGGCGGGCAGTGGCTTCGATCTCAACGGCCTGCCGTTGGCCATGGCGCTCTCCCGCGCGCTGGCCATCGCGGTGCCCTCCGGCTGGGCGCCCGCCGAGCTCGCCCCGTTCGCGCTCTGCCGCCCGTCACTGCGCCCGGCAACCGTCTGAGCTGGGCGTACGGGACTGACCGGACGTGTCCGGGTGAGCCCGAACGGGGTGCGGGAGGACTCTCCACGGCCGGAGTGTCGAGTTGTCCGATCCGTCCAGTTCGGGAGAGACGCATGACCGTCCTTCGCACCGCGACCGCCGCCACCGTCATCGGCGGCATCGACGGTTCCTGCGGGGAGTAGGCACGATCTCGCGCCGGAACACTGACGCGCGCTGTCAGGTTTCGGCGCGACCATCGTCGTCAACGACGCGACGACGACGGGAAGACGACATGCGGCTGGACGGCAAGATCGCCGTGGTGACCGGAGCGAGCAGGGGCGCGGGACGCGGGATCGCCGCCGTGCTCGGCGAGCGGGGCGCGACGGTGTACGTGACCGGGCGCTCCAGCAGGGACGGCGGCAGCCCGACGGGTCGGCCGGAGACCATCGAGGACGCGGCGGAGGAAGTCACCGCGCGCGGCGGCAAGGGCATCGCGGTGCGCTGCGACCACACCGACGACGAGCAGGTCACAGCGTTGTTCGAGCGGGTCCGCTCCGAGTCCGGGCGACTGGACGTCCTCGCGTCCAACGCGTGGGGAGGCTACGAGAAGCGCGTGCTGACGCAGAAGTTCTGGGAGCTGGAGCCCGCGCACCTCGACCTGATGCTGGACGCGGGTCTGCGCGCGCACATGCTGGCTGTGCAGTTCGGCGCGCCGCTGCTGACCGAGACGCGCGGTGGGCTGGTCGCGCTGACCACGTGGGCGGTCTCCGACGACTACGGCAAGAACCAGAACCTCTACTACGACGTGGTGAAGACCGCGATCAACCGCGTTCCGGTGGGGTTGGCGGCGGACTTCGCGCCGTACGGGGTGACCGCGCTCGCGGTGTCGCCGGGCTGGATGCTCACCGAGTCGATGCGCGAGGCGCTCCCCGAAGAGCTGGCGCGGCTGACCGAGAGTCCGGAGTTCATCGGGCGCGCGGTCGCCGCCCTGGCCGCCGACCCCGATCCTTCCCGGCACACGGGCACCGTCCGCACGGTGGTGGAACTGGCCGAGGACTACGGGTTCACCGACCTCAACGGGCGTCCGTCGAGCCTGTGGTGGGACTCCTACCTCAAGGGCGTGAACCTGGCGGAGGGCGTCGGGTAGCTCAGCGCGCGGCCAGGTCCACCCGCTGCGTCCGCGACACCACGGTTTCCCCGCCCGGCCGCGAGGACAGCACCAGGTCCTCCGGCATCGGGCGGAACTCCGCGACGTTCGGCAGGCCGTAGCGGTGGCTCACCAGGCGCAGCGGCAACGGCCCGGTACCGCGCACTCGAAGCTCCACTTCAAGGCCCTCCGGCGGCACGGCGGTGAAGCCGAAGCCCCAGCTCCACGGCTCCCGCGCGAGCAAGCCCTTGGTGAGCTTGCCGAGCCGGACGTTCTGCACCGCGGCGTCGACGACCGTGTGCGCCGTCGTGTCCGCGTACACCGAAACTCGTTGCGCGCCAACGGCATCCACGCGCAACTGGAGCACGGTCGTGTCCTGCTCCCGCGAGACCCGCAGCACCGTGGCGCGCGGCGCGGGCACTGCGGCCAGCGAAGCGGCTCCGCCGTCGTAGTCGGCCTGCGAGCCGGGGTTCGCGTCCTGTTCGAGCGATTCCAGCTCGGGGTCGTCGGTGCCGGTGAGGTAGCGGCTCGTCCACGGCGACGGGTGCCGGTCGTAGCTGATCCAGAACGCCTTGCCGATGTCGGCTTCCATCACGTACAGCAGGCTCGTCTGGTGCGGGTGGTCGCGGTCGAAGCGGTCGACGACCACTCCGGCGACGAACAGCGCGACGGCCGCGATCACCGCTGCGGTCGCGATCAGCTTGGGGCGCTTGGGTTCCAGGATGTCGAGCAGCGGCAGCGCCAGCGCGACCACCATGATCGCCGCCACCAGCGGCGGCCCGGCGAAGGACAGCCCGCGCCAGGTGAAGTCGACCAGCGGCGTCATCAACGGCACCGCGAGCAGCGCCGCCGCCGCGAACGCCAGCCTCGGCCAGAACGGATCTTCGCCGCCCCACCGGAGGGCCACGAGCGCCGCGACACCGCCCAGCAGCAACGGGAGCGTGGTCACGTACGCGGCGCCCTTGAGCACGAAGGCGAACACCACCGCCAGCACCGCGAACCACGCCCACACGCCGAGCACGGTCTCCTCGGTCGTCCAGCGCCGCCGCGCCGCGCGGTACCAGGACACCGTGATCAGCGCGCTCAGCACGAGCAACCCGGCTTCGTAGAACTCCGACCGGTAGGTCACGTTGTGGGCGTAGTCCGGGCGGAGCACGTTCAGCAGCCACGAGGCCACGTGCGCCAGCATGTTCGTGACGGCGATCGGCAGGATGAAGGTGCCCGCCGCCAGGCCGATCGCCCGCAACCGCGCGCCCCTGCGCCGCACCGCGATCCAGCCGACCGCGCAGAACAGCAGCGCGGCGGCGATCGCGAGCGGGACCACCACCCAGTTCGGGTAGCTCAGCAGCACGCCGAACGCGGTGAAGTAGGTCGCGTTCCCGCGCGCGGCCTCGGCGAAATCGCGCTCCCCCACCGACTTCGCGAGCGCGAGCGCCTTGTCGCCGTGGTCCTGGACGCTGCCGGGGTCCACCGCCGCGACGGTGTCGGCTCCGGTGTGGTTGCGCGCGGCGACCTCGGTGAACGCGAAGCTCAGCCCGGCGAAGCCCGCCTTGCGGAACACCGCGAAGTCCGAGTCGTCCGGCACGATCCGGCGCAGCGCCCCGGCGAACGACCACGCCGACGGCTTGTCCACTGTGGACAGCGAGGGCAGCAGCCACGCGCTCGACCTGCCCGCATCGACCACCGTGGACGGTCCGCCCGAGCCCATCGCGTCGAAGCTGAGCACCGCCGTCGCACGCGGATCGAGCAGGCTCGCGCTCACAAAGGCTTGCGCGCCAAGCGATCCGGCTTCCTCGCCGTCGGTGAGCAGCAGCGCGACGTCGTTGCGGGGCCTCGGTCCGCTCAGCACGGCGCGCGCGGCTTCGAGCAGCGCCGCGACACCCGCGCCGTCATCCGCCGCGCCCGGCCCCTTCGACGTGGAGTCGTAGTGCGCCACCAGCAGCACCGTTCCCGTGCTGGCCCGCCCCGGGATGCGCGCGTACACGTTGCGCACCTCGCCGAAGTCGGCCTGCCGGTTGGCGGTGGCGCGCTGCACCGTCGGGTCGAGACCCAGCGAACGCAGCTGCCGCAACACGTACTCGCGCGCGTCCGCGTGGGCCTGCGAGCCGATCGGGCGCGGCCGGACGCTGATCGCCTTCAGGTGCGCCATGGCGCGCTCGGCGGAGAAGCCCGTCGCCGGAGCGCTCGCCGGGACCGGCGCGGGCGGTCTGATCTCCGCGAGGGACATCGCGAGCAGAAGGGCGAGCAGCACGAGGCAACCCGCTGCCACCCAGCGGTGCACCGCCCGCATGATCACGCCCCCTGTGCTTTTGTCGACACTGCGCTCCTGGTGATTCCCCCCGACGAACCTAGCTCACCCCGCCACGTCACCCCTCAGGAGCTAGGCGGGCATTTCCCAACCCCATAGTGTGAACCTATGGAGCTCGACATCCGGCACCTGCGGGTCATCTGCGCGATCGCGGACGCGGGCAGCGTGACCAAGGCCGCGACCTCCCTCGGACTCTCCCAGCCCTCGCTCACCGGGCAGCTCCAGCGGATCGAGACCCTGCTCGGCGGCAAACTGTTCCTGCGCGGCCCCGACGGCACCGTGCCCACCGACCTCGGCACCTTCGTCATCTCCAGGGCGCGCGCCGTCCTGCCCGCCATCGACCAGCTCCAGGCCGACGCCATCCGCCGCGCCGGAGCGCAGCAGGACCTGCGGCTGCTCCGCTACGGCGCCGCACCCGGGCCGCTGATGGTCGGCCTGCTCGGCAGGCTCCGCGAACTGCTCCCCGACGCCGAGGTCACCCTGCGCACCGAGACCTCCTCGGCGACCCTCGTCGACCTCGTGGCCTCCGGCCGCCTCGAACTCGCCGCGATGCTCGAGTACCCCGACCACGAGGTCGCGCCCCGCCCCGAGGTCGAACGCCGCGTCGTCGCCACCGAGCCCAGCTTCGCGCTGCTGTCCAGCTCCCACCCCCTCGCCGCGCTCCGCGAACTGACCCTGACCGACCTCGCCGAGGAGCAGTGGGTCATCCCCCCGCCCGGCGACCGCTTCCGCGAGTACTTCGCCATCGCCTGCCAGAACGCCGGCTTCCGCCCCAAGGTCAGCCACGAGACCGAGGCCTCCGGCGCCCGCGACCTGATGATGGCCGGCCAGGCGGTCGCGATCGGCCAGGCCACGTTCCGCGAAACCCCCGGAGTGGTCGTGCGCCCGCTCGTCGACGTGCCGATGCGAGTGCGGCACGTGCTGGTGTGGAACCGGAGCGGATCGCTGACCCCGTTGGCGGAGAGACTCCTGGCCGCCGCGCGGTCGGCGTACCAGGAGGCGGTGGACCGGAGCCCGGAGTACCAGCGGTGGCTGGCCGAGCACGGCGCCCTGCGCGGCTGAGCTCTTGGGTTGCGGCCGCGGGTTCGCGGCTGCGGGTTTGGGTGTCTTCAAGACCAGCGAACCCACCTCTTGATCATCGTTAACCGCCGCAAACCGCTGTGTTGGTGATGGTTTGTGGCTGTGTTGCGGGATGGGTTTTTTCTTTAGCTCATTCCAGCCGGGTACGGCTGCGCTTCCAGGCCGGGTACCGCTGGACTTCCCGATGGGGTACGGCTGGGCTTCCAAGCCGGGAACGGCTGGACTTCCTGGCCGGGAACGGCTGGACTTCCAAGCCGGGTACCGCTGGACTTCCAGGTCGGGAACGGCTGGACTTCCAAGCCGGGTACCGCTGGACTTCCAGGTCGGGAACGGCTGGACTTCCAAGCCGGGTACCGCTGGACTTCCAGGTCGGGAACGGCTGGAGCCTTTAGCTCTTTCCAGCGGGGTGCGGTCGCGCTTCCAGGTTGAGTTGGGTGCGCGGGGCGTGGGTTGCTGCGTGGGGGTCGGCTTGACCTGGGGGCCCTTGCGCGTGCCGTCATGGGCCGGACGGGCACGGTGAAGGATCACCGGCCCACGCGGGCAAGCGTATGGCACGCGCACCCCAGGTAAAGCCGACCCGGTTTCGCAGGCGACCGGCGGTTTCGTTGCGGGTAGTGGGTTCTGTGGTTGCGTCGACGGAGTCGACGAACAAAGCTGTTGTGGCTCAACGTGATTCACTCGTTGGGGACAGGATCTCGATCTTCGAATTTGAGACAATAGAAAGGAGAAGCGAGGGGGAGAAAGTTGTTTGATACCAACGCAATGATCGAATCCCTGAAGGTGCATCTGGGTCAGCGTGATGCGTATCGGTTGACCGGTGATGCGCTGCTGGAGCATTTGCGTGAGCATGAGACGATCTTGAATTTGGTGACTGCTTCGGCGATCGAGGTCGCTGCTGAGGCGGAGTCTCAGGGGTTGCCTGCGCGGGAAGGGTGTAAGGATCTGGCGGTGTTGTTGCGCGCCACGGTGAAGATCGCACCCGAAGACGCGAACCGGCGCAGTCGGTTGGTGAAACAACTGCCCTCGTTGGAGAGGACGAGGGAGAAGTTGCATGCGGGGGTGATCAGTGCCCGGCATGCGCAGATCATCGCTGACACCGTCGCGAAAGTGCCTGCCAAGAAAGCGGGCGCGGTGGAGAAGGAGCTGTGTCGTCACGCGCCCCGCCTCAACCCCCGACAGCTCATGTACGCGGCGAAGGTGACCCGGGCCCACTGCGACCCCGAAGGCACTTATCGGGATGAGAAGGAAGGTGTGGCGCAGCGGTCGGTGAAGATGGGCACCAACGAACACGGTCACCTGCACTTGATCGGGAGCTTTGACACGCTGACGGGGCAGAAGATCCAAGCGTTGATGCATGCCCTGGCCAAGAAGCGTCCGGGCGATGACCGCACGACCGAGCAGCGGTACGCCGACGCTTTCGCGGAAGTGATCGATTTGGCGTTGGCGACGAAGGTGTTGCCGACCAACGGGGGCGAACGTCCTCAGGTGATCGTCACGATCTCCTACGCCGATCTGATGGCCAGCCTCGGCACCGGCTACACCGCGTGGGGCGACCCCATCACCGCGCGCCTCGTCCGACAGATCGCCTGCGATGCCAACATCCTCCCGGTCCTCCTCGGCGGAGAAGGAAGACCACTCGACGTCGGACGCAACAACCGCACCGCGACCCCAGCCATGCGCAAAGCGTTGGCGGTACGGGACAAAGGATGCGCCTTCCCCGGCTGTGATCGGCCTCCGGCGTGGACGGAAGCCCATCACGTAGTGCACTGGCTCCACGGAGGCGACACCAAGATCGACAACCTCGTCCTGTTGTGTTCGCATCACCATCACGTGATGCACGACGAAGGCTGGAAGATCACCTTCCACGACGGCATCCCGACCTTCACCCCACCGAAGTGGGTCGACCCCGACCAGACACCGATGCGCAACATCAGAGTCGGCGAAAAGCTTGGCTGAACGCGGAAACGGGGCACCACCCGGAGGTGGCACCCCGTCTCGACAGGGACTACTTGGTCACGACGAGCGCGAAGTCAGCGTCGGTGTCCGGAGTCTCCCGGTGGGCGTCGACGTTGATCGCGTCCGCCGAGACCTCGATCTTCCAAGTGCCGGAAGCCGGCTTCTCGATGATCACGTTCTCGACGTTGTCGATCGTGTCGGCGGAACCGCCAGGGGTGGAGAAGTTGCCTGCGCGCAAGCCGTTGTTGCCCCAGTAGACGGTGCCGTCGGGCGCGGTGACCTTCAACGTCAGGTCGTTGACGAGAGTCTTGGCCGCAGAAGGAGCCGCCTCGGGGTCGCTGTAGGCGAGAGTGGCCTTCAACGGCTTGCTGCCATCGGTGGTGATCTCGTGAGTGCTGGTCTGGCCGACCTTGAGCACCTCGGACTCGTTCACCAGCACGGGCAGCTTCCACCCGTTCGACTTCGCCAGCTCGTACATGTTGCCGACACTGGCAGTGCCCCAACCCTGGTGCACACGAGTCAGATCGTGGGTCTCACCGGAGAACGTGTACTGGTTCGCGGTGTTGATCAGCAGCGCCTTCATGGTGGCGGCGTGCGGACGGCTGTCGAAGACGTCGCGCTTCTTGCCGGGACCGCCGTCGAAGACACCGTCGGCCCACATCTGGAACGCCAGACCCGCAGTGCCGCAGGTGATCGGCGTCGCGCCGCTGGTGCCGCCGAAGGACGTGGTGTAGGTGGCGTCACCGTTGGACGACGTGGTGTCGATGTTGTCGTAGTAGTGCGACACATCGGGCTTGATCCGGCCATCAGCGGCGGGACCGATGCTGGCGCCCCGGTTCCACTGGTCGTCAGCGCGGTCAAGGGTGTTCTTGTGGTACTGCGCCCCAACGGAAAGCACGTTCTTCGCCCACGCCTCAGGACGCGACTGCTGCGAACCGGCGTTGCTCTGCGAGTTGCAGATGAACAGATCGGTGTCGAAGATCGTCTTGTCGAAGGCGGACGAGATCGCGGTGTACGCCGTCGTCAGCGGGCTGCCCCAGCTGTTGGTCTGGAACACGGCGCGGTACTTGCCCGCCGGGTCCACCAACTCCTGAGTGTGCTTGTAGCGGTCAGGCTGCTGGTAAGCCGCGAAGATGCCCTGGCCCTCCGACAGCAGACCGCGCTGCTTCGCCGAAACACCCGAAGCGAAGATCTCGCCGTAGGTCGAGGTGCCGTGGCTCGGGCTGTTGCCGTTACCTCCGTGCATGACCGGCGGAGCCTTCTGGAACTCCTGGTGGGTCACCCTCAGCCCAGAGTCCATGACCTCGCCGCGCACACCCTCGCCCTTGTAACCACCAGCGGTCTCGATGGTGGTCGCGCCGACGTCCTGGCGCGCGAGGTCCATGTCCGTGCCGACCTCGCCGGTGTTCTTCTCCGCGGCGAGCACCTCGGCGCGCTTGGCGACAGACAGCAGCTGGTCGTGTGTCAGAACCGCCTCGACGTGCTGGCGGCTGGCGGAAGCGCTCTCCACCTTGCCGCCCAGCTTGCCGATCTCCGCGACGAGCGCGCCCTGGTCGGCGGCGTCAGCCTCGACCAAGGTCAGCAGGTAGCGGTGCTGCGGCAAGCGCTGCTTGGCACGGACAGCGTCAGCGAGACCGGGCGAGAGCTTGTCGCCCGCCTGGTAAGCGCCGACCCAACGGACGTAGTCCAGCTTCGCGACGCGCTCACTGGTGGCCTTGTCCATCCGCACCACGTAGGCGTAGTCGGGGATGAACGCGCCGACCCGGGCACCGAGGCCGCGCAGCTCCTTGCGCTGGGTGTCCAGCGGAGCGGCGGTGAACTGGACGAGGTAGACGCCGGTCTCCTCGGCGCGCAGCTCCCCGGCGGGGGCGTTGCGCAGCGCGTCGGCCGACTTCGGGTCGAACGAGCGGTTGACCAGGTGGATCTTCTTGGCGGTCGGGAGCTGGCGGCTCCAGCTCTTGCCGCCGTCGAAGCTGACCGAGAAAGAGCCGTCACCGGTGAGCCGGACCTGTTCGCCCGTGGTCTGGCCACTTGCGTTGACCACGCCGACCGAGAGCAGCACCGAGGTCGCGGTCGCCGCGACCAGCAGTGCGCGACGGGAACGCCGCATGGAGGGACCTCCTGACGCAGGAATGCAGGGACCCCGCGAACCCCAAGGGATTTCGCAGGGGGCAATAGCGACAGTAATGAGACCCAATAACCAATTCACCCAACTTAGGTCGGTGGCCAACACGACCTGTGAAGCGAGCCGAACAGAGCACGAAAGTTACTCCGATCAGCGCACCGAGCAGGGGTTTACCTGCGGATATACCACGGGAAAGAAAACCGGAAATGGCCCAAAAAAGGGATTTGCCATCAGCAAAACTGATACACAGCGACCACATGTCAAAAACTCGTCCCGAATGTCGACCGATCAGCGCTCACTCAGGTGGACGCAGGAGAGGCGCCCCAGGGAACGAGCAGTCGCGGCGCCCCGGAACCGTCCGCCGGCGCGCCCCACACATCGCTGCCGCCGCGCTCGTTCGGCAGCGAGTAAGCCACCGTCCGCGCGTCCAGCCACACCGCCTGGTCGTCCACGCTGCGCGTCTCCGCGAGGGGGGTCTCGGTCATCGTCGCGAGGTCGAGGACGTGCTCCCGCCACGGCCGGGCACCATCGGTGGAAACGCGCTTCTTGAAGGCCAGCCGCTTGCCGTCCGGGGACAGCGACGGGCACTCCGCGTTCTCGCGCAGCGCCCGCGCATCCCACGTGTCGTAGTCGCCCGAGACGAGGTGCGTGCGCCCGCCGGTGGCCACGGTGGCGTAGAAGTGCTTGTTGTCCTGGGCGAAGGTCACGCCCCAGTAGTTGATGTCCTCCGCGTGGTGGCGCTCGCTCCCGAGGAACAGCGGGATGCCCTCGATGTTGGAGTAGAGCTGGTCCTGCGCGCGGTCCATGATCCCGGTCCGCGTGGAGAACGTGCCGGGCTGCGTGTAGGTGTCACCGGTGACGAAGGTCGTCCACGACGCCATCGTCCCGTCCGGGGAAAGCTTGGCGCGGTTGGGAACTCCCGCCAGCTCCACCCGACGCACCTCGCGGAGGTCCTTGTCCACGAACACCGCCACGGCGCTGGGCAGCGGTCCTGGCGCACTGGCGAGACAGAGGCCTGCGCCAGCACTGACATAGAAGCGATCGCAGCTCAGCCCGCTGATCCGGCGTGGGCCGGTCGGATCGGCGAGCGAGACCGACGCGACCTTGCCGTGGTCCGGGCCGGGAGCGGTGTTGCGGAACACCAGGCGGCCCGGCTCGTCCAGCCGCACCGCGCCGGAGCGGTCGACGAGCACGGACGCGTCCGCCTGCTGGCGATCCGGCCGCTCCCCCATGGCGTGCACGGTGTAGGTGATCGCCGCACCGGCCAGCAGCAGGGTCGTGAGCAACGCCAGCAGAATCCGCTTGGTCACCGTGCAATCCTTCCGAACAGCGCGACGGCGAGGGTGGCCGCCGCCAGCGCGACCAGGGCGAGGGTGACCGCGGTTCCCATGCCCCACAACGTCCATGCCGCTCCGAAGAGGACGGAGGAGAACAGCTTCGCCAGCGCCTGACCGGTTTGCAGCAGCGCCATCCCGCTCGTCTTCAGCTCAGCGGGCAGCAGCGGACCGGCCGCCGCCATCAGCACACCGTCCGTGCAGGCGTAGAAAATTCCATGTGCGGCAAGGCTTGTCACGAGCAACAGCACACCGTCCGCCGCGCCGACCAGGAGCACGTAGGCGACGAGCAGCGACACGTGACCGGCCACGAATACCCGCCACCGGCCGAAGCGGTCCGCGAGGCGCCCCATCGGCACGGCGAGCAACAGGTAGACCCCTGCCGTACCGAGCGGCAGGATCGCGAAGTACTCCGGAGCGATGTCCAACCGCTTCTGCAGCAACAGGTACACGAAGGCATCGCCGACCGTGACGAGCCCGAGAACAACGGCCCAGCAGCAGATCCGCCGAAAATCCTTGTCCCGCAACAACCCGAAGGCCGCGCGCAGAGAAACAGCCGAGGAGCTCGCAGGCATCGGGCGGCGCTGATCGGTCACGAACAACCCGAGCAGCACCACGCCGAGCACCGCGAAGCAGAAGCTGACGAAGAACACCGTGTCGTAGCCGCCCGCCACCGTCCACAGCAGCAGGAAGGCCGCGAGCGGGCCGAGGAACGCGCCGACGGTGTCCATCGCGCGGTGCACGCCGAAGGCACGGCCGAGCGTGTCGGGGTTGCTGCTCAAGGAGATCAGCGCGTCGCGAGGAGCGGTCCGCAGCCCCTTCCCCGTGCGGTCGGCGGCCAGCACGAGCCCGAGCGCGGTGGCCGAGCCCGCCGCCGCGATCAACCCGAGCTTGGCCGCCGCCGAGACGCCGTAGCCGACACCGGCGACGAGCTTGCGCCGCTGCCAGCGGTCAGCGAGGGTGCCGCCGAAGACCCGCACGATCGCGGTCACCCCCGAGTACAGGCCGTCGAGAACGCCGAACTGAAGCGGCGAGAAACCCAGGCCCAGCACCAAGTACAGCGGCAGGACGGCCGTCACCATCTCCGAGGAGATGTCGGTGACCAGGCTGACCGCGCCCAGCGCGAGGACGTTCCCTGCGACCCGGCCCTGCTTTCGACCGTCCATGTCGGACAGACCGGATCGCGCTGATGCGATGTACATCGGACTTCCTCCCAGATGAGCGCGGTCAGCACGGATCTACCGGCAGGTGTAGGGACCGGCCTTGTCCAGCAGGGTCCCGCCGACGCCGACGATCTCCCAGGAGTAGGTCTTGCCCGAGAGCACCAGCTTCATCACGCCGTGCTTGGCGAAGGAGGACTCGACGCCCTCCCGCTTCTTGATCTGGGTGTAGAGGCTGTCCCCGCCGATGCCGACGATCGCCGAGCGCACCCCGTTGGCCTCATCGACCTTTCCCTGCGAGTTCAACGGCTTCAGCCGCTCGTAGTGGTGGTCGTGGCCGCTGAACACGAGGTCGGCGCGGGCCTTGACGAACTCGTCCCACACCGGCGCCATGAGCTTGTCGTCGCCGTACTTGCCGGAGTTGAAGCGAGGGTGGTGCCCGTAACCGACGACGCAGGACTTCGTGTTCGCCGCGAGGTCCCGCTTCAGCCACGCGAGCTGCTCGGCCTTCGAGCTGGCGCCGTTGACGATCGGGTCGGTGTCCAGCGCGACGAAGTGGAAGTCACCGATGTCGTAGCTGTAGTAGGGCTTTCCCTGAGGTGTTGCGATCGATCCGAAGTACTGCTTGTAGCCGTTGAGCTTGTCGTTCCACTCGTGGTTGCCAGGAGTCGGCTTGGTGATCGGCTTGAACTTGCCCCAGGACTTGTCGTAGTGCGCGCGGTACTCCGCGATCGTGCCGTCGTGGTACTGGTTGTCGCCGACGGTCAGCACGTACTGGGGGTTGATGCCCTCCACCAGTTTCGCGGTGTTGCGGTGGTTCTCCGGCAGATCAGGGCTCGCGATGTCACCGGAGACGACGATCGTCGTGCCGTTCGGGGAGCCGCCGGGCTTGGTGCTCGCCTGGATCGCCGCGCTCTGCGTGGAGACGTTGCCCGCCGCGTCGCGCGCGCGGACCGTGTAGGTGAACGCGGTCGCCGAGACCAGTCCCGTGTCGGTGAAGGACGTGCCCGCGGAGGTGCCGATCACGTTGCCGTTGCGCAGGATCTCGTAGCCGGTCACGCCGACGTTGTCCCGCGCGGGGTCCCACGCGAGGTCGATGCTGTCCGAAGTGGACGATGGGGAGCGCACCCCTGCGGGAGCCGACGGCGGCTCGACGTCCCCGCCGCCCGTGCGCGTGCCGTAGACCTCCAGTTCGAACAGCGAGTAGCCGTAGACGGTGGCGCGCTTGGTTCCCAGGACCCGGACGTACCGGGCGGAGGCGGCCAGCCCGGTGATCTCGTCGGTGCCACCGTCTCCCCCGGTGACCTTCTTCGCGTCCTTCCAAGCCTTTCCGTCCGAGGACACCTGGACCTGGTAGTCGCTGGCGTGCGCGGCCTCCCACGCCAGCTTCACCCTGCTGACCGTGGCGGGCCCGCCGAGGTCGACGGCGATCCACTGCGGATCGACGCCCTCGGCGCTCGCCCAGCGGGTGGCGATGTCACCGTCGACGGCGAGCGCACCGCCGGTGGTCTCGTCCTCCACAGAGGACACGGTGACGGGTTTGTTGTGGGACAACAGGTTCTCGGCCAGCAAGGCCTCGTTCCCCGAAGCCACCAGTGGTTGTGCGAGCAGGGCGACGGCGGCCAGCGGCGCGACGACGCGCCTGCCCCATCGGGATCGTGCGTTCACAATCTCTCCTCGGCGAGCCTATCGACGAAGACCGGGACGGGCGGCGGACGAACCGGCATCGGCGAGAAGTGTGTGAGCTGGCAAGGCAACTACTAGTAAGGCAACCATTAGTTAGGAAACTTACCTAACTGTTAATCCAGGCTGCCACGCCGTCGGCACACCGTCAACACTTCGGAATCGAAGCAGAACGTTCAGTGACAACAACGGCGACGGCCAGCCGTTCAGAGCCGTGAACTCACGGGAGCAGGCGCGTCTTCACGACCGCCGAACCCCCTTCTCGATCGTCGCCGACGACGGCGAACCCAGCGCTGCGCGAGGGTTCGCCGTCGTTGAAGACCGCTTCGGCGGGGGTGTGCGGGTCTTGAAGACCGGCGAACCCGACGGCTCGCGGGACAGCGCCGGGCACTGTCCAACGCGGACAAGAGGATCGGTGCCAGGACTGGGGGCGGGCCGGAGCCTCGGGCCGGTCTGGTGGCGAAGAGTGTTCAGGCGGTCGCGCGGGCCTGGTCGATCAGCTCGATCACGCCGGGCACCCACGGGGCGTAGCGCTCGGGTCGCGCGGCCGCGTCCTCGACCAGCTCCAGGTAGGGCACCCAGGCCAGCTCCTCGATCTCCTCGCGGTCGGGGGCCGTCCGCGCCGAGGCGTCCAGTTCGCCGACCAGCACGTGGTCGAACTCGTGCTCGGCCGCGCCCTGGCCGTCCAGCGCCTGGTACACGAAGGTGCCGAGTTCGCGCAGCGAGTCGACGTGCAGGCCCATCTCCTCGTCCAGCCGCTTGCGCGCGGACTCGGCGACGTCCTCGCCCGCGGCGGGGTGGCTGCAGCAGGTGTTGGCCCACAGCCCGGGGAAGCGGGACTTCGACAGCGCCCTGCGCTGCAACAGCACCCGGTCCTGGTCGTCGAAGAGCATGATCGAGAACGCCCGGTGCAGCCTGCCGGGCGGCAGGTGCGCCTCCTCCACCGGGCACTCGCCCAGCGTCCTCCCCCGCGCGTCGACCAGCTCGACGATCCTGCGGACCATGGTTCGGCTCCTCACATCAGGCCGGTTCGACTCCGTACGGTGATTGGCAAGAACTCAACGTAGCCAGGGTGTCCTCACCCGTCCAGAACGACGTGGGTCACATGCGTATGCCCGAGAGTGGCCTGGACCACGGGGGCCGGGCAAGCCGCGCACGCACAACGGCCCCGGCGGACTGGCTGTCCGCCGGGGCCGAACCCCGCCGTCCCCCCTTGGTGCCCGCGAAGGGCCTAGGCGGCGGGTGGAATGTTGTGGTTGAACCGGAACACGTTGTGCGGGTCGTACAGGCCCTTTATCCGTTGCAACCGCTGGTAGTGGTCGTCGCGGTAGGAGCGGCGCACCCGGTCCGGCTCGGTGTTGGCCGGGCCGAGGAAGTTCAGCGTCGTCCGCTCGCTGGCGAAGGGCGCCAGCCCCCTGGCGAGCCTGCTGTAGAAGCGTTGCGCCGCGGCGACCTCGTCGGCGACCGGCGTGCGCATCGAGGAGTGCAGCACGAACTCCGCCCCCGCGATGCCGAGCCCCGCGTCCGCCTCCTCCGGCTCGTTCCCCCCGCCGATGTGCCGCAGCTCCAGGTGGTCGTAGGGCGCCCGCCGCTCCGGCCCGGCCACCATCAGCAGGGCCGCGCACGCCGCCTCGGTCAGCTCGGGCAGCACCATGCCGAAGCTGACGTGCGGGTTCGGATCGGTGCCCAGCATGGCAATCTCGGAGATCCGGTCGTAGGTCATCGGGCCGAACGTGTCCAGCAGGACCCCCTCCAGCGAACGCAGCGGCTTGAGCAGCCGTTCCGCGTCCTGCCGGTCCCCGCTGTGGCACGCCCGCACCCCGATGACCCACCGTCCGCGCAGCGGTTCCGGACCCCCCGGCTCGGAACCGCGGCGCGTCAGGCAGACCGACGAGCTGACCTCAGGAGGCAGCTCGCGCACCCACTCGCGATAGGCCTCCATCACCTGCCCGGCGGTCTCGATGGGGTAGTAGACGCCGCCGCCGAAGACCTCGGTCACCGGGTAGAGCCGCAACCGCAGCTCCGTCACGACACCGAAGTTCCCGCCGCCCCCGCGCAGCGCCCACACCAGCTCGGGATGCCGCGACTCACCGGTCTCCACGAGCTCCCCGTCGGCGAGGACCACGCGCGCTCCCACGACGCTCGCGGCGCTCACCCCGTACCGCCGCGTCAGCCAGCCCATTCCCCCGCTGAGCGTGCTGCCGACGGCACCGTCGTGCGTGGCGAAGCCGGACAACGGCGCCAGGCCGTACCGCTGCGCCTCGTCGATCACGTCCTGCCACCGCGCCCCCGCCTGCACCCACGCGGTCTCAGTGCCGGGATCGACCCGCACCCCCCTCATCCCCCCGGTGTTGACGAGCACCCCGTCATCGCACGGGCGCGGAAGGCCGCGGCCCGTGCACATCACCCCCACCGGAAGATCCCGCACGTAGGCGAAGCGCACGGCCGCCGCCACGTCCTGCTCGGTCAGCGCGGACACCGCGAAGGCGGGCCGCTGGTGCATCGCGAGGTTCCAGGACCGGCACTCCGCCTCGTACCCGGGCTCTCCGGGCGTCAGCACCGTTCCCGTCAAGCACATCCGCAGCAGGCCGAGTTCGATCCGCATCCTCGACCCCCCGCATCCAGGCACTGTCCGCACGAGAGCAAGACTGCCGCCGGGGGTGGTCGGCGAGCATCGGGGAAACCCCCACAGTCGCCGTGGGGGGTGGGGTTCTCAGCCCTTGCTCTCGCGCGCGGCGTAGATGAGCGCGGTCAGCCCGGAACGGCTGCTGACGTTGAGCTTGTTGAAGATCCGCGACAGGTGCGCCTCGACGGTCTTCGGGCTGACGAACAGGTGCTCGGCGACCTGCTTGTTCGTCCTGCCCTGGCTGATCAGCTCGGCGACCTCGCGTTCGCGCGAGGTCAGCGCGTGCAGTCCGTCGCCCACCACGCCGCCGCGCCGCCTCGGCATCTTCGCCCCGAGCTGCCGCTGAGCACTGACCACGTCCTCGTGCAGCCGCTTGGCCCCGCGCGCGGCGAAGAGGTCCTTGGCCGCGCCGAACTCCACCCGTGCCGCGTCGTGCCTGCCCAGCTCGCCGAGCGCGGCCCCGGCGACCAGGCGGCAGCGCCCCTCGTAGAGCCGCATGCCGACGCTCTCGCACAGCCGCGCGCCCTGCCGCGCCAGCTCGGCGGCCTCCTCGAAGCGCTCCCGCGCGATCAGCACCTGGGCGTGGGCGAGGTGCCGCATCCCCCACCGGCCGGGCAGGACCTCGCCGACCTGCTCGTCGATCCGCCGCGCCCACTCCTCGGCGGCGGCGACGTCGCCGAGCGCGAGTTCGATGCGCACCAGGATCTCCAGCACCGGCGGGCGCATCAGCACCGCGACCGAGGCCATCTCCTCGTCACCGATGGCGGCCATCATCCACTTCCGCGCCTCGGCCGCCTCCCCCTTGATCACCAGGGCGTCGGCGACGTAGTACCCGGCCGCGCGGTTGCGACCGCTGGTCGAGGGCCCCTCACCGCCGAGGGCGAGCTTGCCGAAGCGCAGCGCGTCCTCGATGTCGCCGCGCCACATCGCGGTCCAGGACAGCGCCATCCAGGCGATCAGCCGCAGCTCCTGGTTGTCGGTGAGGCCGCCGGCCTCCAGCACGTCCTCCGCGCTGGTCTCGCACTCCGAGAGCGTCCCCTGCCACATGTACGCCTCGGAGCAGGCGATGAGGACCGCCATGATCGCGTCGCGGTGGGTGCTCTGCCGCGCCAGGTTCATCGCCCGCTTGTAGTGCCGGAGCGCGTCGTCGTAGCGCTCGAGCCACATGACCGAGGTGATCGCCGAGACGACCAGGCTGAAGTGGGCGCTCAGCTCGTCGTCGGAGGCGGCGTCGATGGCGGGGACCACCGCGAGCACGTGCTCGATCAGCCGGGGGACGGCGCGGCCGGGGCCCGTCGCGATGATCAACGCCGCGCCGATCGCCGAGTGCAGGCGGTCCAGCAGCTCCTCGCCCGAGGCCAGCGCCACGGCGTCCTCGGCCCACTGGCACGCCTCGGGGATGCGGCCCTCGGACAGGTTGATGATCGCGACCTCGACCAGCGCGCCCGCGCGGCCGGTGCGGTACCGGTCCCCCGCGTTGGTCAGCTCCCGCATGACCAGGGCCCGCGCCTCCTTGGCCCTGCCCAGCCCGCGCTCCGCCTTGGACAGCCGCAGCACCGTCTCCAGCCGCCGCTCGCTGTCCCTGGGCAGCAGCGTGAGCACCTCGTGCATCAGGTCGCGGCTGCGCGTGGTCTGCCCGACCGCCGACAGCGCCGTGGCGAGGTGGGTCAGCAGGTCGATGCGCGGCTCGCGCTGCGACTCCGCGCTCGGCAGCAACCGCAGCGCCGTCTCCAACCAGCCCGCCGCGGTCGCCGGCGCGGTGGACAGCACGCGCCGTGCCGCGTCGGCGAGCACCTCGGCCGCCTCGTGGTCGCCCGGCTGAGCGGATCGTTCGAGGTGGTGGGCGTACTGCAGCACCGGGCTGTGGCGGGCGCGCATCGCCTCGGCGGACCTGCGGTGCGCCGCGAAGCGCCACACCGACTCGGAGTCCTGGTAGGTCACGCTGCGCACGAGCGGGTGGCGGAACTCGAACTGGCCGCCGCCCGCGGTGACGCGGATGACGTCCTGGCGCACCAGCTCGTCCAGCGCGGCGATGGCCGTCGGCAGGTCCAGCTCGGCCACCTCCGCGACGAGGTCGGGGGTGAAGGGGTCGCCGAGCACCGCCGCGGCGCCCGCGGCCCTGCGGACGATGTCGGGGAGGCGGTGCAGCTCGGAGCGCAGCGCTGCCAGCACCGCGGGCGGCGCGACGCCCTCGGTGAACACCTCCGCCGGTCCGCCTGCCCGGAGGGTGACGTCGGAGAGCGCCTCGGCGTAGAAGGGATTGCCCCTGCTCGCCTCGAACAGCTCGCTCAGGCGCGGGTCCTCGGCGCCGAGTTCGAGCAGCTCCGCGGTCTCGGCGAGGGTGAGCGCGGCGACCTCGACGACGTCGAAGTACCACTGCGTGGTGGCCAGCAGCAGCGCGTTGGACAGCTGCGGGGCGAGCTGCCGGGGCCGGAAGGCCGCCGCGACGAGCACCCTGCCCCTCGGCGGGTGCCGGAGCAGGTGCTCCATCAGCTCGATCGAGGCTCGGTCGGCCCAGTGCAGGTCGTCCAGCGCCAGCACCAGCGCGGTGTCCTTGGCCAGGACGTCCAGCAGCTCCCGCATCGCGCGGTAGATCCGGAACCGCACCGACGGCGAGGACGCCTCCAGTCCCTGCTCGGAGGCGTGGTCGGCGAGCGAGGGGAACACCTCGGCGAGCTGGGTGACGTGCGCCCGGCCCAGCGCCTCCAGCTCGCCGGGCTGGAGGTCGGCGAGGTAGTCGTCGAGCGCGTCGACGAAGACGCCGAAGGGCAGGTCCCGCTCGAACTCCGCCGACCGGCCGCTGAGCACGGTGAACCCGCGCATCGAGGCGCGCCAGGTGAGGTCGGTCAGCAACCGGCTCTTGCCGATGCCGGGGTCACCGGAGAGGAACAGGCCGCCGCCGTGGCCTTCGGCAAGGCGGCCGACCGCGCGGGTGAGCGCGTCCTGCTCGACCTCGCGTCCGACCAGCGGGCGCACCGCGCCGCCGACCCTCTTCTGCATTACGGCATCCACCCCTCGGGGCGCCCCGGGGCACGCTCGGCGAGCGCGGGCCCGAAGCCCGCCCGCGTCTCAGCAATGATGCCGACCAGGGCGACTCCTCACCAACCCGGACAACCGGCCATTCCGCCGGATGACCTTCTCATGGAGCTGGAGCCGGGGCCCGATCGGAGTAGGTCGCGGCGACCCCAAAGTACGCCCACGCCACCCGCGCTGGGAAACGGGCACGTGAGGGGGCCGGACCGGGCGGGGCCGAGGGAACCGGGAACGCGCGCGCCCACGTCACAGGGACGTCGCGGGAACGACGTCGACCACACGAACGGAGCAGGGAACAGCGACTATCGCTTTAGGTGATTCCTTGATCGCAGCACGTGATCGCCCCCGGGGTAACGAATGGAGGGGTTTCCCCGATGCTCCGCCACCTGGGTGAGCGGCAGATTGCCTTCCGCAGCCGAACAGCCACTCGAAGGGGGCCGAACAGGTGACCATGATCATCGCTTCCACCGATCAGCCCACCCCGGGTGCCGCGCGCCCCGCGCTCGTCGCACTGACCGAGCGGGTGCTGGCCGAGCTGGGCGAGCAGGACCGGGTGGTCCACCTGGGCGAGCAGTGGTGCACCGTCACCCCGCCGGAGACCAAGGTCCGCAGGCAGGGGTGGAAGCTGCACCTCTCCGCGACGACGGCGCACGCCGAGCGCGTGCTGGAGCGCGCGGTGCGCGTGCTCGCCGAGTTCCGGATCGCCTTCAAGTTCGCCGCCTCCCGCACCGTGCTGCGCGAGCTGAACGGTCCTCGCTGCACCCGGGGCGGGGCGGGCAAGTTCATCACCGTCTACCCGGCCGACGACGCGCAGCTGCGCGTGCTCGCGCTCCGGCTGCACCGCGCGACGGCGGGTCTGTCCGGGCCGCGCATCCTCTCCGACCGGCCGTACCGCGCCGGCAGCCTCGTGCACTGCCGCTACGGGTGCTTCCTCGCGAACCCGGTGCTCAGCCCGGACGGTGACTACCGGGACATGCTGCTGACCCCGGACGGCGGCACCGTCGAGGACCGGCGCGAGCCCTGGTTCAGCGCTCCGGCGTGGGCGAGGTGGCCGTTCTCGGAGCCGCGGCGGGCCGCGCGGAGTGCGGCGGCTCCCTCGGGTGGCGTGCTGCTCGGCGGCAGGTTCCTCGCGGCCGAGGCGATCCGGCACGCGAACAAGGGCGGCGTCTACCGCGCGATCGACACCGAGACCGGCGAGACCGTGGTGGTCAAGCAGGCCAGGGCGCACGTGGGCGATGACGGCGCGGGTGGCGACGTCCGGGACATCCAGCGGCACGAGGCCGCGATGCTGCGCAGGTTCGCCCCGCTCGGGCTGACGCCGCGCTTCGTCGCGGAGTTCTCCCAGGACGGCGACGACTTCCTCGCCCAGGAGCTGGTGGAGGGGCAGTCGCTGCGCCGCTGGCTCGCCTCGGCGGGGACGCCCGGACTCGGCTGGCCGAAGCTGCTCGCGGTGACCAGGGACCTGATGGCGCTGCTGGCCAGGGTGCACGCCGACGGGCTGGTGCTCGGCGATCTGACGCCGGGCAACGTGATGGTGCGCCCCGACGGCGGGCTGACCCTGATCGACCTGGAGCTGGCGGCCGAGGAGGGCGCGACGCTGTCCGCCTCGGGCACGCCGGGGTACGCGCCGTACGAGCAGCTGTCCGGCTCGCCGAGGACCGCCTCCGCCGACCGGCACGCGCTCGGGGCGGTGCTGGTGTTCCTGGCGACCGGGGCCGAGATCGTCCACAGTGGACAGATGGCGCAGCGGATGCTGCAACGGCGGCGGTGGCTGGACCTGGTCTGCGCCGAGCACTCGGTGCTCGGCAGGCTCCGCCCGCTCGTCGACGGGCTCCAGGACGCCGACCCGGACCGGCGGTGGTCACTGACCAGGGCCGGTCAGTTCCTGGACGCCGTGTCCGTGCGCGGTGCCGTTCTCCCGGACGCGCCGCACGGGGACGACGTCCCGGACGCCGACACCCTCATCACCGACGGCGTCGAGCACCTGCTCGCCGCCGCGCGACCGGAGGCGAAGGTGCTCTGGCCGGTCGTGGACCCGCGCCAGGACGCCTGCTCCGCGTGGCCGGGCGCGGCGGGCGGCCTCGCCGCGGTGCTGGCGGCGACCGAGGCGACCGGGGACCCCCGGTGCCACGACGCGCTCCGCACGGGCGCGCGCTGGCTGCTCGGCCGGATGCGCGAAGAGGCCGTGCCCACGCCCGGACTGCTGCACGGACGGGCGGGGACGCTGCTGGTGCTGCACCGCGCCGGTCAGGTGCTCGACGACTCGGACATGGCCGACGAGGCGCTGGGCTGGGCGCACCGATTGCCCGTGCGCTGGCCGAACCTCGACCTCGCCAGCGGGACCGCCGGGGCCGGGCTGGCGATGTGCGGGCTCACGGTGGCCTCCGGCGACCCCGGGCTGCTCGGGCGGATCGAGGCGATCGCCGAGCACCTCGCGCACGAGGCACGGCTGGACGACCGGGGCCTGACCTGGGCTCCGGCGAGCACCTACGCCGCGCGGTCGCGGGGCGGTGCCGCGCACGGGCTCGCGCACGGCACCGCGGGCATCGCGACCTTCCTGCTCTCGGCCGCGGCGACGCTCGGCCGAGGCGACCTGCTGGAGCTGGCCGGGCTCGCCGGGCGCACCCTGGCGGGCGCCGCGGTGCAGGACGGCTCCGGGGTGCGCTGGGTGGAGCACACCGGAACGGGCGCCTACGCGGTCGACGGCTGGGCGTCCGGGACGGCCGGGATCGGCTCGTTCCTGGTCCGGCTGTGGCGCGCGAGCGGCGAAGGCGCCTGGTTGGAGCTGGCGGAGCGGGCGGCCCTGTCGGTGTGGCAGCGCCGGTGGGGGCAGGACCCCTCCGCCGCGCACGGCACGGCAGGCCAGGGCGAGTTCCTGCTGGACCTGCACGCCGCGACCGGTGAGCAGCGATATCGATTGTGGGCGGAGCGCCTCGGCCGGATCATCGGTGGGCACGCGCACCGGCAGGGCGGCCGGTGGCTCGTGCCCGGCGCGGGCTGGCGGCGCGACGACCTCTCGCACGGCACCGGGACGGCCGGGAGCCTCGGCTTTCTCGTTCGCCTCCGGCACGGGATCGGCGCCCCGTGGTCACCGCCGGGAGGACGCCCGCTCACGGCAGGCGCGCGCGCCAGCCTCGTCTGACGCCTTTCACGAACACCCTCAAGGAGGAGAACCCCATGGAACCGAACACCGACATCGACCGACTGCAGCAACTGCCGGAGACCGAGCCCGAGCCGGGAACCACCACCGGTCCCGGCGACCCCACCGTCGTCCGGCCCTACACCTCGCACACCATGCACATCGGCGACCCGGAGCCGGAGGACGTCGACGCGGACATCGACGCCGAGTTCGTCGCCGAGTTCGGCGACGGAGAACCGGCCCCGGAGGCCGACGAGACCGCCAAGGCCTGACCGGCCACCGGCTCGGGGGCGGGCGGAGGGGATCCGCCCACGGGGAGCCGGGAGCGGGGACGGCCTCGGGGGGTGCGCGGGGGCTCGGCGATCACGCCGGGCCCCCGCGCCCACGTTCACGCCCTGAACGACCCGTTTGGTGCGTTGAGCGCACTGAACGGGTCGTTCAGTGCGTTCAAGGACCTCAACGGGTCGTTTGGTGCGCGTGGTCAGGAGAGGTCGGCGAGGGCGGAGGAGATGGCGCGGTGGAAGGTCGGGTAGGCGTAGATCATCGAGGTCAGCCGGGAGACGGGGACCTCGCCGTGCACCGCGACGGCCAGCGCGCCGAGGATCTCGCCGCCGCCGGGGCCCACGGCGGTCGCGCCGACGAGGACCCTGCGGTCGGCGTCCTCGACGACCTTGATCAGGCCCTCGTTGCCAGCGGCGTGGATCCAGCCGCGCGAGGAGGAGGCCAGGTCAGTGGTGCCGGTGCGCACGGAGATGCCGCGCTCGCGGGCCTGCGCCTCGGTCAGGCCGACGGCGCCGACCTCGGGTTCGGTGAAGGTCACCCTGGGCATCGCGCGGTAGTCGGCGGGTGGCCCGTCGCGGCCGAGCACGTCGGCGATCACGACGTCCGCCTGGTACATCGACGTGTGCGTGAACGCGCCCTTGCCGGTGATGTCGCCGACCGCCCAGACGCCGTCGGCGACGCGGAGCCGCTCGTCGACCTCCAGCAGCCGGGCCTTCTCGTCGATCCCGATCGCGCCGACGCCGAGCTTGGCCAGCTCGGTGCACCTGCCGGTCGCCACGAGCAGCTTCTCGGCCGTGACGGTCGAGCCACCCAGGTCGACGGTGAAGGTCGTCCCGTCATGTGAGACCCCGGCGGCCCTGGCGCCGACACGCACGGTGAGCCCCTCAGCCTCAAGGACCTCGGCGAGCAGGGCACCCGCCTCGGGCTCCTCAAGGGCGAGCAGCCTCGGCTGGGCCTCGATCACGGTGACCGCGACGCCGAAGCGGGCGAAGACCTGCGCGAACTCCACGCCGATCGCGCCGCCGCCGAGGATTGCCAGCGATCGGGGCAGCTCCGTGAGCTGGACCGCGTCGCGGTTGGTCCAGTACGGCGTGTCCGCGAGGCCGGGGATCGGCGGGACGGCGGGCTCGGTGCCCGTGTTGATCACGATGCCCTTGCGGGCGGACAACCGGTGCTCAGCGCCGTCCGCCGCGGTGACCACGACCTCGTTCTTGCCGGTCAGCTTCGCCTCGCCCCGGAGGAAGGTGCCACCGGTGTCGGTGAAGCGGCGAACCGCCACCTCGTCGTCCCAGTCGTCGGTCGCCTGCTCGCGCACGCGCTTGGCCACCAGGGACCAGTCAGCGCGCACAGTGCTCTCACCAGCGAGTTCGGGCACGCGCCCGGCCTCGGCCAGCAAGCCTGCCGCGCGGACCATCATCTTCGTCGGCACACAGCCGTAGTACGGGCACTCGCCGCCGACGAGGCGCCGGTCCACGCCCACGACGCTCAGCCCGGCCTCGGCCAGCCTGCTCGCGACGTGCTCTCCACCGGGACCCATCCCGATCACCACGACATCGACCTGTCCGGCCGGTCCTGCCGCCATCCGCGAGCCTCCTCGTCAGCGTGTTTCCCCTGGGTTTCGCCCCTGGTCCTGCCTCGCCTTCCAGCTTCCCGCAGACGCGCCGCCAAGCGCCGCACACCACGCTAGGCGCGCCGGGGCGTTCTCGCTGGGGCACGCCTCCGTCGTCGCCGACAGTGTCCGGATGCGGCACCCAAAGCCGTGTGGTAATTGCGGTGGACGCAATACGGGAAGCCTGATGGAAACTCGGGAAATGACAGATCGAACGACTCGATAAATGCTGCGTAACCGGCTCGTGACCTCCGTGAATTCGCGGTTACGCCAAATAGCAGCCGACCTCTTCCAGGTGAACGCGAACCGGCGATGCCACCCCCCGATGATCACCTAGCGTGAACATCGGGGCTTGAGAGTGGTCACGGTCACGTCTCGTTCGTGGCCCGGGGCTAACGCTGCGGACGCCCTGGAGCGACGACCGAGCGGGGCGCGGACCCCCTCGCGGACCCCATTCGCCCCCGATCGGCAGGAAAACCCCCGGTCGAGGGAATCAGGGTCGTTCGGGATCGGCCGAAATTAGGGTCTACAGCCGCCGCCAGCCGGGACCGTGCCACTTGAGTCCCGCTTGAGGATCGCTCAAATCGAGCTTGAGACGACCTCAAGATGCTGTACTGCCCGTTGCACCATTTCGTTTTTCCCAGATAGCTTCCCGCTTCGATTCAGCCATTCGGGTTGGACCTCGCATGTCCAGCCGCACTGTCAGGTTGTGTTGATCGACGGAGGCTCAATGTCCGCGGAAACGGTGAGGCGCGAGCTGATCATCGGGGTGACCCCCTTCGGTGAGCCGAACGCCCGCCTGGTCGCCGCGCTCTGCCGCGCGGGTGCGCTCGGGGTCCTCGACCTCGGACGCGGTGACCGGCACGCGAGGCACGCGCTCGACCTGACGGCCCGCTGGGCGCAGGGCAGCTTCGGCGTCCGCGTGGCCCCAGGCTGCGCCCTGCGCCCACAAGACCTCCCAGCTGGCCGCGTCGACACCGTGGTCCTCGCCGAGGGCTCCACCTGGAGCGTCGCCGAGGCCGGTCCGCGCGTCCTGGTCGAGGTCACCTCGCCGGAACAGGCCCGCGCGGCCGTCGCGGCGGGCGCGCACGGACTGATCGCCCGCGGCCACGAGGCCGGAGGGCGGGTCGGCGAGCTGAGCTCCTTCGTCCTGCTGCAGAAGCTCGTCTCCGAATTCGACCTGCCGGTGTGGGTCAACGGCGGCATCGGCCAGCGCACCGCGACGGCGGCAGTCGTCGGCGGCGCCGCCGGTGTGGTCCTGGACAGCCAGCTGGCCCTGCTCGCCGAGTCCGACCTCGCCGAGGAGGTCACCGCCGCGCTGAGCACCATGGACGGTTCGGAGACCGTGCTCGTCGGCGGGCACCGCGTGCTCCTGCGGCGCGGCCCCGGTGCCCCGTCCACCACCGACCTGACCGAGGCCGACGTGCTGGCCCGGCTCGGCGCGAAGGACCTGCGCGAGCAGCTGCTGCCGATCGGCCAGGACGGGTTCCTCGCCAAGCAGTTCGCCGACCGCTTCGGCTCGGCCGCCGCGTGCGTGCGCGGGCTGCGCGAGGAGCTGCTGGCGTCCCTGAACACGCACTCCGGCGCGGACGCGCTGCGCCCCGGCGCGCCGCTGGCCGCCTCGCTCGGCATCGAACTGCCGATCGCGCAGGGCCCGATGACCCGCGTCAGCGACCAGGCCGCCTTCGCCAAGGCCGTCGCCGAGGGTGGCGCGATGCCGTTCCTCGCGCTGGCGCTGGCGGGCAAGAGCCAGACCCGCGCGCTGCTGGAGCAGACCCGCGACCTGCTCGGCGAGCGCCCGTGGGGCGTCGGCGTGCTCGGCTTCGCGCCGGAGGACGTGCGCGCCGGGCAGCTGGAGGTCATCCAGGAGATCAAGCCCGCGTGCGCGATCATCGCGGGCGGTCGTCCCGCCCAGGCGAACGCGTTGGAGGACAACGGGATCGCCGCGCTGCTGCACGTGCCCTCCCCCGGGCTGCTCAAGCAGTTCCTGGACGCGGGCGCGCGCCGGTTCATCTTCGAGGGCTCCGAATGCGGCGGCCACGTCGGCCCGCGCTCCAGTTTCCCGTTGTGGGAAGCGCAGATCTCCGTGCTGCTCGACTATCTGTCCACTAAGGACGGTCACGGCATCCAGGTGCTCTTCGCCGGTGGTGTGCACGACGAGCGCTCGGCCGCGATGGTGACCGCGATGGCCGCCCCGCTGACCGAACGCGGTGTCGCCGTCGGCGTGCTGATGGGCACCGCCTACCTCTTCACCGAGGAGGCCGTGGCGGCGGGCGCCGTCCAGCCCGCGTTCCAGCGCCAGGTGATCGCCGCCGAGCGCACGGAGCTGCTGGAGACCGCGCCCGGCCACGCCACCCGCTGCGTCACCTCCCCGTTCGCCGAGGAGTTCCTGGCGATCAAGGAGGAGCTGCGCACCAGCGGCGTCCCGGACCGCGAGGCCTGGGAGAAGCTGGAGCAGCTCAACGTCGGCCGCCTGCGCATCGCCAGCAAGGGCGTGACCCGCGACGGCGACCAGCTGGTCGAGGTCGCCGAGGCCGGGCAGCTCGCCGACGGCATGTTCATGGCCGGTCAGGTCGCGGTGCTGCGCTCGGCCGTCACCACCGTCGCCGACCTGCACGCCTCGGTCAGCACCGGCGCCGCCGAGCACCTGACCGCGCGCCTGGACGAGCTGGGCGCGCTCAGCGGGCGGGAGAGGGCCGAGGTGCCCGCGCCGCCGCCGGTGGACGTGGCGATCGTCGGCATGGCGTGCATGTTCCCCGGCGCGGCCGACCTGCCGACCTACTGGGCCAACGTGGTCGGCGGCCGCGACGCGGTGACCGAGGTCCCCGGCAGCCGCTGGGACCACGACACCTACTACTCGCCCGAGGCGACCGGTCGCAGCGCGGGCGAGAAGACCCCGTCGAAGTGGGGCGGTTTCCTGCCGGAGATCCCCTTCGACCCGCTGAGCTACGGCATCCCCCCGGCATCGCTGGCCGCGATCGAGCCCGTGCAGCTGCTCGCCCTTGAGGCCGCTCAGCGCTCGCTGGTCGACGCGGGCTACGCGACGGGCCGGGCCTTCGACCGCTCGCGCGTCGGCGTGGTGTTCGGCGCGGAGGCGGGCTCCGACCTGTCGAACGCGTCCTCGCTGCGCGCGGTGCTGCCGGGCTACATCGGCGAGCTTCCGGCGGCGCTGGACGAGCAGCTGCCGAAGCTGACCGAGGACTCCTTCCCCGGCATGCTGGCCAACGTCATCTCCGGCCGCATCGCCAACCGCCTCGACCTGGGCGGCGCCAACTACACCGTCGACGCGGCGTGCGCTTCCTCGCTCGCGGCGCTGGACGTGGCGTGCAAGGAGCTGGTCAGCGGCGCGGCCGACATGATGCTCTGCGGCGGCGCGGACCTGCACAACGGCATCAACGACTACCTGCTGTTCTCCTCGGTGCACGCGCTCTCGCCCACCGGGCAGTGCCGCACCTTCGACGGCAGCGCGGACGGCATCGCGCTCGGCGAGGGCGTCGCGTGCGTCGCGCTGAAGCGCCTTGAGGACGCCGAGCGCGACGGCGACCGGGTCTACGGCGTGATCAAGGGCGTCGGCGCGGCCAGTGACGGCAAGTCGCTCGGCCTCACCGCCCCGCGCCCGGAGGGCCAGCGCAACGCCCTGGAGCGCGCCTACGCCAACGCGCGGATCTCCCCCGCCGAGGTCGGTCTGGTCGAGGCGCACGGCACGGGCACGGTCGTCGGCGACCGCACCGAGCTGGGCACGCTGACCAAGATGTTCGCCGAGCACGGCGCTCAGCCCGGCAGCTGCACGGTCGGCTCGGTGAAGTCGCAGATCGGGCACACCAAGTGCGCTGCGGGCCTGGCCGGTCTGATCAAGGCGGCGCTCGCGCTGCACACCGGCATCAAGCCGCCGACGCTGCACGTGTCCGAGCCCAACGCCGCGTGGCAGCCGGACAGCAGCCCCTTCACCTTCACCTCGGCCGCGCTGCCGTGGGCCGAGGAGCCCGCCGAGCGCGTCGCGGGTGTGAGCGCATTCGGCTTCGGCGGCACGAACTTCCACGTGGTGCTGCGCGGCTACGACGGCGGCCCGGCCCCGCGCCACGTCGGCGACGAGTGGCCCGCCGAGCTGTTCACCTTCCGCGGCGCGGATCTCAAGACCGCGGGCAAGCACGTCGAGCAGACCTTGGAGCTGTTGCGCGGCAACGACTCCAGTGGTCGGCCGTGGCGGCTGCGGGATGTCGCGCGCACCGTGGCGCGCCGCTCCGACGCGCGCACCGAACCCGTGCAGATCGCTGTCGTGGCAACGGATCTGGACGAGCTGGCCCAGCTGCTGCGCTCCGCGCTCGCCGGGGAGACCCCGCGCGGCGTGCACCTGGCGTCGGTCTCGCCCGAGGTCGGCGGCAAGGTCGCGTTCCTGTTCCCCGGTCAGGGCAGCCAGAAGCCGGGCATGCTGGCCGATCTGTTCGTGGCCTTCCCCGAGGTGCACCACCTGCTGCACGAGGGCCGCAAGTGGGCCTCGACGATCTTCCCGCCCACCGCCTTCGACGAGCGCAGCGCCAAGGAGCAGGACGCGCGGCTGCGCGACACCCGCGTGGCGCAGCCCGCGCTGGGCATCGCCGGGCTGGCCGTGCACGAGCTGCTCAGCCGCTTGGACGTGCGCCCCGACATGGTCGCCGGGCACAGCTACGGCGAGCTGATCGCGTTGGCGGCGGCGGGTTCCCTGGACTCCGCGACGCTGCTGCGCCTCAGCGAGGCGCGTGCGGATTCGATCCTCGGCGCCACAGGGGACGACCCCGGCGCGATGGCCGCGGTGAAGGGCGGGATCGAGCGCGTCACCGAGGTTCTGCGCGATGCCGGGTTGGCCGACGAGGTCGTGGCCGCCAACCACAACTCGCCCGAGCAGCTGGTGATCTCCGGGCCGACCGCCGCGATCGACGAGGCGGTGACCGCGCTCAAGGCCGCCGGGCTCGGCCCGAAGAAGCTGAACGTGGCGTGCGCCTTCCACAGCCCGCTGGTCAGCGGCGCCACCGAGACCTTCGGCGCGGTGCTGGCCGACGCCGATGTGCGCGCCCCCGAGCTGCCGGTCTACGCCAACCGCACTGCGGCTGTGTACGGCGAGGACGTTCGCGCCGAACTGGCCGCTCAGGTCGGTGCTCCGGTGCGCTTCGTCGAGCAGATCGAGGCGATGTACGCCGACGGCGCGCGGATCTTCGTGGAGGCCGGGCCCGGCAAGGTGCTCAGCAACCTGGTGAAGGCGATCCTGGGCGACCGGCCGCACCTGACCGTCGGCTGCGAGGGCCGTCCCGGGCACGGGCTGGCCGGGCTGCTGAACGCCGCCGCCACGCTCGCGGTGTCCGGGGCCGGCGTGCGCACCGGCTGGCTGTTCGCCGGTCGCGACGCCAAGGACCTGACCAACGCCAAGCCGCCCAAGCGCGCAGGCTGGACCATCGACGGCCACGTCGTGCGGACCGCCGCCGGCGACTTCCTGCCCAACGGCCTCGCGCCCGCCCGACGTGTGGAGATCACCACCATGACGACCCCAGGCGGTTCCCCGCAGCCCGGCACCAACCGCGACGCCATGGTCAACCAGTTCCTCCAGGCCAGCCGCGAGATGGTGCAGGCGCAGCGCGACGTGCTGCTGACCTACCTCGGCTCCGCGCCGGAGGTGCAGTACGCGATCCCGGCGGTCGCCGCGCCGCTCGCGCCGGTTCAGCAGGTTCAGCAGTACTCGCCGCCCGCGCCCGCTGTTGTTGAAGCTGCTCCCGTCGCTGTCGCCCCAGCACAGTCCACTGTGGACGTCCTGGGCGTGGTGCTGGAGATCATCAGCGAGCGCACCGGCTACCCGCTGGACATGATCGAGCCCGACCTCGACCTTGAGGCCGACCTCTCGATCGACTCCATCAAGCGCACCGAGATCGCGGGCGAGCTGGCCTCGCGCATCGGCGCGGCGGACACGCAGCTGGAAGACGACCAGCTGGAGGAGCTGGCCAAGGCGCGCACCGCGCAGGCGATCTCCGACTGGCTGAGCAGCCGAGTGGGCTCGACCGCCCCGGCCCCCGTCGTCGCCGCGGCGGCTCCCACTCCGTCCACTGTGGACATTCTCGGCACGGTGCTGGAGATCATCAGCGAGCGCACCGGCTACCCGCTGGACATGATCGAGCCCGACCTCGACCTTGAGGCCGACCTGTCCATCGACTCCATCAAGCGCACCGAGATCGCCGGTGAGCTGGCCTCGCGCATCGGCGCGGCCGACACCCAGCTGGCCGACGAGCAGCTTGAGGAGCTGGCCAAGGCGCGCACCGCCCAGGCCATCGCGGACTGGCTCGGCGGGCACACGGGTTCTTCGGCCCCTGCCGCCGCGGCTCCGGTCAAGGCCGAGGAGCCGGTGAACCCGGGCATCGCGCCGAAACGGCTGGTCATGGCACCCGCCGCGCTGGAGGCGATCTCCCTCGACGGCGCCGGGAAGGCATTGGGCGGCAAGAAGTTCCTGCTCTTCGGCACCGGCGCGGTGAGCACCGAGGTCGCGGCGCTGCTCGGCGAGCACGGCGCCACGGTGTCCACTTCGGACACTCCGCGCCCGCTGACCGGCTCCGACGGCGACGTGCACGGCGTCCTGCACCTGGACGGCTGGGACGAGGCCGACGAGCCGGTGCTGCCGGAGACCTTCCCGTCGTTCAAGTCGGCGCTGACCTCCGGGCTGAGCTGGCTGATCTCGGTCAGCCCGACCGGTGGTGGCACCTCCGTTCCCGAGCTGACCCACGGCCGCGCGGCCGGTCTGCGGGGCTTCTTCCGCACCGTGCAGCGCGAGTACCCCGACACCGTCGCCCGCCTCATCGAGGTCGACCACACCTCCGACGCGGCCGTGGTCGCGAAGCTGGTGCTGGCCGAGCTCCTGTCCACTGAGGACGCTCCGGTCGTGCTGGCCACCCCGGACTCCAGGCACGGCCTGGTGATGACCGAGCTGCCGCTGACCCTGGGCAGCACGGGTGCCGGTCCCGCCGGTGACGGTGCGGCCGAGGCGCAGGCGATCGGCCTGGACCGCGACTCGGTGGTGCTGCTGATCGGCGGGGCGCGCGGGATCACCGCGCAGTTCGCCGCGACCGTGGCGACGGCGAGCGGCTGCCGGATCGAGCTGGTCGGGCGCACCGCCGCCGGAGGAGAGGACGAGGACCCCAAGACCGCCGCGGCCACCGACAAGACCGCGCTGCGCAAGGCGCTCATCGAGCTGGGGCACCGCTCCCCCGCCGAGATCGAGAAGCTGAGCAAGCAGATCCTGGCCCAGCGCGAGGTCTCCGCGACCGTGGAGCAGCTGCGCGGGCTCGGCAGCCAGGTCCGCTACCACAGCCTGGACGTCCGCGACCACGACGCGTTGCGCCAGCTGGTCAAGGAGATCCACACCGAGCACGGCCGGATCGACGGCGTCGTGTACGCGGCGGGCGTGATCGAGGACAAGCTGTTGGCGGAGAAGGACGTCGAGTCCTTCCACCGGGTGTTCACCACCAAGGTCGGCGGCGCCCGCGCGCTGCTGGGCGCGCTGGAGGAACTGCCGACCGGGCCGAGCTTCGTGACCCTGTTCGGCAGCATCGCCGCCGTGCTGGGCAACCGGGGCCAGTCCGACTACTCCTCGGCCAACGACGCGCTGGAGGCGATCGGTGCGGGCTGGGCGAGCCGCACGGGCAACCGCGCCGTGACCGTCCACTGGGGACCGTGGGCGCCGAGCGCGCAGCACGGCGGCATGGTGACCGTTGAGCTGCAACAGGAGTACGCGCGCCGGGGGATCTCGCTGATCGACCCTGAGGAGGGCACGATGTCACTCCTGCGCGAACTCGCCTTCGGCGCACCGGACTTGCGAGCCGTCGTCTACACCGCTTCCGGATGGTGACGGGCTAAACAGCATGCAAATCGCGATCACAGGTATGTCCGTGCTTCTACCGGGCGCGCCTGACCTGGAGAGCTACTGGCGCAACCTCGTCGACGGGGTTGACGCGATCACCGAGGTGCCCGAGGGACGCTGGGACGCGGAGTTCTACAAGCCGTCCTCGGCGACCGGGAAGGCCGAGGCGGATGAGATCTACTGCCGCCGTGGTGGTTTCGTCGACGCTTACGCCGAGGTCGACCCGACGCGGTTCGGCATCATGCCCAACTCCGTCGCGGGCACCGAGCCGGACCAGCTGATCGCGCTGCGCGTGGCCGCCGCGGCCATCGCCGACGCCGGTGGTGACGCGAAACTGCCCGCCAGGGACCGGATCGGCGTCGTGCTCGGCCGAGGCGGCTACCTGACGCCCGGCCTGGTGCGGTTGGAGCAGCGGGTGCGGACGGCGCACCAGCTCGTGCGCACGCTGGCCGAGCTGATGCCGGATCTGCCCGCCGAGAAGCTGGAGTCGGTGCGCGCGGCGTTCACCGAGCAGCTCGGCCCGCACCAGCCCGAGTCCGCGATCGGCCTGGTGCCCAACCTCGCCGCCTCGCGGATCGCCAACCGGCTCGACCTGCGCGGCCCGGCGTACACGGTGGACGCCGCGTGCGCCTCCTCGCTGATCGCGGTCGACCAGGCCGTCAACGAGCTGGCCTCCGGGCGCTGTGACGTGATGCTCGCGGGCGGGGTGCACCACTGCCACGACGTCACGTTCTGGAGTGTTTTCTCGCAGCTGCGCGCGCTTTCGGTCAACCAGAGCATCCGCCCGTTCAGCAAGGACGCCGACGGCATCCTGATCGGCGAGGGCACCGGCGTGGTGGTGCTGAAGCGCCTTGAGGACGCTCAGCGCGACGGTGACCGGGTGTACGCGGTGATTCGCGGAACCGGTGTCGCCAGCGACGGCAAGGCGGCCAGCCTGTTCAACCCGGAGCCGGACGGCCAGGTGCTCGCGCTCCAGCGGGCGTGGGGCGCCGCCGGGCTCGACCCGACCGCCCCGGACGCCATCGGCCTGCTGGAGGCGCACGGCACCGCGACCCCCGCCGGTGACGCCGCCGAGCTGGACACACTGCGTCGGATCTTCGGTTCTGGCCCGGAGGAATCCAGCACAGCGTCTGAGTCCTCAGATTTTCCCGTGATCGGCTCGGTCAAGTCGATGATCGGGCACACCATGCCCGCCGCCGGGATCGCCGGGCTGGTCAAGGCCGCGCTCGCGGTGCACCGGGGCGTGCTGCTGCCGACGCTGCACTGCGAGGAGCCGCACCCCGCGCTGGCCGAGACCCGGTTCCGGCCGATCTCCACCGCTCGCCCGTGGGAGACCGCTGAGGGCACTCCGCGCCGCGCTGCCGTCAACGCCTTCGGCTTCGGCGGGATCAACGCTCACGTCGTCATCGAGCAGGCGTCCACTGTGGACGTTCCGGTCTCGGTCTCCGAGCCCGAGCAGGTGCTGCGGCTCAGCGCTTCCTCGCCCGCCGAGATGGCCAAGCTGCTCGAAGCCGACGACGCCGAGCTGCGCGCGATGTCCTTTGTGGACGGCTCCTCGTCGGACACTCGGCTGGGCATCGTCGGGCCGACCGCGCGAAAGCTCACCCTGGCCCGCAAGGTCGCGGCGAAGGCGGTGTCCTGGCGCGGCCGCAACGACGTGTGGTTCAGCCCCTCGCCGCTGCTGGGCGCGCCGAACGCGAAGATCGCCTTCGTCTTCCCCGGCCTCGAAGCCGACTTCGAGCCGAAGATGGACGACGTGGCGGCGCACTTCGGCCTCCCCAAGCGCGAGCTGTCCGGTGAGACCGTTGGCGCGCACGGAGAAGCGGTCTTCAGCATGGGCCGCATGCTCGACACCGTGTTGCGGCGCAGCGGGATCACGCCGAACGGCTTCGCCGGGCACAGCGTCGGCGAGTGGACCGCGATGGTGGCCGCCGGGATCTACTCCGACGCGGAGATCGACGGCTTCCTGCAGAACTACGACCCTGACGCGCTGAAGGTGCCCGGAGTGGCCTTCGCCGCGCTGGGTTGCGGTGTCGACCGGGTCACCGAAGCACTGCTCGCGCGCCCGGAACTCGTGCTCTCCCACGACAACGCGCCCAACCAGTGCATGGTGTGCGGCCCGGTCGACGTGGTCGAGGACCTGGTCCGCGAGATGCGCGGGAAGAACGTGCTCGGCCAGGTCCTGCCGTTCCAGTCCGGCTTCCACACGCCGATGCTGGCGCCGTTCATGGACCCGATCCACACCGCCGTGAACGAGCTGACGCTGCACCCGGCCGCGCTGCCGATCTGGTCGGCGACCACGGCTTCTCCCTACCCCACAACGGAGTCCGACGTCCGCGAGCTGTTCGTCCGGCACCTGCTGGAGCCGGTCAGGTTCCGCCAGCTGATCGAGGCGATGTACGCGGACGGCTACCGGGTCTTCGTGCAGACCGGCACCGGCCAGCTCGCCTCGCTGATCAGCGACACGCTGCGCGGCCAGGAACACCTCGCCGTGGTGGGCAACTCGGGCAAGCACTCCGGCATGGAGCAGCTGCGCCGCGTCGCCACGGCCCTGTGGGTCGAGGGCGGCACGCCGTCGCAGGACCTGTTCGGCCAGCCCGCTCGGGTCGCCCCGGCGCCGTCGGCTCCGAAGAAGAAGGCCAACCGGCCGCCGATGCGCCTGGACCTCAACGGTTCTCTGGTGTCGCTCAACGGTTCCGTGCCGCCGCTGGGCCTGAGCAGGCCGGTCGCCGACGCTGGCGCGCTGGGCAAGCTGGGCACCCAGTTCCCGCTCGCCGCGCAGCTCGAAGACCTGCTGCGCGAGACCGCTGACACCGCCGCCGCCGTCATCGGCGCCGCCGGGAGCGCACCGGCTCCCATCACAACCGTTGCGGCGCCGCGGGAACTGCACGAGAAGATGGCGGTCAACACCACGACGATGCCGTACCTGTTGGACCACTGCTTCTTCCACCAGCGCCCGGACTGGCCGGACGTGACCGACCGCTGGCCGATCGTGCCCGCGACCACGTTGGTGCAGCACATGATGGACGCGGCCGAGCGCAGTGCTCCCGGCCAGCGCGCGGTCACGTTGCACGACGTGAAGTTCAACCGCTGGATGGTCTCCGCGCCCGGCATCGAGGTCGACGTCACCGTCGTCCCCGTTTCCGCGCACCGGGTCGAGGTGTCGATCACCGGCTACTGCCAGGCCACGGTCGAGCTGGCCCCGAGCTACCCCGGCCAGGCACCCGCGCCGTGGCCGCCGTTCGCCGGTGAGCAGACGCCGGAGCTGCCCGGCGAAGGGCTCTACACCCAGCGCTGGATGTTCCACGGCCCGCTGTTCCAGGGCGTGACCGCGCTCTCCGGTGTCAGCGAGAACCACGTGCGCGGCACCATCACCACGCCCGCCGCTCCCGGTGCCCTGCTGGACAACGTCGGCCAGATCCTCGGCTACTGGATCATGTCGCGCTTCACCGACAAGAAGGTCGTCTTCCCGGTCGGCATGCGCTCCATCCGGTTCTTCGGCCCGCACCCGGCCGCCGGGGTCCCGCTGGAGTGTGTGATCGGCATCCGCGGTGTCACCGACACCCTGCTGGAAGCCGACATGCAGCTGCTGCTGCCCGACGGCACGCTGTGGGCGCACATCGACAGCTGGGTGGACCGGCGCTTCGACAGCAACCCCAAGACCGAGCCGGTGGAGCGCTTCCCGGAGCGCAACACGATCTCGCAGGCCCAGGACGGCGGTTGGTTCCTGCTGCACGAGCTGTGGCCGGACCTCGCCTCCCGCGACCTGATCATGCGCAACCACCTGTCCGCCGTCGAGCGCGCGGAGTACGAGGCGCGCTCGCCGAGGACGCGCAGGCAGTGGCTGCTCGGCCGCATCGTCGCCAAGGACGCTGTGCGCCAGCAGTTGTGGGCCGCGGGCGCACCGCCGCTGTTCCCCGCCGAGGTCCGGGTGGCCAACGAACCCAGCGGCAGGCCGTTCGTCACCGGGCGGCACGGCGCGGAGTTCACCGACACCGACGTCTCGATCGCGCACAGCCGCGAGATCGGCGTCGCCATCACCCGCCCGGTCCACGAGCGGGAAACGCCGTCGATCCCCGGCATCGGCATCGACGTGGAGGAGGTCGCCGAGCGCGACGAATCCACCGTCGCTTTCGCGCTGACCACCGAGGAACTCGACCTGCTCGACGCGCTCGTCGCGTCCACGGGTGAGTCGAGGTCGCTGTGGTTCACCCGGTTCTTCACCGCCAAGGAGGCCGTCTCCAAGGCGGAGGGAACCGGACTGCAAGGAGAACCGAAGAACTTCGTCGTCGAGCAGGCCACCGGCGTCCAGCTCGTCGTCCGCGTCGGAGAACGGCGCTACCTGGTGCACAGCACCGCGGCGAGCAACGCCGAAGGACTACCGGAACGGCACTACGTGGTGGCCTGGACTTCGGGCCTTACACAGCAGGAGGAAACCAAGTGACGACGATCCCTGACCAGTCGGCACCTGAGCAGTCGGCCGCCGTTGTGCTCGCGGACATCAGCAGGATGCTGCGCGAGGTGCTCGGCGAGTACGGCATGGACGACGCGGTGATCGAGGCGGACACCAAGTTCCACGAGGACCTGGAGCTGGAGAGCATCGACCTGGTCACGCTGTCCGGCGAGCTGCGGCAGCACTACGGCGACCGGATCAACTTCGCGGAGTTCATGGCCACGCTGGACCTCGAGGAGATCATCCACCTCACCGTCGGGCAGCTGGTCGACTACGTGGTCAGCTGCCTCGGTTCCGCCACGTCCGTCAGGGGGCAGTGACATGGCGATGGTGACAGCGAACGGAATCCGGCACCACGTGCAGCAGATGGCCGCCAAGGACACCGTCCTCGGGGAAGCCCCCGTCGTGGTGTTCATCCACGGGCTCTGCATCGACAGCCTGGCGAGCTTCTACTTCACGCTGGCCGCTCCCACCTCCGCGGCGGGGTTCGAGGTGCTGGCCTACGACATGCGCGGGCACGGCCGCAGCGAGAAGCCCGCGACCGGCTACCGGCTGAGCGACTTCGTCGAGGACCTGCACGAGCTGCTGAACGAGATGGACGTGCACCGGCCGGTGCACCTGGTCGGCAACAGCTTCGGCGGCACGGTGGCCTTCAGCTACGCGGTGGCCCACCCCGAGCGGGTCGCCAGCGTCGTGATGATCGAGACCGGGCCGGCGACCGAGGACTGGTCGACCGAGCTCGGCGCGGTCCTGGAGCGCGCCAAGCAGCTCGAGGACCCCGAGGTGATCACCGCGATCGAGGACACCTACGACCCGCACACCTTACGGCGGGCCAAGTCCCTGCGGGACGGGCTGCGGAACACCACCATCGCGCGGGAGGTCCCCTCCGGGCCGCTGCTGAGCGCGGAGCAGATCGAGTCGGTCGAGTGCCCGGTGCTCGCCATCTACGGCGGCGATTCCATCCAGGCCGCCCTGCACGCCAAGCCGCTCCAGCGCCTGCTGCCCCGCTGCCGGGCGGAGATCGTGCCCAACGCCTCGCACTGGGTGCTGGTGGAAGCTCCCCAGGCCGTGCGCGACCTTCTGCTGCCGTGGGTCTCCGAGCACGAGGCGAACGCGAGCCTGCTGCTGGAGGGCGCTTCGGCATGATCGGTGACAAGCGCCGTTCGCCCGCCCGTGGCGGCTGTGCCTCATGAGTCGCTTCCTGTTCGTCGTGCCGCCGCTGGTCGGTCACGTCAACCCGCTCGTCGGGGTGAGCGCCCGGCTCACCGAACTCGGCCACGAGGTGGCGTGGGCCGGTTCGCGCGACCTGGTCCACCAGCTCACGGGACAGCAGGCCCCGGTGTTCGACTGCGCCGCACCGCCGCGGCTGCACCGCCCGCCGGAGCTGAAGGGCCCCGCAGCGCTGAAGTTCCTCTGGCAGAGCTTCCTGGAGCCGCTGGCACGGACGATGGCGCCTGGCGTGCGCGAGGCCTGCGAGCGGTTCCGGCCCGACGTCGTGGTCGCCGACCAGCAGGCCCTGGCGGGCGGTCTCGTCGCCAACTCCCTCGGTCTGCCCTGGGCGACGACGGCCACCACCTCGGCGGAGTTCACCGACCCGCTCGCCAGCATGCCCAAGGTCGAAGCCTGGGTGCGCGACCTGCTGCGGCAGCTGCACGAGGACCTCGGTGGCGGGGCCGCCGAGATCGACCCGCGGTTCTCGCCGCACCTGGTGCTGGCCTTCACCACTCGCGCGCTGGTCGGCGAGACCGCCCACGAGCACGTGCGCTTCGTCGGCCCCTCGATCACCGCCCGGCCAGACGACACCGCTTTCCCGTTCGAGGAGCTGGCGCGGGACCGGTCGACGGTGCTGCTCACCCTGGGCACCGCCAACGACGAGGCCGGGGAGCGGTTCCTGCGCGAGGCCACCCGGGCGCTTGTCGAGCGCGCCGACCGGATCCAGGCCGTCATCGCCGATCCGGCCGGTGTGCTGACCGAGCACCCCGGGGGCGGAGCCGTTGTCGCGCCGAGGGTTCCGGTGCTGCGACTGCTCGACCGGGTCGACGCGGTGATCTGCCACGCCGGGCACAACACCGTCTGCGAGACGCTCTCGCACGGGCTTCCGCTCGTGGTCGCCCCGATCCGCGACGACCAGCCGATCGTCGCCCAGCAGGTGGTCGACTGCGGGGCGGGCGTCAGGCTGCGCTTCACCCGGGCGGGTGCCGAGCAGATCGGCGCGGCCGTCGACGCCGTGCTCTCCGGAGCGGAGCACCGGGCCGCGGCCGAGCGGGTGCGGGACTCCTTCCGCGCGGCCGGCGGGGCGGCGAGCGCGGCGAAGCACCTCGAGCTCCTGGCGCACGACGCCACCGCCACCGCACTCGCGGGCACAGGAGGGACCACAGCGTGACCGCAGGAAAGTCTCCTCGCAGCCGTTCCGGGAAGTGGGTCCGGCGCTGCATCCAGGCCGGGATCATCGCCGGGCTCGTGCTGGACACCGCGCAGCTGCGCCGCAGGCTGGCCGGTCTGCGCACGTTGCCGGACCGCCCGGAGCCCGGCCAGGACCGCTTCCGCGTGCTGGAGGCCGAGGACGTCCGGGTGGACCGGGCGACGCTCGCCGCGGCACGCGCGCACGCGCAGGCCGAAGGTCTGTCCACTTTGGACCTCGTACCGCGCGACCTCCCGGTGGCCCAGGCGCTGGACCTGTTGCGCGCGGTGGACCCGACGACCTACCGCACCGACCGGCAGGCACTCGGCCGAGGCGCGCTGCACGCGACGCTGGCCGATGACGGCGTGCTCCGCGCGGCGGGGATCCCCACCGACAACGGGCGCCCGAGCGCGCCGGAACTGGCCGAGGCGATCGCCCAGCTGAAGCTGCACGCGCCCGGGGGCACCGACCTCATCGTGGCGCCGCGGCTGACCAGCGCGCCGGACGTGGTGGCCAAGGACCCCGAGGTGCTGGCGTCGATGCACGGCGAGAACACCGCCGGTGCCCTGCTGCCGCAGTTCGCGTGGCTGTCGACGCTCGCGGCGAGCACGCTGATCAACCCCGCGTGGGCGTTGGCCGCGATCGGCGCGTGGTCCGTCCAGCCGCTGATCGTGTTCTACGGCAGCAAGAACATGCGCCCGGCGGATCTGCTGTCCTACAGCGCCACCCGCGCGGTGAAGGAGCCCAAGCGGCTGCTCGCCGCGCTGGCGACCGCCCGGTCCCGCACCGTCGAGCGGGTGGACCCGGTCGAGCAGCGCCGCCCCGCCTACCAGGCCGAGCTGGCCAAGGGCGTCGAGCGCTTCTTCGGGCAACGCCGCACCGACTGCCCGTGGTGCTCCTCGACGCGCCTGGAGGTCCGGCTGCGCACGCGGGATCTGATCCAGTGCAAGCCCGGCACGTTCGTGCTGGACCGCTGCCAGGACTGCGGACACGTCTTCCAGAACCCGCAGTTGACCCCGGCCGGCCTGGACTTCTACTACCGCGACTTCTACGACGGCCTCGGCGAGAAGCAGCTCGACGGGCTGTTCAAGGCGCGCGGGGTCATGTACCGGCCGCGCGCGGAGTCGCTGAAGCGCTTCGCCCAGCCCGAGTCCTGGCTCGACGTCGGCACCGGCCACGGCCACTTCTGCAACGCCGCGCGCGAGGTGTGGCCGCAGACCACCTTCGACGGCCTGGACATCACCGACGGCATCAAGATCGCCGAGCACCGCGGCTGGATCGACCGCGGCTACCGGGGCAGCTTCGTGGACCTGTCGCCGTCCATGGCCGCGAACTACGACGTGGTCAGCATGTTCCACTACCTGGAGCACAGCCTGGACCCCAAGCGGGAGCTGGAGGCCGCGCACACCGCGCTGCGCTCCGGCGGTCACCTGGTGATCGAGGTGCCCGACCCCGAGGCGCGCTGGGCGAGCCTGCTCGGCAAGTGGTGGCTGCCGTGGCTTCAGCCGCAACACCTGAACTTCGTGTCGATCGGCAACCTCCGGCGGCAGCTGGAGAAGATGGGCTTCACCGTGGTGCTGGAGCAGCGCGCCGAGGCCCACGAGGCGCTCGACCTGCTGTCGGCGACGTGGACGCGGCTCAACGACCTCGCCTCCCGAGGTGAGGACCTGCCGTGGCACGCCGCCAAGCCCGAGCCCGCCGCCAGGGCGTTGCACGCGGCCACCTTCATCGTTGGTAGCCCGGTCATGCTCGCGGCGAGCCTGGTCGATCGCGCGCTGCGCCCCTTCGCGGAGCGGCTCGGCCTGACCAACGCCTACCGCGTCATCGCCCGCAAGTCCTGACCGGACACAGGCAGCACCACGCTCCACAGTGGAGGGCCGTCTCCGCTGGGAAAACGACGCGGGTTCTCTTGGCGTGCGCCGATTCCTCCGCGTTCCGGCCCGACACCGAGGAATGCTCACCGGACGCTTATGTGCGTCGGGGAAGCACTGCTATAACTGCACGAATGGAACGCATCTCGATCGAACTCGGCACTGTCCAGGAGACACTGCTGAGCACCCTGTACGCCCGCGCCCTGGAAACGGGGAAGAAGAAGCGGGGTCTCATCCAGGACCCCAGGGCCGTCGAGATGGTGGAACAGATCGACTACGACTTCACGAAGTTCGTCGGGTCGCCGACGCTGGGCGCGTCGGTGCTGCGCACACTGTTCTACGACGACTGGGTGCGGAAATTCCTTTCTTCGCACCCCGGTGGAACCGTTGTCGAGATCGGAGCCGGGCTGAACACCCGGTTCGAGCGCGTGGACAACGGCCGGATGCACTGGGTCGACGTGGACCTCCCGGACGCGATGGAGCTGCGCGAGCGGTTCTTCTCCGAATCGGAGCGGCGTCGGTTGGTGGGCGGCTCCGTGCTGGACGATTCCTGGTTCGAGGTCGTCCGCTCGCTGCCGGCGCCGTATTTCTTCGTCTCCGAGGGTGTTCTGCTCTACCTCGACGAGGCGGACGTCCGCAGCGCGCTCGGCCAGCTCGCGCAGGGTTTCCCCGGATCCCGCGTCGCATTCGACACCGCGGGCCGCTGGATGGTCGAACACCAGGGCGACGAGATGTTCGTGAAGACGGTCGACGCCGAGTACTCCTGGCACTGCGACGACCCCGAAGTGGTGCAGCGCTGGGACATCGGTCTGCGCCTCACCGAATCCCGAACGCTGCTCCAGCTCCCCAGAGGACTCCGCTCCCGCCTTCCCCTGGTGCCGCGCCTGGCGCTCGCGGGTGCCAAGGCGTTCTACGGCAAGAAGGCCCGCGTCTACATGCTCAACCTGTTCGAGTCCCAGCCGTCCCTGAGCGCCAGCAACCAGTAGGTCCTGATTCGACGCTCCGTCACCCACAAGATCGGGTAATCGGGTTACCGCTGGTAGATGCCGATATCTGCGGTATGGCGAAGCGTGGGTGGTCCAAAGCTGTGCGCGTCCTGCCCGTGGCCGCGGTGCTGGTGACGGTGCTCGACGCGCTGGCCAAGCGGCGCAGGCTGGCCGGGCTGCCGGTGCTGCCGCTGGTGCCGAGGCAGCGCTCTGGCGAGTCCGAAGTGGACGGACAGGGTGCCGCGCTGCGCATGGTGCGCGCCAAGGGGGTCGTGGTCGACCAGGTCACCGAGGTGGCCGCGCGCGAGCTGGCCAAGCGCGACGGGCTCTCGGTGGTGAACCTGGTGCCGCGCGACCTGCCGACCTCGCGCGTGCTGGACCTGCTGCACGAGGTCGACCCGCGCACCCACCGCCAGGACCGGCAGGCGAAGGGCCACGGTGGCGGGCACGCGGTGCTGGTCGAACAGCAGTTGCTGCGCAAGGTGGGGCTGCCGCAGCGGGGCACGCCGAGCGCGGTGGAGCTGGCGAAGGCGGAGAAGGAGCTGAAGCCGCACGCGGCGGCGCGAACACAGGTCGTGCTGGCGCCGAGGCTGTGGTCCTCGCCCGCGGTGCTGGCCGACGACGCCGAAGTCCTGCGAGTCCGGCACGGTTCCCGGCTCGGCCCCAACGCGGCCACCCTGCTGACGATTCCGGCGCTGATCGTCGCAAGTGGACTGTTCAGCCCCGGCTGGGCGTTCGCCGCGCTGGCCGCGTGGTCGGCGCACCCGCTGATGGTGCTGGCGGGCAACCGCCACCTCAAGCCTGCGGATCTGTGGTCCTACAGCCTCCTTCGCCTGGTCCGCGAGCCGAAGCGGCTGGTGGCGGCGCTGCGCGCGGAGGCGGAGCACAGGGCGGGCGGCGAGGACCCGGTGCAGCGCAGGCGCGCGGCGTACCAGGCCGACATCGAAGCCGGGCTGGACAGGTTCTTCGAGCCGGAGCGCGCGGACTGCCCGTGGTGCCACGGCACCGAGTTGACGGTGCGACTGCGCACGAGCGATCTGAACCAGGGCAAGCCCGGCGAGTTCAAAGTGGACGAATGCCGGTCCTGCGGCCACATCTTCACCAACCCGCAGCCGACCGCCGAGGGCCTCGGTTTCTACTACCGCGACGCCTACGACGGGCTGAACGAGGACATGATCCAGGGCATCTTCGCGACGCGGCGCGGGTACTTCCAGCCGCAGGCGGAGACGGTGCGGCCGCACATCACGCCGGAGAAGTGGCTGGACGTGGGCACCGGCCACGGCCACTTCTGCAACGCCGCCAAGGAGGTCTGGCCGGACACCAGCTTCCACGGGCTGGACATGAGCGAGGGCATCGGCATCGCCGAGAGCAGGGGCTGGGTCGAGCGCGGATACCGGGGCATGTTCGTGGACCTCGCGCCGAGCATGCCCGACCGCTACGACGTGGTGAGCATGTTCCACTACCTGGAGCACAGCAAGGACCCGCAGCTGGAGCTGGAGGCGGCGACGAAGGTGCTGCGCCCGGGCGGCTACCTGCTGATCGACGTGCCCGATCCCGCGTGCCGCTGGGCGAAGCTGCTCGGCAAGTGGTGGTCGATCTGGCTCCAGCCGCAGCACCTGCACTTCTTCCCCGCGCAGAACCTGCGCGAGCGCTTGAGCGAGCTGGGCTGCACCGTGGTGCTCGAACAGCACGCGGAGGCGCACCAGCCCGCCGACCTGCTGATCTCGACGTGGACGGCGTTGCGCGCGGTGGCGCCGGAGCGCGATGTGCCGTGGCGCCCGGAGCCTCCGTCGACGCTGAGCCGGATCGCGAGGGGCGTGACTTTCGCGGCGGGCACTCCGCTGATGGCGGCGGGTGTCCTGGCCGATGTGGCGCTCAAGGACGTGGCGGAGAAGTACGGGCTGTGCAACTCCTACCGGCTGCTGGCCCGCAAGGACTGACCAACGGCCTAGGGTGAGCTGATGGGCGACACCCGCAGGCGGTTGATCGACGGCGCGATCGAAACGGTGCGCTCGCAAGGCATCTCGGGGGTCTCCGCCAGGACCATCGCCGCGACCGCGGGCGTCAACCAGGCCTTGGTCTTCTACCACTTCGACAGCGTCGACAACCTCCTCGCGCAGGCGTGCCTGGTGTCCACCGAGGAGCGGGTGGAGCGCTTCCGCGAGCGCTTCGCCGAGGTGGACTCGTTCTCCGGGCTGCTCGCACTCGGCGCGCGGCTGCACGAAGAGGAGACCGAGGCGGGCAACGTCACCGTGCTGGCGCAGATGCTGGCCGGAGCGCAGCGCGATCCCAAGGTCGCCGAAGCCACCGCCGCGGCGGTCGGGTTGTGGGTGACCGAGATCGAGCACGTGCTGCGCCGCCTGCTCGCCGATTCGCCGCTGGACGGGCTGCTCGATCCGGCCACGCTGGCGGGGACGATCGCCGCGACCTTCGTCGGCCTGGAGCTGTTCGAGCCGGTCGCGCCGATCGGCTCCACGCTGGAAGAACTCGCGAAGCTCGTCGAGGTCGTGGACGAGCTGGGCCCCCTCGCACGGCGCGTGGTGCGCGCGAAGCTGCGGAACACGGTCAAGAAGGAGCGCGCATGAACGAGATCACCGCCTTCGGCGTGCCCGGTTGGAGCTGGCTCAATCCGCCCGCCGAATGGTCCACAGTGGACGGACTCACGGTGACGACCAAGGACGACAGCGACTTCTGGCGCACCACGCACTACGACTTCGTCAGGGACACCGGGCACGCGCTGCTGCGGCCTGTGCGCGGCGACTTCGAGCTGCGGCTGAGCTTCACCGGCGACTACGCCGAGCAGTACGACCAGGCGGGCGCGCTGCTGCGGGTCGACGAACGGAACTGGATCAAGACCGGGATCGAGTTCGTGGACGGCGAGCACTTCCTCAGCGCCGTGGTGACCAGGGACTTCTCCGACTGGTCGGTGGTGGCGCTCGCCGAACTCACCGAAGCGGTGACCCTGCACGTCGACCGCACCGGTGACGCGGTCACCATCCGTTACGGCGTCGGCGCGGCCGAACCGAGCACCATGCTGCGGTTGGCCTACCTCCCTCCGGGCGGCGACGTCCTCGTCGGGCCGATGTGCGCGTCTCCGCAGGGCAAGGGCTTCACCACGCGTTTCCACCACTTCGAGGTGCGCACCTGATCAACTGGGTAGCGCTGCTCCGGTCGGGGTATCCGTTGTGCCCGAGCAGGCCAGGAGGTGCGCGATGGACACCCGGACCGCACAGGAGACCCAGCGCACCGAGACCGTCCAGGAGGTCTTGGTCACCTACTCGCTGCGCCGCTTCGTGTTCATGAGCGTGCTCGGATTCCTGTTCGTGGCCACCGGGCACGAAGCCTTCAGCACCGCCGCGACGCACGTCGCCGCCATCGGCCTGGCGATCAGCATGGTCATGCGCCCCGCTCGGGCCAACCGCGTGCAGGCTCGCGAGGAGCGCACCCGCTGGCGAGTGCTCGTGCCGAGGTGGTTCTGCTCGGGCCGCGAGCACGAGACGCACGCACCGCTGCTGCGCTACCGGGTTGACCGGCACCGATCGGGGTAACCGACAGCGTCAGAAGGGAGCTGACGATGTCGAAGACAGCGAATGCGGAACCGACGACCGGTGAACTCGTCGCGCAGTTGTCCGAGCAGGTCTCCCGCCTCGTGCGGGACGAGATGCGACTCGCCCAGGCCGAGCTCAAGGAGAAGGGCAAACGCGCGGGCGTCGGCGCCGGGGCGTTCGGGGTGAGCGGAGTCCTCGCGCTCTACGGGCTCGCCACGGTGTTCGCCGGTCTTGTGCTGCTGCTGGCGGTGGGCATGGCCCCGTGGTTGGCGGCGTTCGTCGTCGGCGCGGCACTGCTGCTCATCGCGGGTGTGCTCGCGGTGGTCGGCAAGAAGCAGCTCGCGAAGGCTGTGCCACCGGTACCGGAACAGACGATCGCCAACGTGCGCAAGGACATCACCGCGCTCAAGGAGGGCTCTGCCCGATGACGACGAAGCGGACCAACGACGGCGTCGCTGTGATCGGTGGCGCGGAACCCGAGACTCGCGAAGAGTTGCGCGAGGACATCTTGCACACACGTGCGAAGCTCGCCGGAACCGTGGATGCCTTGTCCTACAAGCTGGACGTGAAGGCACGCGCGAAGGAGAAGGCCGAGCAGCTGCGTGAGAAGGCCCAGTACGCGGTAGGACACGCGGTGGACTGGGCGCGCACGGTCGATCGCAAACGGGCGGCCACCGCAGCGGGCGGAGTGGCCGCTGGCGTACTGGTGCTCCGCCTGATCAAACGCAGGAAACACAGCTGAAGCTAAGCCCCCGCCATCATCTTCGGCGGGGGCTTACTTCTTGCTACGCAACAGGTTCCAGTTCGCGGAGCACCTTCTCGACTGCCTTGACGACCACCGGGTGCCCCAACGGTAAAGGTGCACCGGCCTCGTTGCGCGTGTCATCGCTGACCGCGACGACCCGCACGGGAACGGGAAGCTCGCCGAGCGTGCTCTCGTCGGTCATCGGGTCCACCAACAACACCGAACGCACCACGTCGGCGTGCAGTTGCGACACGCGGATCGCCGCCTCAGCCGCGCTCCCGTTCGCTAGCACGTACACGCGCTCGGCGTCCTGAGGCACGAAAGCGAACGCGTCTCCGCGCTGCTCAAGGAAAACCGGCATCCGCACCCAACCGACACGGGCGCGGTCGAGCAGCGGTGCCCACGTCGGAGGGAGATGGCCGCGCTTGGCTTCTCCCTCCGCGTCGAGCACGAGCAGCGCGGGTTCGCGGCACCGGCCCTCGTACACCACCGGCGGCCCCTGGGAACGCGGGGAGTCCATGCACGCCTCCTTCAGCAGACACAACTCCCCGCCGGATACCCGTTGCGGCGCCTGCTATCCCTGCTGCTCCGCCGCCCACGCGGCCACGACGTCGGCGAGCACCGACAGCGGGAGCGACCCGCCGCCGAGCACCACGTCGTGGAACGCGCGGATGTCGAAGCGGTCGCCGAGCTTAGCCTGAGCCTCCGCGCGCAACCGCAGGATCTCCAAGCGCCCCACCATGTACGCGAGCGCCTGGCCCGGGTAGGAGATGTAGCGGTCAGTCTCCGAGGAGATCTCCACCGCGGGCATCGGGGTGTTCTCGGTGAGGTAGTCCACCACCTGCTGGCGGCTCCACCCCAGCGCGTGCACGCCCGTGTCCACGACCAGCCGTGCCGCGCGCATCGAGTCCATCGACAGCATGCCGAGCCTGGCGATGTCGTCGGAGTACAGCCCCATCTCCTCGGCCAGGCGCTCGGTGTAGAGGCCCCAGCCCTCCGCGTAGGCCGTCACCACGGAGATCCTGCGCAGCATCGGCAGCTCCGTCAGCTCCTGCGAGAGCGCGATCTGGAAGTGGTGGCCCGGCACGGCCTCGTGGTAGGCCAGCGCCTCGCTGCCGAAGCGGAACCGCTCGCTCGCCTGGTAGGTGTTGAGGAAGTAGATGCCGGGGCGCGCGCCGTCCAACGACGGCTGCATGTAGTAGGCGGCGGGGTTGGCGGGAGCTTCGGCGGCGGGCACCTCGCGCACCTCGCACTTCGCCTTCGGCAGCAGCCCGAACCACTGCGGCGCAGCGGCTTCCGCCTTCGCCACGGCGGCGCGCGCCGCGGTCAGCATCTCCTCGGCGCCGGTCCACCGCAGCTCCGGCGCGGTGCGCATCTTCTCGAAGATCTCGGCGAGGTCCGTGGTGCCCCACAGCCGCGAGCCGATCTCCTTGTACTCCTCCGCGAGCTTCGCGATCAGCTCAAGGCCGGTGCGGTGCAGCTCCCTCGGGTCGCGGTCGGTGGTGGTGTGCAGCTTGGCCAGCTTCGCGTAACGGCGCTCGCCGTCGGGCAGCCAGCACAGCCCGGCCTTGTCCTCGGGACGCCCGTGCGGCAACACCTCGTCGATCAGCAGCTGCCGGTACTTCGCGTAGGCCGGCCGCACCTGCTCGCTGAGCACGCGGTCCAGCTCCTGCGCGAACGCCTCGTCCGTGACCGGTTCGCGCAGCACATCGGCTTCGGGGTCGCTCAGGTAGCGCTCGATGTAGGTGATCGCGCCCTCGACGAGGTGGGTCACCGGCAGCAGCCCGTCCGCGACCGCCGCGACGTTGAGCGCGCCGAGCTCGTCCAGCACGCGCGGGATCTCCGCGAGGCGGGCGAGGTAGGCGCGGGTCTGCTCCGGCGTCTGGCACACCGTCATCGGGATCGCGGTCAGCAGCTCCGCGTACGGCGCGATGAAGTCGTCGGTGACCGCGAAGTCCTCGAAGCGCACCTCGAACTGGTCCAGCGCCGACTCCGCGCTCTGCACCACGACCGCCCTGGTGACCGCGTCCCGCGCGCTCAGCCCGTCCGCAGGCAGCGCACGCGCGCGCTCCAGGACGTCGGTGTAGCGCGCCGTCAGCTCCGCGCGCAGCGGCGCGGAGTAGCCGCCGAGCAGGTGATCCCGCTCGCGCATCCCGGTGATCGTGGCGAAGACCGGGTTGTGGTCGAAGATCACGTCAAGCAGTTCGTCGGCGAGCCGGTCCACGGCGGACATCCACTACCCCCAAAGATTTGTTTTCCTGTCCGCATCCTAGGCCGCGAGCACCTCTGGACTCCACACCTATTCACCTTCCGCCCCAACCCGCACTCCGCCCCACCAACGGAAAGTCCGCCAGTCTTCAAGACCCACAAACCCCCGCCCCAGCAGTCACCAACCGCACCTAACCCCCATACACCACACAGGGGTTAACCACCGTTAACGACCAAAACCAGCGGGGTTCGCCGGTCTTGAAGACCCACAAACCCAGCACGCGCCAGGCCACACGTGCGGCTCAACACAGCGCCGACGATCGCGTGCACGCACAGGGCCGCACTCCGCGACTCGGCCGGGGCTCCGCGACTCAGCCGGGGTTCCGCGACTCAGCGGGGGTTCGCCAGTCTTCAAGACCCACAAACCCCCGCCCCAGCAGTCACCAACCGCACCTAACCCCCATACACCACACAGGGGTTAACCACCATTAGCGACCGAAACCAGCGGGGTTCGCTGGTCTTGAAGACGCGCGAACACCCCGCGCGACGGGGGTCGGGAGTCGGACTGTTCGGGCACTGCCTAGGCTGAGCCGGTCCCGCCCGACTGCCCCATGGGGAGCCATGCCGTTCCTGGCCACGTCATCGTCCGAGGCCAATGGTGACCAGAACTCCGGTGATCAGAACTCCGGTGTCACCGAACGCACGCTCGCGCTCCCGATCTGGCTGCGGGTCTTCGCGCCGGTGCTGCTCGTGGCGGCGCTCGCGGCCCACGCGGTCACGGTCGTCGTCTGGCCGGGCCACCAGATCATGATCGACGTGCTCGTCTACAGCGCGGGCGGCGACATCGTGCTCCAGGGGCGGCCGCTGTACGAGGGCCCGGTGCTCAACGCGCTGGAGTTCACCTACACGCCCTTCGCCGCGCTGCTGTTCACCCCGCTCGCCCTGTTCGAGCCGGACACGCTGAAGATCCTGTCCACGCTGGGCAACCTCGCGCTGCTGGTCGCGGCGATCTGGCTGTCGCTGCGCCGCCTCGGCTACCGCGCCAACCGCGACCTCGTCCTGCTCACCGTGCTGCTGACCGGCCCGCTGTTCTGGCTGGAGGCGGTGCGCACCACGTTCTGGCTCGGCCAGATCAACCTGTTGCTACTGGTCATCCTCTTGTGGGATCTCACGAGCCGGGCGAGCAACCGGTGGAAGGGCGTGGGGGTCGGCATCGCGGCGGGCATCAAGCTCACGCCCGCGATCTTCATCGTCTACCTGCTGGTGACCCGCCGCTTCCGCGCGGCGGGCGTGGCGACGGCGAGCTTCCTCGGCACCATCGGGCTGGGCTTCCTGATCATCCCGGCCGACGCGGTGAAGTACTGGACAGGCACCTTCTTCACCTCGGGCCGGGTCGGGCCGACGATCTGGCCGAGCAACCAGTCGGTGCGCGGCATGCTCGCCCGCCTCTTCGGCACCAACGAGCCGCCGACGATCCTGTGGCTGGTGGTCGCTGGGGCGCTCGGCCTCGCCGGGCTCGCGGTCGCGGCGTGGGCGGCCAAGCGCGGCAACGAGCTGCTCGGCGTGACCATGTGCGGGCTGACCGGCACGATGGTCTCGCCGTTCTCCTGGTGCCACCACTGGGTCTGGTTCGTGCCGCTGCTGGTCTTCCTGCTGCACGCCGCGCTGACGTACGAGAAGAAGGCGGCGACGGCGCTCGTCGTCGCCGTGTACCTGCTCGGCTTCGCGTGGCTGGTGAAGGTGCACCAGCTGACCCCGCCGCACACGCCGCCGCCGGACAGCGGCCTGTTCCTGTGGGACGCCCCGGCCTGGCTGGAGCCGCTCAGCCGGAACGTGTACCTGCTGGCGTTCGTGCTGGCACTGGGCTATGTGGCGCAGTACCTGCGGCGCACCGCGCCTCGCGTTCTGTGATTCCCGTCACGCCTTTGTGATCGCATGACCACCCCCGCCGTGGGACACTCCTTTCTTGTGTGATTTCCCCACAAGCCTCTTTCACTGTGCGTGATGTTCTCACGCACGTTCGGCGCAGCGACTGGTTCTCCTCAGCGATCCAGAGAGCACGAACCCGCACGCGTGCGCTACTCTGTGCGTATGAGTGTTGCGCTGGAGGACGTCCTTGCCCGAGCGGGACTCCGCGTCACCGCCACCGAGTTCCTCTCCCTCGTGGAGGACGCGGCGCGCAAGCTGGCACCGCCGCACCCGGACCCCTCCGCCTACTTCTCCGCCGACCAGCGCGCCGCATTGGCCGAGGTCGGAGCCGATCTGCGGCCCCGTGGCGCCGAGGAGGCCGACCCCAGGGCGAAGTCCGTGGCCGCCCAGGCCGTGCTGCGCGACTCGGCCCTCTCGGTCGCCGACGCCGCGCGCTGCCTGGACGTGGACACCAGCCGGATCAGGCACCGCGTGAGCGCGGGTCGCTTGACGGGGTGGAAGGATCGGGGTGGCTGGCGCCTGCCGGCGTGGCAGTTCACCGACAGCGGGGTGCTGCCGGGTCTGGAGGTCGTGCTGGCCTCGATCCCGGCCGACCAGCCGCCGCTGGTGGTGGCCGCCTTCATGACGACGCTCCAGGAGGACCTGATGCTCGGCGACCGCGCAGCAACGCCTCGGGACTGGCTGCTCGCCGGGGGCGACCCGCAGCCGGTGGCCCAGCTCGCCTCGGTCCTGGGGACCCCGGCCTGACGAGAGCTCGTCACGCCAGTCGCCCACGACCGAGACGAGTAGGACACGCATGGCACGGCTCCCCCAGCCGCCGTCCGCAGCTGCCCTCCAGGCCCTGCTGCGCCGCACCGAGGACGTGGTGGCGGTGCACAGGGCCACCCGCTTGGTGAGGATCTTCGCAGCGGGAGGCACCCACCCCCAGCGGTGGAACTCCTTCCGCTACGCGGGCCCGCTGCCGCACGCGCGCTTCGACCCGCACCCACCCGCCGTCGGCGGCGTCTACCAGGAGACGCACGAGAACGGCGTGCTCTACTTCGGCCTGTCCGTGCGCACGAGCGTCGCCGAGGTGTTCCAGGCGACCTCCACCGTGGACCGCCGCACCCGCAGCCCGCACCTGGTGGTCATGCGCCCCAAGCGGACGTTGCGGCTGCTGGACCTCGCCGGGCTCTGGCCGACGCGGGCCGGTGCCTCGCAGGCGATGAGCAGCGGCCCGAAGAACCGGACCCAGGCGTGGGCCAGGGTGATCCGCGCGGCCTACCCGGAGCTCGACGGCCTCTGGTACCGCTCGTCGATGGACTCCGGCAATCCCGCGATCTGCCTGTGGGACCCGCCGGGCGGCAGCGGGATGCCCGCGACGCCCGACGTCCTGCTGCCCCTGGACCACCCCGGCCTTGACCTGCCGCTGGGCCGGATCTGCCAGGAGCTGAACTACACGCTGTTGGGATGATCCACTCCCAGGCGCGCCTGGGAAAGATCAACCGAGTACCTGCGCTCGGGCAAGTGCTTCCCGTTCAGCTCGAAGTCCTTGTGCACGTCGTCGTCCTGCCACCCCTGTGAGCGGTAGAAGTTGCGCGCAAGGGCGTTGTCGTCGAGCACCCACAGCACGGCCGTGGTGAACCCGCTCTCCGCGAGGTGCCGCAGCGCGACGCGGTGCACGGCTCCACCGGCCCCGGTCCCCCACAGATCGGGGTCGGCGTAGATCGCGTACAACTCCCCGGTGGGCTCCGGGAAGTCCTCGTCGTCCTCTTCCGGGCGGGCCGCGCCGACGCCCGCGTAGGAACCGATCCGGCCGGTCTCGTCGACCGTGACGAACACCGCCGACGGCTCCGGGGAGGCGATCCAGCGCTCCCAGCCCGGCACGCGCTGTTCGGGGTCCATCGCGTCGAGGAAGTCGTCAGCCACGATCCCTCTGTACGCCCGCCGCCACGAGTTCACGTTGATACGGGCGATCTCCGCCGCATCCGCTGCGGCCGCCCGGCGCACTGTCCACGTCATGCGTGGAAGCGTGCGCCAAGCGGCCGCAAACGGCGAGCTGATTTCTCCAATGTCTCGATATCGGTGTGAGCTACACCAGGTGCCTGCTCCACCAGTCGAGCACCGCGGCGAAGCGCTGCTCGCGGTGGCGCGGCAGTCCGCTGCGGCTCAGTTCGTGGCCCTCACCTGGGAAGAGCAGGAACTCGGCCGCGACTCCGTTGCGGCGCAAGGCGACGAACTGCCGCTGGGCCTGCTCGATCGGGCAGCGCCAGTCCTCCTCGGAGTGCACGACGGCGAACGGGATCGTGACCTTATCCGCGTGGTAGAGCGGACTCTGTTGCCGCTGCGCCTCCGGGTCCGCGCCGCAGTACGCCTCCGCGAAGTACCACCCGATGTCGGAGGAGCCGGTGAAGGAGTCCCACGCGTTGACCGCGCGCTCGCTCCACGCCGCCTTGAACCGCTCTCCGTGGTGCGCGGCCAGCCAGCTCGCCATGAAGCCGCCGTAGGAACCGCCCATCACACCAACGCGTTCAGCGTCGCAGTCGGGGCGCTCCAGTGCGGCGTCCAGCAGCGCGAGCACGTCGTCAGCGTCGACGGTGCCCATCGCTTCGATGATCGCGCGACCGTGCGCTTCGCCGTACCCGGCGGAGCCACGCGGGTTCGGCAGCACCACGGCGTACCCGGCGTTCGCGTACACCTGGGCTTCATCGAAGAAACCCCAACCGTAGTAACGGAAAGGCCCGCCGTGCACGTTGAGCAGAACCGGGTGCGGCCCTTCACCCTCCGGCAGCACGAGCCAGCCGTGCACCGGGTAGCCGTCCGGCGAGGTCCCGGTGATCTCGACCGTCTCGCGCAGCCCGGTGGCGCGCACCTCGGCGGCGAAGTCGGTGCGCACCACCGGGTTCTCCGCCTCAAGCGTGACGACCTCACCCGGGCTGTCCACTGTGGACACAACGGCGGCGATGCGGTCGCCGTCCGCGGTGAAGGCGTTGACCACACCGCGCTCGCCGAGAACTGGCTTCAGCTCGTCCAGCACGGCGGCTTCAGCCCCGTCGGGCACCAGGCGAAGCTCGTTCGCCCCGCGCACGCGCACCACGACCAGCACGCCACCGGACACCGGAACCGGTGCGCCAGAACCGGATTCGCAGTCGACGGTCTCGGTGTCGGTGAGGCGGACGCCGGTGGTCGGCTCGCCGCCGATGCGCAGGGGCGCGCGGAAGAGCCCGCTGTTGCGCGCGACCGCGTGGACGCCCTCGAACTCGATGCCGTAGTACAGAACATCGCCGTCGGGCAGCACGACCGGGTGCTCAGCGCCACCACCGGTGCGCACAGCCAGGGTCAGCCCGCCGCTCCCGTCGGCTGAGACCGAATAGATGTCCGTGTGCAGCGTGTCCCAGGCATCGAGGTCGCGATCGGCGACGACTAAGAGATGAGCACCGTCGGCCGTCCACGCCGGGGAGGAAACGGCGGCGGAGCCATCGGTGAGCTGCACCGGCTCGGCGTCGAAGTCCAGCGCGTCCACGACGAACAGCCGTGGCCGCCGGTCGCTGAGGAAGCCGACGTTGTCGAGGCGGTACTGGTAGCCGGTGAAGCGCCGAGGCGCTTCCTTGGCCGCTGTCACGCCTTCCTCGGTGCCGTAGCGACCGTCCTCGGGAATGCGCGCCACGAACGCGATGCGACGGGAATCCGGGGCCCACACGGGGACGTCCACGCCGAGCGGCAGCGCGGTGACAGCGCGAGCGTCGCCGCCGGTGGTCGGCATGACGTGCAGCTGCGGCTTGCCGCCCTCCTCCGCGACGCGCAGGAACGCCACCCACTCGCCGTCCGGGGAGATGCGGGGCGCGGAGTCGCGCGTGCCGAAGGTCAGCCGCTTCGGCGCTTCCGGGGCTCCGGCGAGCGGAATCCGCCACAACGCGGAGCGGTAGGCGTTGGCCTCCAGGTCCGGCCGCGCCACGTCGGTCAGGAGCAGATCTCCGTGCAGGGACAACGTTCCGGGAGTGTGCAGCAGCGCAATGTCATCCGGTCGCATGAACCCGGACCGTACCCGACACTTAGCAAGGCGTACGAAAAAAAGTTGCCATCGTTGTACACCTCGCTACAGCAGCACGGCCGCCAGCGAGTGGGCCGCATGGCGTACCTCCGGGGCGAAGGCCTCGATCTGCTCGCGGCTGACGAGGAAGGCCACCCCGGACACGCTGACCGCTCCCACCGGGCTCCCGGAGGAGTCCAGCAACGGTGCCGCGACGCAACGGATCGAGGCCTCGTTCTCCTCGTCGTCGACGGCGTAGCCACGCCGCCGGACCTCGGCGAGCTCGGTGTCCAGCTCGTCGCGCTCGGTGATGGTGGCCGGGGTCCGCCGCGCCAGCCCGGCGGCGCCCAGGACGTCGTCGCGCTCGAGCACGCCGAGGTGCGCCAGCACGCACTTGCCGATCGCCGTGCTGTGCAGCGGCAGCCACATCCCGATCCGCGAGGAGGTGCGGAAGGGTTGATCAGCTTCCACCTTGTGGGTGTAAACCGCGCGGTCCCCCGCGCGCAGCGCGAGGTGCACCGTATGGCCCACTTGGCGTTGCAGCTCCGCGAGGACCTGGTCCACCCCTCGGTCGTCGTCCCCTGCGACCTGTGCTGCCATCGCGCGCAGCCGGGGTCCCGGCGCGTACCGGCCGCCGCCGTGGCTGTGCACGAACCCGCGCTCGGCGAAGGTGCCGAGGATGCGGTGGGCACTGGGCTTGGGCACCCCGGCCGTCGCGGCGATCTCGGCGAGCCGGTGCGGGGCGCCCGGCATGGACACCGCCTCCAGCACCCGCAGCGCCTTCTCCACGGCGTTGCCGGAGGACGACGAACGCCCGTCGCCCCCGGTCTCGGCTGTCATTGGCACTCCTCGCCGCGTTGATCTGCGACCCACAATTCAAGCAGCGCCCCTGCCGTTCCACAACGTGGAACAATTCGGGCATATTCCCCGGCAGAGCCCCCGGTCGGCCGATCAGGAGCGCCCCCGGCGAGGTCGATCACTCCAGTGGGATCACGTGCCTTCGGGGAGGTGCCAGATGACCCGGTTCACCGAACGCGAGTTCGCCGCGGTTCTGCACGGGCCGCGCGACGTCCGGCTGGAGGAGGTGGACCGGCCGCGACCCGGTCCCGGCCAGGTCCTCGTCCAGATCGAGCGGGTCGGCCTCTGCGGCACCGACCTCAACTACTACGTCGACGGCTTCAACGGGCCCACGGTGCTGAGCGCGCCCACCGTCCTCGGTCACGAGGCCTCCGGCATCGTCGTCGGGGTCGGCGAGGGCACGCCGCCGAGGCTGCTCGGCAGGCAGGTCGCGCTCGAACCCGCGACCTCCTGCGGGGTCTGCCTGATCTGCCGCAGCGGGCGGTCCAACCTGTGCCCCAGCGGTTTCTGCCTCGGCTCGCCGCCCACCAACGGCGCGCTGCGCGAGCACGTGGTGATCGAGCACCGGCTCGCCCACCCCTTGCCCGAGCGGCTCAACCCGGAGGAGGGCGTGCTGATCGAGCCGCTCGCCGTCGGCTGCTGGGCGGTGCACCGCGCCCGGGTCGCCACCGGGCACCGCGTGCTCGTCACGGGCGCCGGGCCGATCGGCCTGCTCACCGCCAAGGCGGCGCTCGCGGCGGGGGCGTTGGAGGTCACCGTCGCCGACGTGCACCCGCAGCGCCTGGAGCTGGCCCGCAGGCTGCACCCCGGCCCCGTCGTGGACCTCGGCACCGACGAGCTGCCCGGCGCGAGCATCGACCGCATGCTGGAGTGCTCCGGCGCGGCGACGGCCCTCGAGGCGGTGGAGTCGCTCAAGCCGGGCGGGGTGATCGCGCTCGTCGGCGTCCCGCAGCGCTGGCCCGCCGCTCCGCTGGGCTACGTGCAGCGCTGGGAGGTCGACCTCGTCGGCTGCTTCCGCTACGGCCCCGCCGCCTTCCGCAGCGCCATCGGGTGGTCCGGCACCGGCCGCGTCCGGCTGTCCGGACTGGTCACCGCGAGGTTCTCGCTGGCCCACACCGGCCAGGCCATCGAGACCGCGCTCACTGACCGCACCCAGCTCAAGGTCGTCGTCCAACCCAACGCCGCCTGAGGATCTTCCCTCCAGGACCACACAGGAGCACCCTCGACACCGAGAGCGAACCGTCGCGGACGGCATGCCCTGAGCCGTGCGACATCGCGGCCAAAGCCGTCTTAAGCCCTGAACGACCCGTTTGGCGCGCTCAACGCACTGAACGGGTCGTTCAGCGCGCTCAACGCACCAAACCGTCCGTTCACTGGCACCCCTTGCGAGCTGAATGACTCATTGAGGTACTTGAGCGTCCTGAATGAGTCATTCAGGTCCCCGAGGACTCCAGACACGCGAACGGGGGCCGGTGCGCGTGCACCGGCCCCCGTAGTCGCGAGAGCGGCTAGTCGAGCTGCTTGACCGCTTCCGGGTCGCGGCGGACCTTGATCAGGCTGGCGATGGTGGTGATCGCCAGGACGCCGACGATGACCGAGAGCGAGAGCTCGATGCCGATGTGCGGCACGTCCAGCGGCTGGCCGCCGTTGATGAACGGCAGCTGGTTGCCGGCGAGCGCCTCCAGGATCAGCTTCACGCCGATGAAGCCCAGGATCACAGAGAGGCCGATGGAGAGGTAGACCAGCTTGTTCAGCAGGCCACCGATGAGGAAGTACAGCTGCCGCAGGCCCATCAGCGCGAAGGCGTTGGCGGTGAAGACCAGGTAGGTCTCCTTGGTGAGGCCGAAGATCGCCGGGATCGAGTCCAGCGCGAAGAGCAGGTCGGTGGAGCCGATGGCCACCATCACCACGAACATCGGGGTGACCCAGCGCTTGCCGTCGATGCGCACGAAGGACTTGGCCTCGTGGTAGTCCTTGGTCACCGGGAGCACCTTGCGGACGATCCGCAGCAGCGCGTTCTCCTTGAACTCCTCGTCGTCGTGCCCGGTGAACGCCAGCTTCCAGCCGGTGTAGATCAGGAACGCGCCGAAGAGGAAGAAGACCCAGGTGAAGCGCTCGATGAGCTGGGCGCCTGCCGCGATGAACGCGCCGCGCATGACCAGCGCCATCAGGATGCCGATCAGCAGCACCTTGTGCTGGTGGATCGCGGGGACCGAGAAGGTCGACATGATGATGACGAAGATGAAGAGATTGTCGATCGACAGCGAGTACTCGGTGATGTACCCGGCGAAGAACTCACCGGCGAACTGCCACCCGGAAAACATCCAGATGCCGAGTCCGAACAGAACCGCGAGAGCGACGTAGAAGACGACCCATCTGGACGCCTCACCGATCGTGACCTCGTGCGGCTTTCTGTCCACGATCACGAGATCGATCGCGATCAGGACGAGCAGGCCGACGATCGTCGCGATCCACAGCCAGACGGGAACGTTCACCATTCACCTCCGGTTCACAGGCGTGCGCCATTGACCGGAGGTCTCTTCCGCCGACTGTCGTCCAGTCGACCGACGGCACCGGGAGGAGAACCTCCGTGATGACGATGCCGCCGCGAAGGAATACTCCCCTCCAACAACGGAACAAGATTCTCACGCCCGACCGCCCCGGCACCAGCCGGGGTGAGCGGACACACGCTGCACGCCTCCCGGGACGGCTGGGACGATGTGCGGCCATGATCCTCGAAGTCGCCGAGATCCTTGTCCAGCCGGGCGAGGAAGAGGAGTTCGAAGCCGCCTACCGGGTGGCCGTCGAGCACGTGCTGGGCAGCCCCGGCTGCCGTTCCGCCCGCCTGACCAGGGGCGTTGAGAACCCGAGCCGGTTCGTGCTGTTCGTGGAGTGGGACAGCGTCGCCGCGCACGTCGAGGGCTTCCGGAACTCCCCGGCGTTCACCCGTTGGAGGGAAGGAATCGGCCGCTTCCTCGTGGGTACCCCGAGGGTCGAGCACTTCGTTCCCGCAGGTGAGTGAGGGTGCGAGGGGGGTGCTGACAAAAGTCACGGCTGGGCCGGGCGCCCCGACCGTGCGACGATCAGCGATGTGATCGTCACGATCGCCGAGATCATCATCCGTCCCGGTGACGAGAACGCGTTCATCGCCGCCTACCGCGAGGCGCGCAGGCACATTGCCGACTCGCCCGGCTGCCGGATGCTCCGGCTGGTGCGCGGGATCGAACAACCGAACCGTTTTCTGCTCTTCTCGGAGTGGGTTTCACTCGAATCTCACATCGAAGGTTTCTACGGTTCGGACGGTTTCCTGTCGTGGCGGGCGGGCGTCTGCGAATACTTCGCGGAACCGCCCTGCGTGGAACACGTGGTCGACCTGCGCGACCGATCTGACGAGTGACGTGACGACGGACACGGCAGCTCCCGGGTGTTGATCCCGGACACGTATCGATTCCACGTTCCGTGACGCCTTGCTCACGGCAGTTCGCATAACGTCGGCCCCGTGCCCGTCCAGCGCTCCCGAAACCGGGCGTTGCCCCTGTTCGCCCTCGTCGTCCTGCTGATCTGCGGCGGGGTCGTGCTGTGGTCGAACACCCCGGCGACACCCGCCCCCGTCACCACCCGCCCCGTGCTGCTCGACGTCGTCGACGGCCCTCAGCGGAGCGAGCGGGTCCAGATCGACGCCACGCTCTACCTGCCAGAACGGACACCGGCCCCCGCCGTGATCGTCGCTCACGGCTTCGGCGGCAACAAGGACTCGGTCGCCACCGACGCCACGGAGCTGGCCAACCGGGGCTTCGTGGTGCTCGCCTACTCGGCGCGCGGTTTCGGCCGCTCGACCGGCCAGATCGCGCTGAACGCGCGCGACTACGAGATCGCCGACGCCGAGCAGCTGGTGAGCTGGCTGTCCCGGCAGCCGGAGGTAGCGCTCGACGGGCCGGGCGATCCCCGGGTGGGCGTGACCGGCGGTTCCTACGGTGGCGCGCTGTCGCTGATGCTGGCCGGGGTGGACCGGCGCGTCGATGCGATCGCGCCGGTGATCACCTGGAACGACCTCGCTCAGGCGCTCATCCCGAACGCGGGGACGCGGGACCTCTCGGCTCCTGGAACTCCGGCGGGCGGCGGAGGCGCGGACGGCGGCGTGTTCAAGCGCGCGTGGGCAGGCATGTTCTTCTCCTCAGGACTCGGTCCGGCGAGCACCGGCGGCGGCGCGGCTGGCCAGGAGGCACCGGAGCCCGGCGTGCCCTCCAGCGGGTCGAACGCCCCCGCTCCGGCAGCGCAGCCTCAAGAGCGCGCGGCGCCGAGCCTCGGTGGCCCCGGACAGGGACCTGCGACCTGCGGGCGGTTCCGGCCCGAGGTCTGCGCGGCCTACACCGAGGTGGCCACCACCGGGAAGGCCAGTCAGCAGACCATCGACCTGCTGCGGCGCTCATCGCCGGTCAGCGTGGCCGACAAGATCACGGTGCCGTCGCTGATCGTGCAGGGCGAGCGGGACACGCTCTTCGGACTCGACCAGTCCGACGCCAACGCCAGGCAGATCGCAGGAGCGGGCGGCAAGGTCAAGACGATCTGGTACGCGGGCGGCCACGACGGCGGCGGGCCAGGACCGTTGCTGCGCGGGCAGATCGGCGACTGGTTCTCCTTCCACCTCGCCGGTCAGGGCGCCGACCCCGGTACCGGTTTCTCCTACGCGGTCCAAGGCGCGTTCCGCACCGGAGGCGGCGTGTCCGTCCGTGAGGTCGTCGCAGGCGGCTACCCGGGGCTGCACGGGCAGCGAGCGGTCGCACGCGAACGTTTCGAGCTGACCGGCAAGGCCCAGCCGGTGATCAACCCCGCGGGCGGCAACCCGTCAGCCATCAGCGGCTTCCCAGGACTTTCCGACAGGATCGGCGGATCGTCCTCGGCGCTGAGCGGAGGACTGGCCATCGACATCCCCGGGCAGTCCGCGAGCTTCACGACGCAGCCGCTGACCGAACAGGTGCTCGTTGCGGGGGCGGCAAACGTCCGCGTTCGGGTGCGGTCGATCCCCGGTCAGCCCACGACGGGCGAGGCCGTGCTGTTCGGCAAGCTCTACGACGTCAGCCAGGACGGGCGGCGAACGCTCGCAGGCGGAGCGGTGGCGCCGGTGCGCGTCACCGGGCTGCCGGCTGACGGCTCCCCCGTCGATGTGAACGTCGCGCTGCCCGGCGTCGTGCGGCCGTTCGAGACGGGTCACCGTATGCAGGTCGTGCTCGCAACGACGGACCAGTCCTTCGCAGGGGCGAGCGAACCGGCGACGCACCTCGTCGAGCTCGCCGATCCCGCGCTGTCGGTCCCGGTCGTTCCCGGAACGCGCAGCGCGTCCCCCGCTCCGATCGGGGCGCTCATCGGCATCGGCGCCGTGCTCGCGGTCGCCGTGCTCGCCGCGCTGATCGCCAGGTTCCGCAGGCGGCGCGCGGACGACGTCGACGAGTCCTTTGTGGACACTCCGCTGGTGATCAGCGGCCTTCGCAAGGAGTACAAGGGCGGACTCACTGCGGTTGACGGGTTGTCCTTCACCGTTCAGCGCGGCCAGGTGCTCGGCCTGCTCGGCCCCAACGGCGCCGGCAAGACCACGACGCTGCGCATGCTGATGGGCCTCGTCCAGCCGACCGACGGCGAGATCCGGGTCTTCGGCCACCGGGTGCACAGCGGAGCCCCCGTACTCTCGCGCATCGGGTCCTTCGTCGAGGGTTCGGGTTTCCTGCCGCACCTCTCCGGCACGGCGAACCTGCGGCTGTACTGGGCGGCGACCGGCAGGCCTGCCGAGGAGGCGCGCTTCGACGAGGCGCTGGAGATCGCGGGGCTCGGCAAGGCGGTGCGGCGGCGCGTGGGCACCTACAGCCAGGGCATGCGGCAGCGGCTGGCCATCGCCCAGGCGATGCTGGGGCTGCCCGACCTGCTGGTGCTCGACGAACCGGCCAACGGCCTCGACCCGCCGCAGATCCACCAGATGCGCGAGGTGCTGCGGAGCTACGCGGCGACCGGGCGGACGGTGGTGGTGTCCAGCCATCTGCTCGCCGAGGTCGAGCAGACGTGCAGTCACGTCGTGGTGATGCACCGCGGCAGGCTCGTCGCCTCCGGCGAGGTCGCCGAGATCGTCGCGGGCGGTGGCGCCGCCTCGTTCCGCGTGGACCGGCCGAGCACGGCGGTGAACACGCTGCGCACGCTGGAGGGCGTCAGCGAGGTGAGCGCGGAGGGTGAGTTCGTCTCCGCCGAGCTGGGCGTGCTGCCCAGGGCGATCGCGGTCGCCGCGCTGGTGCGGGCGGGGATCGCGGTCGAGCAGGCGGGGCCGCGGCGGCGGCTAGAGGACGCCTTCCTTCAGCTTGTCGGTGAGGAGTCGGTGCAGTGAGCGAGGGTTCGGTCCCATCAACCGCGACGCGGGCGGACGGCGCGATCGCGGGTTACCGCGAGGGCCGCACGCTGCCGCTGCGCGTGGAGCTGGCCAGGCAGTTCGGCAGGCGGCGCACGCAGGTCACGCTCGGCCTGCTCGCGGTGTTGCCGGTGGTGCTGCTGCTCGCCTTCGAGCTGGGCTCCAACAGCACGGCACGCCGTCAGGGCGGCCTTGTCGATCTGGCGACGGCGAGCGGGCAGAACTTCGTCACCTTCGCGCTGTTCGCCTCGGCGAACTTCCTGCTGGTCGTGGTGGTCGCGCTGTTCTTCGGCGACACCGTGGCCAGCGAGGCGTCGTGGTCCAGCCTCAAGTACCTGCTGGCGATCCCGGTCCCGCGCGGGCGGTTGCTGCGGCAGAAGGCGCTGGTCTCCGGTCTGCTGTCGGTTCTCGGCCTGCTGGTGCTGCCCGCGATGTCGTTGGCGGTCGGGCTGATCTGGTACGGCGCGGGCGACATGGTGACGCCGACCGGCGAGTCCGTTGCGCTCGCCGACGGGCTCACCGCCCTGGTGCTGGCGCTGTGCTACCTGGCCGTGCACCTGTTCTGGGTGGCCGGGCTCGCGCTGCTGCTGTCGGTGTCCACGGACGCGCCGCTGAGCGCGGTCGGCGGCGCCGCGCTGGTGTCCATCGTGTCGCAGATCCTCAACCAGATCACCGATCTCGGTTCCCTGCGCGAGTTCCTGCCGACGCACTACTCCACGGCGTGGGCGGACCTGCTGAGCACCGACATCGACTGGTCGAACATGGCGGCGGGCGCGTTCTCCTCGCTGGCTTACGGCACGTTCTTCGTGCTGCTGGCCGTGCGGCGGTTCGCGCGCAAGGACATCACCAGCTGAGGTTCTAGAACCAGAGGAGTCCGACGCCGCCGCTGGGCAGGATGACAGCGGCGGCGATCACCAGCAGGGGCGCCGCGATGGCGACCGCGATCCGGCCCCGGCTGGTGCCGTCGGTGCGCGGCTCCCCCGTCATCAGCAACCCGATCACGATGGTCAGCAGGATCGCCAGGAACGTCACCAGGCGGTCGGCGAAGACGTAGTTCGCAGCTGCAAGGCTCACCATGGCCCCACCGAACACCCTCCACCCCCTCAAGGTCAACTTTCTGCCCACCCCACCTTTTCCGTTCCGCACGCACAACGGACTTGAGAGCGCTCTCCCTTGCGGCGATGAGTGCGGAACAGGAGTTTCGGACGTGCGCGCGGATGTGCTCCAAGCGCCGTTCGTCAACACCCGCGACGCACGCTCTCCAAGCGCTACCGCGACTCGCCGCTCCGCTTCAACACCACCTTCCCCGGCGCACCTTCCACCACCGCCGTCCGTACCGATGAGACGGATTCCCCCCACCCGCGACCTGCGCGTTGACGCCTCCCGGCAAATGCCGGAACAATTGAATCGGGGGGATCCCCACAGCGGACGAAAGCCACCCTCGTCCCCACCGAACCCGCGTTTCGACTTTTTGCCACCGTGGCAATCAATAACGCGTTGGAGTGATTCACCGCCCCCGAGCCCGTTCGACGGCCTTTTTCGTCAGTGCCCCGCGCAACCATTGCGCCGAAATCGTCCACGAAGCTGGAGGGCACATGACCGACCCCGATCCGACGCTGCGCGGGCAGGACCTCGGCGAACGGCTGCGCAGGCTGCGGATCGCCTCGGGGCTGACCCTGGCCGACGCCGGGGAACGGATCGACGCCTCCAGCAGCAAGCTCAGCCGGATCGAGTGCGGCAAGCGCTGCGCGCGGGTGGAGGACGTCGCCGCGCTGCTCGCGCTGTACGACGTGACCGGCGACCGCCGCGCGCGGCTGCTCGCCCTCGCCAGGGAGGTCGACCGGCGCGGCTGGTGGCAGCCGTACCACCCCGACCACGAGGAGCGCCTGCGCACGCTGCTGCGACTGGAGGCCGAGGCCAACGGCATCGTCGACTTCCAGGCGACGCACGTACCGGACCTGCTGCAGACCACCGAGTACGCGCGGGCGCTGCTGACCGAGAGCGAGATGCTGACCGAGCGCGAGATCCGGCAGCTGGTGACGAGCAGGAAGCGCCGCAGGGCCCGGCTGCGCGAGGAGCGCTCGCCCACCCTGCTTGCGATCACCACCGAGCACGCGCTGCGCTACACCGTCGGCGGCGTTCCCGTGCAGCGCAGGCAGCTCGACCACCTGCTGCGAATGTCGACGAGGCGCCGTGTGACGCTGCTCGTGGTGCCGAACTCCACCAGGGCGAACGTGGGCTGGACCGGCTCGTTCTCGGTGTACGCGCGCAGCACGCCGCCGACGGTGGTCTTCGTCGACCACCTCACCTCGCACCTGTTCCTGGAGGACGACGGCGACGTCGAGACCTACGAGCGCGCCGTCGATCGCCTCGTGGACGCCGCGCTCGACACCGGCGAGTCCGCCGCGCTCATCGCCAGGGTCGCCAAAGAACTGGAGTGAAACTCACCATTCCCTTGCCCGCGTTGACATCCAGGCGCACGCGGTGCTCGGCGACCTTGCCTGCGGGAGAGCGTTGAGAAAGCGGCGGAGCCGTGCCGCCGGGATCGGCGGCGGCGCAGGAGTCGCTCCAGTGCTCCTCGGGGATGCCGTGCGCCCGCGCCCAGAACCGGCCCAGCGCACCGGGATCGGCCACGTCGAAGCTCGCCCGGGGCGCGGAGGGTCACCAGGCGATCATGCTCGGCGACGGACTGTCTAGGATCTGCCTCTCCCCCTGCCGACATCCCCACCCCGGAGGAGAGACAACGATGGGAACCCCCGTCCACTTCACGATCAACGCCAGCGACCCGGCCCGCGCGCAGGCGTTCTACAGCGCCGTCCTGGACTGGAAGTTCAGCCAGCTCGGAGACATGCCGTACTGGGGGATCGAGACCGGTGAGGACGCCACCATCGGCGGCGGCATGGTGCAGCGCACCGGCGACGCCCCGGCCGCCGGCCAGCCTGCGAACTCCTTCGTGCTGACCGTGCTCGTCGAGGACTGCGACGCCACCGCGGAGTCCGCGGTCGCCAACGGCGGTGCGATCGCCGTCGCCAAGACCACGCTGCCCGGTCTCGGCTGGACCGTCCACATCTCCGACACCGAGGGCAACATCTTCGGCGCCATGCAGCACGACCCGAGCGCGGCCTGATGACGCGCGGGGCCGGTCGGCTCACCACCGTCCGGCCCCACCGCCGCACTCCGCGGCGGGTTCCCCGGTCTTCAAGTACCCAGAACCCCACCCCCAGCGGTCGCCAACCGCCACAAACCCGCGCCACAACGCCTGCGAGCGATCGGGTTCGCCAGTCTTCAAGACCCGCAAACCCAGACCCCAACGGTCGTCAACGGTCGCAAACCCCCGCGAGGCCGCCGGGTTCGCGACCGTTGACGATGATCGACAAGGGGGTTGGGTGGTCTTGAAGACACCCCAACCCCGACGACGCGGCAGCGTCACCTTGACGCCTGCGGCAGTGGCTACTTGACGCCTGCGGCGTCCATGCCGCGGAGCTCCTTCTTCAGGTCGTGGATCTCATCGCGCAACCGCCCGGCCAACTCGAACTGCAACTCGCGCGCCGCGTTCATCATCTGGTCGGTCAGCTGCTGCACGAGATCCGCCAGCTCGGCCCTCGCCATCGTCTTGACGTCGCGGTCACCGAGGACGCCCGCGGTGGTGCGGCCACCGCCGCCCTGCTCCGGCTTCTTGCCGCGCGAGGCGTTGCGGCCGGAACCGCCGACGGCCACCTGCTCGCTGTCCTCGGCCTCGGCGTAGACGACGTCGAGGATGTCGGCGATCTTCTTCCGCAGCGGCGTCGGGTCGATGCCCTGCTCGGTGTTGTAGGCGGTCTGCTTGGCACGGCGCCGATTGGTCTCGTCGATCGCGTACTGCATCGAGTCGGTGATCTTGTCGGCGTACATGTGCACCTGGCCGGAGACGTTGCGCGCCGCGCGGCCGATGGTCTGGATGAGGCTGGTCCCCGAGCGCAGGAAGCCCTCCTTGTCGGCGTCCAGGATGGACACCAGGGAGACCTCGGGCAGGTCGAGCCCTTCGCGCAGCAGGTTGATGCCGACGAGCACGTCGTACTCGCCGAGCCGCAGCTGGCGCAGCAGTTCCACCCGGCGCAGCGTGTCCACCTCGGAGTGCAGGTAGCGCACCCGGATGCCCAGCTCCAGCAGGTAGTCGGTGAGGTCCTCGGCCATCTTCTTGGTCAACGTGGTGACCAGGACGCGCTCGTCGCGCTCCGCGCGCACGCGGATCTCGTGCACGAGGTCGTCGATCTGGCCCTCGGTCGGCTTGATGACGACCTCGGGGTCGATGAGGCCGGTGGGCCGGATGACCTGCTCGACGAACTCGCCCTGCGCCTGGCCCATCTCGTAGGAGCCGGGCGTCGCGGACAGGTACACCGTCTGCCCGATCCGGTCGGTGAACTCCTCCCAGGTCAGCGGGCGGTTGTCCAGCGCGCTCGGCAGCCGGAAACCGTGCTCGACCAGGGTGCGCTTGCGGGAGGCGTCGCCCTCGTACATGCCGCCGACCTGCGGCACGGTCACGTGCGACTCGTCGATGACGAGCAGGAAGTCCTCGGGGAAGTAGTCGAGCAGCGTCGCGGGCGCGGTCCCCGCCTCACGGCCGTCGACGTGCCGCGAGTAGTTCTCGATGCCGGAGCAGAAGCCGACCTGGCGCATCATCTCGATGTCGTAGTTGGTGCGCATGCGCAGCCGCTGCGCCTCCAGCAGCTTGCCCTGCTTCTCCATCTTCGCCAGCGTCACCTCGAGCTCCTGTTCGATGTCGCGGATCGCCCGCTCCATCCGCTCAGGGCCCGCCACGTAGTGCGTCGCGGGGAAGATCCGCAGCTCGTCGCACTCCTTGACCACGTCGCCGGTCAACGGGTGCAGGTAGTACAGCCGCTCGATCTCGTCGCCGAAGAACTCCACCCGGACGGCCAGCTCTTCGTAGGCGGGGATGACCTCGACGGTGTCGCCGCGCACGCGGAACGTGCCGCGGGCGAAGGCGATGTCGTTGCGCGTGTACTGCACGTCCACCAGCGCGCGCAGCAGCGTCTCGCGCTCGACCTCCTGGCCGACCTTGAGCTGCACCGAGCGGTCGAGGTACTCCTGCGGCGTGCCGAGGCCGTAGATGCAGGACACCGAGGCGACGACGATGGTGTCGCGGCGCGTCAGCAGGCTCATCGTCGCGGAGTGGCGCAGGCGCTCGACCTCCGCGTTGGTCGAGGAGTCCTTCTCGATGTAGGTGTCGGTCTGCGGGACGTAGGCCTCTGGCTGGTAGTAGTCGTAGTAGCTGACGAAGTACTCGACCGCGTTGTTCGGGAACAGTTCGCGCAGCTCGTTCGCCAGCTGGGCGGCCAGCGTCTTGTTCGGCGCCATCACCAGGGTCGGCCGCTGCAACCGCTCGATCAGCCACGCGGTGGTCGCGGACTTGCCGGTACCGGTGGCGCCCAGCAGCACGATGTCCCGCTCGCCCGCCCTGACCCGGCGTTCGAGCTCGTCGATGGCCGCAGGCTGGTCACCTGCGGGCTTGTAGTCGCTGACCACCTCGAACCGGGCCGACGTCCGTGGAATCTCGCCAACGGGGCGGTGTTCGGAGATCGGGCCGGCAGAGGGGTAGTAGTGCGGTTCTTGTGCCACGTCGTCGAGGGTATGTCGGAGCACTGACAGTCTGCTCAGCAGGAGCAATCACAGTCGCAGCTACGGCAGCAGGCGCGGCATCCGCAGTTCAGGCCGCCCTCGCACGCGCGGCAGCCGCACTCGCCGCAGCAGTCCCCGCAACACTCGTTGCAGCAGTTGTCCCGACGGCAGAAGCCCTCCTTCTTCTTGCGGTCCCACGGGTCGTTGTACTCCTTGCGGCAGCACATCTGGCCCGTGCAGAACAGGAACGAGGCGATGCCGCAGCCGACGAACCAGTTGCGCCTCGGCAGGTCAGGGGCCTGCGGCGCGGTCGGGTCGGCGTGCTGGGCGAAGACGCGATCAACAGCCGCCTCCAGCTCGTGCACGAGCAGCGCGTGGGCCAGCCGCTGGTCGGTGAAGTCGACCTCCTTCAGCGCCAGCCGCACGCCGAGGACCGCGTCGTCGCAGAGCCGCCGGGCTTCCTCGAAGGAGGTGCCGGTGGCCAGCAGCGGGTTCCAGGCGCCGGACGCGCGGTCGGCGGCGAGGTCCTCCACCGCGTCGAGCAGGTGCGCGACCCGGCCGAACAGCCGCCCGGCCTCGGCGAGCGCGTCGGCGTTGCCGGGGCGGTCCGCCAGCACGGCGGTGTGGGAGAAGGCGGCCGCGGTGGCGGTCTCGGTGGGCTCGGTGGCCAGCAACGGCGAGTCGCCGACGCCGATGCCGCGCTCCAGATCTCCTTGGCGCAGAACGGCTTCGGTGAGCACGGTGGTGTCGAAGCCGATGCTGTCGCCGGTGCTGGCGCCCTGCCTGGCCCAGCGCGTGGCGACGCGGCGACCGACTCCGGCGAACCGCGCGTTGGCGAAGGCCCCGTCGCCGTCCTCGGCGTGGTCGCGGATCTTCGCCGAGGCCAGCACGAGGGAGACGGCGGCGGCCAGCTGCGCCCCGGACCCGATGCTGATCTTGGCGGGCATCATGGCGCGCAGCGGGCACGGACCCGCGGTGCGCCTGCTCGCCCGCTCCGACTGCGCCTCGACCAGGACCGAGATGACCAGGCCGTCGTAGTTGGTGACGACCCTGGCGAGCTGGCCGTGCTCGTCGCGCAGCGCGTGGCAGAGCCCGCACAGGTGCGCGAGCCAGGCTTCGCGCAGCTGCTTGGACAGGCGGTTGCGACAGGGTCGAATGATGCCGAACACGGCTCCCCCTCGTGATGGTCCCCGGCCCAGTCCGGGGGAGGCAGGATGCCACGACGCGACCAGGCGTGTGATTGTTCTGGACGAACTCCGCCCACATCGCGATCGTGGACGGCGTGACGCCCAGCGCAGCCCACCCGGGATCAGGCCACCTCCACCCGCCGAAGGTGGAGGTCTTCGACGTCGACGCGGGCACGAACACCGATCCCAAGGGGTTCGTGCGCCAGGTCGACACCTACCGGAGCGAGCCGTTCGGCCTCTACATGGCCCGGCCGACGCCGGGACACCCCCGGCTGGCCTACTTCCGGAGCTGGTTGCTGCCCTCGCTCGGACTGCGCGTGGGCAGCTGGAGCTGGCACCCGGGCTGCGAGGAGAGCTTCGACTATTACCTCGATGTGGTGAACATCAGCCGCGTCGGAAACGTCTGGCGGACCAAGGACCTCTACCTGGACCTGCTCGTGACGTCCGGATCGGCGGTCCAGGTGGTCGACGTCGACGAGCTGCTGAGCGCGCTCGGCTCGGGTCTGGTCGACGCCGAGGAGGCCGAGTGGGCACTCACCGTGACGCATCGCACAGTCGACGGACTCAGCGGTAGTGGCTATGACCTCGACAAATGGCTCACCGGTCACGGTATCGCCCTGTCGTGGAAACCGTGACCACGGGTAACCACCCTCAGGCGTGAACCCCCGATCGGCGTCGGCGAGCCGTGGCGGCCAGCTTCCCCGGATCGATACTTGGGCACTGACCGCACGTGAGCTCGACACCAGACCCGTCGATCACGTCTCGCAGCTCCCCCGCTACTCTCCGATTTGTGAGCGCGGTCATCACACCGCAGCTGGTCGACGTGGTTGACACGTTTACCTCGGTGCGAAACTACTCGTCAGGAACTGCCCGGCAGCTGACTACGTGCCGGGTCGAGCCGTGGGGTCTCCGCACGGAGTGCCCCACTCCGGAGGATCCGTTCTCCGAGTGCGAGGTCACCTGGCTGTTGCCGGACCTCGGGCTGCGGTTGACGTACCACCGGCCGAGATCCAGGCACTCCCGCAGCGCGCCCAGCGTGCTGACGGCAGTGCGGGTGCAGCGAGATACCCGGTCCTGGCGAACCACCGATCTGTTGCTCGGGCTCGCCGTGCCCGGCGGGACCACGGCGCGGATCGTCCGCTCCGAGGAGTTCGCCGCCGCGGTCGCCGGGCGGGTTCTGCGCGCTCCCGACGCCGACCTGGCGCTGCGGACGGTGCACCGCACGCTGGAGGAGATCTCCTACCAGCGCCACGACATCAGCAGCTGGCTGTCCTCCATGGGGATCTACGACAGCTGGCCCCCGATGCCGGAGATCTAGCAGAGCGTGCGCCGACCGGTCACCACGACCGGTCGGCGTGGCCTCCCGCCCACGCGACGGCGCGAGCCAGCGCGGCGTGCATCCACGGGTCCTTGGCGTCGGCGTAACGGGTGGCACCCCCGTCGGCGGCGAAGGCCGGAGCCAGCTCACGCTTGAGCGCCGCGTAGGCAGTGACCTCGTGCGGGTGCGTGCGCATCCAGTCGCGGAAGACCAGCGCGTAGCGCCACGCGGGCCACTCGCGGACGCGGACGTGCAGGTTCACCGGGCGCCCGGGGTCGGCGGAGCAGTGCACGCGCTTGCGCCAGAGCTCGGGGTCCGGGTGCGAGGGCAGCGCGGTGTCGCTCAACGCCTCCGGACAGCGCGGGAAACCTGCCTCCGCCAACGCGTGCGCGAGCTTGTCCGCTTCCTCCAGCGAGTCCACACCGACCTGGAGGTCGACGATGTCCTTGGCTGCCAGGCCGGGGATCGACGTGGAGCCGATGTGCTCGACGGGTGCCCCTCCGGTGGCCGCCTGGACACGGGCGATCAGACGAGCCGCCTGCGCGGGCCACGCTGGGTCGTAGTCGACGATCTTCGGCGCCCCGACGCGGTGAACGCGCTGCTCACGGGTGTTCGCCTCGAAGGGCAGCAGGCGCCGCTCCCACAGCCCGTCCACTTCGGCCAGCACGACGGCGCGCTCACCGCCGTTGTCCAGCCACACGTCCGCCGCTGCCCTGCGCTGCTCGTCGCTGGCCTGCGCGGCGATGCGCGAGCGCGCGTCGGCCTCCGCCATGCCGCGCGCGGCGACCAACCGCCGCACGCGTTCTTCGACCGGCGTGTCCACCACGAGCACGAGGTGGTAGGCGGGCGCCATGCCGTTCTCCACCAGCAGCGGGACGTCGTGCACCACGATCGCGTCCGAGGGTGCGGCGGCCATCATCTCGCCGGTGCGTGCGCCGACCCTGGGGTGCACGATCGCGTTCAGCGTGCGGCGCGCGTCGTCATCGCTGAACACGATCTTGGCGAGCGCGGGGCGGTCCAGCGATCCGTCCTCGGCGAGTACCCCTTCGCCGAAGGCGGCCACGACGTCCCGCAGGCCGTCGGTTCCCGGCGCGACGACCTCCCTGGCCAGCAGGTCGGAGTCGATCACGACCGCGCCGAGTTCGGCGAGCCTGCCCGAGACGGTCGACTTCCCAGATCCGATCCCACCGGTGAGCCCCACGCGCAACATGAAGCGGATTGTGTCAGCTGTGGTGGGCCTTGTGCGCGTGGTTGCCGACGGCCCGGCCGAGCCGAGCGGTCTCGGCCTCGTAGTCGTCGATGAAGCTGCCCATCAGGCGCCGTGTAACGAGGTCGGCGACGTGGCTGGTGACCAGGCTGCGCGCCCAGTACGCCACCGCGACCGAGCCTGGGACGTAGACCCGCCTGGAGCGGCGCTCGATCCCCCGGACCACGGCGCGGGCGCATTCCGCGACGTCGGTGGTGGAGTTCGCGGGCCACGGCAGGCGGGAGCGCAAGCGCGCGAAGCTGGGCAGCTCGGAGTCGGCGTCGCGCACCATGTCCGTGTTGATCCAGCCGAAGTGCGCCGAGCCCACCGTCACTCCGAGGTGGGCGACCTCGTTGCGCAGCGAGCACGTCATGGCGTCGACCCCGGCCTTGCTCGCCGCGTAGGCCGCCATTCCGGGCGCGGGCGTGAACGACGCGAGCGAGGCGACGGTCAGCACGTGCCCCTTGCCCGCGATGATCCACGGCAACGCCGCGCGCACCGTGTTGAAGACGCCGTTCACGTTGACGTCGATCGTGCGCGCGAAGTCGGCGGGCTCGGTGGTGCGGACGGTGCCGTAGTTGACGATGCCCGCGTTCGCGACCACCACGTCGAGCCGCCCGAACTCCGAGACCGTGGCGTCGACGGCGGCGCGCAGCGACTCGGGCTCGGTGACATCGACGAGGTGCCACAGGTGACCGGGTCCGAGCTCGTCGGCCAGTTCGGCGAGGCGCTCCGGCTCCAGCCCCACCACGGCGACGCGAGTTCCCTTGGCCGCCAAGGCTTTCGCGGTGGCGGCACCGATGCCCCTGGCGGCTCCGGTGATCAGAGCGGTCTTCACCGGACGCTCGCCAGCTCGTCGCGGACCGCGCGGGAGCGGACCAGGGTGCGGTAGGCGTCGGGGTCGAACTTCCGCGTGGCCATGCGCAGGCTGAAGCTGAAGCCGGGCCACAGCGCGATGTTGCGCCCCTGGTCGTCCAGGTACCAGCTCGAACAGCCGCCGCGCGACCAGACCGTGCGCCGCATCCGCCGCTGGATGCGCTTGTTGAACCGGATCTGCGGCTCCCGCAAGGGTTCCACGGCGGTGACGCGGTGCTCGCGCAGGTGGTCGAGCGCGTCCAGCACGTAGTTGAGCTGGCTCTCGATGATGAACACCATCGAGGTGTGGCCGAGTCCGGTGTTCGGCCCGATCAGCATGAACAGGTTGGGGAACCCGGCGATCGTGGTGCCCCGGTACGCGCCGGGCTCGTCCTGCCAGGTGCCGGTCAGGGAGGCGCCGTCGCCGTTGAAGACGCGGTGGCCGATCGGGAAGTCGGTGGCGTGGAACCCGGTGCCGAAGATCAGGGTGTCGACCGGGCGCTCGGTCCCGTCGGCGGTGACGATGGAGTGCGGCCGGACCTCGGCGATGCCGTCGGTGACCAGCTCGACGTTCGGCTTGGTCAGCGCGGGGTAGAAGTCGCTGGTCACCACGACGCGCTTGCAACCGAAGGCGTAGTTCGGGGTCAGCTTCTCGCGCAGCACCGGGTCGGCGACCTTGCGGCGGAGGTTGCGCAGCGAGAGGCGGCGGGCGATGCCGAGGATCTTCGGCTGCACGGTGAAGCCCAGCGCGAAGCTCTCCCTGCCCCAGTACACGGCGTAGCGGGCGAGGCGTTGCAGCGCGGGTAAGCGGCGGAAGAGCAGGCGCTCCACCTTGCTGACCTTGCGGTCCCACCTGGGCATGGTCCAGTGCGCGGTGCGCTGGAAGACGTGCAGCTTGGCGGCCTTCGGCTGGATCTTCGGCACGAACTGCACCGCCGAGGAGCCGGTGCCGACCACGGCGACGTTCTTGCCGGTGAGGTCGTGCTCGTGGTCCCAGCGCGCGGAGTGGAACGCGGTGCCCTCGAAGGACTCCAGACCGGGGAGGTCCGGGATCGACGGCTGCGACAGCGGGCCCGCGCCGAGGATGAGGACGTCACCGGTGAACTCGCCCCGGCTGGTGCGCACGTGCCAGCGCATGCGCTCGGGGTCCCACCGCGACTCCAGCATCTCGTGGCCGAAGCGGCAGCGCGGGTAGATCTCGTTGTCCCTGGCGAAGCGCTGGAGGTAGGCCAGGATCTCCGGCTGCGAGGAGAAGGAGCGCGACCACTCGCTGTTCTGCGCGAAGGAGAAGGAGTAGAGCAGCGAGGGCACGTCGCAGGCCGCGCCGGGGTAGCTGTTGTCCCGCCAGGTCCCGCCCACGTCGTCGGCGCGCTCCAGCAGCAGCACGTCGGTGATCCCCCGCTCGCGGAGCCGGTGGGCCGCGCCGAGCCCGGAGAAACCGGTACCGATGATCAACACGTGCGCGTGCTCGGCCATGCCCCGCCATCCCTTCACCGGTTACTGAGAAGTACTCAACTCCACGGTAGGGTGACTGTTGAGAAGAAGTCAATAGCGCGCGGGGGTCCCTACACTGGGCCCATGTCGTCGATCACCGAGCCCGCAGCCGAGATCCCGGCCGGGCGCCCCCGAGGCCGGATGACCAGGGACGCCCGCCGCGCCCAGCTGCTGGAACTGGCCACCGAGCTGATCATCGAACGGGGGGTCGACGGCTTCTCCACCAACGAACTGGCCCGGCGCGCGGGCATCTCCAACCCGCTGCTGTTCCACTACTTCCCCACCAGGGGCGACATCGTCTTGGAGGTGGTCAGCGCGACCATCGAGGACCTCGTGGAGCAGGTGCGCCCCAATCCCGAACTGTCCCCGATCGACCAGCTGAAAGAGGGCTTGAGCCGCTACGTCGCCTACGTCGAGCGCACGCGCAACGGGTACCTGTCCCTCGTGCGCGGGGCCGCCGCGGCCGACGCGGACCTGCGCGCGGTGGTCGACTCCAGCAGGACGCGGATCGCCGGGTACTTCGTCGACAGCCTCACCGCGGCGGGCATCGAGGTGGACGCCGCGATGTCGTTGCTGGTCCGCGGTGCCGTGGCGTTCGTGGAGGAGATCGCGCTGCACTGGGTCTCCAGTCCCCAGCTCGACCGCGAGGACCTCGTCCAGCTGCTCCGCGACTCGCTCCTGCGCTCGCTCCCCTTCTCCGCCGAGCAACTCGAAGCCCTCACCACCGCCTGACGCCCGCTCCACTGCCCCCGCGAACGCCTCCTTCGGTGCGTTGAACGCGCTGAACGACCCGTTCAGTGCGTTCAACGCACCAAACGGGTCGTTCAGGGCTTCAGTGCGGACTGAATGAGTCATTGAGGTGGTGGGGACCGCCGCCGCGACCCCGGAACGGGGAAGGCCCCGCACCACGTGGAGTGGTGCGGGGCCTTCGCCTCTGCGTACTGCGGTGCTGCTACCCGAGCGGGGTGTCCTACTGCTGGCCGCCGGAGAGCTTCTCGCGGAGCGCCGCGAGCTGCTCGTCGCTGGCCAGCGAGCCCGAGGACTCGCCACCCGAGGAGTAGTTGCCGCCACCGGTCGCGGCGCCACCAGCGGAGCTGGAGGAACCAGCGGCCGCGGCCTCGGCGCCACCGTTCGCGGCGGCCTCCGCCTCGGCCTCGGAGGCCTTGACGACCTGCTTGATGTGGGCGTCGTAGCGCACGCGGGCCTCGGCGTACTGCCGCTCCCACTCCTCGCGCTGCTTGTCGTAGCCCTCGAGCCAGTCCTGGGTCTCCGGGTCGAAGCCCTCGGGGTAGATGTAGTTGCCCTCGCCGTCGTACTCGGCAGCCATGCCGTACTGGGTCGGGTCGAACTCCGAGTCCGCGGTGAAGCCCTCGTTGGCCTGCTTCAGCGACAGCGAGATGCGGCGGCGGTCCAGGTCGATGTCGATGACCTTGACCATGACCTCGTCGCCGACCTGCACGACCTGCTCCGGGATCTCGACGTGGCGCTCGGCCAGCTCGGAGATGTGGACCAGGCCCTCGATGCCCTCGTCCACGCGGACGAACGCACCGAACGGAACCAGCTTGGTGACCTTGCCCGGCACGATCTGGCCGATCGCGTGGGTGCGGGCGAACTGGCGCCACGGGTCTTCCTGGGTGGCCTTCAGCGACAGGGAGACGCGCTCGCGCTCCATGTCGACGTCGAGCACCTCGACGGTGACCTCCTGGCCGACCTCGACGACCTCGGAGGGGTGGTCGATGTGCTTCCAGGACAGCTCGGAGACGTGCACCAGGCCGTCGACGCCACCCAGGTCCACGAAGGCACCGAAGTTGACGATGGAGGACACGACGCCCTTGCGGACCTGGCCCTTCTGCAGCTGGTTGAGGAACTCGCTGCGGACCTCGGACTGGGTCTGCTCCAGCCAGGCGCGGCGGGACAGGACCACGTTGTTGCGGTTCTTGTCCAGCTCGATGATCTTGGCCTCGAGCTCGCGACCGACGTAGGGCTGGAGGTCGCGCACGCGGCGCATCTCCACCAGCGAGGCGGGAAGGAAGCCGCGGAGGCCGATGTCGAGGATGAGACCACCCTTGACGACCTCGATGACGGTGCCCTTGACGGGCTCGTCCTTCTCCTTGAGGGCCTCGATCGTGCCCCAGGCGCGCTCGTACTGGGCGCGCTTCTTGGACAGGATCAGGCGGCCTTCCTTGTCCTCCTTCTGGAGAACCAGGGCCTCGACGTGGTCACCGACGGAGACGACCTCGGCCGGGTCGACGTCGTGCTTGATCGACAGCTCGCGCGAGGGGATGACGCCCTCGGTCTTGTAGCCGATGTCGAGCAGCACCTCGTCGCGGTCGACCTTGACGATGGTGCCCTCGACGATGTCGCCATCGTTGAAGTACTTGATGGTCTTGTCGATGGCGGCGAGGAAGTCCTCTTCCGAACCGATGTCGTTGATCGCGACCTGCGTCTTGGCGGGCGCGGGACCGGCGTAGGAAGGGATGGTGACGGTGTCGGTGGACATTAGGTGGGGTGCTCCGGTACGGATAGGTGTAGTTGGCCTCTGCACGTTCTTTCGCTGCGGGCTTTGTCTAGCCGGCGCAAGTCATAGTGCTACAAGGCCAACAACGAGCGACGAGCGCCCCCTGTTCCGAGCTTCTGCTTCGAGAGATGCCGGTAGCAGGCAGCGCGCACCCACCGCGCGGACGGTATCGTACGCGCCTGCTCGACGGCCGGGCAAACCGGTTACTCCGATCCAGTCCCCAGTAGGAGCAGTGTGTCTGACCAGCACCAGCACGCCAGCGCGGAACGAGCACTCGGCACGGTCGGGATCGTCAAGCGCGAGGCGGGGGTGGTGGAGTCCCGATTGGCGAACATCGCCTGGTGGGACGCTGATGCGGACGACTACCGCGAGGAGCACCAGGACTTCCTCGGCGCCGCGGACTTCGTCTGGTGCCCGGAGCGCCTGCGCGAGGAGGACGCCCGGCTGCTCGGTGACGTGAGCGGGCTCGACGTCCTGGAGCTGGGCAGTGGGATGGCCGCGTGCGCGCGGTGGCTCGCCAAGCACGGAGCGCGGGCCACGGCGCTGGACGTGTCGGCGGGCATGCTCAAGCACGCCGCGAGCGACAACGCGGCCACGGGCATCAACGTGCCGCTCGTGCAGGCCAGCGGTGACGCGCTGCCGTTCGCGGACGGCTCCTTCGACATCGTGTGCTCCGCGTTCGGCGGGGTGCCCTTCGTCGCCGACGTCGAGCTGCTGATGCGCGAGGTCGCCAGGACACTGCGCCCGGGCGGCCGGTGGGCGTTCGCGGTGACGCACCCCGTGCGGTGGTGCTTCCCCGACGACCCCGGCCCCGACGGGCTCACGGTGATCCAGTCGTACTTCGACCGCTCGCCGTACGTCGAGGTCGACGAGCTGGGCAGGGCCACCTACGTCGAGCACCACCGCACGCTCGGCGACTTCGTGCGCGCGATCACCTCGGCGGGCATGGCGCTCAAGGACATCGTGGAGCCGGAGTGGCCCGACGGGCACACGGCCGTCTGGGGCCAGTGGAGCCCGCTGCGCGGCAAGCTGTTCCCTGGCACGGCGATCTTCCTCTGCGAGAAGCTGTAGGGCATGACCGGCGACGCGGACCTGCTCACCGCACAACGAGCCCGCTTCACCGCCGTCGACCCCGCGCTCCCCGAGGCCGTCGCGCCTCCCCAAGACGACCGCACCGAGACGCTGACCGCGGCGCTGCCGGACGGCCGTCGGGTCACCGCGAGCCTCGTGCACGCTTCGTACCCCGTGGGCTCCGCACACCGACTGTGGTCCGCCGCGGAGGTTTGGGAGCTGATGCCGCTCATCGGCGACACGGGCGGCGTGGGACTCAACGCGCTGTTGAACGCGTGGGTGGAGCGGATGCGCACAGTGAGCCCTCCGACGTCCGACTCCGCGTGTCTGGTCAGTTGGCCCAGCAGGGATGTTGAGGCCACGCGGGTGTTTCTCGACCACGGGTTCCAGCCGCTGACCACGCTCGCCGTCCGCCGTACCGTGCAGCAGCCCCAACCGCGCGTGGAGCCGCTCGTGGTGCGACGGGCGCGGAACGCGGACATGGACGCGATGCTCCAGCTGACGCTCGCGGAGCTGCGGTACTCGGCGTCGGTCGGCGCGACCGTGTTCCGGGAGAACGCTGTACCGCTCAAGCGGGACGCGCTGCGCAAGCGACTGCTCGACGGCGATCCGGTGTGGGTGGCGGAGCGCGACGGAATGACACTGGCACTCGCCGACTGCGCGTGGACGCCCGTGACGCCCGGCAGCTGGGCGGGGAGCCGGTTGCAGCCCGGCAACTGGGGCTACGTCAACTGCGTGTCGGTGCTGCCCGGCGCGCGCGGCAACAGCATCGGCAGGCGGCTGATGGACGTCGTGCACGCGGAGTTCACGCGCGGCGGCGCGAGCGGGACCTACCTCTACTACAACCCGCCGAACCCGCTGTCCTCGGTGTTCTGGCCGCGCCAGGGCTACCGTCCACTGTGGACACTCTGGGAAGCCCGCCCCGCTACCGCCCTGCGCTGACCCCGCCCCAGCCCTCCGCCCACCGCGAACGCCCCGTTTGGTGCGCTCAACGCCCTGAACGGGTCGTTTGGTGCACTGGGAGCCCTGAACGGGTCGTTTAGTGCACTCAACGCACTGAACGGGTCGTTTGGTGCGCCCAAGTACCCGAAGGGGTCGTTCGGGTACTCCGAAGTGCCCCGAAGGACCCATTGGGGGCGGCCCCAAGTACCTGAATGACTCATTCAGGCCCCCCAAGTACCTGAATGACTCATTCAGCACGTTCAGCCACGTGAAGGAGTCATTGGGGTGGTGGGGTGAGCGGGGGTTTGTCTGGTTGGTGAGGGTTGGACGGGGATCACAGGTCGTGGAGTTGCTTCACGTTCGATGCGGGGCCACTATTTGAACTGACCGGTCAGTTCTAGTAGGGGGTTCGCGTGCAGATCCAGGCCAAGGCGGTGGGCGTGCGGGGCCCGCACGGACCGCTGCTGCGCCCCACGTCGCTGCGGGTCGAGCCGGGTCAGGTCGCACTGGTCACCGGAGAGCCCGGGGCGGGGCACACGGTGCTCGCGCTGACGCTGGCGGGGCGGATGCGGCCGCACGAGGGCGCGGTCCTGCTCGACGGTCGCACGAACGACTCGGGGCTGCGCGCCGGAGTCGCGGTGGTGGACGCGCCGGGGGTGACCGAACCCGACGGCTCGCTGCGGCTGCGCGACGTGGTCGGCGAGGAGCTGGCCATGGCCGGGATGCGGGCGAACCGCAGGGCGGTGCGCGAGTGGCTGGCCGAGCGCGACGCGGAGCAGCACGCAGACGCGCGCTTCGAGACGGTGCCGGCGACCACGCGCACACGGCTGCTGGTGGAGTCCGCAGCGGCACGACCCGACGTGAAAGCGCTGGTCATGGACTGCCCGGACCGGCACACCGATGACCCGCACGCGTGGTGGGCACTCGCCAGGCAGCAGGCCGAGCAGGGGCTCGCGGTCGTGGCGCTGTGCACCGAGACGTCGTCGCGGCTGCTGGGGATACCCGCCGCGCGCCTGGGCTGCCAGGAACAACCGCCCGCGCTGACCGTCCACCGCCGCCACGAAGCACAGGAGATGACCAAGTGACCCCGTTCCGCCTCGCCGCGAACGAGCTGCGCCGGCTGACCGCGGGGAAGCTCCCCCGGCTGGCCGTAGTGGCGATCACCCTCGTGCCGTTGCTCTACGGCGCGCTCTACCTCTACGCCAACTGGGACCCGTACGGGAAGCTCAACGAGGTCCCCGCGGCACTGGTCGTCGCGGACACCGGGGCGAGCCGGTCGGACGGTACGGAGCTGAAGGCCGGGCAGAAGATCGCCGACAAGCTCGACGACTCGGGCACCTTCGCCTGGACCAAGACCGACGCGGCGGACGCGGACGCGGGGGTGCGCGACGGGCGCTACACGTTCTCGATCACGCTGCCACCGGACTTCTCGCAGGCGCTGCTCTCCCCCGCCGAGTACAAGCCGCGGCAGGGCATCATCGTGATGACCACCAACGACGCCAACAACTACCTGGTCAGCACGATCGCGGACAAGGTCGTCGGCGAGGTGCGGCGCGCGGTGGCCTCCGAGGTCGGCACGGAAGCCGCGGACAAGCTGCTGGTCGGCTTCTCCACGATGCGCGAGAAGACGCAGCAGGCCGCGGAGGGCGCGGGCAAGCTCACGGACGGCTCGGCGAAGGTCCGCGACGGCGTCGGGACCGCGCGCGAGAAGATCAACGAACTTGGCGCCGGACTGACGAAGCTCTCCGAGGGCGGGCAGAAGCTGCACGACGGCGTCGCCAAGCTCTCCGGCGGACTGGGTGAGCTGAACAAGAAGACCGCCGAGCTGCCCGCGAAGTCCAAGCAGCTCAGCGACGGCGCGAAGCAGGTCTCCGACGGCAACAAGCAGTTGGCCGACAAGGGCGCTGCGGTCGCGGAAGCGGCGAAGCAGCTGATCGACACCTTGGACGGCAAGCGGGACGACATCGCGAAGAAGCTGCGTGCGCTCGGGCTGCCCGATGACCAGGTGCAGAAGGTGCTGGACCTTATGAACGACGCGGGCAAGCCACTGCACCAGGCCAACGACAAGGTGCAGGGACTCTCGGGGCAGCTCAAGACGCTTGCCAACGGCGCAAAACAGGTTTCCGACGGCGCGGCCACGCTCGCCGCGCAGACGCCGCAGCTGTCCTCGGCGGTCAAGCAGCTCGACGACGGAGCCGGACAGCTGGCCGCCAAGACGCCTGAGCTGCGCGACGGCCTGAAGAAGGCCAGCACGGGTGTTGGCCAGCTCTACGACGGCACCAAGCAGCTCAGCGACGGCGCGGTCCAGGTCGCCGACGGCAACAGGGAACTGGCTGGCAAGCTCAGCGAGGGCGTCGAGACGATCCCGAACCTCGACGAGCAGACCCGCAAGGACACGGCGAAGACCATCGGCGACCCGATCTCGGTCCGCGCCATCGGGGAGAACAAGGCAGGCAGCTACGGCGCCGGGCTCGCGCCGTTCTTCCTCGGCCTCGCCAGCTGGATCGGCGCGTTCGTGCTGTTCCTGCTCGTGCGACCGCTCTCGCGGCGGGCGCTGACCTCCGGCGCGGCGCCGTGGCGGGTCGCGCTCGGCGGGTGGATGCCCGCGGCCCTGCTTGGCAGCATCCAGGTGTCGCTGCTGTTCCTCGTCGTGACCACCGCGATCGGGGTCAGCCCGGCGAACCCGGTGGGAACACTGGGTTTCATGGTGCTGACGTCGCTGGCGTTCACCGCCGTGCTGCACGGGCTCAACGCGTTGCTCGGCCCGAGCGGGAAGTTCGTCGCGCTGGTGCTGCTGGTCTTGCAGCTGACCACGGCGGGCGGAACGTTCCCGTGGCAGACCACGCCGGAGCCGCTGCACGTGCTGCACCTGGTGCTCCCGCTGTCCTACGTGGTCGACGGGCTGCGACACCTGATCTACGGCGGCGGCTGGGCGAACATGGGCACCGACGTCGGCGTGCTCGGCGGATATCTGATCTTCGGCTTGCTGCTGGCGGTGCTGGCCGCGTACAAGCAGAAGGTGTGGACGCCCAACCGCCTCAAGCCGGAGCTCGTGCTGTGAACCCGCGACCCGCGCGCACCGCGGTGACCAAGCAGAAGCTCTTCGACGCCGCGCTGCGGCTGCTCGGGGAGCGCGGGGCCGCCGAGGTGACCGTTGACGAGATCGCCTCGGCGGCCGGGGTGGCCAAGGGCACCGTGTACTACAACTTCGGCAGCAAGGACGCGCTGATCGACGCCCTGCTGCGGCACGGCGTCGACCTGCTCGCCCAGCGGCTGCGGCCCGCCGACGACACCGCGGAGCCGGTCGAGCACCTGGTCGGTGCGGCGCTGGAGTTCTTCCGCGACTACCCCGCCTTCGGCCAGCTCCTGGTGAGCGAGATGTGGCGCAGCCCAGGGCAGTGGCACGGCACGCTGAGCCTGCTGCGCGATGACATCGTGGCCATCTTCAAGCAGGTGATACAGCGCTCCGCCGAGCAGGGGAAGCTGCCGGAGGGCGTGCAGGCGGGCACGGCTTCGGCGGCCCTGTTCGGCACGCTCCTGGTCGTGGCGCTGGACTGGCAGGTTTTCCAACCGGACCGCAGCCTCGACCAGGTGCGTGATTCGGTGATGCTGCTGGTGCGCGGGGTCAGCCCGCATCCGAGATGAGCTTTTCCAGCGCGTCGAGCTGGCTCCCGCATCCGGTCTGCCGCCACTCGGGCTCCTCGTGCCCGTCGAGGAAGGCGCCCTGTTCGGTGAGCAGGAGCCGGGTTCCGGTGCTCGAAGCCTCGAACTGCACTGTCGTCTGCGAGACGGTCGCGACGGTGTCACCGACGCTGAGGACGCCGGAGTAGACGATGCGCTCGCCGGGGACGATCTCGCGGTAGACGCCCTCGAAGGCCAGCTGCTCCCCCTCGCCGTTGACGCCCTTGGCGATCTCCGTGCCGCCGACGCGGAAGTCCAGCTCGTGCTCGGCCTTCGGCCCGGCGAACCACGTCGCCTTGCTCTGCGGGTCCGCCCACCGCGCGAACACCTCGGCGGGCGGCACGGGGAAGTCGCGCTCCAGCGTGAACGTCGTGTGCTTGATCATGTCCTGCTCCTCACGAGTCGGGTTCCAGCAGCTCGCCAAGCCGGTCGAGGCGGTTCTCCCAGCCGGTGCGCCGGCCGGACAGCCACGCCTCGGCCAGCCGCAGTCCGTCGGGCTGGACCGCGCACGTGCGGACCCGGCCCACCTTCTCCGTGCGGACGAGGCCGCAGGCTTCGAGCACCTTGAGGTGCTGCATCACCGCCTGCAACGTCATGGAGTGCGAGCCGGCCAGCTCGCTGACGGAGGCGGGGCCGCTGACGAGCCGCTCGACCATGTCGCGCCGGGTGCCGTCGGCCAGCGCCTGGAAGATCCGGTCCAACCGGTCACGATGGTCAAGCATGTACTTGAGTATTGACCCGACCCGACCAACAGTCAAGTGATTGCTTGAGTATGGGGCGAGAAAGATCCCCGCCCAGCTGGGACGGCAGCTGGGCGGGGATCTCAGGGGTGACTAGCGGCCCGGCCAGCTGGACGGGGCGTCCGCCCAGCCCGCGTTGCTCGCCGTGCTCAGGATCTCGATCTTCGAGCTCTTCTGGCCGGTGCTGACGGCGGTGCCGTTGCCCAGCGAGACCACCACGTGCCCGTAGGTCGAGTTCATGTACATGAAGACCAGGGTGCCCGCGGGCGCGGCGCCGGACTTGAGACGACCGGCGGACTTGGCTGCGTTGTAGTGCGCCTTGGCCGAGGCGTAACGGCCGCTGGTGCCGTAGGCCAGCTCGACGAACAGCTCGCAGTAGTGGTGGTACTGGCTCTTGCCGACCATCGACTTCGCCCACGAGACGGCCTTGGCACGGCCGGGGTGGGCGGCGGCGACGGAGACCTCGTCGGCGGCGACCGACGGAGCCGCGACGGCGACCGGCGCGGCGGCGCCGATGCTGGCCACCGCGATCGCGCACGCGGTGCCCAACTTGGCGATAGCAGAAAGACGCATCACAAACCTCCGTTGTGAAGGGGGGCAGGGGTCCCACCGCAGAAGATCCGCGCCGCCGCTTGTCTCTCGCTGGTCCCGAATCGTTCTCCCAGCCTCTTGAGAGCGGATTCCAGCAGGTCAGCACGGGAAGCCATTCGGTTGTTCGAAGGTCTCTGGAACTCGTCGGCGGCGCCGGTGAAGATTGGGCTCCGCGATGGTGGGGAGGCGTGAGAAATGGAATTCCGGCTCCTCGGTCCGCTCGAAGTGGTGGCGGGCAACGAGATAGTGCGCATTCCCGCCGCCAAGCACCGCGCGCTGCTGGCGGCGTTGTTGTTGCGGGCCAACCAGGTCGTGCCCTCCTCCGAGCTGATCACGCAGCTGTGGGGCGAGGACCCGCCGTCCAGCGCGCGCACCACGCTCCAGGGCTACGTGCTCAGGCTGCGGCGCACGCTCGGCCCGGTGATCCTCACGCGCAACTCCGGCTACCTGATCGAGGTCGGCGAGGACGCGCTGGACCTGAAGCGCTTCGAGCGGCTGGTGGAGCGGTCCAGGGTGGCCGAGGCCGAGGGCGAGCTGCCCCAGGCCGCGCGGCTGCTGCACACCGCGCTCGCGTTGTGGCGCGGCCCGGCGCTGTCCGACGTCGGCTCGGACTGGATGCACCGCGTGGAGGCTCCGCGCCTGGCCGAGCTGCGCGGGCGCACCCTGCACCGCAGGGCCGAGATCGATCTGCGCCTCGGCAAGCACGCCGAGGTGATCGGCGAGCTGACCGTGCTGGTCGCGGAGAACCCGCTCGACGAGGGCTTCAGCGCGCAGCTCATGCTCGCGCTGCACCGGTGCGGGCGCCGCGCGGAAGCACTGGAGGTCTACCGCCAGGCGCGGCGGATGCTGGTCGAGGAGCTGGGCGTGGAGCCCGGCACCGAGCTGCGCAGGCGGGAGCAGGAGGTGCTGCGCTCCGATCCGGAGCAGGACCGCCCGCGCTCCGCCGAGCCGTTGCGCGCACCGCACGTGCTGCCGCCGGACATCGCCGACTTCATCGGCCGCGCCGAGGAAGCGGCTTCGCTGAGCGCCGAACTGCGGCTCGATCCCGGCGGGTGCAGCCCGAAGGTGATCACCGTTGTCGGCATGGCAGGGGTCGGCAAGACCGCGCTCGCCGTGCACGTCGCGCACGGGCTGCGCGAGCAGTTCCCCGACGGCCAGCTCTTCGCGCGGCTGCGCACGGCGAACGGTCCGGCGAGCCCCGCCGAGGTGCTCGGCAGGTTCCTGCGCCTGCTGGGCATGGTCGGCAGCCACCTCCCCGAGGACGTCGAGCAGCTGGCCGAGCTGTTCCGCGACCGCCTCTCCGGCCGCCGCGTGCTGCTGGTGCTCGACGACGCCGTCGACGCCGCCCAGGTCCGGCCGCTGCTGCCCGGCGACGGTGGTTGCGCGGTGCTGGTGACCGGGCGCAACCGGCTCACCGGGCTGACCGGGCGCTCGATCGACCTCGACGTGCTCACCGAGGAGCAGGCGATCGACCTGCTCGGCGAAATCACCGGTGCGGCAAGGATCTCCGCTGAGCCGGAGGCCGCGCGCGTGCTGGTGCGGCGGTGCGGACTGCTGCCGCTGGCACTGCGCATCGCGGCTGCCCGGCTCCGCTCGCGTCCACAGAGGACGGTCGCGTGGCTGGCGGAGGAGCTGGCCGACGAGCACCGCAGGCTGGACCGGCTGGTCACGGGCGACCTGGCCGTGCGGGCCAGCATCGGGCTCAGCGAACAGGGGCTGGACGCCGAGTGCAGGCGCGCGCTGCGACTGCTGAGCGCGGTGAAGGTGCCGAACTACCCGGCGTGGCTGAGCGCGGCGGTGCTGGACCGCTCCCCCGAGCAGACCGAGCGGATCATCGACGAGTTGCTGGACGCGCAACTGCTCGAGGACGCGGGCGGGTCGGCGCGCGTCCGCTTCCACAACCTCGTCCGGATCTACGCAGAGGAGCAGCTCGACCTGGCGCCAGAGCCGGTGCTGGAGCGCGCGCTCCCGGCGATGGTTCGAGCGGCCGAGGAACGCGGCTCGAAACTTCCCAGCAGGTCGTGGAACGGTTTCCCCGCGAAGGAAAAGCCCTCGGTGGCGCTGGAGTGGTTCACCGCCGAGCAGCCCGTGCTCGTCGGCGCGGTGCGCCAGGCGGCGGCGACGGGCGACGCCGAGTCGGCGTGGCGGCTGACCTCCGCGCTGACCGGCTACCTCGACCTGCGCGGCGACTGGGACGACTGGCGGCGCACGCACTGCTGGGCGTTGTCGGCGTGCCGCTCAGCCGGTGACTGGCACGGCGCCGCGCGCATGTCCTACGGGCTCGGCCTGCTCGCCGCCGCGCGCGACCGCTACCCGCAGGGAGCGCGGTGGTTCGCCCGCGCGCTCAGCAGCTGGCGTTCCCTCGGCGCGCGCTCCGAGCAGGGCTACGCGTGGATCGGCATCGGCGACATGCACCACCAGCTCAGCGACCTGCGCCGGGCGTCGCGGTGTTTCCGAAGGGCCGCAACGATTTTCGCCGAGATCTCCGATGAGCGCGGTGCGGCGTGGGCGCGGATGAGCCTCGCGCTGGTGCACCGCGACCGCGGTGAGCGCGATCAGGCGCTGGAGTCGTTGCTGTGCACGATCGAGGACTTCGACCGGCTCGGCGACTCGTACTCGGCGACCGAGGCGCGCTTCTTCCTCGCGCTCACCTACAACCGGTGGGAGCTGCCCGAGGAGGCGCTGATCTGCGCGGAGTCCGCCCGGACGGCCTTCGCCGAGATGGGCGCCCGCCTGAAAGAGCTGCGCTGCCAACGAGTTCTGGGGCACGCGCTGGCGTCCTCCGGCGATCCCGACGCGGCGCAACCGCTGCTGGAGGAGTGCGTGCGGGAGTTCCGCGACCAGGGGGACACCTTCAGCGAGGCCGTCAGCCTGTGGAGCCTCGGCGAGCTGATCCGGCGGCACCGCGGCGCCGCCGACGCTGTCGAGGTCCTGACCAAGGCGTGCTCGCTGTTCACCGCGGCGGGGGTGCCGACCTGGCGCAGGCGGGCGGCGGCGAGCCTGAACTCCGCGCTGCACGGGTGACAGTGCTGCTGGAAAGCCTGAGCCGGGCGGTCCCCCGTCAACCCCGTGCGGGGGACGCGCCCGGCCAGGGCGCCGTGCTCCGTCAGCCGGGAAGGCCCGGACGCCCGACGCCGGTCTCGAACTGGAACAGCTCGCCGGTGGCGCGCCACATCTCGCAGCGGTTCGGCCAGGTCCTGGTGTAGGTCACCGCGTTGCCGCGGTAGGTGCCCTGCGCGGTCGTGGTGACCGGGCTGTACTCGTCGGTGCACGGGCCCTCGCGGTGGTTCAGGCGCGCGATGTCGCCGTACACCTCCCGCAGCCGGTCGCAGGCCTGGTGGGTGCGGGAGTGGGTGCCACCCAGCGGCTCGCACGCCAGCAGCGCGGTGTGCCCGGCCGGCAGCGCGCGCTCCCCGGAAGCCACGGTGAGGACCAGTGCGATCGGTCCGGCGCCGCGCACTCCGGACGGGCCCGCGGCCATCGCCGGGACCGTGCACACGCCCGCGAGCAGCACGCCCGCCAGGACCGCCTTGGCCAACCTCATTCGTGGACCTCCTCGACTCACCTGGCGCGTTGGCTCGCGCCACTGATTCGGGGATATCCGATCACGATCAGACGAGGCCGCTTGACCATCGAGCGCCGGTCCACCGCATCGTGGGCGCCAACAGACCCGGTCGATGCGGCGGCATCACGCACTGTTGATCACAAACCTGAGGGTTGCTCGGCAACCGCCTGAACCTTCCACGGAGCCGAGCCGCCCCCTATCACCGTCCGCACCCACCCCCACCGTCCACAATGGACACTCCGCCCCTGGAGGCACACCAATGCCGCATTCAGCGCGTAAGGGGCTGGGCGTCACCGGGTTCGCCGGTCTTCAAGACCCCACAACCCTCGCTCCGGCGGTCGTCAACGGCAGCAAACCCTGTGGGGGCCGGGTTTGCTGTGGTTGACGATGATCAGCGCGGGGGTTCGCTGGTCTTGAAGACACGCCAACCCCCGGGGCACACCAATGCCGCGTTCGGTGCGTTGAGCGCCCTGAATGACTCATTGAGGACGCTCAAGTACCTCAATGAGTCATTCAGCGCGTAAGCGGGCCTAGTGGGCGGCGTCGTCCCAGGAGCGGCCGTAGCCGACGGAGACCTCCAGCGGGACGGAGAGCTCGTAGGCGCCGCCCATCTCGGCGCGGACGAGCTTCTCGACTTGCTCGTGCTCGCCGTCGGCGATCTCCAGCACGAGTTCGTCGTGCACCTGCAACAGCACCCGCGAGCGCAGCTGCGAGGCGGACAGCGCCTTCTGCACGCCGAGCATGGCGACCTTGATGATGTCGGCCGCGCTGCCCTGGATCGGGGCGTTGAGCGCCATCCGCTCGGCCATCTCGCGGCGCTGGCGGTTGTCGCTGTTGAGGTCGGGCAGGTAGCGGCGGCGGCCGAGGATGGTCTCGGTGTAGCCGTCCTTGCGGGCCTGCTCGACGATCTGCTGCAGGTAGTCGCGGACCCCGCCGAAGCGCGAGAAGTACGCGTCCATCTGCGCCCGCGCCTCCTCGGCGGAGATCTTGAGCTGTGCGGCGAGACCGTAGGCGGACAGGCCGTACGCCAGGCCGTAGGACATCGCCTTCACCCGGCGCCGCAGCTCCGAGGTGACCTCGGTCGTCGGCACGTCGAAGGCCTTGGACGCCACGTAGGTGTGCAGGTCCTCGCCGGTGTTGAACGCCTCGACGAGGCCCTCGTCGCCGGAGAGGTGCGCCATGATCCGCATCTCGATCTGGCTGTAGTCGGCGGTCATCAGCTCGGCGTAGCCGGAACCGACCACGAACGCCTGCCGGATCGTCCTGCCGTCGTCGGTGCGGATCGGGATGTTCTGCAGGTTGGGGTCGGTCGAGGACAGCCGCCCGGTCGCCGCGATGGTCTGGTTGAAGGTGGTGTGGATGCGCCCGTCCGGGGCCACCGACTTCAGCAGGCCCTCGACGGTCACCTTCAGCCTGGTGGCGTCGCGGTGGGCCAGCATGTGCGCCAGGAACGGGTGCTGGGTGTCCTCGAACAGCTTCTGCAGCGCCTCGGCGTCGGTGGTGTAGCCGGTCTTGGTGCGCTTGGTCTTCGGCATGTTCAGCTCGTCGAAGAGCACGACCTGCAACTGCTTCGGCGAGCCGAGGTTGATCTCCTTGCCGATCTCGGCGTAGGCGTCCTGGGCGGCCTGGCGCACCTTCGCCGCGAACGCCGACTCCAGCTCGGTGAGCCGGTCGTCGTCCACCGCGATGCCCGCGGCCTCCAGTTCGGCCAGCTCCAGCAGCAGCGGCAGCTCCAGCTCGGCGAGCAGTCTGGTGCCGCCGGTCCGCTCCAGCTCCGCGTCCAGCGCGTCGGCCAGCTCCGCGACCGCGCGGGCCCGCACGATCTCCGCGACCGCCGTGCGCTCGGTGTCCTCCTGCTCGTCGGAGAGCAGCGAGAGCTGGCCGTCGGCCGCGCCCTCCTCCGCGCGCAGCTCGCGCTGGAGGTAGCGCAGCACCAGGTCGCCGAGGTCGAAGGAGCGCTGCCCCGGCCGCACCAGGTAGGCCGCGAGCGCGGTGTCGGTGGTCAGCCCGGCCAGGCTCCACCCCCGGTCGCGCAGCGCGTGCAGCCCGCCCTTGACGTCGTGCGCGGCCTTGGGGATCGAGGCGTCGGCCAGCCAGGCGGCCAGCGCGCGCTCGTCGTCCTCGGTCAGCGCGGAGGAGGCGAGGTAGCCGCCCTCACCGCGCGCCCCGGCCAGCGCGAGTCCTTCGAGGTCGCCGCTGCCCCTGCCCCAGCTGCCGCGCAGCGCGAGGCCGATCCGGTCGCCGCCGCGCGCGTGCTGGTCCAGCCAGGCCGCGACGCCGCCGGGCGCCACGAGACCGCCGGTGACCTCGAAGCCGTCCTCGGCCTCCGGCTCGCTGGTGGACAGCGTCGCGAACAGCCGATCGCGCAGGACGCGGAACTCCAGCTCGTCGAAGAGCTTGTGCACGCCGTCGCGGTCCCAGTCCCGCGCGGCGAGGTCGTCGACGGTGACCGGCAGCTCGACGTCCTTGATCAGCTCGGTGAGCTGGCGGTTGAGCAGCACCGAGGACAGGTTGTCCCGCAGCGCCTGGCCCGCCTTGCCCTTGACCTCGTCGGCGCGGTCGACCAGCTGGCCGAGCGAGCCGAACTCGGTGATCCACTTGGTGATCGTCTTCTCGCCGACGCCGGGGATCTTCGGCAGGTTGTCCGAGGGGTCCCCGCGCAGCGCGGCGAAGTCCGCGTACTGGTCGGGGCGCACGCCGTACTTGTCCAGCACCGCCTGCGGGGTGTAGCGCGCCAGCTCCGAGACGCCCTTCACCGGGTAGAGCACGGTGATGCTGTCGTTGACCAGCTGCAACGCGTCGCGGTCGCCCGTACAGATTGCCACCGCCAGGCCCTGCTCGGTGGCCTGCGTGGCGAGGGTGGCGATGAGGTCGTCTGCCTCGAAGCCCTCCTTCTCCAGCGTGGTCACGCCGAGCACCGCGAGCACGTCCTTGATCAGGCCGACCTGGCCCCGGAACTCGTCCGGGGTGGCGCTGCGGGTGGCCTTGTACTCCGGGAACTGCTCGGTGCGGAAGGTGACCCTGGAGACGTCGAAGGCCACCGCGATGTGGTCCGGCGCCTCGTCGCGGAGCAGGTTGATCAGCATCGAGGTGAAGCCGTAGACCGCGTTGGTCGTCTGGCCCGTGCCGGTCTGGAAGTTCTCCTTCGGCAGGGCGTAGAAGGCGCGGTAGGCCATCGAGTGGCCATCGATGAGCAGCAGCTTGCGGTCTCCGGGAGCACTCACGACCGGGAGTCTAAGCCGACCCACCGACACTCCGATCGAGCTACTCCGGCCAGACCGCCAAGCCCACTCCCCTGGCAGCCTCGGCCAACCGTCTGTCGTAGGTCACGAACCTCATCAGCTCCGCCCCTGGCTGCCCGGAGAGCACCTGCGCGGTCGCGAGGTGGACGGCGTCGAGGGAACGCAGCAGCGGATCGGCGTACACCGCTGCCGTCTGTCGCACGGTCGCGTCGATCTCCACCAGGTACAAGGACGCCAGAACGCTGGGAACTCTGGCGATGGCCTCCGGGGCGTTTCGTCGCACCGCGCGCGGCAACTCGACCTCGGCCAACGCAGAGGCAACTCGTGGCTGTCCGTTCTGCTCTGCGGCGTTGAGCCAGGCGACCAGTTCCTCCGTGTGCTCCTCCACCCTCACGAGCTTCATCAGCGCGGCGGTGTCGAGGTAGATCACCAGCGCTCGTCCTCTCGGTCGGCGGCCAGCGCGGCGGCGGAATCCACGCCGGGATCGCCGAGCACCGGTGGCATCGGCACCGTCCCCTGCGGAATCCGGGGCGGATGGGCGCGCCCGGTCGCCACGAGCTGGTCGAGCACCCGATCGCTCTGCCGAACGGGGATGAGGTGCGCGATCGGCACCCCCCGATCGGTCACCGTGTACGAGTGCCCCTCGCGGACCCGCTGGAGCGCGGCCGAGGTGCTCTGGTTCAGCTCGCGCACGCCGATCCGTTCGAGCCCGCGCGTCACCCGGACGTCGAGGTCGGTGAAGGGGTCGTTCTCTTCCACGCCGACAAGTGTAGAACATTGGGTCCTACATCGCACCCCTTGAGTCCTCGGGTCGAGCACCGACGGCGCGCGCCTAAGCTGGGCGGGGTGATTCGAACCTCCATGGTTCCGTTTCGTGCCACCGACCCCGCAAGGAGTGCCGTGAACCTCCCCGCAGCCGTCCCGAACCTGGTGCAGGCCGAGCAGCTCACCGACAAGCTCGGCATCGAGATCACCGAGTGGGACGCCGAGCGCCTGGTCGGCACCATGCCCGTCGCGGGCAACCGCCAGCCGTACGGGCTGCTGCACGGCGGCGCCAGTGCCGCGTTCGCGGAGACGCTCGGCTCGATCGCGGCGGTGATGAACGCGGGCGAGGGCCGGATCGCGGTCGGGCTTGAGCTGTCCTGCACCCACCACCGCGCCGCGCGCGAAGGCGTCGTCACCGGCGTGTGCACCCCGCTGCACGTCGGCAGGACCACCGCCACCTTCGAGATCGCGATCACCGACGAGTCGGGCAAGCGCGTCTGCACCGCCCGGCTGACCTGCGTGGTGCGCGACGCCCCGCCCGGCGAGAAGGCCTGACGATCTTCGGCAGATCTCCGACCAGAATCGGATATACGCAGCTCAGCGAGCCGCGGAGCCGGTAAAGCGGATGCCCCGGAACGGGACCTCGACGCATACTGCGGCGTGGACTTCAAGGGGCTGACCGACGACGGTGACGGACCCCCGTGGGTGGCGGCTGACGAGTCGGGATGGACGGGTGGGGCGGTGCTCCACCAGCGCGTGATGACGCACGCGACGGTGCGCGTCGACGACAGGCTGGCGGGCGCGCTGCTCAGCGAACTGCGCTCCAACACCGGGCTTCGCCAAAGCCGTGAGTTGAAGTTCTGGCAGTTCGAGAGGGACAAGCCGCTCGCAGCGCTGGTCGACCTGCTCGGCGAAGGCGGTGCGCTGCACGGCCGGGCCTCGGTGCTTGTCGCGGACAAGGTCGCGCTCACGGTGTCGACGATCGCCGGACTGCTCATCCAACGCGACGTGGAACCCCTTGTCCTCCATGGCGAATCGCTTCTCGGTCCACAGTGGACAGAGCTGGCCGCAGCACTGGCGGGCTTCGCGAAGGGAACACGCCGCAACGGCAGGTCGGTCGACATGGACGAGCTGTTCGCGCTCCTCGAACGAGCGCGGGAAACGTGCGCGGGACACCCTGCGGCGGAGGTCCTTGCGCACCTGGCAAAGAGCCGCGAACGGGCGGAGGAACTCCTGACGGAGGAGCCGCCGAAGCTCGACCCGCTCCCCAGCATGCTCGCGGAGCACGTCGAGCGCAGAACGGCAGAACTTGGCGAGTTCCGCCTGCTGCACGACCGGCACAAGATGCTGGAGCAGGAACAGAGGGCGCACACCTTCGCGATCGGCGCCTCCGCAGATCATCCGTCCATCCAGATCGCGGACCTCGTCAGCGGCGCCGGACGCGTGGTTTTCGAGCAGCGGCAAGGGAATCCGAGCAAGCAGGGCGCCGCGCTGCGCGAGGTCGTCGAGCCGTTCCTCTTCGGTACGTGAGAGCGGGCACCCTCCACTGTGGAGGGTGCCCGCTCGAGAGAGCCGTGCCTCAGGCGACGCCGAGGTAGGCCTCCTTGACCGACGGGTCGGCGAGCAGCTCCGCCCCGGTCCCGGTCTTCACGACGTGCCCGGTCTCCAGAACGTAGCCCCTGTGCGCCCTGCTGAGCGCCTGCTGCGCGTTCTGCTCGACCAGCAGCACCGTCGTGCCCTGCTCGTTGATCTCCTTGATGATCCGGAAGATCTGCTGGATGAACTGCGGGGCCAGCCCCATCGACGGCTCGTCGAGCAGCAGCAGCCTCGGCCGGGCCATCAGCGCCCGCCCGATCGCGACCATCTGCTGCTCACCGCCGGACATGGTGCCGCCCACCTGCGTCTTGCGCTCGGCCAGGCGGGGGAACAGGTCGAAGACCCGCTCGAAGTCCTCCTCGATGGCCTTGCGGTCCTTGCGGGTGTAGCAGCCCATCTCCAGGTTCTCCATCACCGTCATGCCGGGGAACACGCCCCTGCCCTCCGGTGACTGCGAGATCCCGCGCACCACGCGCAGGTCGGCACGCATCTTGCTGATGTCCTGGCCGTCGAAGACCACCGAACCGCCGGAGAGCGGCCGGATGCCCGAGACCGCCCGCATCGTGGTGGTCTTACCGGCCCCGTTGGCGCCGATCAGCGAGACGATCTCGCCTTCTTCCACGTGCAGCGTGATGTCGGTCAACGCCTGGATGCGCCCGTAGTGCACGCACATCCCGTTCAGCTCAAGCAGCGCCATCGTCGGGCACCCCCAGGTAGGCCGCGATCACCGCGGGGTTGTCCCTGATCTCCGCAGGCAGTCCTTCGGCGATCTTCTTGCCGAACTCCAGCACGACGATCCGGTCGGTCACACCCATGACGAGCTTCATGTCGTGCTCGATGAGCAGGACGGTGTAGCCGTCGTCGCGGATCTTGCGGATGAGCCCCATGAGCTCTTCCTTCTCCGCGGGGTTGAAGCCGGCCGCAGGCTCGTCGAGGCAGAGCAGCTTCGGCTCGGTCGCCAGCGCGCGGGCGATCTCCAGCCGCCGCTGGTAGCCGTAGGGCAGGTTGCGCGCCTTGTCAGCAGCCCGGTCGGCGATGCCGACGAACTCCAGCAGCGCCATGGCCTTGTCCACCGCGGCCTGCTCCTCCCGGTGGTGCCGGGGAAGCCGGAGCAGCGCGCCGATCACGCTGGTCTTGTGCCGCGCGTCGGTGCCGACCACCACGTTCTCCAGCGCGGTCATCTCGCTGAAGAGCCGGATGTTCTGGAACGTCCGCGCGATGCCGAGCCGGGTGATGGCGTTGCGCTTGGACCGCCCGAGGGGCTTGCCCTCCAGCAGCACCTTGCCCTTCGTTGGCCGGTAGACACCGGTCATCACGTTGAAGCAGGTGGTCTTGCCAGCGCCGTTGGGCCCGATCAGGCCGAGGATCTCCCCGCGCCGGATCTGGAAGTTCACCGAGTCCATGGCGGTGAGGCCGCCGAAGGCCATGGTGACCTCGTCCAGCTCCAGCAACGTGTCCCCGACTGCGACGGCGATCTCCCGGTCGGCGGCGACGACCTCGGCCACCTCGGCCTCGTGCGCCGCGCGCTCCTCCGGGCTCATCCGCTCCAGCTCGGCGACGAGGCCGCCCTCGGCGGGGACGTCGGGCTCGGAGGTGTTGTCGTGCGTCGTCATCCCTGAACCCCCTTCGCCGAGTCGGTCATCGCGCTCTCCTTGGCGATCTGCTCGGGCCTGCCGAGCAGTTTGCGGTACGCCTGTCTGCCCTTGGCCAGCAACCGCTGGCGCGAGCCGAGCAGACCCTGCGGACGGAAGATCATCAGCACGATCAGCGCGAGACCGAAGATCAGGTACTTGTACTCGGCGATGGCCTGGAAGCGGTCGGGGATGTAGGAGATGACGAACGCGCCCAGGATCACCCCGACCTTGTTGCCGGAGCCGCCGAGCACCACCGCGGCCAGGAACAGCACCGAGGTGACCACGTCGAACTTCTGGTTGTTGACGAAGCCGACCTGCCCGGCGTAGATCGCGCCGGAGAGGCCGCCGATCGCCGCGCCCATGGTGAAGGCCCAGATCTTGAACTTGAACGTGGGCACGCCCATGATCTCGGCGGCGTCCTCGTCCTCCCTGATGGCCACCCACGCGCGGCCGACGCGGCTGCGCTCCAGGTTGCCGACGAAGATCAGGATGATGATGATCACCGTGACGACCAGCCAGTACCACGGCGTGCCGTCGGAGGAGTTGAAGATCGCGGTGCCGTCGGCGTTGAGGCCCTCCGGCCGCCCGACGTCCTGGAAACCGCGCTGGCCGCGCAACGGGGTCACGTTGTCGGCGAGCAGCCGGACGATCTCACCGAAGCCGAGCGTGACGATCGCCAGGTAGTCCCCGCGCAGGCGCAGTGTCGGCGCCCCGAGCAGGACGCCGGTGGCCATCGTGATCACCACCGCGACCGGGATGATCGCGATCCACGGGTAGTCCCACCGCAGCGCGGAGTCCGGGCTGGTCAGGATCGCCGCGACGTAGGCGCCGACGGCGAAGAAGCCGACGTAGCCCAGGTCGAGCAGACCGGCCTGGCCGACCACCACGTTCAGCCCGATCGCGATCAGCGCGAAGCGCGCCGCGTTGAACAGGGCGATCTGGAAGTCGGTTCCCGGCTCGGTGGTGAGCAGCGGCGGGTTGAGGACCGGCAGCGCGTAGATCAGCACCACCAGCGGGATGAGCACGGCCCACTGCTGGAACCGGTTCAGCCCGTTCCACCAGTCGCGCACGCGCTGCCCGAACGGGGCTCGGCCTTGCGCCGGAGTCTGTTGGTGCGCGTTCATACCCGTGCCTTCCCAAGGGACTCGCCGAGGATGCCCGTCGGCCGGAACATCAGGATCACGATCAGCAGCACGAAGGCGACGATGTCGCGCCACTCACCGCCCAGCAGGGACTGGCCGTAGTTCTCCACGACGCCGAGCAGCAGGCCGCCGAGCAGCGCGCCGCGCAGGTTGCCGATACCGCCGAGCACCGCGGCGGTGAACGCCTTGATGCCCAGCAGGAAGCCGCCGTTGTAGACCACGCCCTGCGGGATCTGGAGCATGTAGAAGACCGCGGCCGCACCGGCGAGCACACCGCCGATGAGGAAGGTCAGCATGATCACGCGCTCCCGGTTGACGCCCATCAGCGTCGCGGTGACCGGGTCCTGCGCGACGGCGCGAACGCCCCTGCCCAGGCGCGAGCGGTTGATGAACATGTCCGCGACGACCATGAGCAGCAGCGCGGCGACGATCACCAGGATGTGGATGTTGGTCACCCGCGCTCCGAAGATCGTGAAGACCTCGGTCGGCCGGATCAGCCGCAGCGCGGGTTCCGGATTGGCGCCCCTGGTGACGAAGAACAGCTGCTGGATCACGAAGGAGGCGCCGACCGCGGTGATCAAGAAAACGAGCGTCGGCGCGTTGCGCTTGCGCAGCGGCCGATAGGCGACGCGTTCCAGAACGACGGCGGAGGCTCCGGAAATGATCATGGCGACAGCCATCATCAACAACAGGAAGCCGATGATCTCGACTATGCCGAGCCGGGCCGTCGGTCCCGGTTTGAGGCCGAGAGCCTCCATGGCGAAGTAGGCGCCGAAAGCGCCGGTGATGAAGATTTCGGAGTGCGCGAAGTTGATGAGGCGGAGAACGCCGTACACCAGCGTGTAGCCCAGTGCGATGAGGGCGTAGATGCTGCCGTAGGCGAGCCCGTCGACCGTGTTGCTCCAGAACTGGTCGAGGAAGAGGCCGACGTTGAAGTCGATCCAGCTGTCCTCGGCCTGCGCGAGCATGGCCGTAGCTTGAACAATCACTGATCTGCCCGTTCCCGTGCAAAGCGCCAGGGGCACGGCGACGGCAGGCGCTTCCCCGCCGTGGCCGTGCCCCTGTGCGACAACCGTTGCGTCGTGCTCTGCCGGTTAACCGATCGGCTTGTTCTTGACGATCTTGCCGCCCTCGACCTTGTAGGACCACACGGGCGTCTCGGTGAGCTCACCGGTGGCGTCCCACTTGAACTTCTTGGTCAGGCCCTGGCCCTCGTAGGTGCGGACGAACTCCAGCACGCTGGCGCGGTCCTTCTTGCCGCCGTCGATCGCCTTGAGCAGGATCGTCGCGGCGTCGTAGCCCTCGGCCGAGTAGGTCGACGGGTCGGTGTTGGCCAGCTTCTTGTACTCGGCGGTGAACTCCTTGAACTCATCCGCCGGAACGCACGGGCAGGTGAAGTAGGAGCCCTCGGCGGCGTCACCGGAGTTCTTGACGAACTGGTCGTCCTTGGTGCCGTCCGGGGCGACCAGCTTGGCGGTCACGCCCTTGTTGAACAGCTGGTCGGCCAGCGGGGCGGCCTCGGTGTAGTAGCCGGAGTAGAAGATCGCGTCCGGCTTGGCCGCCTCGACCTTGCTGACGGTGGCCGCGAACTCCTTCTGCTTGCTCTTGACCTGGTCCTCGCAGACGACCTTGCTGCCGAGCGCTTCCTTGACCGCCGCGGCGAGGCCGCTGCCGTACTCGGAGTCGTCGCGGATCACGCAGACCTTGGAGGCCTTGAGGTCGTTGGTGATGAACTTGGCCGCGGCCGGGCCCTGCACGCTGTCGTTGCCCAGCGCGCGGAAGAAGGTCTTCCAGCCGTTCTTGCTCAGGCCCGGGTTGGTCGCCGAGGGGCTCAGGGTGACCAGGCCCGCGTCGGAGAAGGTCTTGCCGACAGCCTTGGACTCACCGGAGAACGGCAGTCCGACGACGCCGAGGATGTCCGGCGTGTTCACCGCCTGCGCCACCACACCCGGGGCCTTGTCCGGCGAGCCCTCGGAGTCGAACTCCCGCAGGTTCACCTGACAGCCGGGGTTGGCCGCGTTGTGCTGCTTCACGGCCAGGCGTGCGCCGTTGAGGATGGCAAGGCCCAGCGCGGCGTTGTCACCGGCGATGGTGCCGATGTAGGCCAGCGAGGCGTTGTTGCACTGCGCCTTGCCGTCGCCGCGCGGGTCAGCCGCGTTGGCCGCCTTGGTCGGACCGGCGGCGCCGCTGGTGCCACCACCGCCCGAAGAGTCGTTGCCGCCGCCCCCGCACCCCGCGATCGCCAAAGCCACCACGGCAGTCGTCGCAAGGGCCCGCACGAGTCGTGTCCCAGACACCCGTACCTCCGTAAACCCAATTCACCACAATGCACGTTTGCCTGGTGGTGAGCCCCGTTCGATCAGGGGCGTTGGTCAGGGCAGGAAGCTAACTGTCGAAAAGCGGCATTGCACAGCAACTGTGGACGCTCGTAGCCACATCGTGACGATGAAGAGCAACCGGACTCGGCCATTAGTTTGGCAACCACGAACCTCTTGTCACCGACGGGTGACAAGACCGTTACTTCCGGTCAACCAATATTCTCGACGACGGCATCCGCAACCGCCTTCATGGTGGTACGGCGGTCCATCGCGGTGCGTTGAATCCAGCGGAAGGCCTCCGACTCGTTCAGGCCCTGCTTCGTCATGAGCAGACCCTTGGCCTTCTCCACCACCTTGCGGGTTTCCAGACGCTCGGTCAGGCCCGCCACCTCGGTCTCCAGCGCCTGGAGCTCGGCGAAGCGGGAGACCGCCAGCTCGATGGCCGGGACCAGGTCGCGCTTGGCGAAGGGCTTGACCAGGTAGGCCATCGCCCCGGCGTCGCGGGCGCGCTCGACGAGGTCGCGCTGGCTGAAGGCGGTCAGGATGACCACGGGGGCGATGCGCTCGCCCGCGATCGCCGCGGCGGCCTCGATGCCGTCCTTGCGAGGCATCTTCACGTCCAGGATGACCAGGTCCGGGCGCAGCTGGGTGGCCAGCTCGACGGCCTCGACACCGTCGGCGGCCTCGCCGACGACCTCGTAGCCCTCCTCGCGCAGCATCTCGACCAGGTCGAGGCGGATGAGCGCCTCGTCCTCGGCGACCAGGACGCGGCGCTGGACGGGCGTGGCCTCGGGGGCCTCGGTAGCCGGCTGGGTCACCGGGGTCCTCCTCTGGTCGGGCTCTCGGTTCGGTTCCGCAGCTTACTCGCGGGAGTCCTCGCCCACGGGCGCGCGAGGCTGTGACGTTGCCCGGGGCGGCACACGCACCACGATCGTCCACAGTGGACTCCACAGGCCCTCGGGAGTCGTCCGTCCGAGGTGGACGGTCGCGTCACGACCGGGCGGCGCGGCCGTCTCCCCCCTGAGCGCACCGCGGGCCCGCGCGGCTGACAACGCCGGTTCGCTCAGCTATAGAGGAGGAAGACCCCCGAGCGGGACGGAGGACCCCCGTGCACGACAAGCCTCTGAACGACAAGCCTCGCCGGACGCGGTCCGCGATCGGCACCGTCGGCCGCGTCGTCGGTGGAGTCGTCGCCGCCGTCACGGTTCCGCTCGCCACCACGCTCGGCGCGCTCGGCGCCGTGCTGTTCGTGGCGGCCAAGCACAGCGGCCCCGAGCCCGCGCCGGCGTTCGGGCCGAATCCGGCCGTCGAGGAAACGATCGCGGGCCCCGGAACGACAGACAGGGCAGCGGGCGCCGAACGGGCGCTCTAGCGACGCGGCCGACGGAAATCAGCGGTGGCCGCGAAGGAAATGGACGGCGAACGCGCGGGAAGGTCCGGCCGAAATGTGGTTTCGGCCACCGATTACCGCGGGTAATCCCGGACCGGCAGCAGCACCGGCTGCCGCTCCACCTGGAGGGAGGATCATCCGATGGCCGATAGGCGCGGAAAGAGAAGGTCGGCGATCGCGGTCGCACTGACCCTCGGAGTCTCCGTGGGCGTCCCCCTCGCCGTCACCACGCTCGGCGCGGTGGGAGCCGCGCTGTTCGTCGCGGCGAAGTACACCACCGCGGACCTGAACCCCACGACGCACGCGGCGGGCGTTGCCGCCGTCGAAGCTTCCGCGAGCCCGGAAACCCCTGCGGGACCGGGTGTGGACGTGGCCAGGAGCACGGAGAACCCGAGCACGGAGAGCTGATCCCGGCACCGATCAACGGTGGCCGTCGACCCCCCGGGTCGGCGGCCACCGGCACGTCCGGCCAGCGGCGTTCACCACGCGTCACCCGCGCCACCCGGTCGGGTGGTCCGCGCTCCCTACACAGCCCCGACCTCCGCTGATAGGGTGACGCGTTTACGCATTCCGGTGAAAACGAGAGCGTTTCGGCATCCACCGAGAGACCGGCCCTCTAGGGTGTACTCCCTCGATCACCCTGTGCTATCGTTCCCGTCATTTCGACGGCCTGTTCGCACTGGGAAAGGGCAATCTCCAGCTGAATATCGCGGGTAAATAGACGGTAGCTTCGAAAGTCGCAGAGCAGGCATTTCTACCACTATCCCCAGGGGCGGCATTACTCCCACCTGCGCGCAGCCCCGGGGTAGCACACGAACTTGTGGAGCGTCGTGAAGACCGACAGCGAGATGAACAAGAGCCACAAGTCGATCAGAACAAGGCTCACCGGCACGGTTCTGATCCCCAGTGTGGCGCTCATGGTGATGTGGCTGGGTGGCGCGTCGTTCTTCCTGTTCGAGAGCGTCTACGTGCGCGCGGTCCTCAGCGGTGTGCGGGATGTGTCCATCCCCGCCGTGACCGCGCTCGCCTCCGCGGAGAAGGAGCGCCAGCTCAGCATGGCCTACCTCGGCAAGCCCGAGGGCGGGCTGGCCGAGCTGCACTCCCGCCAGCAGCAGACCGACCGCTCGCTCACCACGATGCAGACGGCGGCCAACGAACTGGCCAAGAACGCCCCCAAGGAGATCGTCGACCGGCTGACGAAGCTCAACGGGCTGATCGCCCAGCTGCCCAGGAAGCGCTCCCAGGTGGACACCAGGGAGATCAGCAAGGCCGAGATCTACAAGTACTACAACGAGATGCTCGACGCGGGCACCGACCTCTTCGAGACGCAGGCCCGCGTGCTGCCCGACGTGACGGTGGCGCTCGGCGGTCTGACCTCCTCCGCGCTGTTCCGGGCCAACGACCTGATGTCCAGGGAGACGGCGCTGATCGCCAGCGCGCTCGTCTCGGGCACGCTCACCGCCCAGGACCACATCGAGCTGACCAAGCTCGTCGGCGTCTACCACACCGAGCTGAACACCAAGATCGCCTTCACCCAGCCCAGCGTGCAGGAGGGCTACCAGCAGCTCGTCGAGAGCGACGCCTGGAAGCAGCTGGAGCAGGCGGAGCAGTCGCTGATCAGCTTCGGGCCGTGGTCCTCGAGCGGGCGCAACCGCACCGAACCGCCGGTGAACGAGCGGCAGTGGACCGAGATCACCACCCAGGTCGGCAACAGGTTGCTCGACCTCACGGTCCGCAACGCCGACGAGGTCTCCGGGATCGGGCTCGCCGAGGCCGACACCGCCTTGATCAACGTGGCCATCGGCACCGTCGCCGCGCTGCTCGCGGCCATCGGCGCGATCGTGATCGCGCTGCGGATGTCGCGCAAGCTCGTCGACAAGGCGCTCGTCGTGCGCCTGGCCAGCCTGCGCAACGAGGCGCTCGAACTCGCCCACCGCAAGCTGCCCAACCTGGTCAACCGGCTCCGGCGCGGTGACACCGTCAAGGTCTCCACCGAGATCCCCGAGCTGGACTACGGCAAGGACGAGATCGGCCAGCTGGCGAGCGCGTTCAACGCCGCCCAGCTCACCGCCGTCGCGGCCGCGGTCAAGGAGGCGCAGGCCAGGGAGGGCATCAACAACGTCTTCCTCGGCATCGCCCACCGCAACCAGGGCCTGGTGCACCGCCAGCTGAAGATCCTGGACCGGATGGAGCGCCACGAGGAGGACCCGGAGCAGCTGGAAGGGCTGTTCCAGCTGGACCACCTCGCCACCCGCGCCCGCCGCAACGCCGAGAACCTGATCATCCTCGGCGGCGAGCAGCCCGGACGCCGCTGGCGCAACCCGATCCGCCTGGTCGACGTGCTGCGCGCGGCGATCTCCGAGACCGAGCACTACGTCCGGGTCCGGCTGCAGCGCGTGCCCGAGGCCGCGATCGTCGGATCCGCCGTCGCCGACACCATCCACCTCGTCGCCGAGCTGGTCGACAACGCCACCTCGTTCTCCCCGCCCCGCTCGCAGGTCCAGGTGCACGGCTCGCTGGCGGCCAAGGGCGTCGTCGTGGAGGTCGAGGACCACGGCCTCGGCATGAGCGAGGACGACCAGGCCGCGGCCAACGCGATGCTCAACGACCCGCCCGAGTTCGACGCGATGGCGCTCAAGGGCGACTCGCGACTGGGCCTGTTCGTCGTCGCGCGGCTGGCCTCCCGGCTCGGGGTCAAGGTGGAGCTGCGCACCTCCCCCTACGGCGGCACCAGGGCGATCATCCTGATCCCCAACGAGGTGCTTGCCTCCAGGGTCGCGCAGGAGGACGGCGGCGGCGGGACCAACCCCGGGCTCGCCCGCCAGCACCCGCACACGCCGCCCAACGGCACGCCGTTCCCGCCGCAGAGCCGGACCGAGCAGACCGGGGTCGACCAGGTGGCCGCCCAGCAGCGCGTCGCCCCCGTCGACTCCGGCGCCCGGCTCGGCGCGGACCTGGAGAGCTTCTGGTCCGAACCGCTCGGCGACGGCGAGGACGCCGACGGCGGCCGTCCGTTGAACATGCTCGGCGGACTGAGCTTCGAGGCCGTGCGGGAGGTGCCTGGACCCGAACCGATCGTCGACGAGCCCGGGAGCGGCCACCCTGTGGAGACGCCGAGGTACAGCCACACCGGACCCATCCCGGTGTATACCGGCAATAGCCAGGCAGAGCCGCCCGTTCCAGAACCGGTTCGGGCGGGCTGGGAGGATAGCGTCGGGCAGCGTCCGGCCTTACCGCAGCGCAAGCCTCAGCAGAGCCTCGCTCCCCAGCTCAGGGCGGAACCGGCACCGGTCCCGCAGGCGGCTGAGGACCCGGCCGAGAACCACCGCTCCGCAGAGGAGATCCGCAACACCATGTCCGCCTTCCAGCGGGGCACCCGCGAGGGCCGCAACGCGGACAGTCCGTTCGAGTCATGAGCCACGTGGAAGACGGAGAAGGTCACCCCCACATGAGCGAGAAGTCTAATCAGCACACCGACCTGAACTGGCTGCTCGACGAGCTGGTCAGCCGCACGGTCGGGGTCCAGCACGCGGTGGTGCTCTCCGCTGACGGGCTGCTCATCGGGCGTTCCAAGGCGCTGTCCAAGGACGATTCCGAGCACCTGTCGGCGATGGCATCGGCTTTCCAGAGCCTGGCCCGCGGCACCGGCAGGCACTTCGGCGGCGGCGCCGTCCGGCAGACCGTCGTGGAGATGGAGCACGCGTTCCTGTTCGTCACCGCGGCCGGGCGGGGCGCCTGTCTCGCCGTGCTCGCGGAGGAGAACGCGGACGCCGGCATGATCGCCTACGAGATGAACCTGCTCGTGAAGCAGGTCGGTGTGTATCTGAGCTCTGCTCCCAGGTCCGAACAGGCCGCGGCCAACGGCGCGTCGAGGGCGTGATGTGATGTCCGAACCAGATGATCGATGGTTCGACGAGGCAGCAGGTCCCCTGGTCCGTCCCTATGCCATGACCAGGGGCAGGACCCGTCCCGGGAACACCGACCTCGACCTGGCGACCCAGGTCGTCACGGTGTGGACCGAGAACGACTCGGGCTCGCTGAGTCCCGAGCACCAAGCCGTCATCGAACTCTGCCGCACGCCGTTATCGGTCGCCGAGGTGGCCGCCTACGTCGACGTCCCGCTGGTCGTGGTGAAGGTGCTGCTCAGCGACCTCATCGAACGCGGGGACGTGGTGGCACGAGCGCCTCGAATGGCGAACAACCTGCCGGACCGGAATCTACTTCAGGCGGTGCTTGATGGTGTCCGTAGAATCTGAGGCCCAGGGAGCCGCGATGGTCATCCCCACCTCGGTCAAGGTCCTCGTCGCGGGCGGTTTCGGCGCCGGCAAGACGACGATGGTCGGCTCGGTCAGCGAGATACCCCCGCTGAGCACCGAGGAGCTGCTCACCGAGGCCAGCACCGACGTCGACGACCTGGTGGGCGTCGAGGAGAAGACCACGACCACGGTCGCGCTCGACTTCGGCCGCATCACCATCAATCCCGAGATCGTGCTCTACCTTTTCGGAACCCCGGGGCAGAACCGATTCTGGTTCATGTGGGACGAACTGGCCAACGGCGCGATCGGGGCGATCGTCCTCGTGGACACGCGCAGGCTCGACAGCTCCTTCCCTTCGGTGGACTTCTTCGAGCGCCGGAAAATTCCGTTCATCATCGCGGTGAACTGTTTCGACGACGCCCACCACTACCAGACCGACGAGGTCCGGCAGGCATTAGCGCTGAGCGCTGAGATTCCCATTCTCATGTGCGACGCGCGGGAGCGGGAATCGAGCAAGCAGGCTCTGGTGCGGCTGGTGGAGCACGCGCTCAGCAGGGTGCCGGCGACGGCCGACGGGGCCCGCTAGCCCCCGAGCCCACCCGAGGGTGGGACACCCGATCAGCGAGACCCACGCGTGCGGTGGCGCCCGGGAGCGCCTGACGGCCTCTCGGGGCCCCGGGACCCCCGGGCGTCTCCGCACGAACGTGCCGTACGCTTGCGCCGAAAAGAACGCGCTGGTTACGATCTCGCGAAGACACACACGGTGAAGTTGGAGCGAGCGGGATTCGCATTGGTGTCAGCATGTGCGGTCTGGGGCTGCACAGTGTCGTGCACGAGATAACTCGCGGTAACCACTACGACACTATACGGTGAAACAACAGTCACCGTATGGGCGGTATTGGCAACAAGATCATCTCGCGTAGCATTGTCAAATAGTTGACAGTCCAATTTCTCTGCAAGAATAATCGTCGGCCGAGGGCTGTCGATCGGTTCGGCAAGCTGTTCGTTCTGGCAGGAGGAGCCTATTCATGGACTTGTCCGCTATTTCGCTTAGCGATTACGCCAGAGAGCAGCTGCGCAGCATGCATCGCGCCGTGGGTCTCGCTGACGCGCCCGGCGAACTGATCGATCCGATCGGTGACCTGTTGGGCCCCGGCGGGGCGCATCTGCTCTCTGAACCACCATTATGGTCATCTGAACTCTCGGACGACAAGACTCCAATCGAGTTCTCGGTGGCGTTTGAGGGCGAGCAAACGCCTACCGTGCGCTTATGCGTCGAGCCGCTGGCGAAGAGCCCGAGCCACGCCGCGAACGTGCAAATCTCCAAAGAAATACTGCAATTTTACTCCGAACGGTTCAGCTTCTCGTTGGACCAGTTCGACCAGGTGAGCGAACTCTTCCTCGATCCGGGACTGCCCGGCCGCTTCTCGGTCTGGGTCTCGGTCGTGCTGAAGCGGAACGATTCACCCACGTTCAAGGTGTACTTCACGCCCGATCAGCAAGCGCTTGCCTGCGCACCGGAACTGATCGAGCAGGCGCTCGTCCGGCTCGGATTCACGGAGGCTTTCGCACCGCTGCGCAGGCACGTGATGCGGCCGGAACCCGGGCTGGACCAGTTCACCTTCTTCTCGCTCGACCTGGGTGAGCGCCTGCGCTCGCGGGTGAAGGTGTACGCCTCGCACTACGCCGCGGACACCACCGACATCGAGCGGGCGGCGAGGCTGGCGCGCGGGGTGGAACCCGGCAGGCTGCGTGACTTCTGCTACCTGGTCGGCGGCGGTCCCGGGCCGTTCGCGGCGCGCCCGCTGATCTCCAGCTACGCCTTCGTGGAGGGGGACAACGACCGGCCGAGCGGCTACACGCTGCACCTGCCGATCAGGGACTACGTCACCGACGACCAGCAGTCCAGGGCGCGGGTCAACGCCCTGCTGTCCCAGCACGGCTTCCCGACCGCGCCGTTCGAGCGCGCGCTCGGCGTGATGGCGCGGCGGCCGCTGGAGGGCGGGGTCGGCATGATCCCCTACGCCTCGCTGCGGCTGGGCCTGGTGCGCCCGGGGGTGACGATCTACCTCGCCTCCGAGCTCTACGAGACGCCGCGCCCGCGCTCCTGGCACGCGCTCGCGGAGAACTTCTCCTCACCCGGCATGGTGGCGCCCCGGACCTCGGAAGACCTGTCCCTCAACCCGGTCACCTAGAGAGGACCGCCCGCAGAATGCCGATCATGGAGCCGTACCGGATCAAGGTCGTCGAGCCGATCCCGATCACCACCCCCGAGGATCGACGACGCTGGTTGGCCGCGACCGGGTACAACCAGTTCAGCCTGCGCAGTGAACAGGTCACCATCGACCTGCTCACCGACTCGGGCACCGGTGCGCTCTCGGCGGCACAGCAGGCGGCGGCGGCGAGCGCGGACGAGACCTACGCGGGCGCCAGGTCCTTCTACCGCTTCCGTGAGGTGGTCAGCGACCTCACCGGCTACCAGCACATCCTGCCGGTGCACCAGGGCAGGGCGGCCGAGCGGATCCTGTTCGGCTGCGTGCTGAGCAAGGGCATGATCTCGATCAGCAACACCCACTTCGACACGACGAGGGCCAACGTCGAGTTGCTGGGCTGCGTCGCGCTGGACATCCCGTGCGAGGAGGCCGCCGACCTCGACAGCACCGAGCCGTTCAAGGGCAACATCGACCTGGCCAGGCTGAGCCAGCTGCTGAGCGGGCCGGAGCGGCCCAGGATCGGCCAGGTGCTGATGACCATCACCAACAACGGTGGTGGTGGTCAGCCGGTGTCGATGGCCAACATCGAGGCCGCGAGCGCGCTGTGCCGCGAGCACGGCGTGCCGTTCTTCCTCGACGCCGCGCGCTTCGCGGAGAACGCGTGGTGGGTCACCCGGCGCGAGCCGGGCTACGCGGACTGGACGCCGAGGCGGGTGGCGCAGCGGGCGTTCTCGCTGGCCGACGGGTGCGTGGCGAGCCTGAAGAAGGACGGCATCGTCCACATGGGCGGCCTGGTCGCGGTCAACGACCCCGAGCTGGCCGAGCGGTGCGAGATGATCAGCACCGCGACCGAGGGCTTCCGCACCTACGGCGGGCTGGCCGGGCGCGATCTGGAGATGCTGGCGCAGGGCCTGATCGAGGTCACCGACGTGCAGTACCTGCGCGCCAGGGCGGACGCCACCCGCTACCTGGGTGATCTCGCCAAGTCCGCCGGGGTCTCGATCGTGGAGCCCGCGGGCATCCACGCCATCTACCTCAACGCCAAGCGGTTGCTGCCGCACCTGAGCGCCGCGCAGTTCCCCGGCCACGCGCTGGCCTGCGAGCTCTACCTCCAGGGCGGAATCCGGTGCGTGGAGCTGGGATCGCTCTACCTCGGCACGCTCGACGAGCAGGGGCGCCTGCAGAGCGGTCCCCCGTTCGAGCTGGTGCGGCTGGCGGTGCCCCGGCGCGTGTACACGCAGAGCCACCTGGAGTACGTGGGCGAGGTGCTGGAGGAGATCGCCAAGCAGCCCGAGCGCGTGCCCGGCTACCGGATGACGCACGCGCCGAAGCTGCTGCGGCATTTCAACTGCCGCCTCGAACAGATCCACGACTAGACCTGTCCTGTCAGTCATCGGTTTCGCCGGTCTTCAACGACAGCACACCCCGCAAGACCGCGGGGTTTGTGGCGGTTAACGATGATTATCAGCGGGGTTTGGTGGTCTTGAAGACACCTCAACCCCCGGCGGCGGGACAGGTGCTGACATTGCGGACGGGCTCGTCCGTTTTGCGTCGTTCTTCCGGTATTCGGGGGATGGGCGACCTCCCCGATAGGGTGATCACCGGTATCCCCCGATCGGAGGAGGCGATATGCCCAGCACGTCCACCCCGCCGGTCGGCCAACCCTGTTGGGCGGAGCTCCCCACGGCTGACCAGGAGGCGACGCGGGAGTTCTACCGCGCCGTGCTCGACTGGGAGTACGAGGTCCGCCGGGACGACCAGGGCGCGGAGTACACGATCGCGACCCTGTTCGGCGAGCCGGTGGCCGGGCTGCGCCCGCACGAGGGCGCGGTGCGCGACTGGACGCTCTACCTCGCCGTCGCCGACCTCGCCACGGGCGCGCACCAGGTGCGGCGCTTCGGCGGCTCGGTGCTGGAGCAGCCGCAGGTGGTCCCCGGGCTCGGCGCGAAGGTGCTCGTCGACGACCCCAGCGGGGCGACGGTCGGGCTCTGCCAGCCGGCGCGGGACTGGAACTTCACCGTGGGGCTGCCGGGATCGCTGGTGTGGGCGGAGCTGGTCACGCCGAGGCCGACGCTCGCGGACCGCTTCTTCGGCGCGGTGTTCGGCTACGAGCAGCGCCAGGTCGCCGACGGCGTGCGCGTCGACCACGTGGTCTGGTACGTCGAGGGCGAGTCGGTGCTCGCGCGGGTCAGGATGAACCTGGACACCGCGGAACCGGTGCCGCCCAGGTGGATCGCGCACTTCGCGATCGACCCGGACGTCGGCTTCGACGAGACGCTGGACCGCGCGCGGGCGGCCGGGGCCCGGCTGCGGTTCAAGCCCTACGGCTCCACCCTCGGCAAGGTCGTGGTGCTCTCCGACCCGCTCGGCACGAGGTTCGCGCTCATCGACCCGAGCCAGGCCGTCGACGAGTACGACTCCCCGCCGGAGGACCCCTACGACGACTGAGCCTGACTGTCAGGGGTCGGACATATGTTCGGCCTCATGACGGATCAGGTGGTCGAGCTACGCCAGTACACCCTTCGGCCGGGGACCAGGGACACGCTCATCGAGCTGTTCGACCGGGAGTTCGTGGAAACCCAGGACGCGGTCGGCATGCGTGTCATCGGGCAGTTCCGGGTCGAGGCGGCCCCGGACAAGTTCGTGTGGCTGCGGTCGTTCCCGGACATGGAGCAGCGCGAGCGTTCGTTGAGCGCTTTCTACGACGGGCCCGCGTGGGTCCAGCACCGCGCAGCCGCGCGGGAGACGATGGTGGACACCGACGACGTGTTGCTGCTGCGGCCGGTCGGTGACGGTTTTCCCTTGCGCGACAGGCCTTTACCGGGCTCGACCGCGTTACCGGAGAGCCGGTTCCTCCTCACCGTCCACTACGGCGACGAGCCGTTCACGGACGCGTTCGCCGACTCGCTGGAGTACGAACCGTTGGTGTGCCTGCGTTCTGAGTACGCCGCGAACACCTTCACCGCGCTGCCCGTGCGCGAGGGCGAGCACGTGTTCGTGACGGTGGAGAACTTCGCCGGGGTGCTGCGCGGTGGCGCGCGGACGGAGGAAATGGTGCTGCGGCCGACGTCGCGGTCCGGGCTGCGGTGAGCGTCCGGCGCTGTGCTGGACGTCGCTGGGTTTGGGGCGGTTGACGATGATCGAGAAGGGGGTTGGGTGGTCTTGAAGACACCCCAACCCCTCGGCTCGCCGGGGAGGAGGTCCTAGCTGAAGTAGGACATCCAGTGGTCCCAGAAGGCTTGGACGGCGAGCAGCAGGATCATGACCAACCAGGTGGTCACGACCGTGCTGTGGAAGCGCACGAGCAACGGCGCGCGCAGGCCGCCCAGGTAGCCCCGGTCCATGTTGTGCACGGTGGTGTACCAGAAGATCGGGATGGTGGCCGCCCACACGACCATGCAGTACGGGCACAGCGCGCGGATGTCGTACATGCTCTGGATCATCAGCCAGTGCACGAAGATCACGCCGAGGGTCGCGCCGATCTGGAGGCCGGTCCACACCCAGCGCGGTAGCCGCGCGCCGGCGAGGAGCACGACGCCGAGCGTGGTCACCACCGGGAACGCGATCACGCCCAGCACCGGGTTGGGGAAGCCGAACAGCTCCGCCTGCGGGGAGCGCATCACCGAGCCGCAGCTGAGCACCGCGTCCAACGTGCACGACGGAATGTGGAAGGGGTTGGCCAGCAGGAGGAACTTCTCGATCACCAACGCGAACGAGGCCGCGGTGCCGAGCGCACCGCCGATCGCCAGCACCCACGCGATGAGCCTCGTCGAGAGCACCGGCGCGTCATCGTCGTAGTCGGCGTCGTCCTCGTCGCCGTCTTCGGTGTCACGGCCTTCGGTGTCACGGCCTTCGGTGTCACGGCCTTCGGTGTCGTGCTCGGCGCTGTCTTCGAGGCGTTCGGCGCCGTGTCCGGCGTTGTCACGGCCCGGCTTGTCGGCTGCGCTGCCGGGCGCCGCGTGGGTCGCGGTGTGCGCTGCTGTTCGGGTTGCCGTGTGGGCTGGCGTGGGGGTCGCCTCGCCGGTCTCACCGCGCTCGCCGCTCTTGTCGCGGGGTTCGCCCGTGGTGTCGGGTGCGGCGGTGGTGGGCTTGTCGGTCACGCCTGTCGCCTCCGGTCGTCGCTCGCGCCGGTGGACGCGGGTCTCGTGGCCGTGCCCGCGACGAGGTGGGTCGTCATCGCGGTGCTGTCTGCTGCCGTGCTCATCGTGCTGCTGCCGTGTTCATCGTGGCTGCTGCCGTGTTCATCGTGGCTGCTGCAGTGTTCATCATGGCTGCGGCAGTGTTCATCATGGCTGCGGCAGTGTTCATCATGGCTGCGGCAGTGTTCATTGTGGTCGCGGCGGTGTTCATTGTGGCTGCTGCCGTGTTCATCGTGGGTGCGGCAGTGCTCGCCGCGCTCATCGGCCCGCGAGGGCGTTGTCGATGGCGGTGCGGAGGTCCTGCATGGAGCGCGGGGAGAGCTTGGCGCCGTTGACGTAGAAGCTCGGAGTGCCCTGGACCCCGGCGGTGGTGCCGTCGGCCTGGTCCTTGGCGATGCGCGCGTCGGTGGCGGGGTCGGCGACGGTGGCCTTGAACTTGGCGAGGTCGAGGCCGAGTTCGGTGGCGTAGCCCTCGAAGACGCTCGCGCGGGACTCGGTGCTGTGGCCCCAGCGCTCCTGGTTCTCGAAGAGCTTGATGTACATCTGCTCGAACTTGCCCTGCTGCGCGGCGGCCTCGGCGGCGCGGGCGGCGTTCTGGGAGTTGGGGTGGCTCTCGATCGGGAAGTAGCGCACGACGTAGGTGAGCTTGCCCGCGTACTCCTTGCGCAGCTGCTCGACGGCGGGGAACGCGCCGCCGCAGGCCTCGCACTCGAAGTCCAGGAACTCGACCATGGTGGCCTTGCCGTCGGCGGCGGTGGAGATCTTGTGGCTGTCGGGGCGCACGAGGACCTCGGCGGGCACGCGGGGCACCTGGGAGGTCGTGGTGGTCGGCGCCGCACTGTCCGCCTGGGGGCTGCCGCCGCCTCGGAGCAGCACGAACGCGGCCACGATGATCACCACCGCGGCGATGGTGCCGATGGTGATCTTGGCGTTCTTCGTCATCGTGCGCGCTCCTGTGCGTGGGCTGTCCGCGCCCTGTGTACCCGGGCAGCTGTCAAAGCGGGGTGATGTCGCCGCCCAGCCTGTCACGTCAACCCGGGTTGACTTCATCGTGCCCGTCAACCTACGTTGACTTCGGGAGGTGGTTCGCCGTGGTGGTGGACGTGCGGGGAAGGGTGCTGAGCGCGCGGGTCCGGGGTGCGGGACCGGCGGTGGTGCTGGACTGCGGCGGAGCGGGCGCGGGGGTCGACGGGGGCTGGGGGCCGGACCTGGAGGAGCTGCTGGCGGAGAGCCGCACCGTCGTCAGCTATGACCGCGCCGGGTCCGGACGGTCCGGCGGGGAGGCTCGACGCACGGTCGCGGAGATGGCTGACGATCTCCGGGAACTGTTGCGGGAGTTGGAGATCCGCACTCCGGCGGCCTTCGTGGGCTGGTCGTTCGGCGCGCTGGTCACGCAGGTGTACGCGGCACGGCATCCGGAGGACGTGGCCGGGCTGGTGTTCGTGGACCCGACGCCGACGGGTGAGCGACCGGGGTCGAAGGTGATGCAGCGCGCGGGGTTCACGGCCACTCCTCTGCTGCTGCGGATGAGCGCGCGGACTCGCGAGCTGGGGCGCGCGCTGCGGCACATGCGGGAGAACATCGCCGAAGCGACCGAAACCGTGGAGCGAGCCGGATTGCCTGCTGTGCCGTTGCGGGTGCTGAGGGCCTCGGTGCGGCCGAAGTTGCCGAAGGCACAGGCGGAGTTCCAGGACCGGAGCTTGCGGGAGCTGGCGGCGCGGTCACCGCTCGGCGAGTTCGTGTTGGTCGACGGCGCGAGCCACAACATCCCGTGGGAGCGCCCTGAAAGCGTGGTCGACGCGGTGCGCTCCGTGATGTCGGGTTGACCTCGCCCCTGGGGCAAGCCACAGACTGCGTTTCATGCAGATGCGCGACCCCGCAAGCGGGTCTTCGGTACCAACGCTCGACCCCGCAAGCGGGTCTTCGGTGACCGACTCCTACCTTCTCGCCGGGCGGTTCGGCGCGGCGGCGCGGTTGTCGCCGAAGGCACTGCGCCTCTACGCGGAGCAGGGATTGCTGGTGCCCGCGCGGGTGGATCCGGCGACGGGGTACCGCTACTACTCGCGGGAACAGGTGCCGCAGGCCAGGTTGATCGCGCGGCTGCGCCAGCTCGGCCTGCCCGTAGCACGGATCGCCTGGCTGGTGACGCTCTCCCCCGAGGCACTGGTCCTGGAGTTGAGGTCGTGGTTGCGGGCGCAGAACGAGCGGCTGGCGGAGCAGACGGAGATCGTGGAGGCGGTGGCGCGACACGTCGAAGGGGCTCCGCTGGCCGCCGTCGAAGTGCGCGCGGTGGCGGCCAGCAAGGTGCTCTACCGCGAGGGATTCGTTGACGTCGTAAGCCTTCTTGACTTCACAGCGGAGGCGGAGACGGCGCTGCGCGAGCACCTGCGGGCGCACGGGCTGGCCGCTGACGGCGCGATGAACGTGCACTACCACGATGAGATCACCCGCGACAGCGAAGGCCGCGTCGAAGCCTCGATCGCCTACGAAGGCAGTGTCGAACCCGCGGCGGACCTGCGCATCCGGCTGAGGCCCGCGCTACGCGAGGCCTACATACCCGCGTCGGAGGCGGACGCGCAGTTCCCTCAGGTACTGCGGTTGTACGACGCGGTGGAGACCTGGTTGGACGACCACGATCTGACCACTGTGGACAGTCCTTATGAGATCTATCCCGGAACGGGCGGCGCGGCGTTCGACGTCGCCTATCCCCTCAACCTCTAGGAAGTCATGGCGCACTTCTCGTACATCGGCTCTGGTCCTTACTGCTACAGCAACTCGTTCGCGATGATGTTCGGGGCGGACGCGCCGTCCACGGCCGTGATCGAGGTCGCGACGGGCAGCCCGTTCGGCATGCAGCTGGTCGACGGGAACCTGCCGTTCTTCGACCCGCACGGCTGGGTTCCGGAGACGGGTTTCGACGCCGCGCTGGCCGCGCTCGGGTGGACCTCCACCGAGAAGCGGGGCGAGGACGCCGCCGAGGCGCTCGCGCTGCTGCGGGAGTCCCTTGTGGACGGTCCGGTGTGGGTGGGGCCGGTGGAGATGGGTCACCTGCGGCACCAGCCGGAGATGACCGGGGCGATCGGCGCGGACCACTACGTCGTGGTGATCGGCATGGACGACGAGCACGTGCTCATGCACGATCCGCAGGGGTTCCCGTACGTCTCGTTGCCGCTCAACGACTTCGTGGAAGCGTGGCGGATCGAAAAGGTCGACTACGGCAAGCCCTTCACGATGCGCGCAGGCTTCGCCAAGGTCACCGAAGTGTCGGAAGCGGACGCGATCACGGCCTCGATCCCCCACGCGGTGCACTGGCTTTCCCAGGGCGACAACGCAGCTGCGGCCGAAGCGCTCGCGGCGCTGATCGAAGCCGGGCAGCACCCGCGCGAGCACCTGATCCATTTCGCGGTGCGCGTGGGCGTGCGGCGGCTCGCCGACGCTGCGACCTGCTTGGCGCGCATCGGGTTCACGGAGGCGTCGGAGATCGCGGGCGAGCAGGCACGCATCCTGGGGTCGACGCAGCACCCGCTCGTCGTGGGCGACCACAAGAGGGCCGCCGACGCGGTGCGGGCGCTCGCGCCGACCTACGACCAGCTGCTCAACGCTCTTCGAGATCGCCTTCGGTGCTGAGGTAGATCTGCTGGAGAGCATCCAAAGTGGACTTCTCCGGGTGCTCCCACATGCCGCGGTTGGCGGCTTCGAGCAGGCGCTCGGCGATGCCGTGCAAGGCCCACGGGTTGGACTCGGTGAGGAACTTGCGGTTCTCCTCGTCGAGCACGTAGGTCTCGGTGAGCTTCTCGTACATCCAGTCCGCGACAACGCCGGTCGTGGCGTCGTAGCCGAAGAGGTAATCCACCGTGGCCGCGAGCTCGAACGCGCCCTTGTAGCCGTGCTTGCGCATCGCGGCCAGCCAACGGGGATTGACCACGCGGGCGCGGAAGATCCGTGTGGTTTCCTCGCTGAGCGTCCTGGTGCGCACCGCGTCCGGGCGCGTGCTGTCGCCGATGTAGGCGGCGGGCGCCTTGCCGGTGAGCGCGCGGACGGTGGCGATCATGCCGCCGTGGTACTGGAAGTAGTCGTCGGAGTCGGCGATGTCGTGTTCGCGGGTGTCGATGTTCTTGGCCGCCACCGCGATCCGCTTGTACGCGGTCTCCATGTCCGGCCGCGCCTGCACTCCGTCGAGCTCGCGGCCGTAGGCGTAGCCGCCCCACACCGCGTAGACCTCGGCGAGATCGGCGTCATCGCGCCAGTTGCGGCTGTCGATCAGCGGGAGCAGACCGGCACCGTACGCGCCCGGTTTGGAGCCGAAGATCCGCATGGTAGCGCGGCGGTCGTCACCGTGGGCCGCCTTGTCGGCGAGCACGTGCGCGCGGACGAAGTTCTGCTCCGCAGGCTCATCCAGCTCGGCGACCATGCGCACGGCGTCGTCGAGCAGCCCCACCACGTGCGGGAACGCGTCACGGAAGAAGCCGCTGATGCGCATGGTGACGTCGATGCGCGGGCGCTCCAGCTCCGCCAGCGGAATCACTTCGAGGCCGGAAACGCGGCGCGACTGGTCGTCCCAGATGGGCCGAACACCGAGCAGCGCAAGGACTTCGGCGATGTCGTCGCCGGAGGTGCGCATGGCGCTCGTTCCCCAGATCGACAGGCCGACCGAGGGCGGCCACTCGCCGGTGTCCGCGCGGTAGCGGGCGAGCAGCGAATCGGCCATCGCCTGGCCGGTCTCCCACGCGAGGCGGCTGGGCACCGCCTTCGGGTCGACGGAGTAGAAGTTGCGGCCGGTCGGCAGCACGTTCACCAAGCCGCGCAACGGTGATCCGCTCGGCCCGGCGGGCACGTAACCGCCGTCCAGCGCGTGCAGCACCATGTCCAGCTCGTCGGTCGTGCGGGCCAGGCGCGGGACCACCTCGACCGCCGCGAAGGTCAGGATCTCGGTGATCTGCTCGTCGGCGCGGCCGAGGACCTCACGCGTCACGTCGAGCGCCGCCGAGGCGTCCCACTGCGCGTTCTCCATGCCCTGCACCAGGTTCCGCGCGGTCTCCTCCACCGCGTCGGTACCGGCCCTGGACGCGCTGCCGTCCTCGACGAGCCCCAGCGCCTCGCGCAGACCGGGCAAGGACGTCGCGCCGCCCCACATCTGGCGGGCCTGAAGCATCGCAAGCACCAGGTTCACCCTGGCCTCGCCGACCGGCGCGTTGCCGAGCACGTGCAGGCCGTCGCGGATCTGCACGTCCTTGACCTCGCACAGCCAGCCGTCGACGTGCAGCAGGAACTCGTCGAACTCCGCGTCGTGCGGGCGATCGGCCATGCCGAGGTCGTGATCGAGCTTGGCGGCCTGGATCAACGTCCAGATCTGCGCACGGATCGCAGGCAGCTTCGCCGGGTCCATCGCGGCGATGTTGCCGTACTCGTCCAGCAGCTGTTCCAGGCGCGCGATGTCGCCGTAGCTGTCCGCGCGGGACATCGGCGGCACCAGGTGGTCGACGAGCGTGGCGTGGGCGCGGCGCTTGGCCTGCGTGCCCTCACCGGGGTCGTTGACCAGGAACGGGTAGATCAGCGGGAGGTCGCCGAGCGCCGCGTCCGGACCGCACGCGGCGGACATGCCGACCGTCTTGCCGGGCAGCCACTCCAGGTTGCCGTGCTTGCCGACGTGCACGACCGCGTCCGCGCCGAAATCGTCGGCCAGCCAGCGGTAAGCGGCCAGGTAGTGGTGGCTCGGCGGCAGGTCGGGGTCGTGGTAGATCGCGATCGGGTTCTCGCCGAAGCCCCGGGGCGGCTGCACCATCACCACGATGTTGCCGGTGCGCAGCGCGGCCAGCACGATCTCGCCGTCAGGATCGTTGGAGCGGTCCACGAACAGCTCGCCGGGCGCGGCACCCCAGTGCTGCTCCATCTCCTCGCGCATGTCCTCGGGAAGCGTCTCGTACCAGGAGCGGTAGCGCGCGGCGGACATGCGGACGGGGTTGCCGGTGAGCTGGTCCTCGGTCAGCCAGTCCGCGTCCTGGCCGCCCGCCGCGATCAGCGCGTGGATCAGCGCGTCACCGTCGAGCGAGGCGAGGCCCGGCAGCGCGTCGGGGCCGTCGAGCGGGCCGACGTCGTAGCCGCGCTCGCGCATCTCGGTGAGCAGCCGCACGACGCTGGCCGGGGTGTCGAGCCCGACCGCGTTGCCGATGCGGGAGTGCTTCGTGGGGTAGGCCGAGAGCATGATCGCGATGCGCCGTTCGGCGGGCGGGATGTGCCGCAGAACGGCGTGGCGGTAAGCGATTCCGGCGACGCGGCGGGCTCGCTCGGGGTCGGCGACGTAGACCGTCAGGCCGTCCTCGTCGATCTCCTTGAAGGAGAACGGGACCGTGATGATCCGCCCGTCGAACTCCGGGATGGCCACCTGGGTCGCAGTGTCCAAAGGGGACAGCCCGTCGTCGTTCTCGTCCCACGCGGCACGGCTGCTGGTCAGGCAGAGCGCTTGCAGGATCGGCACGTCCAGCGCCGCGAGCGCGCCGACGTCCCAGGCTTCCTCGTCACCGCCGGCCGACGCGGCGGCGGGCTTGGTGCCACCGGCGGCGAGGACGGTGACGACGAGCGCGTCGGCCTTGCCCAGCTCCGCGAGGAGTTCGGGCTCGGCCGTGCGCAGGGAGGAGCAGAAGATCGGCAGCGCCCTGGCTCCGGCTTCCTCGACAGAGTCGGCCAAGGTGTGGACGAAGGATGTGTTTCCCGCCACGTGGTGCGCGCGGTAGTAGAGAATTCCAATGACCGGCCCCGCAGCGTCAATGCTCGACCCCGCAAGCGGGTCTTCGACGCGCGAGCTTTCTCGTTCCAGTGGCCCCCAGGTCGGCGTGGGAGCGGGCGGAGCGAAGCCGAAACCGGTCAGCAGAACGGTGTCGGAGAGGAACTTGTGCAGCTCGGTCAGGTTCGCCGGGCCGCCGTGCGCGAGGTAGGCGTGGGCCTCCGCGCAGACGCCGCCGGGCACCGTGGACAGCTCCATCAGCTCGGCGTCGGGAGCCTGCTCGCCGCCCAGGACGACCACCGGGACGGAGCCCGCGAGCAGCGCGTCGAGGCCCTCCTCCCAGGCCCGGCGGCCGCCGAGGATGCGGACAACGACCAGGTCAGCGCCCTCGACAAGGGCAGGGAGGTCGTCAACCTCGGTTCTGGCCGGGTTGGCCAGCCGGTAGTCGGCGCCGCTCGCGCGGGCCGACATCAGGTCGGTGTCGGAGGTCGACAACAACAGCAGCACAGGACACGCTCCGCTCCCCCGGGGTCCTCGCCCCGGCTCGTGTGGGCACAGCGCTGCGGGAGTTCCTGGCTCCTCTTCGCAGAGTCACAGTGGCGGGACCGCGCCGGATTCGCACCGGCTTCCTCCCTGCAACGCCGTTCGTGCTGACCCTACCGACTTGGAGTGCTCGATCCGAGTGGCAAGTAGCATCCGGCGCGTGCCAGCCGACGCCCCAGCCGACCGCTCGCGCCGGGACGCGTGTCCCGGCGCGGTCTCCGTGCACAACGCGGCCGACGGCGGGCTGGCGCGCATTCGGGTGCCGGGCGGCACGATGACGGCTCCGCAGTTCCACGCGGTGTTCGCGGCGTCGGCGGCGCTGGGCGACGGGCAGCTGGAGCTGACGTCGCGGGCGAACATCCAGATCCGCGGGTTGCGCCTGGGTGCCGAGGCGAAGCTGGCGGAGCGGCTGCGCGAGGCCGGGCTGCTGCCCTCGGTGACCCACGAGCTGGTGCGCAACATCATCGCGTCGCCGCTGGGCGCGGAGCAGCCGCTGGTCAACGAGCTGGACCGCGAGCTGTGCTCGTGGCCGGAGCTGGCCGAGCTGCCCGGGCGGTTCCTGATCACGGTGGACAGCCAAGGCGATGTGAGCGGGCTCGGCGGCGATGTCGGCCTTGCCAAGGTCGGGCCGGACTGGGCGCTGCTGCTGGCAGGTGAGGACACCGGCGTTCGCGTGCCGGAGAACCAGACCGTGACGACGGTGATCGCCGCCGCGCAGGCGTTCCTGGTCGAGCGCAGGCAGCAGGGTTCGGTCGCGTGGCGGATGAACGAGCTGACCGAAGGGCCGCAACGGGTTCTGCACCGGTTGGGGCTTCCCGCCACGCGTCGCAGGCTCATGGTCCGGCCCGCTGTGCCGCTGCCGACCGGGTTCGCGACTCCGAGGACGCTGGTCGTCGGCGCGCCGCTGGGCAGGCTCGATGCCGCGCAGTGCCGTGAGTTGTTGCGCGCGGCGGGGAACACGGTCCGGTTGACGCCGTGGCGCAGCGTCGTGCTGCGCGGCGTGGAACCGTCCACTGTGGTCGGTCGCGACCTGATCACCGACCCGAACTCGCCGTGGCACGGAGTGACCTCGTGCGCGGGAATGCCGGGCTGCGTCAAGGCTTTGGCCGATGTGCGCGCGGATGCCGCCGCGTGGCTGCGCTCCCGTCCTGAGCCCAGCGCGCAGCGCGTGCACTGGTCGGGGTGCTCGCGGCGGTGCGGCCGTCCGCAGGGCAGCGTTGTCGACGTCGTGGCGACCGGCGAGGGCTACCAGGTCAACGAGAAGCTGGCCAATGACACGGCCGCCGCGATCGCGGTGGCTCGGAGGGACATGTGACCAGGTACATCAAGGACGGCGCGGAGATCTACCGCCGGTCCTTCGCCACCATCCGCGCGGAGAGCGAGCTGGACGGGCTCCCGCAGGACATAGCCCGGGTGGCGGTGCGCATGATCCACGCGTGCGGGATGACGGACCTGGTGCAGGACATAGCTTTCTCGCCGCGCGTTGTTCTTGACGCCCGCGCGGCACTGCTCGGTGGAGCGCCAATCCTGTGTGATGCCACCATGGTCGCCGCCGGAGTGACGCGCAAGCGACTGCCGGCCGACAACGAGGTGCTGTGCATGCTCGGCGATCCTCGCGTGCCGGATTTGGCTGTGCAGCTGGGAAACACGCGCAGTGCGGCTGCATTGGAGTTGTGGCGTGACAAGCTTCACGGTGCCGTGGTCGCGATCGGCAACGCGCCGACCGCGTTGTTCCACCTGCTCGACATGATCGCGTCAGGGGCGCCTCGACCGGCGGCCGTGCTCGGTGTTCCCGTGGGCTTCATCGGGGCGGCCGAGTCCAAGGAAGCACTGGCGGACAACGACTTGGGGCTTGAGTACCTGGTCGTCCGAGGTCGGCGCGGCGGCAGTGCGATCACCGCGGCGGCCATCAACGCGATCGCGAGCGAGGAAGAATGAGCGGGCGGTTATACGGCGTCGGCGTGGGGCCGGGCGACCCCGAGCTGGTCACGGTCAAGGCCGCTCGGCTGATCGGCTCGGCCGATGTGATCGTCTACCACAGCGCCCGGCACGGCCGCAGCGTCGCGCGGTCCATCGCGGAGCCCTACTTGCGCGGCGACCAGATCGAGGAGCAGCTGGTCTACCCGGTCACCGTCGAGGAGACCGACCACTCCGGCGGCTACCAGGGCGCGATCGACGAGTTCTACGAGTCCTGCGCCGAACGCCTCGCCTCGCACCTGGAAGCCGGGCGCGACGTGGTGGTGCTCGCCGCGGGCGATCCGTTCTTCTACGGCTCCTACATGCACATGCACAAGCGGCTCGCACACCGCTTCCCCACCGAGGTCGTTCCCGGCGTGACGTCGGTGAGCGGCGCGTCCGCCGAGCTGGGGCGGCCGTTGGTGGAGCGCGACGAGACGCTGACCGTGTTGCCGGGAACCCTGCCCACCGAGGTGCTGGCCGAGCGCATCGCCGCGACCGACTCGGCAGCGATCATGAAGCTGGGGCGCACTTTTGAGAGCGTTCGGTCCGCTTTGGACAGTGCTGGGCGGCTCGATGACGCGTGGTACGTGGAGCGCGCGACGACCGGCCGGCAACGGATCTCTCCGCTGGCCGATGTCGATCCCGCTTCGGTTCCGTACTTCTCTGTCGCGATCCTGCCCAGCAAGGCACACCTGCCCGATCCGTCCACTTCGGACACTCCTCGGTCCCGTGCCGGAGAAGTCGTCGTCGTGGGGCTCGGACCGGCCGGGCGGGAGTGGACGACGCCGGAGGTGCAGGCCGCGCTGGCTTCGGCCGACGACCTCGTGGGCTACGTGACCTACATCGACCGCGTGCCACCGAATCCGCGTCAGCGCAGGCACGCCTCGGACAACAAGGTGGAGGCTGAGCGCGCGGCGTTCGCGTTGGACCTCGCCAAGCGCGGTTCGCGGGTTGTCGTTGTGTCCTCAGGCGATCCTGGCGTGTTCGCGATGGCCAGCGCCGTGCTCGAAGTGGCGGGCGAGGAGCAGTTCGCCGACGTTCCCGTGCGCGTGCTGCCCGGCTTGACCGCCGCGCAGGCCGTCGCGAGCCGGGTCGGCGCTCCGCTCGGACACGACTTCTGCGTGCTGTCGTTGTCGGATCGGCTGAAGCCGTGGGAGATCATCGCCGAGCGGTTGACGGCGGCGGCGCGGGCGGATCTCGTGCTCGCGATCTACAACCCGGCTTCGCGGAGTCGGACCTGGCAGGTGTCGCGGGCCCGGGAGCTGTTGCTGGAGCACCGTTCGCCGGACACCCCCGTGGTGATCGGACGCGATGTCGGCGGGCCCGCGGAGTCCGTTCGCGTCGTGCGCCTCGAAGACCTCGATCCGTCCACTGTGGACATGCGCTGCCTGTTGCTCATCGGGTCCTCCACGACCCAGGTCCGCGACGGGGTGGTGTTCACTCCGCGCCGCTACCCCGCATGATCCAGTCGCGGGCCTCGGCCACCGTCGCGACGTGGGCCACGCCTTCGGGCAGCGGCGGGCGGCGGAGGATCACCACGGGCAGGCCGAGGTGACGCGCCGCGACGAGCTTCGCCGTCGTCATCGTGCTGCCGCTGTCCTTGGTGACGATCACGTCGATCTCGTGCTGGCGGAGCAGATCGACTTCACCGTCCACTGTGAACGGTCCGCGATCGAGAACCACGTGGGATCTCGGCGGCAGCTCGTCCGGCGCGTCCACCGAGCGGACGAGGAAGTGCTTGTCCAGCCCGGCGAACGCGTGCAGGTCGCGGCGACCCGTGGTGAGGAAGACGCGTTCCCCCAGGGCTTTCACGGCTTCGGCGGCTTCGTTGATCGAGCTCACCCAGTGCCAGCGGTCACCGGTCTCCTCGGTCCAGCCCGGCCTGCGCAGCACCAGGAACGGCAGCCCGAGCCGCGTGGTGGCTTCGGCGGCCGAGGCGGTCATGATGGCGGCGAAGGGATGCGTGGCGTCGACCACCGCGTCGATCTCGTTGTCCGTGAGCCAGGCCGTCAGGCCGTCCACCCCGCCGAAGCCGCCGACGCGCACTTCGCCGACGGGCAGCTTCGGATCGCGGACGCGTCCGGCGAGCGAGGAGATCACCCGTCGGCGCGGGTGCAGCTCCTCGGCGAGGCGCCGCGCTTCCCCGGTCCCACCCAGAACCAGCACCGTTGTCGTCACTGTTGCATCCTCTCCTGGTGAGCACGAAACTGCGCTACGGCTGGACGACGGGGGCGTGCGCCACGGCCGCGACCACCGCGGCCTACACGGCGCTGCTCACCGGCGAGTTCCCCGACCCGGTGGAAATCGTGCTGCCCAAAGGACAACGGCCGACCTTCGCGTTGACCCGCGAGCGGCTCCGGCCTGATTTCGCGTGTGCCACGGTGGTGAAGGACGCGGGCGATGACCCCGATGTGACTCACGGCGCCCTGATCTCGTCAACGGTGTCGCACGGTTCGCCCGGCAGCGGCGTGGTTTTCCGCGCGGGACCGGGCGTCGGCACTGTAACCAAGCCCGGACTCCCGCTTCCCGTTGGGGAACCCGCGATCAACCCGGTGCCGCGCGAAATGATCCGTTCGCACGTCGCGCACGTGGCGGCGGCGCACGGGGGCTCCGGCGACGTCGTCGTGGAGATCTCGGTGGACAACGGCGAGGAGATCGCCAAGCACACCTGGAACCCGCGCTTGGGCATCCTCGGCGGACTGTCCATCTTGGGCACCACGGGGATCGTTGTGCCGTACTCGTGCTCCGCGTGGATCGACAGCATCCGGCGCGGTGTCGACGTCGCGCGCGCAGCCGGGTATCGGCACGTCGCGGGGTGCACGGGAAGCACGTCGGAGCGGGTCGCGGCGGAGCTGTACGGCTTGCCGGAGGACGCTTTGCTGGACATGGGCGACTTCGCGGGCGCGGTGTTGAAGTACCTCAAGCGGCATCCTGTGCCCCGGCTGACCATCGCGGGCGGCATCGGCAAGATGTCCAAGCTCGCCGATGGCCACCTCGACCTGCACTCCGGGCGTTCGCAGGTGAACCACGAGCTGCTGGCTTCGCTGACCTCGCAGGCGGGCGGCTCAACGTCGCTCGTGACGGCCGTGCGAGAGGCGAACACCGCGCTCGGAGCGCTGCACCTGTGCCAGGAAGCCGGTCTGCCACTGGGTGATCTCATCGCGGTGGGCGCGCTCGCCACGTGCCGCTCCGTGCTGGCGGAGGCTCCCGTGGCGGTCGACGTCGTGGTGATCGACCGCGCCGGAGTGATCGTCGGCCGCGCCTAGCCACCGGGGTTCCGCAGTCTTCAAGACCCGCGAACCCCTTCTGGATCATCGCCAACCGCCCCCCACTTCGGCGCGCGCTGAGGGTTTGCCGTCGTTGGAGACCGCGCGCAGGGGGGTTCTGGGGTCTTGAAGACTGGCAAACCCGGGCGGGGGCTACCGCGTGTGCGTCGTCTTCGGCTACGGTTTGGACGAGTGCCCAAGTCGATTGTCCAAGACGACTGCCCAAGATAGGGGGCGCCATGGGAGCGCGCAGCCACGAGGTGCGGGAACGGCTGACGACCGCGGCGACGGAGCTGATCGTCGAGCTGGGCTGGTCGGGGGTCAGCACGCGGCTGCTCGCCGAGCGGGCCGGGGTGACGCCGGGGTTGGTGCACTACCACTTCTCGTCGCTCCAAGCCCTGCTGAGCGAGGCCGCGGTCAGCGCGCTCACGCGGATGGTCGACGGGCTCGACGCGGTGCTGGAGCAGGCGAAGAGCCCGGAGGACGTCGTCGAGCAACTGCTGTCGGCGTTGTCGGAGCACTCCGGGAGCGATCCGATGTCCTTGCTGGTCAGCGAAACCTTCCTCGCCACGACCCGGGACGCCGAGTTGCGCGGCGCCGTGGCCACGGTGCTCGCCGACTTCCGGGCGCGCCTGGCCGCGTGGTTCGCCGACCACGGCGTCGACGCGCCAGAAGCGACAGCTGCGGTGCTCGCCGCGACGGTGGACGGGTTGATGCTGCACCGCGCTCTGCTGCCCGAGGCCGAAGCCACGGCAGACGTGCTGCGCCGGATCGTGGCGGTGCGGTCATGAGGGTCGTGATCTGCGGAGCGGGGATCGCTGGGCTGGCGCTCGCGGTGCGGCTGAGCGCACGTGGCGACGACGTCGTGGTCCTGGAGCGCGCGCCGGCGCCCCGCGAGCAGGGCTACATGATCGACTTCTTCGGGCCGGGGTACGCGGAGGCGGAGCGGATGGGACTGCTGCCCCGGCTGCACGAGCTGGGCTATCGCATCCCGCAGGCCAGCTACGTGGGCGAGGACGGCCGTGTGCGCGCGTCGCTCGGGTTCACGCGCTTCGCCAAGGCGATCAACGGCGGCCTGATCAGCATCATGCGGCCCGACCTGGAACTTGCGCTGCGCGAAGCAGTCCGGGCGGAGGTGCGCTTCGCGACGACGATCACGGGCGTGGACAACCGCGCGGACGGCGTGACCGTCGAACTGTCGGACGGCACTTCGACGGCGGCGGACCTGCTCGTCGGCGCTGACGGCATCCACTCCGCGATCCGCGAAATGATCTTCGGCGAGGAGCGGGAGTTCTTGCGCTACCTCGGTTTCCACACGGCGGCGTTCACCTTCGACGACCCCGAGGTGCTGGCCGAGGTGACCGGCGGCTTCTGCCTCACCGACACCGTCGACCGGCAGATGGGCCTGTACGCGCTGCGCGACGGGCGGGTCGCCGCGTTCACCGTCCACCGCACCGCTGATCCCACCCTGCCGGAGAACCCCACGGCCGCACTGCGCGAGGCCTACGGCTCGATGGGGTGGCTGGTCCCCCGTGCGCTCGCGAAGGCACCGTCGGAGATCTACTACGACCAGGTCGCGCAGGTCGAGGTGTCCCGCTGGAGTTCGGGACGAGTGGTGCTCATCGGCGACGCGTGCCACGCGGTCTCGTTGCTCGCCGGGCAGGGCGCTTCGCTGGGGTTGGCGGGCGCTGGGCTCCTCGCCGACGAGCTGCTGGCGCGGCCGACGATCGGCGAAGCGCTGGCGACCTACGAGCGTCGGTGGCGCCCGGTCGTCGAGGAGAAGCAACGCGTCGCCCGCCGTGGGACGCGGTGGTTTCTGCCCGACTCGCGAGCACGACTGTGGGCGCGCCGGGTGGCGCTGAAGCTGGCGCGGCTGCCGATCGCGGACCGCGCCGTGGCGACAGCGCTCGTCGGCAAGCTCTGAGATCAGGTGCGGCAGCGCGCGGCGGAATAGAGGTGGCTGTCGAGGAATCCGCTCGCGGTGAGCACCTTGCCGACCACGATCACCGCCGTTGTGCGGATGCCCGCAGCGTGCACCTGCGCGGCGATGTCGGCGAGGGTTCCGCGCAGGATGACCTCGTTCTCGCGGCTCGCCCAAGCGACGACCGCGACCGGGCAGTCCGAGCCGTAGTTCGGCACCAGCTCAGCGACCACCTCGTCGATGCGTTGCACCGCAAGGTGAAGCACCATCGTCGAGCGACTACGGCCGAGCGACGTCAGGTCCTCGCCCTCCGGCATCGGCGTCGAGCGCGCGGAAGTTCGGGTCAGCACAACGGTTTGGCCGACGCCGGGCACGGTGAACTCGCGCTTCAAGCTCGCCGCAGCCGCCGCGTAGGCGGGGACGCCGGGCACCACCTCGTACGGCACACCGGCGTCGTCCAGGCGGCGCATCTGCTCGGCCATGGCGCTGAACACCGAGGGATCACCGGAGTGCAGGCGCGCCACGTCCTTGCCTTCGCCGTGCGCCGCAACGAGTTCAGCGAGGATCTCGTCCAGGTTGAGCTTCGCGGTGTCGATCACGCGGGCGTCGGCCGGGCACAGCTCGAGCAGCTCGTCCGGCACGAACGCGCCCGCGTACAGGCACACCGGCGAGGACTGGATGACTCGCTGACCGCGCACCGTGATCAGGTCGGCCGCGCCCGGCCCCGCTCCGACGAAGTACACGGTCACGGCGATTCTCCTTTGGTAGCAACCCAGATCGTCACTGGCATCATCGCTCGCCAACCGGTGAACCCACCGATAGGCGCGCCCCTGCTGACCGCCAGGCGCACCAGCTCTCCACCGAGTTCGGCGTGCCAGCGCGCGAGAACGGCTTCCGACTCGACAGTGACCGCGTTGGCCACCAAGCGCCCTTGCGGCTTGAGCTTGTCGTAGCAGCGCTCCACCACGCCGGGCGTGGTGACGCCGCCGCCGATGAACACCGCGTCGGGCTGTTCTTCCGGCAGCGCATCGGGAACTTCGCCGAGCACCACTCGAATCGACGGCACACCAAGCTTTTTCGCGTTGGCCGTGATGCGGTCGGCGCGCTCGGGGTGCTTCTCGATCGCGATGGCCCGGCAGCTCGGATGCGCGCGGGACCATTCGATCGCGATGCTGCCCGCTCCCGCGCCGACGTCCCACAGCAACTCGCCTGGCACGGGCGCGAGCATGGCCAGGGTGACCGCGCGGACCTCGCGCTTGGTGAGCTGACCGTCGTGGTCGAAGGCGTCGTCGGGCAGGCCCGGCACCGCGGAGAGCTTCGGCCCGACGCACTCCACGGCGATCACGTTGAGCGCGGCGCACTTCTCGTGCCACTCCGCCGCCGTCGAGCTGATCTTGCGCTCTCCAGATCCGCCGATGTGTTCGAGCACGGTCAGCGTGCTGGCGCCGAAACCGTTCTCCGTCAACAACTTCGCGACCTCGACGGGCGTGTTGCCGTCCGCGCTCAACACCATGACCCGGCGACCGTGGTGGAAGACGGCGTTCACGGGGCGGCCCACGGCGGACACCACCTCGACCTCGTCGAGCGGCCAGCCGAGGCGCGCGCAGGCGAGGGAGATCGACGACGGGTGCGGCACGACGTGCAGGCGCTCCGGCCCGACGAGCCGCGCCAGGGTCGAGCCGATACCGAAGAACATCGGGTCACCGCTGGCCAGCACGCAGATCGCCTTGCCGCGGTGGGCTTCGAGCAGGCCCGGCAGCGCGGGCAGCAGCGGTGACGGCCAGCTGACCCGCTCGCCACCGGAGGGCACGAGCGCGAGTTGCCGCGAGCTCCCGAAGAGCACGTCGGCGCCCGTCACCAGGCGGCGCGCGCTCTCCGGAAGTCCGTCCCAGCCGTCGGCCCCGATCCCGACGACCGCGATCTGGTCAGCGTCCACGCGCTGACCCTACGACAGCTGCGAGGTGATCCAGTCCGCGTAGTGAGCCACATTGCTCCCGACGGTCGGGTAGCGCTTCTGGCCGCACGGCGCGGCGCCCCACGAGATCACGCCGACGAGCTTCCCCTTGGCGTACATCGGGCCGCCGTGGTCGAGGATGCAGCCGCCCGTGCCCTCGTCGCCGCCGACGCACAGCGCGCCGTCGCCGACGGGCAGGACGTCCTTGTAGTTCGCGGCGCACGTGGCGTGCGGCACCGGCTTCTGGGTGACCTTGCGCAGGGAGGTCTGCTGCTCGTTCTTGGCGTTGAACCCCCACCCGGCGAGGACCACGTCACCGCTCGCCTGCTCGCGGCTGAGCTCGACGGCGCGGATGCGCTTGGTGGGCGCGACCTTTTCGGTCAACCGAACGACCGCGAGGTTGTTCGTCAGGTTGGCGACGTCGTAGGCCGGGTGCACGGTGACCTTCTCCACGCCGACCGTGCGCTGACCAGGTGCCGCGACGCGCAGGGAATGCCCGCCCAGCATCACTTTCAGCGTCGCGGGATCCGGCTGGCGAACGCAGCTGGCGGCCGTGAGCACGTGCTGCTCGCCGACCACGATCGCCCCGCACGCGAAATCGACGCCCTCCTGAACGTATGCGGCGGAAGGGAATTCCCCCGACTTCGCGGCGTTCCCACCCGCGATCGCGTTCGCCGGAACCGCGGGTACCAGTGCTGTCAAGGACAGTGTTGCTATCGAGAGGACCTTTCGGCGCACAGCGGCGTTTTCCCTTCGGGCTGCGTGAATATCGGCTCGCAGAGTATGGCGAACATCGTCCGGGATGGCATGCTCGGAGGATGGCAATCTTCACCCTTGACGAGGCGCGTGCGGAGCTGCAACGGCTCCTGCCCGTGTTGCGCGAGATCGTCGCCGTGCGCGCCGACGCCGCCGAACTAGCCGGCGCAGTCGCCGAGGGCGGGCGTTCCGTGCGGCTCGGCGGCCTGCCGGAGTTCAAGGCGGCGCAGGCGAAACTCGACGAACTGATGACCCGCGTTCAGGGGACCGGCGCCGAGCTGAAGGGCTTCGCGCCGCTGCTGGTCGACTTCCCCGCCGAGCTCGACGGCGTTCCCGTGCTGCTGTGCTGGCTCGAAGGCGAGGCCGACCTCGGCTGGTACCACCGCGCCGACCTCGGCTTCGCCGCCCGCCGCCCCCTTCCCTGACCGCGTGGGGGCATCGACACCTTGTGCCATCGTGGCCGCTCGATGTTCAGGGGGTGTGATCGCGGTGCACGAGCTGTCCGAGTCCAACACTGGGTGAGCGACAGTCTCAGTGAGCCAGCTCGACACCGACAGCTGGTAGCGCCATCGGGGGTCAACCCACCAGGTTTGCCGGTCTTCAAGACCACCCAACCCCCGGCGACACCGTCTCCAACCGCAGCAAACCCCACAAGACCGCAGGTTTGCGGTGGTTAACGATGATCAACAGGAGGGTTTGCTGGTCTTGAAGACACCCCAACCCCCGGCGACACCGTGCTTAACCCCTTGCAGGACAGGCGCTAGACGTCGGGGATGACGCGCTTGTCGTACCCGGCCTGGACCAGGCGCTCGTAGGCGGTCCACACCTCGGCGGGCATCTCCTGCGGGATCGCGTGGCCCTGCTCGCCGTAGACCTTGATGCGCTGCGTGTCGGCCACGATGGTGTTGACGACCCGGGCGTCGTCGCCGATCCCGGCCAGGTAGTCCACCAAGCTGATGTCCTGCGATGCGCAGATCACCTCGACCTCGGGCCAGATCTTCCGGCAGGCGGCATACGCGCGGCGCTGCTGATACGGCCGCGAGATCAACATGACTGACCGCACCTCGACGCCCTGTGACTCCAGCAGCGCTCGGGACAGCGCGATGTTCGCCCCGGTGTGCTTGGCCTCCGGCTCCACCAACACCGCATCATCAGGCACACCAAGGGAAAGAGCGTGTTCGCGGTAGTGCACGGCTTCTCCGCGCGGGAAGCGGTCGATCGTCGTCGGAGCGTTCGCGCCACTGAAGACCACCAGCGGGAAGTGGCCGGAGTGGAACAGCTCCGCAGCACGGGTGGCGACGCCGAGATCGTGGCTGCCGAGGCCGATCCCGATATCGCACGGGCGCAGCTCGTGGCCCATGTGGTTGTAGTCCCACAACACCTGGACATCAGCCAACAACTGCTCACCCAATGCGCTCGCTCCTAGTCGGGGACCTGGAAGTTGTAGGACCAGGCGAAGCGACTCGCCGCATGCACGCCCCGCGCGAACTCCACGGGCACGCCGTCCCTGGTCACGGTGCGCCGCTTGAGCACCATCACGGGCTCGCCTGCTGGCAGCTTCAGCAGCTCGATCTCATCCGGGCTGGGCATCCGAGCGAACACGGTTTCGGTGATCGCGTCCGGCTCCAAGCCCTGCATGGTCAGCACTGCGAACCCGCCACCTCGACCAGCGGGGCCGGGCGTCGGGTCCACGAGCGGCGTGCCCTCGACGTGCTCGGGCCGGTAGTAGCTCGTGAGCGTGTGCGTCGGGTTGTCGCCGTCCTTCACCAAGCGGGAACGCTCGTAGACCTCGCTGCCTTCCTCGACGCCCAGCGCTTCGGCGATCTCAGCATCGGCAGTGGCCCTGCGTACCGTGTTGGTCTGGTCGCCCGGCTTCCACTCCCGGCCCGATGCCTCGCGGTCTGCGGCGAACGCGACCAAGCCGAACTTCCACTTGCTCTTGGCGTAGCGCTCGGCGCCGAGCCTCTTCATGACGGGCCGCTCGCGCACGACGGTTCCCCTGCGGCGGACCGGGGTCACCAAGCCCTCGGCTTCCAGCACGGCCACAGCCTTGCGCACGGTGTTGATGTTTACGCCGTACTGCGCCGCGATCTCCTCCTGCTTCGGCAGGGTGCCGCCAGGCGGGTACTCGCCTCGCTGGATCGCTGCCCGCAGGGCGTCCGCCAGCTCCCGATAGCCAGTGCCCAAGAGACCTCCTCCGCTCCAATAAGCCTATCTGTACCAGCGGCGCCGCCAATTAGAAATAGCTCTATTGACACAGCGGGCGACGGCCTGTTCCATAGAACTAGATCTAACTGGCCACTAGGAGGCAGGCGTGAACCGGGATTGCGACTCGCAGACGAGGGCGTCGTGACCGCGCGCCGCCTCGACCCATATCTCGGTGCGGTGGTCGGCGCCGTTCACGTGCTTCTCCGCAAGGTGGACTCGGACAACGCCGCCCTCGATCGCAGGGTGCTCACCGAGGGCGTGCGATGGTGGCAGCGTTTGCTGGACCAACACGAGCCGATCGACTCGCCATCTGGATTCGTCTGCGCAAGCTGTCGGTCCCCAGTTTTTCGCCGTCCCGTGCGCTTTCCGTGTCCAACGTGGGAAGCCAGCGCGCTGCACGTTTCCACGATCACATTGGCGTTGAGGCACGACGAGATCGTTCGTCCGCAGATCGAGCCGCCCGGAGGACCACGAGTCGCAGTGGCGCTCGGTTCGTTCCGCCCACACCACCGGTCACCTTCCACATCTCTTACCGCACAAGGGAAATCGTTGGTCGGGGTGGATTGTCCGCCGGAGTAGGCATTCCATTCTCGGCCTGGACGGCTCGGCAGGGCGAGCGCCGCTGACGAAGCCTGTGCGGGACCGCACTGCCGGACGTGACCATCCAGAACAGCTTCTGCGTGCCCTTGGCCCTCAGCACCCGTCACATTGCGACCGGTCCCGTGACAAGCTCAGCCACTCAGCGCATCCAATAGCCACCAGCAAACCCATGCAGAACAGGAACAGCTACCCACGAAAACGCAGGTCAACAAGTGTCTTCCCCGCGCGAGCGGGGGTGGTCCCACCTCGGTGTGCAAGGCCCAGCACGAGTACGTGTCTTCCCCGCGCGAGCGGGGGTGGTCCGGTCTCCACCCAGGCGACGCGGGTGATGCGTTCGTCTTCCCCGCGCGAGCGGGGGTGGTCCTGGGCAAGACAAGACGAAAATGCCCGACCTGACGTGTTCCCCGTGCAAACGGGGAGGTCCGCCGCTGACGATCATGAGCCCGTCACCGACCATGAGACCCTGATCGAGATCCCGAGGACGTGCTCAAGATGTACGCCCCTCGCTACCTGGAGCAGGAGGGGCAGCACTTGAGTCGCACGATCGAACCTGGCCCCGAGTTCGGCCAGCTCTTCCACAGCTTCGAGCACACCGCTTTCCGGCTGGAGACGCGCGACCTCTACAAATCCGCGAACGAGGCGAGGGCGCTCGATCAGTTCACAGCGGGCGAATCCGTGGACATGGGCTGGTTCCAGAACTGGCTGAGCATGATCCGAGAGGCCACCTCGGCAGGGCGCCGCTTCTCACGCGTGCGAGTGGTCAGCATGCCGCCGACCGTCTACAGCCGCTTCGGCATCTTCTGCTCGGAGTACACCAACGAGGCGGGCGAGGACATCCGATACTTGAGGCGGGACGATGCCGCTGGCCTGCCGGACTACGACTACTGGCTGTTCGACTCGCGCAATCTGGTGCGGATGCACTTCGACGGCGACGAGAACTTCCTGGGCGGCGAACTGATCGAGGACTCCGCCGAGATCGTGCAGCACAACCATTGGCGAGATGCGGCTTGGCACCGTGCCGTACGACGGGATGACTTTGCCATCGAAGCGAACGACCAGCATCACCGGCGTTCGCCAAGCTCGTAACGCGCAAGCGACTCTGCGGGACTAGGCGGCGCGGACCTCAGCTTCACCGCCCGCCGCATCACTGACCGCTCCTGAGCTACCGATCGCGCCAGCTCAGCGTCGAGATCGTCAGCGCCGCATCGGCGATGCGTTGTGCGGTCTCGGTCTTCAAGCCCGCGCGCGAGGAGTCAATCCAGCCTTGCACTCCGTCGTGTCCGGCGGCGCGGTACTCGACCGCCTGGAGCAGACACTCCAACTTGTCGGCGTCCTTCGCGCAAAGCGCCTCAGCGGAGTCTTGCGCCTCATACGCCGCGACCGCTTCCTGCACGACCGTCGCCGACGCGGTCGGCATACGAGCGACCTGAACCGCCGTGATCGCTTCGTTGTCCCCACCGCTGATGAACGGCTTCGCAGTGTGGGGGATATCGCCGGTGCGCGTTTCCTGCGAGTCGTGCCAGATCGCGAAGAATGACGCCTGTGCCGGGTCCGCGCCTTCGTGGGCTGCGATCAACGCCGCCAAGTGGGCCACGCGCAGGCTGTGCTCCGCGACGGACTCCGGATCGCGCACTCCGACGTGCCACCATCCAGCGCGCCGCATCCTCTTCAACACACCCAGCTCGAACGCGAACGACGCGATCCCCTCAGCGCCTCCGTTGTCGAGCGGGCTGGTCTCCGTGCCGCTACCACTGGCCACGTGAACGTCCCTTCTTGCGGTCAGCGACCTTGATCGCGTAAGCAACGTTAACCAGGTCCTGAAGAGTTCGTACACGCACGTCTGGTCGGACGGACGGACCCGGGCCACTGGGGACTCCCATCCAACTGAACCCTCGTCCAGTCTCCTGTCCGCCCAGAAGGCTTCCGCGTTCCCAGGGCTCTGTAAGCGCACGTCGCTCACAAGCGGTCTCATAGCAAGCTCAACCAGCCAGCGCGTCTCACGGCTACTCACAAACCCATGAAAAACGGGAACGTCTACGCGCAAAAATCCAGGTCAACGAGTGTCTTCCCCGCGCGAGCGGGGGTGGTCCTGGCTGCTCGGCCAGGAAAGCCCTACCAAGTGGGTCTTCCCCGCGCGAGCGGGGGTGGTCCGCGGTGGCGACCGCTCGCGCACTGCGGGCGGATGTCTTCCCCGCGCGAGCGGGGGTGGTCCCCGGCGCCGGAGCTCGCGGCGGTGTGCAAGGCGGTCTTCCCCGCGCGAGCGGGGGTGGTCCCTCGACGTCCCCGACGAAGCCGGTTTCGGACGGGTCTTCCCCGCGCGAGCGGGGGTGGTCCGGTCGGCCAGGCCGTTGCCGACCCACATCAGCGGTCTTCCCCGCGCGAGCGGGGGTGGTCCTGCGTCGTTCTAACCGCTGATCTTGAGGAAGACGAGGAGTCCGCCTGCGACACCTACAACCCGCAGGTTCCCGATGATGCTCCGGCGATGTCCTTCGACCACGGCCACGGTCCCGAGTTCCACCGCACCACCACCGTCCGGCTCGACGTGGTCGAGGCGGCGGTTCGCGACCTGTGTCTCATGGCAGACAGCACGACTTCTCTGGGGAGGAACGTCGCGCGCCTGGCACGGCGTCCGCACACCGCACACCGGGGGTTTGCGGTGGTTAACGATGATCGAAAGGGGGGTTTGGCGGTCTTGAAGACGCCCTCACCCGACCGGCCGGGAACGTTGCGGTGGCGCAAGGGCGCCTGGGCCGACCTGACCCCACCGACAGGTCGGCCCCCGCGTTCAGGTGGCCCGGACGGTTCCGTTCAGCGAGGCGCTCTCCCCTGGCGTCTCGGTGGTGGGAAGCGTCACGGGGTCCGGGAGGGGGCGCGGCGGCGGGCTGAAGCGCGGCCGGGCGGGCGGGTGGAACGCGGCCGGGTCGTGCGGCTGCGCGGGGTCGGAGTGTGGCACGGGAGCGGGGTGCGGAGGGCGGGACTGGAACTGGGCGTGCAGCTGGGCGTTGTCGCGGAGCTGGGCGTGGTGCTGGACCTGCGAGAGGACGTGGTCGGCGTCCATGCCGGGCAGGTGGATCCACGCGAGGTCCTGGTAGGTGGAGCTGTCGATGGGCACGGGGGCGCACCGCGCGGGCGGGACCTGCATGATGCGGAACGGCTCGACGACGTTGTGCCACACCCACCGGGAGACCACGAGCGCGGCGCCGACCTTGTCGCCGCACGGGTCGGTGGCCATGCACTGGGCGACGGCGGCGCGGAAGGCGGGGGCGTCGAGCAGCCTGCTGGCGACGATGTAGGGCCGGTGGTAGTGGCCCTCCTCGCGCATCGGTCCACAGTGGACGGCCATTCTGGCGCGCAGCGGGATGCGGTGTTCGCGGTTGCGCCAGCGGAGCAGGTGGTCGAGGTGGAAGAGCATCTCGACGAGCTTGGGCGCGGCGTCCTCGGCGTAGGCGAGCAGGACGCCGTCGCCGGTGTGCCTGGGCTGCACCGCGTCGGCGCGGTCGAGCCCGACGGCGCGCAAGGCCCGGTCGAGGTGCTCGTCGAGGTCGGTCTTCATGCCGTCGAGCTGGTCGTCAGCGACCTGGGTGGAGCTGACGACGTCGACGGCGAGCACGGCGTGCGTCGCGGGTACCTCCACTGCCACAGTCGCTCCCTCCACGCGTCTGCTTACGCAATGCATGGAGGGGAGTCTTGTCGCAGCTCCCGAACCGGACTCCCGAAAAGTGGGGAATTGTGGACGCGCTAACGGGTGATGTGATCAGGACTGCGTGAAAGCACGCAGTGCGGCCAGATCAAGAATGACCATCGTGCGGTAGCTGGTGTCGACCAGGTTCAGTTCGCGCAGCCTGCGCAGCGCGAGGTCCACGGAGGTCTCGGAGGCGGGCAGGCTCTGCGCGAGATCGCGTTGGGACCACGGGAGATCGATGTGCCAGCCGCCGTCGGGACGCGCCTTGCCGTTCTCCGTGACGAGGTCGAGCAGGCGCCGCGCGAGCCGGTAGCTGACGTCGCCCTGCGTTTGTTCGAGCCGCTGCTCATTGGCATATGCCAACCTGGAGAAGCTCATCATCATCGTTTCCCGGCGCGCGTCGTCGTAGTCGGCGAGGAAGCGGCGGAACACCTCGGCGCTGATCCGGCGGACCTCGACGTCCTCGACGGCGACCACGTCGGCCATCCTCGGCCGCTCCCCGAGCACGGCCATCTCGCCGTAGAGGTCGCCGGGCTGGCCGAGCGCGAGCACGACCTCGGAGCCGTTGCGCCCGCGCACGACGACCTTGACCCGCCCCACGAGCAGCAGGATCACGCTGTCCCCGGGCTCCCCGGCGTGCAGGACGAGAGCACCGCGCCTGTAGGACTGCACCACGCCGAGGGTGCGCAGGTGCGCCGCGGTGCTGGCGCTCAGGCGTCTCGCGAACACCGCGGGACTGGTCGCCTCGTCCATGCAGCCTCCCCGCAAGCCACCACGGAGCGTACTCGAACGACTACGTGCCGCAGTAACCGTAGTGTCAGGGCCATGGATCTCGTGTGGCCCGAGGGCGCGGAGTTCGACGACCGAGCACGACTGCTCGCCGACTCGCTGGCGACCCTCGAACACGAGCTGGACACCCCGGTCCGCTTGGTGCGCAAGGACCCCGGCGCGGGCGCGCGGTGGCTCTGCCGGGTCGACCCCGAGCACGACGGTCCGGCCGTGCTGCGCCGCGACGGCGATCTCATCGAATCGGTGGGCCGCGCCCACGAAGAGATGTGGGAGACCTTCAGCCTGCGCCACACGTGGTTGCGCACGGGGAAGGACACCTACGCGGTGGACGCCGTGGACCTCGAAGAGGTCGTCCAGCGCATCACCGACGAGATCCGCTTCAGCTACCCGGCGATGGCGCTGCGCAAGATCGACTGGGACAAGCTGTGCGAGCACTACGCGCCGAAGGTCCTCGCGGCGGAAGATCCCTTCGCGGTGTGCCAGGAGTGGGTGGCGAAGCTCGGAGACGCGCACACGGCAGTGCATCGCAGTCCACGCCCAGTTTCCTTGCCCTACAAGGCAAATCGGAGGACGTTCACGGATGTTCCCGAAGGCAGCGCGGCGTGGGGAGCCGGAGTGCGCGCGGGTTGGCGGCTGGACGCGCCGGACGAGGAGGACATCGCGCGGCGCACGGGAGCGTCACCGCACATGCTCCCGTTCATGATCGGCCGGAGGCTGCTCTCCGCGACGGAAAGCCGGGAATGGCGTGCTTTCGGGCCGAACGGCGAAGAGGCGACGTGGACGGAGAAGCCGACGGGGATGCCCTTCGGTGACGTCGTGACCTGGCGCGAGGACGGCTACCTCAGGATCAAGCAGTGGGTTCCCAACGCCGGGATCTCGGAAGCACTGGACGAGGTGTTCAAGAAAGACCACGAGGAACTGACGTTGGACCTGCGCGGGAACGTCGGCGGCAACGTGGTGCTGGCGACAGCGACGCGGGATCGTTTCCTGCGCGAGGAAACCGTGCTCGGCTCGGTGCGCTACTGCATCGACGGCGAGCTGACCGACCACATCCCCATGGTCGCCACGCCGTCGGACGGGGTGCGGTGGAACAAGAGGCTGACGGTGCTCACGGACGCGATGACGTACTCCGCGAGCGAGGACTTCCTGTTGGGGCTACAGGGACTTGAGCACGTCACGGTGATTGGCGAGCCCAGCGGCGGCGGGAGCGGGCGTCCGCGTGTGGTGCGGTTGCTGCCGGGATGGACGCTCAACGTCAGCACGGTGCTCACCTACGACCGCAACGGTCACTGCGTGGAGAACTCCGGCGTTGCGGTCAACGTCTCCAAGCAGTGGCGGTAGAAGCCCTCGACGTCGACCTTCCTGGCGCACTTGACCACGCGGCCCGTGTCGGAGCGCACGGTGCGGCCTTGGCTGGGGCCGGTGGTCAGCACTTCGCAGCGCACGTCCTCGAACTCGCACAGCTCGGGCTCGGCGAGGTAGGAGGTGGTGAGGCTGTCCCAGCAGCAGTACGCGAAGCCGGAGGTCTCGAAGCAGCCGAAGGTCATCGCGAGCAGCGACCCGGCGAGATCGCCGAGCGGAGCGCCGTAGGTGCGGCCGAAGGACTGCGCGAACTCGGGCGTGATCGGCACCTGGTCGGTGGCGTCCAAGGGGAACAGGGTGATCGGGATGCGCGAGGCGAACACGCGGTGCGCCGCGCCCGGGTCCCAGTAGACGTTCCACTCCGCGCTGCCGTCGTGCCCGGGCTCGTCGACGTTGCCGACCACGTCGATGGCGCCGCCCATGAACACGAGTTCGGCGATCTTGGCCTCCACGGCGGGGTGCTCGTCGAGGCACCACGCGAGGTTGGTCAACGGCCCGATCATCAGCAGTGTCACGGGTTCCGGCGCGGCGAGCAGCCACTGGGCGAGCTGCTCGTGCGCGGGCAGCTCGGACACGAGGGTCCGCGGATCGCGCTGGTTGAGCACCGGTAACGCGTCCGCGCGGAGGGCGTCGACCCGCCACTCCAACGGGAACGGGTTGGGACCGGTGAGCACGCCCTCGGCGACGGGCACCTCATGGGCGCCCGCCACGTCCAGGATCTTGCGGGTGGCCGAGACGGCCGGGCCGATGAGGCAGTCGGCGGGAGTCACCGTGACGCCCTTCAACGCGATTCCCCGGTACCGGGTCAACAGCGCCAGCGACAGCAGATCGTCGAGCGCCCCGTCGTGGTCGAAGTAGATCGCGCGGCTCACCCGGCGATTATCGTCAGACCTCGCCCAGCAGGGCCAGCTCCTCGTCGAAGTCGAACCACAGCTCCTCCTCGCTGGAGGGCACCAGCAGGTAGCTGTCGTTGAGGAAGTCGGCGAGCACCTCGGCGTCGGCGCCGAAGCGGGCCTGACCGGCGGGCGTGCTGAACTCGATCTCCACCAGGTTCATCGGGCCTGCGATCGGCCACAGCCGGACGTCGCCCTCACCGGCCTCGCCGAGCAGGCCGTCCGCGAGCAGGTCGCGGGCCAGCAGCCACTCGACGCTCTTGCCACGCGCCGGGTTGAACAGCATGCGGATCGCGTAGGGGTCGCGGGTGGAGTACGCCAGCTCGACCTCGACCGTGACGGCGGGGGCGAGCAGCAGGTTGAACATCGTGGTGGTGCGGATCTCGTCGTGCTCCATGCCAACTCCCTCGTCCGTTCCTGGCGGCTTCGAGGAGTAGACGTCCGAGGCCGCCGGGCTCTGACGCGGTTCGGGCCACGTCACACCCGATCGTGACAAAAAGCGGCCCCGCTCACAGTCGCGAGCGGGGCCACCTTCCGTCATCGACCGATGACTGGCGGCTAGTTCGTGTCTCCTGCCAGCGAGAACGAGCGCAGGCGGTGCGTCGCGGCCACGGTGGCGAGGATGACGAAAACCCCGGCCATCACCAACGCCGTCGTGACCGACAGCGTGCTCTTCAGGATCAGTTCGCCGGTGACCGTGTCGGTGATCGTGCTGGAGAACTGGCGCACGCTGAGCACCTTGGTGCCGTCGACGTAGGCGCCGAGCAGGTTCTCCCAGATCAGGATGTAGCTCATCCCGATGATCACCGGCCGCCGCGTGACCACGCTCAGCGCCAGGAACAGCGCCGAGTACGCGAGCGCCCCGACAGCGGCCCCGGCGAAGAGCCCCCAGCCGAGCCGGGTGGAGTCCGCGATGATCCCGGCGGCGCCGAGCGGCACCCCGGCGGCCACCGTCGTCACCAGCCACGCCACCACGAGCTTGGAGAGGATGATCTCCCGGCGCGGCAGCGGTTTGGTGAGGATGTGGGTGATCGTGCCGTCCTCGATCTCCAGACCGAGCGCGCTGCTGCCGACGATCAGCGCGGTCAGCGGCAGCAGCACGCCGAGGCCCATGCCGTTGAGCAGCATCGGCGCCCAGCGCTCCACCGGGACGTTGCTGGAGCCCGCGAAGGCGGTGAGCCCGATCAGCAGCACCGGGATCGGCAGCAGCAACAGCGCCCTGCGCCTGCCGAGCAACGCCCGGAGGGTGATTCGAATGATCATGAGGTTCATGACGCCACCAGGTAGGAGAAGACGCGTTCCAGGGACTCGTCCGAGGGCAGCAGCTGCGCCAGGCGGATGTCCTGCGCCTTCGCCACCTTGGCCAGCTCGCGGGTGAAGCCGCCGAAGTCGTTGGCGCGCACCTGCAACCCGGCCGTGCCCAGCTCCACCCCGGACACCGACGGCAGGCCCATCAGCGCGGCGGCCAGCCTGCGGTCGTCGGAGGAGGAGATGACGAACTCGTGCGGGCGGTTGGTCATCAGCCGCCGGATGTGCCGGTAGTCGCCGGAGGCGGCCAGCCGCCCGGAGACGATCACCTGCACGGTCCCGGAGAGCCGCTCGACCTCCTCCAGGATGTGCGAGCTGAACAGGATGGTCCTGCCCTCCCCCGCCATCCGGTGCAGCAGGTCCATCATGTGCATGCGCTGCCGGGGGTCCATGCCGTTGAACGGCTCGTCCAGCAGCAGCACCGAGGGGTCGTGCACCAGCGCCGCGGCGACCCTGGTCCGCTGCCGCATCCCCTTGGAGTAGGTGGAGATGCGCCGGTCCATCGCATCGCCCATCTCGACGAGGTCGATGGCCCTGCGCGCGGCGGCCTTGGCGTCGGGCAGCTTGTGCAGCACCGCGCTGGCGTGCACGAACTCCCACGCGGTCAGGTAGCCGGGCACGCTCTCGCGCTCGGTGACCAGGCCGAGCGAGCGGTAGACCTCGGGGTTGCGCCAGCTCGGCGTGCCGTTGACCAGCACGGTGCCCTGCGAGGGCGCGAGGAACCCGGCCATCATGTGCAGCACGGTGGTCTTGCCCGCGCCGTTGGGGCCGAGCAGGCCGGTCACGCCGGGGCCGATCGTCAGCGTCACGTCGTTGACGGCGACCACGTTGCCGTACCACCGCGAGACGGAAGTCAGCTCGATCATGTTCGTGCTCACACCGACACCTTCCGATACCTCAGCAGGAGCAGGCCGACAGCCGCGCAGGTGACGAACAGCGTCACCACGCCGTGCATCGGTCCCCACACGCCGACGGCGTGGTTGGCGCCACCCAGCAGCCAGTTGTCCACGCCCTGCACCAGGTTCGTCGGCGAGATCATGCCGGGCAGCTCGGGCGTGCGGCTCAGCTCGGCGAGACCCTCCGCGATCGGGGCGGTGATCAGGAACAGCGCGAGCACGAGGGTGGAGGCGAAGATCCGCCGCCCGGAGAGCGAGGCCAGCGGAAGCGCGAGCGCGGCCAGCACCACCGAGTGGATCGCGACGGCGGCCATGCCCTGGCCGAACTGGCCCGCGTGGTCGAGCACGCCGGTCATCCCGGTCTTGGTGGAGAAGGCGTTGCCGGCGAACATGATCACCATCGCCGGGCCGAGCGCGAGCGCCACCGAGGAGATCAGCGCGGCGAGCTTGGACAGCGCGTAGTCGGCGCTGCTGAGCGGCCGGGCCAGGTACAGCGGCATCACGCTGTTGCCGATGTCGCGGGAGACCAGCTCCGGCGCGACGACGGCGAGCAGAATGATCGCCACGTAGGTGAGGTTGCCGACCAGGTCGACGTAGCCCACCAGCTGGAGGCCGGTCTGCGTGCTGACGATCATGATCACCAGCCCGGCGATGCCGGAGGCCGCGGTCAGCGTCCAGGGCAGCACCTTCGCCTTGAAGCCGCGGCCGAGGCCGAAGGCCGTGCGCAGGCTGTGCACGTACAGCGACCACATCGCGTAGCGCCTGCCGAGCCGGTGGCCCTGGTAGCGCTGGTACCCGATGTCGTGAATGACACCCTCAGGACCTGCCATGGCTGACCTCCGATCCCGGAGCGGGGTCGCGGAAGAGGTCCGCGACCTGGTGGCGGCGCTGCTCCAGCCGGTGCAGCGAGACGTCCAGGTCCACCACGGCGTCCCGGATCACGTCGTAGGTCAGGTCGTCGTCGAAGCGCACCAGCAGTTCCCTGCCCTGCACGCGGACGTCGAGCCCGGCGGCGGTCAAGCGCGCCACCAGCTCGTCGGCGCGCTCGTCCACCTCGACCGCGAGGACGCCGCTCTGCTGCGTCATCGCCGACAGCGAGTCCGAGCGCAGCAACCGGCCGCCCTCGATCGCCACGAGCGAGGTGCAGATCCGCTCGATCTCGCCGAGCAGGTGCGAGCAGACCACCACGGAGATGCCGAACTCGGTGCCGATGCGCTGCACCAGGCCGAGCATGGCCTGGCGGCCCTCCGGGTCCAGGCCGTTGGTCGGCTCGTCCAGCAGCAGCAGCTCCGGGTCGTGCACGAGCGCCTGCGCGAGCTTCACGCGCTGCTTCATGCCCGTGGAGTAGCCGCCGATCGCCCGGTAGCGCTCCTCGTAGAGGCCGACGTGGCGCAGCGTCTCCGAGGCCCGCTCCCGCGCGGTCGCGGCGGGCAGCCCGGACATGCGGCCCATGTGCGTCACGAACTCGGCCGCCGTCATGTCCGGTGGCAGGCAGTCGTGCTCGGGCATGTAGCCCACCTGCGACCGCACCTGTTCGACGTCGGTGAGGGGGTCCAGCCCCAGCACCCTGATCCGCCCCGCTGTCGGTGCGATCAACCCCAGAGCCAGCTTGATCAGCGTGCTCTTCCCCGCCCCGTTCGCACCGACCAGCCCGACAACGCCGGGCTCGATGCTCACCGTGAGGTCGGCGAGGGCGAGTGTCCCGCCGCCGTACCGTTTTTCGAGCGACTCGCTCTCGATGAGTGTCACGTCGTGCACACTACGGCGGACCACCGACGGCCGACATCCGGCGCGCCCCTGGGAACACCCCTAGGGGGTTGCGCTATTTCAGCACGATGGCGTGATTCCCTTGCGGCACAAGCTCTCCGACCACGATTCCGCCCGGCACCTCGCCCGCTACCAGTAGACCACCAGAAGTCTGAGAGTCTGTCAGCAACAGCGCCTCCGACTCCTCCACTGTGGACAGATCGACGTGCGGGCGCACCCAGTCCAGGTTGCGGCGGCTGCCCCCGCTGACGAAGCCGTCGCGCAGGGCCTCGCGCGCGCCGTCCAGGTACGGAACGGCGGCGGAGTCGATGATCGCGCTGACCCCGCTGGCGCGCACCAGCTTGTAGAGGTGGCCGAGCAGGCCGAAGCCGGTGATGTCGGTGGCACAGGTGATCCCTGCGGCGATGGCCGCAGCAGATGCCTCGCGGTTGAGCGTGCTCATCGCCTCGACCGCCTGCGGGAAGACCTCGCCGGTGGCCTTGTGGCGGGTGTTGAGCACGCCGATGCCCAGCGGCTTGGTGAGCGACAGCGGCACGCCCGCGCGCCCCGTGTCGTTGCGCAAAGTCTTTGCGGGGTCGACGATTCCGGTCACGGCCATGCCGTACTTGGGCTCCGGATCGTCGACGCTGTGCCCGCCCGCGACGTGGCACCCGGCGCTGGCGGCGACATCGCGTCCGCCGCGCAGGACCTCGGCGGCAAGCTCCATCGGCAGCACCTCCCGGGGCCAGCCGAGCAGGTTCACCGCGACGACCGGCTTGCCTCCCATGGCGTAGACGTCGGAGAGCGCGTTGGCGGCGGCGATCCGGCCCCAGTCGTAGGGATCGTCGACCACCGGGGTGAAGAAGTCCGCCGTGGCAACGAGCGCGAGGTCAGGTCGCACTCCGACCACTGCCGCGTCGTCGCCGGTGTCCAGGCCGACGAGCAGGTCGCCGACGGGGTCCTTGGGCGCCGCTCCGGTGAGTCCGGCGACGATGCTCTCCAGCTCGCCGGGCGGGATTTTGCAAGCGCATCCGCCGCCGTGGGCGTACTGCGTGAGGCGTGGGGTCATCACCCCGTTATCGTGTCAGGGTGGTGGCTGAGGGAGGTGTATCCGGTCTGGTGACCGGCGCGGTCTTCAAAACCGTTGAGCGGCAGTACCTGTCGCTGGCGGGTTCGATTCCCGTCCACCTCCGCCACCGGGGTTGGTCGTGACCGGTCCACGGCGGCTCGGTGACGACCCCGCAGCCGATCCTCGGCGGCTGATCCCGCGCACTGACGCCCTCCTCGCCGCCTTTTCCGACGCCGCGCGCGTGCACGGCACCGCGACTGTGAAGGCGGCGATCGTGGCCGCGCAGCAACGCGCTCGGGCCGGAGAGATCGCGCCGTCCGACGTGGCTTCCGAGGTTGCGGCGGCACTGCCGACCGGGCCTCGCCGCGTGATCAACGCGACCGGTGTCGTGGTGCACACCAACCTCGGCCGCGCTCCCCTGTCCCCCGCCGCGCGCGCCGCTGTCGACGCCGCTTCGGGCACCACGGACGTCGAGTTCGACCTTGCGACCGGGGCACGGGCGCGGCGCGGTCGGAGTGCGCTCGCCGCTTTGGCTTCGGCGGTTCCTGACGCTGGCGGAGTGCACGTCGTCAACAACAACGCGGCGGCTTTGCTGTTGTGCGCGTTGGCTTTCGCGGCGGGTCGGGAGATCGTCATCAGTCGCGGAGAGCTGGTGGAGATCGGCGACGGCTTCCGCATCCCGGAGCTGCTGCGCTCCGCCGGCGCGCGGTTGCACGAGGTCGGCACGACCAATCGCGTGCACCTGCACGACTACGCGGACGCCGTCGGGCCCTCGACGGGCTTCATCCTGAAGGTGCACCCGTCCAACTTCCAGGTCACCGGCTTCACGTCCACTGTGGACATTGTTGCCTTGAAGAGCCTCGGCGTTCCCGTCGTGGTCGACATCGGCTCCGGCTTGCTCGCGCCGCACCCGCTGCTGCCCGACGAGCCCGACGCGGCGACGGCTCTGCGCGCTGGGGCGGACCTCGTGACCGCGAGCGGGGACAAGCTCCTCGGCGGCCCGCAGGCGGGACTTCTGCTCGGCGATGCGGACCTGGTGGAGCGGCTTCGTCGTCACCCGGCGGCTCGGGCGTTGCGCGTCGACAAGCTCACGCTGGCGGCCCTTGAAGCAACCCTGCGCGGGCCGCTTCCCCCTGTGCGCCAGGCACTTGAGGCTTCCGTCGATTCGCTCTTCGACCGGGCCTGCGTGTTGGCGGCGGAGGTGCCGGGCGCCGAGGCCGTGTACTGCGTGGCGGCGGTGGGTGGAGGCGGAGCGCCGGGCGTCGAGCTGCCGTCGGCCGCCGTGAGCCTGCCCGTGGAGTACGCGGAATCCTTGCGGTTGGGCGAGATCGCTGTAGTCGGCCGGATCGAGCGCGGGCGTTGCCTGCTCGACTTGCGCACGGTTCTCCCGTCCGACGATGAGCTGCTGCTGCGCGCGGTTCTGGGCTGATGCGGGTCATCGCCACCGCCGGACACGTCGACCACGGCAAGTCCACCCTGGTCAGGGCGCTGACCGGGATGGAGCCGGATCGCTGGGCGGAGGAGCGGCGGCGCGGGCTGACCATCGACCTCGGCTTCGCGTGGACCACGCTGGCGGACGGCTCGTCGCTCGCGTTCGTGGATGTGCCGGGGCATCACAGGTTCGTGCCGAACATGCTCTCCGGCGTCGGCCCGGTGCCCGCGGTGATGTTCGTGGTGGCCGCCGACGAGGGCTGGATGCCGCAGTCCACCGAGCACCTGGCCGCCTTGGACGCGCTTGGCATCGAGCACGGAGTCCTGGTGATCACGCGCGCCGACCTGGCCTCCGCTGAGCCCGCGTTGGCGGAAGCGCGGGCGCGTCTGGCGGCCACCTCGCTCGCTGGGATCACACACGTCGTGGTGAGCGGCGCTACGGGTGCTGGGCTGGATGAACTGCGTTCCACCTTGTGCGGCTTGGAGATCCCTGCTCCGGACGTGGCCGCCGATGTGCGTTTGTGGGTGGACCGCTCGTTCAGCGTGGCGGGGGCGGGCACGGTGGTCACGGGCACGCTCGCGGGCGGGACGTTGAGCGTGGGCGACGAGCTGATGTTGAACGGTTCTCCGGTCGTTGTGCGCGGGCTCCAGTCGTTGGGGCGCAAGGAAGATCCGGTTGAGGCGGTTGCCAGGGTCGCGGTGAGCCTGCGTGGAGTGGATCGTGATTCTGTTCGTCGTGGCGACGCGTTGCTCACGCCGAACCGGTGGTTGCTCAGCTCCACTGTGGACGTTCTGGCGTCTGAGCTTCCGGCTCAGGTGGTGCTGCACGTCGGCTCGGCGGCGGTTCCCGCGCGCGTCCGTCCACTGGGGACAGATGCTGCTCGACTCACGTTGTCGCGCGCGTTGCCGTTGCGGATCGGTGATCGGGTGTTGTTGCGCGGCTCGGAGATTGTCGGGGCTTCGGTTGCCGACCTCGATCCTCCGGCGTTGACTCGGCGCGGAGCTGCGCGAGCGCGAGCTGCCGAGCTGGCGTCGCCGCTCGAACTTCAAGTGCGGCAGAGGAAGTTCGTGCACCGAGACCGCTTGCGCGCGATGGGGTTGCCGCACGACGGGCCGGAGTGGCGGGCTGATCCGGAGCACTGGGCGGGTTTGGTGACCCGGCTCAAGTCCGAAGTGGACGGTTGGCCGCCGCTCGACCCTGGAATGCCGGTGACGGTGGCACTTCAGCGGCTGAACATGCCTGCCGCGCTCATCGGAGACCTGGCGACCGAGGCTGGGTTGTTCGTGGTCGGTGGGCGGCTTCAGCGAACCGGGGCGGCCTCCCTCCCGGCTCGTGTCGAAGCCGCGCTGGCGACGCTGACGCGTGAGCTGCGGGCGGCGCCGTTCGCCGCGCCGGACGCGCATCGGCTGGCAGAACTCAAGTTGGGGCAGAAGGAACTCGCGGCGGCCGTGCGCGCGGGGCGGCTGGTCAAGATCGCGGAAGGGGTCGTGCTCCTGCCGGAAGCCCTCGGGCTGGCGCAGCGCGTCCTCGCGCGGTTGGAGCAGCCGTTCACCGCGAGCCAGGCGCGTCAAGCGCTCGGCACCACGCGGCGGGTCGCCGTGCCGCTGCTCGAAAGCCTCAACCGCGCGGGCGTCACCGAGCGCCTGGACGGCTCTCGTCACGCGGTGACAACGAAGCCAGAATGACGATCATGGCGAGCACGAAGCCGCCCGCCACGCAGAGCGCTCGCACGGTCAGCTCCATCTCCACCGGCGCGAACGCGGACGCGGCAGCGGCGACGACGGCGCGGAGCACGGAGACCCAGGTCGCGGGCTCGTCGGCGCCCAGGCAGCCGCACGGCGCGCTGGACCTGCGGCTTCGCAAGATCGTCAGGTAGACGGCGAAGACCGCGTAGAGGGCGGCTTGGGCCTGTGCGTAGCCCACGAGCGCTGCCAGGCCCACCACGATCTCGACCGGGCCGAGCGCCGTGGACACCGGCCCCCACGCGCGGCGTGGCAGCAGGGCCTGGACGCGCAGGACGCCTCGCAGGCGGAGCCGGTCGCGGGCGTGCCCGGCCCCCGCGAACAGCAGCAGGACGGCGGCGGCAGCGGCTACGGCAGTGGTCAGCGCGGGGAGCACGTGCGGCAACGTAGCGCAGGTAACGGCTCACAGCCGGTGATCGATAAGCGCGACGTGGCTGAACAGCAGTTAGACCTGATCTCGCCGAGCGGCGGCCGGGTGAGAGTGGCCCTGCCGGGCACGGCGCCGGTGTCGAGCGTGGTCACGGGCGTGCGCTTCGCCGGTGGCTCCTACGGGACCGGGTTCCAGATCGGACCGCGCGGCTACCACGACTTCGCGTGCGCCCACGTCGCCCCGGCGAAGCTGCGCGAGCGGCTCGTGGTGCACGGACGCGAAGTGCTCGTCGCGGAGGCGAACGACGGCGAGTCCTCGGTGGCGACGCTGATCGGCGCCTACCACGAGCTGATGACCGTCTTCGCCGGTCCGGCTCCGCAGCGCGATCGCGTGTTCTCGCTGTTCAACTCGCTGCTGATCACCGACAAGATCGGCGGCATGGTCGTCCGGCCGCGCTCGGAGACCTTGCTGGACACCATGGCTGAGCAGGTCGTCGTGGTGGTGAAGGACTACGGCTCGCTGTCCATCCCCGGGCCGCGCCAGGCCAGTGTGCTCGTGCCGAGGCACGCGGGCGCTCCGACGGCGCACGGCGAGGTGTGGAAGGCGAACTACCCTGGAGCCGCGCGCGGGCACGCGTTCATCCTCGGCTGTCCGAAGGGCCTGGCGGAGGTGCACCTGACCGAGTCGGCCGCGACCACCGAGCAGGATCGGCTCGACTGGCTCAACGGGATCGCCGTGTCCTGGCGGGATGCGAGCTGATGTCTGCCGAACTGGCGTTCTACTTGATCACGTGGGCTGCGATCGTCGTGCTGTTCCTCGGGCTCGTCGCGACCATGCGCGAGGTCCGGATGCTGCGCGCGATCGTGATGCGCAACCCCGACGGTTTCGCCGCCGCTGAGCCAGATGTCGTGCTCGGCGGCGCTTTCGCCGATGGCGCCGAGCGGCCGATCGTCGCGGCGGTGGACTCCGGCTGCCCGCTGTGCCGGGTCGTCGTGGAGGAGCTGGCTTCGCGCGCGCCGCAGGCTGTGGTGCTGACGCACGAATCCCCCTCGGTGTGGGGCGGCGTCGGTCTTGAGATCATCAGTGACCGTGAGGCTTGGCGCGCGATCTCGCACCTGTCGCCGCCGGTGCTGATGCACGTGGACGGCGGCGGTGCCGTGCGGAAGATGACATTGCCCGTGCGCGTCGAGGAGCTCGACGGCTGGATCGAGAAGAAGGGGACGCTCGGTGTCGTTGACGCTCAACGAGATTCCTGACCACGACCAGGCTCCGGCCTCGGCGGCGCCGTCCCGCGCGCTGTCCGGGTTGCGGATCACCGGCGCGCGGCGGACCGTGCTCAAGGCGATGGCGCTCGGCGCGGTCACCCTCGGCGCATCGGCGCTGGTCTGGCCACGCGCGGCGCGAGCGGAGACCGGCAAGTACGGCATGCACGGGTGGGACCGCAACGACTGCAAGGACGCCTATCCCGTTGGCTACGAGGAAAAGGGCGACACCAGCGGAGCGCACGTGAACACCTACGGCGCGTGCTTCAACGGTGCGTGGCGCGGCAGCAACTTCTGCGACGGCGGCTGGCACAAGTACGGGACCTGGAACGACAACGGCGTCCAGGCCGACCACGCGCCGACCTCGACCGCTTGTGGCACGACGACCACGAAGAACGCGTGGAAGTGGACCACGCCGGACGGGATCGTCTACCGCTGTTCCGACGGCTTCACCACGTTCTGGGGCGGCGGGCACACCGGGCAGACCTACCTGACGATCTGCCGAGCCGTCGTCTGACATGCGCTGGCACCCGCTGACGGTCGCCGTGGGCATCGTGCTCGCGGTGATCGCCGGCGCGGTGTGGTGGCCGCCGTCGATGTGGCTGCTCATGGGCGCGGCGGCGGGCTTCGCCACCAGCGGCAGCACTTGAAGCAAGAACTCGGCATCCGTGCTGAGCTCGCCGGTCCGGCGAGGTTCACCTGTAGTGGCGTTCTGCGCCGGTCTCGTCGTCGGCGGTGTGCTGACGGGCATGGGGCTGGTCGTCGTCGGGTCCCTGATCCGCGCGCCACTGCCTGACGCTGCCCGCTGGACGATCGTGGCGGCGGCCCTGGTTCCCGTGCTGCTGCGCGAATTCGACGTGCTGTCGTTCGCGCTGCCGGAGAACCGGCGGCTCGTGCCCGAGAGCGTTTTCCGGCTCGGCAGGCATCTCGGCCCGCTCCAGTTCGGCATCGAGATGGGCACCGCCATGCGGACCTACCTGCCCAGCGGGCTCCCGTACATCGGCGGCCTCGCCGTGCTGCTCTTCGCGTCGTGGCCTCTCGCGGTGTGCGCTGGTGTCGGTTTCGGACTCGGGCGTGGGTTGATGACCACGTCCAACGTCCGCTACTCCGGCGTTTGGGACGCTGAGTGGCTGCGACACTCGCGGTTGCTGACCGGGCTTCTGAGCGCGGCGTTCGTGCTCAGCCTGTTCTTCCTGCCATGACCCACTGGTGGTAGGCGTCCATGTTCACGTTGCCGCCGCACACGATCGTCGCCACGCTCTTGTTCGCGAAGCGCTCGCGGTCTTCGAGGATCGCCGCGACGCCCAGTGCGGCCGAGGGTTCGACGACGAGCCCCGCGTGGTCGAACAGCATCCGCATCCCCTGAACGATCGACTCCTCCTTCACCAGCACCGCGTCGTCCGCGACCAGGAGAAGATCCTCCAGCACCTCAGGAATCGGCCGCCGCCCCGCCACGCCGTCCGCGATCGTGTTGATCGAGTCCGTGTTGATCACGCGCTTCTCGCGCCACGAACGCGTCATCGCCGGAGCGCCCAGCGGCTGCACGCACACGACCTCGACGTGCGGCGCCAGCTCCTTCACCACGTGCCCGACCCCGGTCGCCATCGCCCCGCCGCCGAGCGCGATGAGGACCGTGTCGATGGGTTGTGCGCTTTCCACCAGCTCCAGGCCGATCGTCGCCGCGCCCTCGCACGTCTCGATGTCCAAGCTGTCCTCGACGAGGCGAATCCCGTTGTGCCGTGCGATGTCCACCGCCCGCTCGCGCGCCATCTCGATGTCGCCGTCCACCAGCTCCAGCGTGGCGTCGAGCGCGCGGATGCGGTCGAGCTTCGTCGCGGGGGCGCTGCGCGAGGCCACGACCGTGACGTTGAGGTTGCGTGCGCGGCCGGACCAGGCGAGGGCTTGGCCCAGGTTGCCCGCGCTGGCGCAGACGACGTCCTTGGCGTTGGTGTCGTCGAGGTGGCTGGCGACGATTTCGGTGCCTCGCCCTTTGAAGCAGCGGACCGGGTTGGCGGTTTCGAGCTTGATGTTGAGGGTGCAGCCGAGGTGTTGTCCGAGGGGTTCGCAGGGGTAGAGCGGGGTGTTTCGGAAGAGCGGGTTGATGGCTTTGTGGGCTGCGCGGATGCGTGCGGTGCTGAGGCGTGTTTGCGGCACTGGGTGAGTTTAGGGGGCTTTCGGTTGGTTGGTTGGGGTTTCGGGTTGTGGGCGGCTGGGGTTCTGGGTCGGGGACGGCTGGGGTTCCTGGTCGGGGACGGCTGGGGTTCCGGCTTGCACCGGCTGGGGTTCCAGCTGGGGGACGGCTGGACTTCCGGCTTGCACCGGCTGCGCTTCCAGCCCGGGAACGGCTGAACTTCCGGCTTGCACCGGCTGCGCTTCCAGCCCGGGAACGGCTGAACTTCCGGCTTGCACCGGCTGCGCTTCCAGCCCGGGGACGGCTGGGCTTCCGGCTGGGGGAAGGCTGGAGCTCTTAGCTCTTTCCAGCGGGGTACGGCTGCGCTTCCAGGTCGGGGACAGCTGGGGTTTCAGGTGGCACCGGCATCAGTAGCGGTGGGGTGCGTGTGGCGTGGTGGTTCCAGCGTGGGGGTCGGCTTGACCTGGGGCCCCTTGCGCGTGCCGTAGTGGGCCGGACGGGCACGGGATGAATCCCGGCCACGCTGACAAGCGTATGGCACGCGCACCCCAGGTAAAGCCGACCCGGTTTCGCCGACGGCTGACAGTTCCGTTTCTCCTTAGCCTGCAACGGATTTGACGCTGTCGGAGGAGTTGCTAAAATTAGAGGTAGCCAACGAGTGAGGGGGTGAATCATGTTGGATATCACGGCCGTGAAGTCTCTTTTGGTAGATCATCTCGAATCACACGACGTCTACACGTTGTCGGAGAAGGAGCATCTCGCGTTCCTGGTCGAGCTGGAGACCCTCACGAATCTGGTGACCGCAGCGAAGGTTGACGCTGCTGAGTATGCGGAGGATCGTGGTCTGCACACTGCGCAAGGGTGTCGGAATTTGGCGACGCTGTTGCGGTCGCACTTGAAGATTTCTCCGGCGGAAGCGAAGCGACGCTCGCTGCTCGTAGAAGACCTGCCCGGCGTGCCTTCCACGAAGGACGCCCTGTACGCGGGTGAGATCAGTGGGGATCACGCGGCGGTCATCGCCGATGTCATCAAGAACATTCCCGCTGATGCGGCTGATGAGGCTGAAGAGATCCTGCTTGAGTACGCGCCTGAGTTGACCGCGCGTGAGTTGGCGCAAGCAGGGAAGCGGGTTCGCTCCCACTTCGATCAAGTAGGCGCGTTCAAGGACGAGCAGAAGGCTGTGGAGGCGCGGTCGTTTCGGATGGGCAAGGATCAGCACGGGTCGTTGTTCTTCAACGGGTGTCTGCCGCCGATCGAGGGCGCGATCTTCGAGGAAGCGTTGCATGCGGTGTCGAAACCCCGGCCGACCAACGGCGAGCAAGATCCTCGGACGGTGGAGCAGCGGTATGCCGACGGGTTGTGTGAGTTGGTCGCGGTTGCGATGGCCACCCATGATCTCCCGGCCAGTGGTGGTGTTCGGCCGCAGATGGTCGTGACCATGCGGCTGGACTACTTGGAGGAGAAGCTTCGCTCGGGGTACACCGACTGGGACGGTGAAGCCACCGCCTCACTGATCCGACAGCTTGCTTGCGATGCTGAGCTGATCCCGGTGGTGTTGAACGGCGAGAGCATCCCCCTGGACTACGGGCGCTCCGCCCGCACCGCACCCCCACCTCTGCGACGGGCGTTGGCGGTGCGGGACAAGGGATGCGCCTTCCCCGGATGCGACCGGCCACCGGCGTGGACGGAAGCCCATCATGTGTTGCACTGGGTAGAGCATCGCGGGCCGACCGACTTGAACAACATGACGTTGTTGTGCTCGCACCACCATCACGTGATCCACCAAGAAGACTGGAAGATCGTCTTCGGAGAGGATGGGCGGCCGGACTTCATTCCGCCGACGTGGGTGGACCCCGAGCAGAAACCGATGCGCAACATCAGGGTCGATCCGCGAATGACCGCATAACCGAGAGGGGAGGTGTATTTGACGTGCGCGCAGCAGGCTGGAAGGTAAGGGGCGCAACGGAACCGAGGCTTTACCTGGGGTGCGCGTGCCATACGCTTCCCCAGGCGGGGAAGGACATGGGTCCTCTCCCTGGCGTCCTTCTCGGCACGCGCGAGGGGCCCCAGGTCAAGCCGACCCCACGCAGGGAATCAGCCGACCCGGGGCCCCGATCCTCACGGATTTCCGAACGGATTTCCGAGCTTGCCCTTCACGTAGTGCGAGTCGATCTCACGCTGCGACAGCTCGCGGTCGTAGAGCGCGACCTCGTCCACCCAGCCGGACAAGCGCTGGTTGAGGTCGTCGCCCCGAGCACCGATCTTGAGGCTGGAGTCGCCCGCGAGCTGGGGCGTGGCGGACTTGACCTCGGCGTCGACACGGCCGTCGAGGTGGACGGCGAGCTTGCTGCCGTTGAAGGTCACGGCGACGTGGTGCCACTCGCCGGGGGTCACGGTGGTGGTGCCGGTGACCTCGGTGATCGGCTGGCCCGGGGCGCCCAGGATCTCCGCGTACAGCTTGTTGCCCGCGCCGAGGCGGAGCACGAAACCGCGATGCCCCGGGGAGTCGTACTTCTCGATCAAGCTCTGCGGCACGGCGGCGGTGACCTTGATCCACGCCTCGTGGGTGTAAGCGCCGACAGAACTGAAGGGCCGCGCGTTCGGGACCTCGACGAAGCCGCCGATCAGCCGCGCCGAAGTGTTCTGATCCCCTTCAATGGCACCGGGTTCACCGTGCAGCGCACCACCCTGGTACAAGCCGTTGACGTTGTTCGGCGACACATCGGAGACGTTGACGCCGGTGTCGTCCATGCGCCAGTACGTGATCGGCTTGGCGTCCTTGACCAAGGTCGCGTAGTCCTTTGTGGACGGAACGGCGACGCGGACGGGCAGCTTGTGCGAGCGCGGCTTGCCGGAATCCGGAGTCGTGGTGACCGTGATGTCGTAGTCGCCCGGCGTCGTCGAAGCCGGAACGGTCAACCCGGCGGTGAAGGCCTGGCCGCGGATCACGCCATCGCTGGGGACGGCGAAATCGGAAGCGGTCTTCTCGACGGTCCAGCCGTTCGGCGCGGTCACGGAAACCTTGCCGCGCACAGTGGCGGAGCCGAGCGCCTCGACACTGCCGGACAGGCGAACTGCCTCGCCGGGGCGGAAGAGCTTGCGGTCAGCGGAAAGCGCGGTCGGCCGAGCCTGGTCGGGGTCCTCGACGGGAACGGCCTGGTACTCGGCGCGCACGATGGCGGTCGAGCGCAGGGCGCCCAGGTCCACGGTGGACTTCGCCGCGTCGACCTTCGCGGAAGCGCCGTTCACCGTCGCGGACACCAGCTTGTGACCGGCGGGCGGGCGCAGCGCCAGCACGAGATCCGAAGCCGCGGGCTGCCCGGCCCTCACCGGCGGCGGGGTCACGGTCGCGGTGACGTTGCCCTGCGCCAGGTTCGAGGTGACGGAGAACGACACCGGACCGAACATGCTGGGCAGTCGCTCGACCGACGTGGTCTTGCCGTTGAGCAGCCACTCGCGCGGCGCGCTTGGCATGACGTTGAGCCGCTTCGGCGTGCCGTCGGGACCGTTGTCCTCGGTCACCAGCAGCGACCGCATGGTCTGCACGTAGGTGGCGTTGTTCGCCGACAACGGCGGGAAGAACTGGCTGCGGTAGTACTCGCCCATCTCCGGGCACGGCGCGATCGTCGCTCCCTCGCCGCCGATGAACGTGCCGGGCGTGAGGTCGTGCGCGAGCTTGCCGTAGAACTGCAACGCCAGCAGGTCGCGGTCGTGGTTGTCGGACAGGAACTTCGACCAGCCGAAGCCGTACTGCTCGTCGAAGCCGCTGCTCTTGTAGCCGGGCGCGTTCAGCGGGAAAGCGCCGACGCTGCCGGAGTAGCACGTGCCGGGATCGATCGTGCTGAGGTTGAACCGGGTCAGGCCGAGGAAGCGCCCGCCGTGCTTGAGCACGTAGTCGCGGATGCCCTTCGCCTCGGGGCTGCCCGGCGCGAAGATCCCCGTCGACAGGATGAACGGGATGGTGATGTTCCAGTAGCTGCCGTCCCAACTCCGGGTCAGCGAGTCGTACGGCTTCTCGGCATTGGGGTCCAGCAACGACATCGGCACGAACAGCGTGCCGTCGGAGAGCTTGTGCTGCGAAGCCCTGATCGCCTTGGTCAGCGCCGCGTGGAAGCTCTCGGCCTCGGCCGCGACGCGGTCGGCCAACTCGGTCTGGCCGATCTGGCGCAGCGCGACGCCGAAGTCCCGCATGCCACGCCAGCCCTGCGCCTGGTGGTGCAGCCCGTAGATCAGGCCGTCCACGTCGGTGCCGTAGCGCTGCTTGGCGAGCAGGCCGTTGGGGTCCTTCGCGCGCTGCGCGGTGAAATCGTCCAGGTAGCCGGTGAACAGCGGCAGGTTCGCGTCCAGGAAGCTCCAGTCACCGGTCAGCAGCTGGTAGTTCGCGGCCTCCTGGAGCTTGATCCCCTTCTCCCAGTTGGGGAAGTACTCCGACCCCTGGCCTCGGCGCAGCAGCTCCTGCAAGCTCTCGCGGTAGGCGGTGAACTGCCCGGTCAGGCCGAGCGCGCGGATCGACAGCGCGACCTCGGGCACGAACGCGAAGACGGCGTCGGTGGACTCGTAGCCGTTGCCGATGCTCTGCTGGTAGCTCATCACCAGGTTCTGCAGCACCATGCTCTTCAGCGCGTCGTTGGCGTAGCCCTCAGGGACCTTCACCTCCGCGCCCTCGGTGAGCGTTCTCTTCCAGTAGGCGCTGACCTTCGCCAGCGCGGCGTCGAAGCCCGCCACGTCGGCGCCGACCCCGCCCAGGTCGCTGGGCTGGTTGGCCACCACGAAGTAGAAGCTCTGCTGCTTGCCCGCCGCGACGCGGTAGGTCAGCCGCGGCGAGTCCCAGCTGCCGCCGGGGCTGAACGCCGCGTAGGTCTTGCCGTCGCGGACCAGGCGGCCGTCCTCGGCGTCGACGTCGCGCACGTCGGCGGTGTCCAGCGCGAGCGCGACCTTGGTGGCCTTGCCCTTCTGCGGTGTCACGGTGAGCTTCACGTGGCTCACCAGCGGCCCGTCGTCACCGCCGATCCGGTGCACGAACGAGGTCCGTTCGACCTTCGCGCCAGTGCCGTCGGTGTAAGTGTTCTCCAGCACGGGCAGGAAGCCGTCCGCGAGCGCCGGGGTGTTCAACCGCGCCTGGTTGCTGCCGTAGACCTCGGTGCCGTCCTGGCCGACGAGGAAGGACACGCTCTGCGGGCTGTTCCAGCCCTTCGCCCAGTTCGTCAGCAGGGTGCTGCCGTCGGCCACGTGCAGGGAGAACGCGCGCTTGGCCTGCCAGGTGCCCGCGACCGGGCGCGGGTAGGTCAGCGGGAGGTAGTGGAAGCCGCTCTCGGTGAGGCTGCCGATGGTGTTGGCGGGTTGCAGCAACGGCCGCATCGCCTCCAGCGTCGGGCCGTTCGGCCGCGCGAGCAGCGCGTCCCCCCACTCGTCCCGGTTGCTCCGCAGCGCGTCGTTGACGCGGTCCACGTAGTCCTGCGACAGCGTCCCCGGCGGGTTGCCCTGCCGGGGCTGCGGATCGGACCACGCCGGAGTGCTCGCGCACACCAGCGACACCACTCCCCCGACAACCAGTGCCCGAACGGCGCCGAAAACCACTCGCATTCATTCCCCCAGCGCTCTGGCGAGAACTCCATCCACCGAGGAATCCCGGTTTCCCGCCAGATCTAACACGGGGCGCAAATTCGAGCAAATCGCACCAAGTGACTCCACCCGGTCCGGTGATCCACTTGACTTTTCGCAGGTCAGCACCTTCAGGGAAATTTTTCGAATCGACGCGAAGTCAACCCCCCTTAAGGAGTACATATAAGCCGAACACGCTAGAACCGATAAGCGCGGAGAACGGTTTGCGTCACCGATCCACCGGCCGCGTCGGTCGCCGCGATCCGCAGGCCCACGAATCCCGAACCAGTGGGGTGGTCGACGACGGCCAGCCCGCGATCGTTGATCCGGAGCACGGGCACCGAGCGCCAGTTCGCCCCGTCGTCGAAGGAGACCTCCAGGGTCAGTTTCGTGACCTCGGAGCGCGCCGAACCCGGTTGCCGTTGCACCAGAAGGGAAAGCGGGTGGATCCGGCCGAGCGCGCGGTTCTGGTCGTCGACCGCGCCGCTGGCTCGCACCACCATCAGTGGCAACGGAGCAGAGCTGGAGGCGCCCGGCTCGGCGAAGGTCCACGTGGTGTCGACCTTCGTCCCGATCACCGACCACGGCACCGAGCGCGTGGCCTCGGCGCGGAGGGTGTAGCGGGCGGGCACGTCCGGGATCGTGAAGCTCGCGGTTCCCGCGCCGGGAACGCTGTCCGGCGCTGCGCCCACGCGCGTCAGGGTCGTCGTGCCGGTGACCGCCGCGGCCGGGGAGGTGTACTGGTCGGGGTCGCTGCCGGACACCAGCGGGACGCCCACGGTCAGCTGGTCGCCCGCGCGCTGCACGCCCCACCCGTCCTCGGCGTTGCCGAAGGCCGGTCCCATCGCGCCCTTGTTCCACCCCACCTGGTAGTCGCCGGGCTTGTACGTCCGGTAGGACCACGTGTTCTCGGAGTCCTCACCGTCCACAAAGGACGCGAGCACGTGCCGCCACGTCACGTCCGGGTTGGCGGTGAAGAATTCCGTGCGCTTGCCGGGCACGACGTGGTCGGTGGTCTCGTAGACGCCGATCCCGGGCTCCTGCACGGCGAGCCGCGCGTAGTCGGCCCGCAGCGCCTTCCCCGGGGCACCCTGCGCGTAGTAGCGCGACTCCACCTTGGCCAGCTCGTGATCGCGCACCCGGTAGACCACGTTCGCCGGGACTCGGCCGCGCTCCAGGAACGCCAGCTGGTAGATCGCTGACGTGGACGGATCGGCCAGGCCCGCGCGGAAGGTGAACGCGTAGGTGTGGTCGGTGACCTTCGCGTCCGTGCCCACCGCGTACAGCTGGTGCGTCGGCCCGGCGGTCCAGCCGAGCGAGCTGATCCGCTCACCCTTGCCCGAGAGCAACGCGACCTGGCCGAAGGTGAACTTCGCGCCCGGACGGTCGACGGCGGCGCGGATCGGCTTGCCCTGCCTGGCGTCCAGGGTGATGACCGTGTTCTTGCCGATCACCAGACCCGGCTTGGACAGCGCGGTCACCGCGAGCGGCTGAGCCTTGTTGTCGGGGTCGTCGGAGGCCTCGAAGGCGTTGATGTCGTAGCGCCCCTTCGGCAGCCGCGTGCTGCCGTTGGGCCGAAGTCCGTACGCCGCACCGGTTTCGGTGTTCACCGCCTTGACGACGCCGCTGTTGGGCCGCCCGGTCCGGCTGATCAGCTCGACCTTCACGTCGTAGCTCTCGCCCTCCAGCACCGCCGCGAGCGCCGTCTGCACGACGACCCCCTGCGCGGTGGCCGTCACGCGACCGCCGTGCCTGCCAGCGGGCTTGTTCGCCGGGTCGGCCAGCACGCCGACGCCGGCGGTGCCACCGGCGGGCACGGTGATCTTCGGAGCGGCCACCGCGAACGGGCCGGTGGTGGCGAGGTCGAGCGTGACCGGGGTCGTGCCGTCGTTGCGGTAGGTCACGGTCTTCGGCTCAGAACGCTTGTAGGGCCAGGAAAGGAAGCCGAAGCTCACTCCGCCGGAGATCGCGCTCACCTGCTGCGTCACCGCGCGGCCGATGTCGAGCCTGCCCGCGCCCTGTTCCAACGCGTCGGCCGTCGGCAGCGCCGAGCCGGTCAGCGCGGCCTTGAGCCGGTCGGCCTTCCAGTCCGGGTGCTGCTGCACGAGAAGCGCGGCGGCTCCGGCCGCGTGCGGCGCGGCCATCGAGGTTCCGGACAACGTCGCGTGCAGGTCGTCCACCGGCGCGAGGTCACCGTCACGCGTGCCGGACGCGCGCGCGGAGACGATCTCCGAGCCCGGCGCGGCCATGTCCGGCTTCACCGCGAGGTCGCCCATGCGCGGTCCGCGCGGCGAGAACGGGCTCGTGGTGTCCTCTTTGGACACACTGCCCACCGCGAGCGCGGCATCGGCGGAGGCGGGCGCGGTCACGGACGCGAGCGGATCGGCCGAGTCCAGGTTGCGGTCGTTGCCCGCCGCCACCACGAACAGCGTGCCGTGCTGAGCGGAAAGCCTGTTCAGCGCCTGGGAAACCGGGTCGGTGCCGTCGGTGGCTCCCCCGCCGAGGCTGAGGTTGACGACCTTGGCCTTCGGTGCGATCCACTCCATCCCGGCGATCACCGCCGAGTCCGGGCAGCCGAAGTCGACGCAGACCTTGCCGCTGATCAGCTTCGCCTCCGGAGCGACACCCCGGTAGACCGAGGACCCGCTCGCGATGATCCCCGCGACGTGCGTGCCGTGGCCCAGGTCGTCGCGCGCGTCGGGGCGAGTGCCGGTGAAGTCCTTGGCCTCCACGACCCTCCCGGCCAGGTCGGGGTGGTCGGCCTTGACGCCGGAGTCGAGCACGCCGACCGTGACGCCCTTGCCGGTGAAGCCGGACTGCCACGCGCGCGGCGCGCCCACGCGGGGGACGCTGCTGTCGACGGCGGGCTTGGCGATGCCGTCCAGCCACACCTTGGTCGCGGGCGCGGAGCGCGTCATCCAGTCCCAGAAGTCCTTGGCGCGCTTGCGGTTCTGCTTCACCGCGACACCGTCGACGCTGGGCAGGTCGCGGACCTTGGTGGCGCCGGGCGGCGTGCCGGCCGAGGTGACGATCAGCGGCACCTCGTCCTTGCGGCGGCTCAGCGCGGAGACGTTGAACAGGCGGCGGTCCAGGCGGCCCTGCTCGACGAGCGCGGTCGCGTCGGAGGGGATGACCGAGACCTCCGCCGCGCCGGGACCGGCCTCGCGGATGAAGCCCACGTGCCCGCGCCCCGGCCCCGGGGTGATCACCACGCCGGGGGCTCCGCCGGGTTGGCGCAGCAGCCGGACCTGGTCGCCGGTCACCAGGGTGACGGCCCCGGCGGGGTCAGGGGTGGTGGGCGCCGCGGTGGCCGGGACGACCCCGGCCAGCACCGCGACGACCACCGGCGGCACGAGTCCAGTCATTCTCACGACGGGTACTTCGTCGTGCACTCACAGTGGCGTTACAGCTACTTGCGGGACCTGGCGAGTCCTGCGGCGACGGCGCTGATCACGGCTCCGGCGCCGAGCACCGAGGGCACTCCGACGCGGGCGAGCTTGCGGCCGGTGCGGAAGTCCTCGACCTCCCAGCCCTTGGCCCGCGCGATGCGGCGCAGCCCCGAGTCCGGGTTCACCGCGACCGGAGTGCCGACCGCCGTCAGCATCGGCACGTCGTTCTGCGAGTCCGAGTAGGCCGTGCAGCGCCGCAGGTCCAGCCCCTCGCGGGCGGCCAGCGCGCGCACCGCGTGCACCTTCGCCGGGCCGTGCATCAGCCCGCCGACCAACCGTCCCGTGTAGACGCCGTCGACGTGCTCGGCGACCGTGCCCAGCGCACCGGTCAGGCCGAGCCGCCGCGCGATGATCGCGGCCAGCTCGACCGGGGTCGCGGTCACCAGCCAGACCCGCTGCCCGGCGTCGAGGTGCTTCTGCGCGAGCGCCCTGGTGCCCGGCCAGATCTTGTCGGCCATCAGCTCGTCGTAGATCTCCTCGCTGACCTCCGACAGCTCCCGCACGGTCCGCCCGGCCACGAAGGCCAGCAGCTGGTCCCTGCTGGAGTCGATGCTGCCCTGGTCCTCGCGCCCGCCGACGCGGAACTTCAGCTGCTTCCAGGCGAACCCGGCCAGCTGCGCCCCGGAGACGTACTTGCGCGCCACCAGCCCGCGAGCGAAGTGGAAGATCGAGGCGCCCATCATCATCGTGTTGTCCACGTCGAAGAACGCCCCGGCCGTGAGATCGCGCGCGGCCCCGGCCCCGTCCTCGGGCACCGACACGACCGCGGCCTCCGCCGACGCGGCACCGGCCATCGCGGCCAACCGCTCCAGCTCCGGCCCGCTCGCAGGTTTGTGCGCTGGCATCCGCACCGCCTTCCCCAATGCACCAGGATATCCGGCCGTCCCCCGCACTCCGCCCGTGCCCCCAATGCCCCCTTCAGTGCGTTGAGGGTCCTGAATGACTCATTCAGGACCCTCAAGTACCTCAATGAGTCATTCAGCGCTCAACGCACGCGGGCTAGCCCTTGAGGGAGGAGAGGGCGGTCCACCTGTCCCACGGGTAGGCCCAGAAGTCGGCGCCCTTGGCGGGCAGGTCGATCGACGAGCCGGTGACCACGACGGGATCGCCTTCCAACGCGGTGGCGTAGTAGTCCTTGGCGTCCTTCATGGACAGGTTCGCGCAGCCGTGCGAGACGTTATTGCGGCCCTGGCTGGCCACGGAGTCCGGGTTGGCGTGGATGAACTCGCCGTTGTTGGACAGCCGCAGCGCCCAGTGCGCGTTGAACTCGAAGCGCTGCATGAAGTACTGCTCGTGCTTGGCCATGATGAAGTAGCGGCCGTTGCGGGTGACCAGCTTCGGGTCCGACTCGCGGCCGTAGCTGGCCGGGTAGTTGCGGAACTCCTTGCCGTCGCGCTCGACGATCAGCCGGTGCTTGTCGGTGTCCGCGCGCACCAGCTGGTTGCGGCCGATGGTGAAGTTCACGGTGAAGTCGTTCTTGCCGTAGGCGCCGTTGCCGAAGTGCACGCCGCGCAGTCCACTTCGGACGGTCACCTTGGTGTCGGGCTGCCAGTACTCCTTCGGGCGCCACACCAGGTTCTCGGCGTCGATCCAGCCCCACGAGCCCTCGGTCTTCGGAGTGCTCTCGACGGTCACGGCCTTCTCGACGGCGGCGCGGTCGGCGGGCTTGACGCCGGGCTGCGGGAAGACCAGCCACACCGGCTGCGCGACGCCGTAGGTGCCGCCGTCGTTCACGCGCGGGCTGACGGTGACCGGCACGCGCGGCTTCGCGGTGCGGAAACCGCTGTTCACCGGCAGCTGCTTGCCGTCGGCGCCGGTGGCTGAGCCGGAGAAGCTGTACTCGGCGTCGAACTCGGGCTTCTCGGTCGCGGTCCACGTGGTCTTGTCGTCGGAGAACGTGCCCGCGAGCGGCTTGCCCCCGGCCCCGCTGAGCTTGATGTCGCCGAGCTTGCCGCCCTTGACGCTCACCTTCAGCGGCGCCGCCGGAGCGACACCGGTGGCCTTGTCGGCGGGTTCGACGACGAGCTTGGTCTCCTGCTGAGGCGCGGCCGCGTTCGCGTTCGCGGCTTGCTGCGCGGGCGAACCGGTTGTGCACGCACTGAGCCCCAGTGCTGCGACAACGGCCAGGCCGACCGCGATCGACGTACGTCGCGCCATGTGTTTCTCCCTGTGGTGATGGTGACGCAGAGATGACGCGGTGCGCGGTGTCCAGGTTGTGTGAGCAGCCGCACAAGCTAACTTTCCGTTGTGATGCAACTCTGGACGAGCGCTGAGTGGCGGCGCGAGGCCGTGGCCTGGATGGACTCGCGTTTGGCCTCGGCTGGGATGACCCGCACCGGCGAGGTCGAGCAGCCGCGCGTGCAGTCGTGGGCCACCGTGCTTCGGGCCTCGACGAACCGTGGCGTCGTGTGGCTCAAGGCGTGCGGGCCGGGCACCGCGTTCGAGGTGCCGTTGTACCCGCTGCTGCACCGCCTCGCGCCCGACCGCGTGCTCACCCCGATCGCCGTCGACGTCGAGCGCTCGTGGCTGCTGCTCCCCGACGGCGGCCCGACCATGCGCGACAGCCCCCGCGACCTCGCCGAAGTGCTTGTGGGCTATGCGAAACTCCAGCTCTCACTGGCTGATCACGTTGACGAACTGATCGCGATCGGCGTCACCGACATGCGCGCCGCGATCATGCCGACCCGCTTCGCCGAGGCCATGGCGGCCGTTGGTGACTACGTCGAGCACCGCGGCGACTCGGCCGCGCACGAGACCTTCGCCGAGCTCACGCGCTTCGAGCCGACCTTCCGCGAGTGGTGCGACCGCCTCGCCGAGGACCCCGTTCCGCCCAGTCTCGACCACAACGACCTGCACCAGAGCAACGTTTTCGCGACCGGCGCGAAGTTCTACGACTGGGGCGACAGCGTCGTCGCGCACCCGTTCGCGAGCCTCCTGCTGCCGATGACCCGCGCCGAGGACCACCGCGTCCGGGACGCCTACCTCGCCGAGTTCGGCTCCCCCTCGCAGCTCGTCGAGTCCGCCGAGCTGGCTTGTCGCGTCGGCAAAGTGGCTCGGACCCTGGTGTGGGTGCGGGCGCTCGGCGGCGACCTGGACCACGAGTACGCCAGCGCGCCGCTGGAGCACATGGCGTCCCTGCTGTCCGATTCCTACCTGTTGTAGGCCGCGATCAGCGTCTGACCGATGGCGACCTGGGCCGCGTTCAGCTCGGGTTCGCCGTCCTCGACGTCCCACAGGCAGTTCTGCAGCACCCTCGCGAGCGTCCAGCCGTACGCCCGCTGCCGGTCCAGCCCCAGCCCGTCGGTCATCACGTCGAAGCGCCTGCGGACCACGCCCGCGACGTCCCCCGAGGCCACGACCTCGTCCCAGCGGTCCGCGAGTGCGGGCATCAGGTCGAAGCCGAGGTCCCCGACGAGCGGCTCCGGGTCGATGACCAGCCACGGTTCGCGGCCGGAGTCCGGCAGGGCGGCCAACACGTTGCCCTGGTGCAGATCCCAGTGCAGCAACTGCTCACCCGGCTCGCCCACGATCTCGCGGAGCACCCCGGTGCAGGTGTCCAGCAACGCCCGCTCATCCGGATCGGGCAGGCTCGGCACGTCCTCCAGCATCGCCGCCGCGACATCACCCAGCCTCCGGAGTCCCGCGGGCGGCGGCACCGCCGAGATCCGGCCGAGCAGCTCCACCAGCACGTCAAGCGCGGCCCACTCATCCTCCATTGTGGACAGTGGGCGCGCGTGGTCGAGCCGCTCCAGCAGCAAGGCCCTGCGCGCGCGATCCTCGGCGAGCAGCCGCACCGCCCCGTCGCCGCCCCAGGCGCGCAGAACGGCCGCCTCCCCCTCGTTCTCCTCCGTGACCCGCCCGATCTTGAGCGCCGCCGGAGTGCCGTCGACGCGCCGCACCGGCACGACGAGCGAGGCCATCCCGTGCCCCGCGGGTCCGTCGGGCCGCAGCTCCCAGCGTTCGAAGTACTCGGCGACGAAGCCGGGCAGGTTGTCGAGCCAGGCTTGGTCGCGCTCGCTGTGCTGGCGGACGAGACCGGCGGGGAGTGCGGTGGTCATGCCGCCATTGTGGCTGGTGGATTCGGTTTTGTCGCAGGGGTTTTCGTTCGTCGGCTGTCGGGTGGAGCGCTTTTGGGTTGGCCGCGCTGGGTTTCCTGGTCGGGGACGACTGGGGTTCCTGGTCGGGGACTGCTGGGCTTCCAGCTGGGGGACGGCTGAACTTCCAGTTTGCACCGGCTGGGGTTCCAGCTGGGGAAAGGCTGGAGCTTTTAGCTCTTTCCAGCGGGGTACGGCTGCGCTTCCAGGTCGGGGACGGCTGGACTTCCAGGTGGCACCAGATGCCAGTAGCGGTGGGGTGCGTGTGGCGTGACAGTTCGCTGCGTGGGGGTCGGCTTGACCTGGGGCCCCTTGCGCGTGCCGACATGGGCCGGACGGGCACGGGATGAATCCCGGCCACGCTGACAAGCGTATGGCACGCGCACCCCAGGTAAAGCCGACCCGGTTTCGCTGACGGCTGAACGTTGGTATTTCCCTTGGCCTGCAACGGATTTGACGCTGTCGGAGGAGTTGCTAAAATTAGGGGTAGCCAACGGGCGAGGGGGTGAATCATGTTGGACATCAAGGCTGTGAAGTCTCTTTTGGTAGATCATCTCGAAGCACACGACGTCTACAAGCTCTCCGAGAAAGAGCACCTCGCGTTCCTGGTCGACTTGGAGACGCTCACGAATCTGGTGACGGCAGTGAAGGTTGATGCTGCTGAGCACGCGGAGGATCGTGGCCTGCACACCGCGCAGGGGTGCCGGAACCTCGCGACACTGTTGCGGTCACACTTGAAGATTTCGCCCGCGGAAGCGAAGCGGCGCGCTCTCCTGGTGGATGACCTGCCCGGTGTGCCCGCGACCAAGGACGCGTTGTACGCGGGTGTGATCAGTGGTGATCACGCGGCGGTCATCGCCGATGTCATCAAAAACATCCCCGCCGATGCTGCCGACGAAGCCGAAGACATCCTGCTCGAGTACGCGCCTGAGTTGACCTCGCGTGAGTTGATGCAGGCGGGTAAACGGGTTCGCTCCCACTTCGACCAGGCGGGTGCCTTCAAGGACGAGCAGAAAGCTGTCGAGGCGCGGTCGTTCCGGATGAGCAAGGACCAACACGGATCGCTGTTCTTCACCGGATGCCTGCCGCCGATCGAGGGCGCGATCTTCGAGGAAGCGCTGCACGCGGTGTCGAAACCACGGCCGACCAACGGCGAGCAAGACCCTCGGACGGTGGAGCAGCGGTATGCCGACGGGTTGTGTGAGTTGGTCGCGGTCGCGATGGCAACCCATGATCTTCCGGCCAGTGGCGGTGTTCGGCCGCAGATGGTTGTGACCATGAGGTTGGACTACCTGGAAGAGAAACTCCGGACCGGATACACCGACTGGGACGGCGAAGCCACCGCCTCCCTGATCCGCCAACTCTCCTGCGACGCCGAACTCATCCCCGTCGTCCTCAACGGGGAGAGCGTCCCCCTCGACTACGGGCGCTCCGCCCGGACCGCGCCTGCTCCCCTACGCAGGGCGTTGGCGGTGCGGGACAAGGGATGCGCCTTCCCCGGATGTGATCGGCCACCGGCGTGGACGGAAGCCCATCATGTGTTGCACTGGGTAGAGCATCGCGGGCCGACCGACTTGAACAACATGACGTTGTTGTGCTCGCACCACCATCACGTGATCCACCAAGAAGACTGGAAGATCGTCTTCGCGAAGGATGGGCGGCCAGACTTTATTCCACCGACGTGGGTGGACCCCGAGCAGAAACCGATGCGCAACATCAGAGTCGACCCACGACTGGCGGCGTAACCGATGAGGGGAGGTGTAATGCGCACAACACGAGGGGCTGGAACGCAAGCCGCGCAACGGAACGGAGGCTTTACCTGGGGTGCGCGTGCCATACGCTTCCCCGCGAGGGCCGGAATCCCTTCCGTGCCCGTGAGAGGCCCAAGGGCACGCGCGAGGGGCCCCAGGTCAAGCCGAACCCACGCTGGAACTCACGTAGTCATGCACAGGAACAGCCCCCGCGAGCGTCAGATCGGCCACGATGTGGCTCGCCGACACGACCTCCAGCACGGGCAGATCAGCCAGTGGCGCCAACACGTGCTCGAACAGCTGCAACCGCGCAGGCCCGCTCCACGCCTGCGTCACGGTCACATCGGTGATCTGCGCCCGCACAAGCTCAGCAATCCGAGGCCGAGCGTCATAGCCAGGAACGATCTTCACCATGTAGGTCGGCACGGTGATCTGCCGCAACGCCTCCTCAGCACTCAAAACACAGTGCTTGTAGCCCATGGTCGCAGTGGCCACGCGCAACGACCCGACGTCCAACGTGCCGACGAGCGCCCCCGAATCAGCGAAAAGCTTTGCTGTGCCAAAGCTTTTCGGATACGCGGACAGCTCACGACCGCACGCGATCGCGGGAAAGTTGTCGAGGTACATGGCATGCAGGTACTCCCCGCGCTCCTCGCCAAAACGCACGGGCACAGCGATTCCGGCCTCGGTGTACGGACCGAAACCGCCGACGTCGCCCATGTGCATGACCTCGAAGCGCACCAGGGGCTCGTCGATCTCCAACGGCTCGGGGACGATCGAGCGCAGCGCCGAAAGAGACGTGCGGTAGAAGACGTTCAGGTACTCGCGATCAGTGAAACGGTAACGCCCCAACGGATACGGAGGCGCACTCAAAGGAACGGTGACCTTCGTCAACACCTCCTCAGCCCGCATCGCCCCTCCTCAAAGTCAACCCGAAGCGCGAGCCGTGGAAAGCGGTAACGCCGTCGACGGAGCACACGACATCGGCGATCACCACAGGCGAGTCACCGCCCCGGACCTCGGCGACGAACAGTTCGAACACCAGGAGCGAACTGGCGGGAGTGATCTGCCTGCCACAGCGCCATTTGAAGGTCTCCTCGCACAGGGGCTCGAAGCGCCAGCCGTCCCGGGAAGCGGTGAAACCCAGTGCTGCCACATAGAAAGCCATCGCCTGGAAAGCCCCATCGACCATGAGGTTGCCGGGCATGCACGGATCGTCGCGGAAATGGCCGTCGAAGAACCACGCGTCATCAGCGACCGGAGTCTCCACCCGGAGGTAACCACGGCCCCAAGGACCACCCGCCGGATCGAAATCGGTGACCTCGTGCAACAACCACGTCCGCTCACTGCCGAGTCGCGGCGAACTGCGGTGCGAAGCCAGCTCGGGCACGCCGAAGCACTCCGCAGCACGACCGGCCGCGAACGCGAGGAGCTGGTGCGGAGCGAATTTCCCAGGCGCACAAACAGGAACATCCAGCGGAGCAGACGCGGCCGGGACATGCGCAGCGGGATTCCACGGAACTCCGGGCGAGGTGGCGAGGGTCGAATCGGTGAACAAGCCGCCGCGCGAGCGTGCGGTGACACGCAGCTCGCCGCCGACCCAGAACTCCACACTGGACGAGTAGACGATCAACCCGTTGTACTCGCTGTGCGAATCGATGCTGACCCCACAGGTGATCACTTCACCCGCTCGCGCCGGAGCCCCGTGGTAGGTCAGCTCCGCGTCGAGCAGCCGATAACTCCGATCTCCCGCATGTCCGAGGTCCGCGCCGAGCCAGCTCAACAGCACCAGAACGCCCTGGCCGGTCTCGACCATGAGACCGGGCGGCATGTACCCGGTGTGGTCGAGGTTCCACCAGCCCGGCCGCACATCGGTCTCGGTCCTGATCACGCCGGTACCCATCGACGCCGGTTCCGCGTCCATCTCGACAACGCGGTCGATCAACAGCATGGGCGGCTGCGGGAGGCGGATGTGCCTGCGGTGGTTGTCCTGAGCAGCGAACCGAGGCCCGAAAACGCGGGAAACCGGCCCAGCACCAAGGAGTTCGAGCTGCTCCCGAGAGAAGACGAGCGCCTTCTCGGCAGGCCTGGACATCAACGCGACAGTCGTCCGCGTCTGCATCTCCAGGAAGCGCCGGTGTGCCTCCGTCTGCTGAGCGAGCACTGCGGCATGCACAGCCGCCACGCGCTCACGTTGCGCCACAACAAAGCTGAGCAAATCCGGAGCGACAGCAACAGCAGCAGGAGCAGCAGCCAACGACGGCAGACGCACATCGCCCCACTGCACCGGGAACCGCACAGTCTTGCCAGGAACCGGCAACGGAGCCTGAAAGCGGCCGAAGAACGAAGCCGCGTCAACGGGAACTCCGGCCGCGACAAGCTCGCCCAGCGCATAGCCGAACTGCCGCAACCCTCGCCCATCCGGAGCGTCCAACGCCACCGCCACGTGCGCGCGATCCCCGAGCGTGCGGCGAATCCACCCGGTGCACAGCCCCTGCGGGCCGAGTTCGACGAACACGCGCACACCGTCGGCCCACGCGCGCTCAACCACATCGGTGAACCGCACAGTGCCAACGCCTTGAGCACTCACAGCCTCAGCGGCAGTCTCCGAGGTCGCCGTGTAGGACTCCGCCGTAGCACCGCTGTAGAACCGAACTCCCGGCAGGTCGCGGACAGGCTGCGTCGCGAAATCACGCCACTCAGCACGCACAGCCTCCAACTCGGGCACGTGCGCCGCGAAGTGGTAGCCGATCTTGATCGACGGCAGGTCCAACCGAGCCATCAGCTGCGCGCACGCCCGCTCAGGACCGCCCACCACGCACACATCGGGCGCGTTCTCCGACAGCACGTGCACGCCGGGGTGATCATCGAGCAGCGCGCGAACCGAAGCGGCCGGACCGTTCACCAGGTGGCTCGCCCAGCGATCGTCGGGGATGCCCGCTCGCTCCCACTGCTCACGCAGCACACGGCAGTCGCCGGTGAGGTCGCTGATGAGCCTGTTGCTCCGGAAGTCCTTGTCCCACTTGACGATGTCCGGCCAGGCGCCCATCACCGTGAGCCCCAACGGCTCTCCGGCAGAGTACCCGATCACGGCCGTGGGCCGGAGCCCGAGCGAGTCGGTGATCTCCTTGTGCAGCATGCTGAACTTGCCGATGTCGGCGATGTCCTCGATCGTCGCGGGCGAACTACCGCTCGACAGCGCCAGCGGCCCACCGAAGCGCTCCGACACCGCCGCGACCGCGTCCGGGAACGCCAGCCGCATCTCGCGCCCCATCGACGGATAGACCGCAGCGCCGTTGGTGAAGACGAACGCGATCTCCCCGCCGATCGGCACATCCTGGTACGCCACGCCCGCAGGCTTCACACCACCCTCGGTGAACCAACTGCGAGCACGTTCGATCGCCGAAGCACGATCGCCCTCGATCACAACGGTAAGCCGCGCGGGCCCGTCGTCCGAAGCGCGACCGGCCTCCAGAGCCGCGAGAACCGAAGCGCGATCCCGGCCGGAGTAAACCTCCAACGTGGGCCGGTCAAGCGCCCACGGCGCAGGAGTCCCCGCCGAGCGCAGCCGAACAGTCGCACGAGGAGCCTCCAGCGGATCAACGATGACCTCAGCCGTCCGAATACCCGCCGCTGGCACGGCCGGAGCACCGACGGACGGAATCGCACCGTGCCGCAACGCCAACGCCGCCACCGCGACACCGACGAGCCCAACCGCCGCGTGCGCCGAACCAAACATGTCCACAGTGGACACACCGGAGTCACCGACAACGAGGTCGGCAGGCTCAGGAGAAGAGTCCAGCAACGCGATCACCTGGTCGCCGTCGCGCTCCGCATCGCCAAGCCGCTTCAGCACGAGCACAACGGCCGCGTCACCCGGAGCCTCCGAACGACCGAGCGAACGAAGAGCAGCCTGGTGCACCGGGTCCCCGGAGAGATCGACAGCGCCGACGATCGCCGCATCAGCCTCGCCGTGCCGCAAAGCGCGCGCGGCGATGTCGAGCGCCACAAGGCCGGACGCCTCCTCGGCCGACACGGTGAAGCCAGGACCCGCGAGGTCGAGCTGCGCATTGATCCGGTTGGCGACGAGGTTCGACAGGCCGCCGATCGCCGCGGCAGAGGTGTGCGGACCAGCGAAGGCTTCACGGAAGTCGGCCAGCCCAGCCAGGTCCGCGCCCGCATCCTCGATCCACTGTGGAGCGCGGAGCCGGGCGCCACACCTGGTGCCGGTGGGGTCGGTGCCCATGCCGACGAGCACCATCGTCCGCTCGCGCGGCAGTCGGACATCGCGAACAGCCTCGCGCGCAGTCTCCAGGATCACGAGCTGCTGAGGGTGTGCCCGCTCCAAATCACGCGGTGGGAAGCGCAACCCGCCCAGCGTCAGGTCGATGTCCGCGCGAAGAGCACGGCGGCGCTGCCCGGTGAGAACATCTCGGCGGAGGTCCTCCACGTTCGCGCCGTCGGCCACCTTCGCGCCGATCGCGACAATGGCAACGGGTTCGCGACGCGGGGGCAGCGGCGCAGGCTCGACGACCCCCGCGTTCTCCGCCCAGCCGTCGACCACGAGGTGCGCGTTGTTGCCGCCAAAACCGAACGCGCTCACACCGGCGCGCAGCGGCCCGGTCCACTCCTCGGCCTCGTTCACCAGACGGATCGGCGTGCCGCGAATCGCGTCGATCGGCGACTCCGCCCCGACGGTCGGCGGGCGGACTCCAGCCCACATGGCGCCGATCACCTTCAGCAGCCCGGCGATCCCGGCCGGAGCGAGCACATGACCGAGGTTGGACTTCGCGGAGCCGATCGGCAAGCTCTTGCTCGCCGCGAAAACGCTGGCAAGCGACCGCACTTCGATCGAGTCACCGACCGGCGTACCGGTGGCGTGACACTCCACAAGGGACACAGTCTCCGGGGCGATGCCCGCGACCTCGTATGCCTGGCGCATCGCCCTTTCCTGCCCGTCCTGCGCGGGCACGAGCAGACCACCGGTCCGACCGTCGTTGGACAGGCCGACTCCGCGCACCACACCGAAGATCGGCCTGCCCTCGCGCACGGCGTCAGCGAGCCGCATCAGCGCGACAGCACCGGCGCCCTCGCCGAGCACCAAGCCGTCGGAGTCGCGGTGGAACGGACGGCTCCGACCGGTCCGGCTGGTCGCCGACAAGGCGGTGAAGTTCACTTGCTGGACGAGCTGATCCGATCGGTTCACGGCTCCGGCAAGCATGAAGTCGGCGGTGCCGTCCAGCAGTCGATCACACGCGAGCTTGATCGCGTACAGCGACGACGAGCACGCAGCGTCGAGCGCGAAGGACCCGCCGTCCAGGCCGAGCGCCCGAGCCGCGAGGTGTGCGGGAAGCCCTGCGGAGAAACGGTTCCGCGCGTCCGGACGCGCCCGAGCACCGCGCAGCGCGGGCATCTCCTCCAGCAGCACGTGCTCGGCGAAGCTCGCCATCGACTCCGTCGGCATGCACAAGTTGCCGAGCACGAGCCCCGATCGGCGCGGAGCGGTGTCCACACCGGACTCTCGCAAGGCTTCACGCGCGGTGTGCAGAACCCACTGGAACAACGGGTCCAGCGCGAGCACGGATTCGGCCCCGATCGCGAAACCTGCGGGGTCGAACACCGACTCGAAGCCCCGGACGTACCCGCCCATGTCGGTGTAGGTGCGGTCGGCGGTGTCCTCGCCCGTCGCCATCGCCCAGTGCGGATCGAGTCCCCACCGGCCGGGCGGCACGCTCGACAGGCTCTGCCTGCCCGCAGCGAGGTTGTCCCAGTACTGGCCAGGGGTGAGCGCGCCGGGCAGCACGCAGCCCCGGCCGACGATCGCGATGTCCACGCTGTTCTCCCGCGTCACTGAATCTGGATGCGGGCACGGAAGTTCGGCTGGTCGCCGACCTCGACGTGCAGTTCCGACTCGCTGATCCGTCTTCCACGAACCGGAATGGGACTTCCCGTTCCGGCGAGAGGGCTCAGCTCCTGGACGTCCTCCAAGAGAAAACCGCGATCGGGGAACCACGAACGAGCGGCGCGGTCCATCCACTCGGCGGCGGTCTCCACAGCCACCCCGGCGTCGGCGTGGCCTCGTACCGCGACCGACGGCGGGTCTTGGTCCTGGCCTGTCATGACCGCGACGCCCTTCGCGGCGGTGACGATCACGCGCACGTCGCCACCAGCTCCTGTCACCTCGTCGGCGAAGGCGGCGGCGCCGTCGCGGAACGGGATCAGCGCGACCTCCCTGACGCGGAAGTACTCCTTCAACGAGGAGCCGATCATGCCGCCCTCCCACGGCCCCCACGCGATCGAGCGGACCAGGCAGTCCGGCCTGCGCAGGCTTTCCGCGACGGCGACGTGGTTCAGCGTCTCGTTGGCCATCGCGTAGTCGCTCTGCCGTTCGCTGCCGAAGGTGCCCGCGACCGAGGAGAACAAGCACAGCAAGGAAAGCGGGTCCTCGGCGGTCGCGGCCAGCAGCGCGCGCAGCCCGCCGAGCTTCGTGCTCGTGACGATCTCGTACTGCTCGTCGGTCTTGTCGACCAGTCGCTGGTCCTCGATCACGCCCGCCGCGTGCACGAGGCCGGTGATCGGCCCCCACTTGGCACGCACGGTGTCCAGGACCGCAGCGACCTCGGCCTGCTCGCGGATGTCCACCGCGTGGTAGCTGACCTCAGAACCGGCTTCCCGCAAGGCGTTCAGGTTCGCCCGCACTTCGCGGTCGGCCAGCACGCGCCGCACTCGGGCGCGCACGACACCAGGCGTCGAGCGCTCGCGCTGCGCGACGGCCCGCACCATCGCGGCCTCTTCGGTGATGCCGACGAGGTAGTCCGGCTCGTCCTCCACCTTGCTGCGGCCCAGGATCGCCAGCTTCGGCCGGTGCGACCGCGCGAGCGCCAGCAGCCCGGGCGCCGTCACGCCCCGTGCTCCACCGCCGACCACGATCACCGACTCCGGCCCGACCGCAGTGCCCGGAGTGCCGTCCAGCTCCTCGTTGGCGGTGCTCAGCGTCAGTCTCGTCCCGTCAGCGCGCAGACCAACGTCCAAAGTGGACCCACCGCCGAGCAGCTCGCCGACGATCGCCTCCGCGACCTCGTCCGGCGTGCGGCCACCGCGCTCGCAGTCGATCGCGCGGACGCTCGTACGACTCCATTCCTTCACCACAACACGAGAAAGCGCAGCGATGCCGCCGAGCCACGCGCGGTCCGGGCTGCGCCCGTCGAGCCCGAAGTCCCCGCCGGTGTCCTGGACGGTGACGAACACCCCGCCCCGGTCGGTGAAGGACGCGGCCGTGCGGCACGCGGTCTGGTAGACGTCGCGGTGGATGGCCAGCGCGTCGTCGACCGACTCGATCTCCGCGAGCCCGCCGAGGTGCACAACCCCGTTGGCGTCAGCGGGAACCTCGGCCACGACCTCGGCGCCGACGCCGCGCTCCGTCAGCTTCGCCGCGACCCGCTCCGCGATGCCGCCGCCGTCGTCGGTGATGAACAGCGGGACGTCGCCGAGCCCCGCCATGGCCAGCCCAGGAGCGGGAGTCTCCACCGCCCGCGTCACCAGGCGCACCACGGACTTCTCGGGCTCGGGGGCAGCCGAACCGCTCAGCTCGCTCGTGATCTGGCGCAGCGTTCGCAACGCGCCGAGCTTCGCCGAGTCCAGCTCAGCCAGGCCGGGAACCTCCCTGCGCAGAGCGGAGAACACCTCAACACGCTTGATCGAATCAATCCCCAGATCCGCCTCAAGCTCCATGTCCAAATCCAACATCTCCACCGGATAACCCGTCCGATCCGCCACCACATCCAGCAACACCCCGCTGACGTCGTGCGCGGGCTCGACCGCCGGAGCGCCGCCGAGCCCGGACGAGATCTCCCGCAACGTCCGCATCGCGCCGAGCTTCGCCGAGTCCAGCTCAGCCAAACCCGGAACTTCCCTGCGCAGAGCGGAGAACACCTCAACACGCTTGATCGAATCAATCCCCAGATCCGCCTCAAGCTCCATGTCCAAATCCAACATCTCCACCGGATAACCCGTCCGATCCGCCACCACGCCCAGCAACACCGCGCTGACATCACCGGCAGGCAGAGACACAGGGGGAGAAATCGGCATCGCGGTAATGCTCGGCATCACCGGAGCCGAAGGCATCAACGGCGCAGCTGGCATCAACGGCGCAGCGGAAACAACCGGTGCGGACGGCACCGGACTGACAGCAGGAAGTACAGGCGCGGCAGGCAGCTCAACGCTGTTCCCCAGCAACGCGGCGAGGGTGGCATCGGAAGACCGCAGGAACGCCAGGTGACTCTCGGACAGCAGTCGCTGGTAGGTGTTGTGAGCCTCAACGGTCTGCCGCTGGCTCTCCTCCACCGCGCGGAGCCACCCCGACGGAGCAGGCTCAACGGGACCTGAGACAGCAGGACCTGAGACAGCGGGACCTGACACAACGGGAACTGAGGCAGCGGGGGCCACGGGCGCCGGAAGCGCCGACGCTCCACCGGCGGGCGGGTACTGGCGGCCCTGGTTGGCCCCGTTGATGCGCACCGACATCTTGGTCTTGCTCTCCTTCTGCTCCGCGAGCGGTGCGATCCGCTCCCACAACGCCTCGAAATCCAACTCGGTCCCGCTCACCGCGAGCCGCGCCAACGCCTCGTTCAAGCTCGTGATCCCGTTGCGACCCTTGCGATCCGTCGCGACGACAAGGTGCTCTCGATCACCGAGAACCCGACCGACCAGCCCGGTCAGCGTCGAGCCCGCGCCCACTTCGACGAAGCGCCGAACACCAGCCGCGTACATCGCCTCGATCTGCTCGACGAACCGCACCGGAGCCGCCAAGTGCCCGGCGACGCGCTCGCGGATCTCCGATGGCGCGCTCGGGTACACCGCCGCGTCCGCGTTCCCGAACACCTCCACGCGAGGCGCAGCAACCGAAATGCCGCCCAGGAACTCCAGGAACGGAGCTGAGGCGTCCGCGACCAGAGGACTGTGGAACGCGGTCGCGGTGTTGAGCCGCTTCACCGCGAAGCCCTCAGCGGCGATCTTCTGCTCCACGACCTCGGCGGAATCCGCTCCGACGGACACCACGACCTGGTCCGGCGCGTTGTGGTTGGCCACCCACACGTCCGGAATCCCACTGCCCACCAACACGTTCTCGACGTCTTCGCGCGAGGCAGTGACCGCGATCATGACACCCGGGATCTCGGCCGCGTCGCGCATCAGCTCCCCACGCCGACGCGCCATCCGAAGCAACGCCTGCGAATCCACGGCGCCCGCCGCGTGCAACGCGACAAGCTCGCCAAAGCTATGTCCAGCAACGCAATCCGGCCGCAAGCCCAGCGACCCCAGCACGTCGAGCAGCGCGAGGCTGTGCGCGGCCAACGCGGGCTGAGCCCACTCCGTCGCGGTGAGCTGAGCCGCCTGCTCCGCGCGCTCGGCATCGGTGAACGCCGGACGCGGGAACACAACGCGGTGCAGCGAGCCCCCGATGCCGTCCCACACCCGCTGCGCAGCCGGAACGTGCATCGCGAGGTCCGCGCTCATCCCCACGTACTGCGATCCCTGACCGGGGAACAGAAACGCCGTCCGACCCTCCACAAAAGACAGTCCATAGTGGACTTCAGTGGGCGTGGAGAACGAGGCGGAAGGCGACTTCTCCACCAGAGCCGCGGCGCGGTCGATGTCCGAGGCAGAGGACGCCACCACGGCGAGCCGGACCGCATCACGAGCGCGGAAACGATGCTGACTCCGCCGAGCGATGTCCGCGAGCGAGCCGCTTCGCTCGGCGCGCAAGCTCTTCAGCAACTCCTCCGGCGAGGAAGCGCTGAACAGCACGAGTTCGCTCGCCTGCGTGCGGTGCCGCCACGCGGTCGCCGAGCCGGTGTACTCCTCCAGCGTCAGGTGGAAGTTGCTGCCACCGAAGCCGAAGCTCGACAGCGCGGCCCTGCGCGGGTGCGAGGGGTTGCCGATCCACGGGCGCGCCTCGGTGTTGATGTAGAACGGCGTCCGCTCCAACTCCAGCTCGGGGTTGGGCCGGTCGACCTTGATCGTCGGCGGGAGCACCTTGTGGTGCAACGCGAGCGCGGCCTTCACCAGGCCCACCGCCCCCGCCGCGCACTTCGTGTGCCCGACCTGGGACTTCACCGAGCCGAGCGCGCACCACTGCCGATCCGAGCGCCCCGCCTCGTCGAAGACCTCGCGCAGCGACGAGAACTCCGCGCGGTCACCCGCGATCGTGCCGGTGCCGTGCGCCTCCACCAGCTCGACGGTGCTCGGGTCGTAGCCCGCCACGTCGTAGGCCCGGCGCAGCGCCCTGGCCTGGCCTTCCGGCAGCGGCGCGTAGATCGCCGTGCTCCGCCCGTCAGATGATGCGCCGATGCCCCGGATCACCGCGTAGATCCGGTCGCCGTCGCGCTCCGCGTCGTCGAGCCGCTTCAGCGCGAGCATCGCCAGGCCCTCGCCGAGCATCGTGCCGTCGGCGTCGGCGGAGAACGGGCGGCAGTCCCCGCTCGGCGACAGCGCGGGGGTCTTGCTGAACGAGACGAAGGTGCCGATGTCGTTGGTGGTGTCCACGCCGCCGGTCAGCACGAGGTCGGCGCGGCCCATCGCCAGTTCCGCGATCGCCGCCGAGACCGCCGCGAGCGAGCTGCCGCAGGCCGCGTCGGTGGTGAAGTTGGCGCCGTGGAGGTCGAAGCGGTTGGCGATGCGCCCCGCGACGACGTTGCCGAGCATGCCGGGGAAGGTCGCTTCCTGCCAGTCCACCCCGTGCCCGGCGATGCCGTCGCACACCGCCTGCGCGGTCGCCTCGTCGACTCCGTTCTCCCGCAGCGCTTTCAGCCACACCGGGCGGCTCAGCCAGCCGGTCATCTCCGACAGCAGCTTCAGCGCGGAGACGCCGAGGATCACGCCGACGCGGTCCCGATCGGTCCGCTCCAGCCCACCGCCGAGGTCGGCGAGCACCTGTTCGGCGACCACGAGAGACAGCAGCTGGCTGGAGTCCGTCGCGGGCAGCACGTTCGGCGGGATGCCGAAGGCGACGGGGTCGAAGTCGACCTCCGACAGGAACGCGCCGCGCCGCGCATAGGTCTTGCCGGGCGCGGAGGGATCGGGGTCGTAGTGGTCCTCGACCAGCCAGTGCGTCCCGGGAACGTCGGTGATCAGGTCGCGGCCCTCGACGACGGTGCGCCAGAAGCCCGCCACGTCCAGCGAACCCGGCATGATCGAACCGAGGCCGACCACGGCCACCGGCGGCTGCGCGCTCTCGCGTGCCACAACACTCTCCTTCACTGTGATCTGTGCTCAGACCAGTCGGCGCGGCGCGAAGGCGAAGGCCTCCTGCGGCACGGGCAGGCCGTAGACGCGGAGCTGGTGGGCGCGGGTGAGCACCGCGGCCCCCTCCAGCAGGTTGAGCGCGATCTGGACGACGGTGCGGTTGGCCTGCTCGGCGAGGAAGCTCCCGGCGGTCCAGCGGTTGAACGAGCCGATCGCGGGCCCGCACCAGATCTGGAAGTCCGTGCGCCGCACGGGATCGCCGTCCACCGCCCAGCGGCTGCTCCGGCCGAGGTAGGAGCGGAAGACCAGCGCCATCCGGTGCTTCGGGTCGGCCTGAGCACGCGCCAGCTCGGCCGGGTCGCGCTCCCGCCAGAACCTCTCGGTCTCCGCCCATGCCTGCTCCACCGGCATGCGCAGGATGTCGCGCTCGATGCGGGCGCGCACCCGCTCGGGCAGCTCCTCCAGCGACGCGTGATCGCGATAGGCCTCGTAGAGCTGCGTCGCTCGCGAGGCGAACATGGTGCCGCGCCGCAGGACCTGGACCTTCACACCCTGTTCGAACATGTCGGCCGCGGGAGCCATGGTCACGTCGGCCAGGTCCGCCGAGGCCAGCAGCGCCTTCGCCTCCGGGGAGAGCCCCGACTCCACCGCGACCTGGTTGACCGAGCCGGTCACCACGTAGGCGGCTCCGGTGGCGAAGGCCGCGGCCACCGCCGTGGGCGTGCCGATCCCGCCAGCGGCTCCGACGCGAACCGGGCGCTGGTACCCAAAACGGGCGACAAGCTTGTCCCGCAACGACAGGATCACCGGGAGCAACGCGACAAGCGGGCGGTTGTCGGTGTGACCGCCGCTGTCCGCCTCGACGGTGATGTCCTCGGCAACCGGGACGCGCGCGGCGAGCTCGGCCTCCTTCGCGGTCAGCAGCCCGCGCTCGACCAGCCCGCGCAGCAGCTCCGGCGGCGCCGGGGACAGGAACCGCTCGGCGGTCTCCGGGCGCGAGATCTTCGCGAACATCCTGGTGCGCCTGATGATCCGGCCCTGCGCGTCCTCGGTGAGCCCGGCCGCCGCGCACCGCACCACGGCGGGCGTCAGGTCGGTGAACGCCGACGCGCACACGCACGGCACTCCGCTGCGGATGAGCAGATCGGCGACCTTGCCTTCGGTGACCGGCTCATTGGGCGAGTGGATCAGGTTGACGCCCCAGTTCGGCAAGCCCGCCAATGACTTCTTCAGCTCGGTGACGGCCGCGTGCACGCGCGGCAGGCCCAACCCGCCCGCGCCGAAGAACCCGAGCATGCCGCCGCGAGCCATCGCCGCGACCATCTCGACCGTGGCGATCCCACCGGCCATTTCTCCTGCTACATAAGGGAAGCGCGTGCCGTGGGTCTCGCAGAAGGTCCGGTCGCCGAGCCACTCCGGGTACAGCGGCGGCAGCGTGCCGACCACCTGCTGACCGGGCGGGAGCTCCCCGACCGCCACGCCGTAGCCCTCGCCGGCGACGATGTGCGCGGGCTCGCGGACGCGGCCGACCAGCGCGGCGATCTCAGCGGGGTGGAAGGCGGGCTTGGACAGCGTCTTCATGACTCTTCCCGGTAGTCGTCGTAGAAACCTCGACCGCTCTTGACGCCGAGCGCGCCCCGGTCGACGTACTCGCGCAGCAGGACTCGGGGTCCCTCCGGCAGCCCTTGGCGCTCGGCGGCGTAGGTGTTCTCGATGTCCAGCGCCACGTCCAGGCCGACCTGGTCCATCACCCGGAACGGCCCGGCGGGCACGCCGACGACCGCCCGGTAAAGCAGGTCCACCTCGGCCGGGGTGGCCACGCCCTCGGCCACCACCGCGAGCGCCTCGCGCTTCACCGCCGCCCAGATGCGGTTGTAGATGAAGCCGGTGCTCTCCGCGCGCACCTCCACGGGCGTGAAACCGAATTCGCCGAGCGCGCCGACAACGGAGTCCATGACCGCGCGCGAAGTCCTGCCGGAGGACATGACCTCGACGGCGTTGACGATCGGCGGCAGGTAGAAGTGCGTGTTGAGCACGCGCTCGGGAAAGTCCAGGCCGTCGATCAGCCGACTCGTGGGAATCGAGGAGGAATTGCTCGCGAGCACCACATCATGATCAGTGAGCGCGTCGAGCTCGGCGAACACCTCGCGTTTGAGGTCGAGGCGTTCGGGAACGGCTTCGACCACGAGCCAGGCATCGTCGACGGCGGCTTTGACCGACTCGACGGCAACGACCTGGCCGAGCGCGTCCGGCGCGTGGGCGGAGACGAACTCCACCGCCTGCGCGGCGTGCTCGGGAACGGGGTCGGTGATGCGGACCTCGGCCCCGCCGGTGGCGAACACGAGGGCGAGCCGGCGGCCGAGCGTTCCCGCTCCGACCACCGCGATGGGAAGCGCTGGGGGCACGGTCCGAGCATGCGAGCACGGCGCTCAGCCCGACAAGGAACCAGTGTCCGAGCGTTGTCCACGGTCATTGCACAAAGCAGAACCGCAGGTCAGGCGATGATCACGTGCAGCTGGACGTAGAGGCTCTCCGGGAAGAACTGCCTACCGCGCGCGTCCACCATCTTCCACCGCACGACGCACTGGCCGAGCTGCTCAGGGACGTGGAACGGCGCGGCGACGAGCACCGCCTGCCCCGGCCTGGTCATGGCGATCGGCACCCGCTCCGGCGAGGTGCACCCGTCCGGCCGCACGGGATCGATGCGCGCGAGATAGCGATCGGTCCACGTCGCCGAGCCCGCGTTCACCAGTTCCCAGATCTTGACGATGTCCGTTCCCGGGTGCACCACGGCACCATTCGGGTAGTTCACCATGCGGCGCATTCCGACATTGTCACCGGGAACGAGCCGGGCCAGGTGCGCGGGAACTCCGGTCGCGACGAGAGGCCCTTGTTCGGCGCTCGTCACCAAAACCGCGAGAAGCAGCAGGACGACCGCTATCGCGACAGTGCTCCCGCGCATTTTCACAGGCCGGTCCGGCTTCGGAGCCGATCGCTGAACGAGAGGGCCACCCTCAATTCGAGCGCGCGCCTTCTCCCACTTCTCGAACCATTCCGCGCGCGCCGCGTCCTCGTCCTCGCCCAGCGCGGTGACCGCGAGCGCGCGGACGTACTCCCAGGTCGTGTCCCTGCTGGGCAGGTGCTGGCCCCGAGCGGCGGCCGCGAGCGAGGACTTCGACGCGGCGGCGCCGTACACCGTGCGAATGGTGTCGTAGGAAGGGTCGCCCGCGCGCAGCTTCAGCTGCCACAACTCGTCGGCGAACTCAGCGACCGGCCCGGAGGTTGGGTCCGGACGCACCGCTCTGCGCCCCTGTTTCGCCCGTTCGACGCCAGGCATTCCCGTCGTGCTGATGGGTCAAGTACAGCGCGAGAACTGACCCGTTGTCATTCTCTTCGGACCCCACCGAACCAACCCCGCCGAATCACGCGTGCCAGGGTTCGCCAGTCTTCAAGACCCGCAAACCCCCGCCCGAGCCGTCTTCAACGACCACAAACCCCGGCGGCCCCGGGGCCGAAATCACGCGTGCAGCGTGTCCAGGATCTGCTGCCCGTACTTGGCCAGCTTGTTCTCGCCGACCCCGCTGACCCCGCCCAGCTCGGCGAGCGTCTTCGGCGCGTCGGTGGCGATCTGCCGCAGCGTCGCGTCGTGGAAGATCACGTAGGCGGGCACGCCCTGCTCCTTCGCCGCCGCCGCGCGCCACGCGCGCAGCTGCTCGAACACCGGAGCCGCCGCGGCGGGCAGGTCAACGACGGCCGCCTTGCCGCGCGCGGTCTTCGCCGCCTTCGGCGCGCGCTTCGGCTCACGCCGCAGCATGACCTCGCGCTTGCGGCCCAGCACGTCGTTGCTGGCCTCGGTGAGCGTGTAGACGCCGTACTCCCCCGTCACCCCGAGCAGGCCCTGCGCGATGAGCTGGCGCATGACGCCCTGCCACTCCGGGCCGTCCAGCTCCGTGCCGATGCCGAAGACGCTGAGCTGGTCGTGCCGGTACTGCTCGACCTTGGCCGTGCGCTTGCCCAACAGGATGTCCGCGATCTGCAACGCGCCGAAGCGCTGGTCGCGCTCGCGGTCCAGGCGGAACACCGTGGAAAGCACCTTCTGCGCCGCGATCGTGCCGTCCCAGGACTCCGGCGGGTTCAGGCACGTGTCACAGTTGTCGCACGGCTGACCGGTCTGGCCGAAGTAGTTGAGCAGCTGCACGCGGCGGCACGCCACCGTCTCGCACAGCGCCAGCATCGCGTCCAGGTGGATGGTCAGCTTCCTGCGGTGCGCGAGATCGCCCTCCGAGGTCTCGATCATCTTGCGCTGTTGCACCACGTCGGCCAGCCCGTAGGCCATCCACGCCGTCGACGGCAGTCCGTCGCGGCCCGCGCGGCCCGTCTCCTGGTAGTAGCCCTCGATCGACTTCGGCAGGTCCAGGTGGGCCACGAAGCGCACGTCCGGCTTGTCGATGCCCATGCCGAAGGCGATCGTCGCGACCACGACCAGCCCCTCCTCGCGCAGGAACCGCGACTGGTGCCGCGCGCGCGTCGCCGCGTCCAGCCCCGCGTGGTACGGCACGGCCGGAATCCCGTTCTGGCTCAAGAACTCCGCCGTCTTCTCCACCGACGCGCGCGAGAGCCGGTAGACGATGCCCGCGTCGCCCGGGTGCTCCGTGCGGATGAAGTTCAGCAGCTGCCGGTCGCCGCCGTCCTTGAGCACCATGCGGTACTGGATGTTCGGCCGGTCGAAGCTGGAGACGAAGTGCTTGGCCTCGGTCAGGTTCAGCCGCGTCGCGATCTCCGCGTGCGTCGCCTTCGTCGCCGTCGCCGTGAGCGCGATGCGCGGCACGTCCGGCCAGCGCTCGTGCAGCTCCGACAGCGCCAGGTAGTCCGGCCGGAAGTCGTGGCCCCACTGGGAGACGCAGTGCGCTTCGTCGATCGCGAACAGCGAGATCGTGCCGCGCTCCAGCAGGCGCACGGTCGACTCCACGCGCAGCCGCTCCGGCGCGAGGTAGAGCAGGTCGAGCTCTCCGGAGAGGAAGGCCGCCTCCACCGCGCGGCGCTGCCCCGGGTCCTGCGTGGAGTTGAGGAAACCCGCCTTCACCCCGAGCGCCGTGAGCGCGTCGACCTGGTCCTGCATCAACGCGATCAGCGGCGAGATGACGACCCCGACGCCCTTCCTGACCAGCGCGGGAACCTGGTAGCACAACGACTTTCCGCCGCCGGTCGGCATCAGCACCAGCGCGTCACCGCCGGAGATCACCTGCTCCACGATGGCCTGCTGGTCCCCGCGGAAGGAGTCGTAACCGAAGACGCGGTTGAGGACGTCCACTTCGGGGCGGGTCTCAGGAGAAGCCATGACCTCGATCCTACGAGCGCCCCCGACACTCCCCACTCCCCCCTTACGCGCTGAATGACTCATTGAGGTACTTGAGGGTCCTGAATGAGTCATTCAGGGAGTTCAGCGCACCAAACGAGGCGTTGGCGTGCGGGGGCGTGGGCGGTCCGTGGTGGTGGCGGGGCGGCTCAGGCGCGGGCGCGGCAGGTGTCGCGGATCTTCCAGAAGTTGTGCAAGTACTCGTCGTGCACGGCGCGGCCGGTGATGCGCAACAGGATCTCGTCGGCCTGCCGCAGCGCCGACCACGCGTAGTTGTGACTGCCGGTGTAGACGCGCGGCGTGATGTCCTTGTCGTACTTGCCGTCGATGAGCAGCGTCTTGGAGTGCACCTGGAGGTCGCGCTTGCCGGGCGTGCCGTCGAAGTCGCACTTGGTCAGCTGGGCCTTGGTGCCCTTGAAAGCGCCGAGGACCTCCTTGCTGGCACCGGCGTAGACGACGTCCACCCAGCAGCCCTTGCGGCTCAGTTCGGCGAGCTTCGCGGCGACGGGGTCGCGGTTGAAGGCGAGCATCACGACACGAAGGTCGGTCTGGTGCCACGAGCCGTCGGGCTCCTGGTAGCGGCAGCTGGGATCGACGGAGAGCAGGGTGTTGTAGACCGTGTCGGTGGCGGGATCGGCGTAAGGCTTGCCGGAACGTTCCTTGCGCGGGAAGAAGAACGCCCGGAACTGCGAGCCGCTGCCGGTGTCGGTGTAGTAGTCGTTGTTGCCCGCAGCGGTGCGCCGGTAGCGGACGAGATCGGCGAAGTAGGCCCGAAAAGCCTTGTGCGCCTTGGCATCCGTCAGGGTGAACATGTCGTTGTAGGCCTCGACGGCGTCCCAGTCGCCGACGTTGGACGAGCCGGTGAACACCACGTCCGGCACGATCGTGCCGTTGTTCATCCGCACCTTCGAGAACGCGGCGAACTTGGTGTGGTTGTAGCCGTTGCTCCAGCTGGAGACGCGCGTGGCGATGCACCCGCGGTCCGGCCCCTTCGGGAACTTGTCCTTGCACGTCACCACGAAGCTGGGCTTGGCGTCGTCGGCGCCGAGCGCGGCCTTGAGCTGCGCGTGCGCGCGGTTGCCCGCCTGCCCCTGGTCGAGGACGACCTTCACGCGCACCCCGCGCGCGTGTGCGGCGAGCAAGTGCGCGGTCGGGTCGGAGTCGTGCTTGAGCACGTCGAAGCCGAACCACGACAGCACGATCTCCTCACCGGCGGGCACGCGGTCGATGAGCCGGGCGAACTGGGTGAAGCTCGCGTACTGCGCGGCGGGCGCGCCCCACGGGTCGTTGAACACCGGACGGTTCACCACGGGATCGGGCTCGGCAGGAGTCACAGCGGCCATCGCGCCCGGAACGGGCGCCAACGCCACCGCCAGAACCGTCACCAAGCCCAGGAGCACTGCGCGCATCCGAATTCTCCGTCCTCAATGGACTGCTGCGGGGTTGAGAACCGGACGGGCACGATAGACGATCATCGCACGCACCACCCGAGAGCGCGAACTTTATTCACGTCCAACCACAGACATGAGGAAAAGACAAATTCTTCAAGGTTGGATGTCGGTCATGACCCGGACGGCCGCATCCGGAAGGATGCGTGAGACCGGTGACACAGGCCCGCGGTGAATCGAGGGATACCGTTGGCTGTGGAAAGGAACTGCGAGTGATGACGAGCCAGTCTCCGCCGTCCGACCTGCGGGCGAAGGGCACGGCCACGCGGCGGCGCGGGCGTTCGGGGGCGTGGTTTCGCCCCAGGAGGCAACCGGGGCGCCTCGGAGGTTTCGGCCTGGCCCGACTGATCACGCTCCAGGTGGTGCTGCTGGCACTGGCCTTCGGCGTGTTCCAGGGGATGTGGGCGCTCATCGCCTCCTGCGTGCTGGGCCTCATCGCACTCGCGCTCATCTTCGGCAGGTCCCAGGGCCGCTGGTGGACCGAGAGCATCGCGCTGTGGCTGCGCTTCCGCCGCCGCAAGGGCGCCTCCGGCGAGGTCCGCGAGGACCCGAGGCTGGCCGCGCTCAGCGAACTGGCGCCGACCCTGGTGGTCGACGACGTGGACGGTCCCAACGACCGCAAGCTCGGGCTCGGCTCCGACGGGGCGGGCTGGTTCACCGTCATCGAGGTGACTCCCTCCGACGGCAGCACCCCGACGCCACCGGTCCCGCTCGCCGGTCTCGTCAAGATCGCCGCCGAGGCCGAGCAGGCCGGGGTGGTCACCCAGGTCGTCGCGCACAACGGTCCGATCGTCGGCCCCGGCAGGCGCGAGCACACCACCTGGGTCGCGGTGCGCCTCGACGCGCACGCCGCCGCCGAGTCCATGATCGACAACGCCGAGGGCAGGGTGGACGTGCCCGCCGTGCTCTCCGAGATCACCCGCCGGGTGGAGCGGGTGCTCCAGCGGCGCGGCCACAGCGCCCGCATCCTCACCGCCGACGAGGTCACCGAGGCGCTGGCCCGCTCGTGCGATCTGGCCCGACCCGGCGGCCCCGAGCGCATCCGCGAGGAGTGGGACGCCTGGTACTCGCCGTGGCTGGCGCACCGGTCCTTCTGGGTGCGTTCCTGGCCGGACCCGGTCCGCGGCGTGGAACTGCTGGCCGGGCTCGCCGAGCTGCCCGCGCCGATGGTCAGCGTGGCCCTGCTGCTCGACCCGACGCTGGCCGGCGCCGACCTGCGCTGCCTGATCCGCGTCGCGGCCCCGCCCGACCGCGTCGAGCAGGCGTGCTCCTCGGTGCTGGACATGGCTGCGCGGTGCGGGGCGCGGCTGACACAATTGGACGGACAGCACGCACCGGCGGTCTACGCGTCGGCGCCGACCGGGGGAGGTGCACGATGAACGAACCCGAGCAGCCGGACTCCCAGCCCCGCAACAATCCCCAGGGCAACGGACCGCAGCGGCCACCGGGCCCACCACAGCCGCCCCAGCAGCAGCGCCCGCCGCACCCCGGCCAGCAGCAGAACCCAGGCCAACAGCAGCACAGCGGGCCGCAGCAGAACGGGCCGAACCAGGGACCGCCCCGGCACGGACAGCAGCAGGGGCCGCCCAGGCAGGGTCAGCAACCCGGTCAGCCTCCCGGCCAGCCACTCGGTCAGCCGCAGGGCCCGAGGCACGGGCACCCGCCCACCCCGCAGCAGGGCACGCCGCAGCAGAACCGTCCCCCGCAGCCGGGCCCGCCCGGCCAGGGCGCGGTCCAGCAGCGCCCGCACCCCGGAGGCCCTGGCGGCCCCGGCGGGGCGCGCCCGGTGCTCGGCGGCCAGCACCCGCACACACCGCCCGGTGGACAGGCGCTCCAGCAGCCTGCTCCGGGACCGCACCAGCAGCCACCGCCGGGCCAGCAGCGCCCCGGTGGCCCCGGGCCCGCGCCGCAGCACCAGCAGCGTCCCCAGCAACCAGGCCCTCAGCAACCAGGCCCTCAGCAGCCGGGCCCGCAGCAGCCAGGCCCCCAGCAACCGGGCCCGCAGCACCAGCAGCAGGGTCAGGCGCGCCCGGTGGCCATGCCGCCACCGGGTCAGATGGGCCAGGTCCTCGGCGGCCCGATGGCCTACACGGGCACCGCGGGAACGAACCAGTCCGCGGCGGCGGCCCAGGCCGCGGCCACCGGCACCCTGCTCGCGCAGCCGCTGGCCCTCGGTTCGAGCCCGCCGCTGGCCCCTCCGACCCCGCCGACCACCGCCCCGGACAAGGGCGCGGGCAAGGACGAGGAGCCGTGGCAGGCCCGCAAGCACGGAGGCCTCGCCCCGCTGCGCATCGGCCACCACCACGCCACCGACGAGGAACTGGACCTGCTGCAGATCGCCGGGGACTCCTTCGGCCTCCGGCTGGGCAGGGACCAGTCGGGCCAGCCGGTCGCGATCCCGCTGTTCCGGCCGGAGCAGACCGAGGCGCTGCTGGTGGGCGGCATGTGGGCGGCGCGGCTGCTCGCCTTCCGGGCGCTGCGCTTCGGCGCCCGGGTCGTGGTGTTCACCCGCCAGGCAGCGGGCTGGCCGGAGCTCGGCAACCTCGCGGTGGGCCGCGCGGACCGGCTCATGGTGCTGCCGCCCGGGTCCCCGAGCGAGCTGAGCGCCTCGGCCGACAAGCCGCTGCTGTGCGTGCACGACGACCAGCCGCCGCCCTCGGAGGACCCCCTCCCGTGGCGGACCAGGCTGACCGTGCTGCGCCAGCTCACCCCCGAGCGGGCCAGGCTGGCCCCCGACTCGGACCTGGTGCTGCTGCAACGCCTGGCGCCGTTCGAGGCCTCGCTGGTGGCCACCGAGATGAGCTTCACCCCGGACACCACGCAGGAGCTCTCCCGGCTCCGTGACGACATGGTCGCGATGTTCATGGGTTCGACGCGCCAGTACGCGGCGCTGACCGTGAGCGGCCAGGAGCAGCGTCTGGGCCGTCCCGGCCGCTACTGAGGCAGGACAACGAGAAGGGGGCCGTCCACTGTGGACGGCCCCCTTCGTCGTTCTCGATCTACATGCCGGTCAGCTGGCGGTTGCGCGCCGCCTCGGTCTCGGCGAGGTCCTGCCAGTCCTTCGGCTTGACCGGAACCGGCTGCTCACCGACGCGCTGTTCGTTGATCCGCTTGTCGTCCTTGCCCTCAGTGGTGTAAAGGGTCTTCGACTCGGTGTTGTTCTCGTGGTTGCGCTGGGTCTCGACGTGTTCGGTCCGCCTGCTGGTGACCTCACCGTTGGCGTTGCGCTGCTCCACAGTGGTCTGCTCGTGCGTGGTCTGCGGTCCGGTCTTCGGGCAGTTCGTCGACGACGACCGCGTGGTGACCGTGCTCCCCGCGGGCTTGTTGTCCTGGTAGAACGTCGTCGTGGAGCCGGTGCTCGTGCTGACCATCGTGTAGAGCGTCTGGCCGTCCTTGTCCTTGACGATCTCTTCGACCTTGTCCCCGGTCGTGGTGACCACGCGCTCGCCGCCCTTGGCGGTGCGGTAGGTCGTGATGGTCGTGCCGTCGGCCAGGCACACCCCGCCCACCTTGACATCCATCCCGGCAGCGCCTGCCTCGCCCTTCCCCTTCGCGTAGAGGTCGTTGATCGTGACCAGCTTGCCCTCGGGGAAGAGGTAGGACGGGGCGCCGGGCGGCTGCTTGCCGCCCGGCTCCTGGTAGACCCACTGGACGGCGCTGAGGCTGATGCCGTTGCCGCCGTCCCCGGCCTCGTAGCAGTCCGCGAGGGTGTGGAAGGCGCTGCCGTCGGCCAGCATGCTCCGGTAGGCGTCACCGCAGAACGCCTGCGTGCTCGCCTGGTTCGACGCGCTCAGCTCCTCGGCGGAGGCCCCGGCTTGTAGCCCCCCGGTGCTCAGCGGGAACTTGCCGCCGCTGGTGAACAGATCCATCATCGGGCCGTTGGAGTCGGAGAGCAGGTTGGCCGCGATGGTGGAGATGTTGGTAGCGAAGCCACGGAGGCCGGCAGGGTCGGCCTTGAGCTCGTCGCCGCCCTTGACCCAATCCGGGGTGCTGTTCATCGAGGTCCTCCCACGGTCCTGTCTCTGCTGACCGGTGTGCTGCTGCTGCGGTTGCTACTTGGCGCGGACATCGGGCTTGGGTTCCGCGCGGTACTCCTGCTCGGTCCGCTTGTCCACGACCGGGCCACCGGGGGTGGCTTGCGGAGCCCACGCTTCCTCGGTGCTCTCCGCGACCTGCTTGCGGATCTCGCGCGCCACCTGGTCGGCGGAACGCTGCGGAGCGGAGCGGCGGTCGAGCACGGCGGGTTGGGCGCCGAGCAGTGACTGGGGCACCGAGGCCTCCTTCTCCCGCTTCGCGTCCACCGGGTCCTTCGCGGCCATGCGGCCCTCGAAGACCGCTTCCGCGACCGCCGGTGGCACCGCACCGAACTCCGAGTTCTGACGCTCCAACTCGCGGCGCCGTTCCTTGCGCTCGCGCAGCGCGCGCTCGCGCGCCCGCATCTCCTCGGTGTGGGTCTTCGGCGCGGTGCCCCGATGCGGGTTGGACAGCACGGGCGGCACGGAGTCCCCGCTCAGCGGCTGGGCTCCCGGCGCGGCGGGCCTGCTCTGCCGTGCGGACGAGGTCGGCTTGCGGTCACCGAGCACCGACGGCGAGGAGGTCGACGGCGGTGCCTGGAAGGCCTCGGCCACGTCCGGGTTGTGCTGCGCGGCCTGCTTCGGCGCACCCGGGCGGTTGCGCTCGTTGGCGCCCTGCGAGGGCGGCGGCGTCATCTGCTGCGGCGCCTGCATCCCGCCGCCGGCTCCCGGGGCGTCCTTGCGCTGCTTCTGCTGCGGCGCCTTGGCCTGGTTGTTGGCCTGCGGCGCGGGCGGCGGGTTCATCTGACTGCCGAGCGCGTTCTGCCCCAGCGTCGAACCGCCGAGCCCGGGCGGAGCACCGGCACCGCCCTTGAAGGCGCCCGGGGTCGGCGCTGCGCCGGCGTTGAGCGAGGGGTTGTTCCCGAGCACGCCGAGGTTGCGCCCGTTGAACGCAGGGGGCGCGCCGGGGTTGCTGATCACGCCGGGGCTCGGAGCGTTCAGTCTGCCGGGCACGGGCGGGGCACCCGCCGTGCGCAGCCCGTCGGGCAGCGGCGGCGGAGCGAGTCCGGTCGGGACCGGCGGCGCCTTCGGGGCCACCGGGGGCGGCGCCACAGGTGGTGTCACCGTCGTCGGCACGACGGGAGGAGGGGTCGGCGGTGTTGGCGCGTTCTTCGGTGCCACGGGCGGGGGCGGGGGCGCCCCCGGAGCGTTCTTCGGAGCGGGCGGGGCACCGGGTGCGGTACCGGGCGCGGGTGGGCCGCCGCCCAGGGTCGGGGGCGGGGGCATGCCGAGCGCCTGCGGGTTGTAGACGGCGTTCGGCGGCTGGAGAACGGCGGCCTGCGCGTTGGCAATCCGGCCGAGGTAGCCCGCGTAGTCGTTCTCCATCCGGTTCATCAGTTTGCGGGCCTTGACGCTGTACTCGTCCTGGACTTCCTTCTTCGCCTTGGCCTGCTGCTGTTTGAGGCCGCCGGTGCCGAGGAAGATGCCACCGAGGTGGTCGAGGATGCCGGGCGATGCCTCGCCGTGCTTGTCCTCGTACTCCTCGAACAACTGCGTCATCTCGGTCTGGTACTGCTTCATCACACCGGCGAGCCCGGTGAGGGCCGAGGCGTTCTCGGTGGCCGCCTGCCGCCACACGTCGAGGTAGGCGAGGTCCTTGCCCAGCTTGGTGAAGGCCGCCGCCTTGGCGGCGGGCGACTCCCACTCGACGTTGAGCGCGTCGGCCTGCTGGCGCAGCTGGGTGGCGGTGTGCTGGAGGTTGCTGGCGACGTTGGTCCACAAGCTCGCCCGGTGCTCGGCGTTGCCGGGCTGCTCCCCGAGGACCATCAACTTGATGGCCTCGATGGTCATCCCTTCGACCTTGCCAGGGTCGCTCGCACGGGGCTGCGGCTTGGGCAGCTGCTGGCCGTCCTTGAGCTGCGCGGCCTGCTCGCGCCCCTGTTTCACGGGGTAGGAGTCCAGGCCGGTCACCGGACCGACGAAGCCGGGGTGCGCCCGGTTGACGTTCTGGATCGTCTTCGGGTCGAAGCCGTAGTAATCGTCGCCCATGCGCTCTCACCACCTGGTGTTCGCCGTCGCCCCGCCGCCTGGAGGGATACCGCCGTTACTAGAGACGGTGCCAGTGTGCCGATGGTTCCAGGCTGGCGGAGCGAAAGCTGACCGAAAGGATTCAGATTCCTTGTAGGAGCATGCTTCTTGATTCAGTCTTCCTGATCCGGCGGCAGGTAGCCCAGCTGGATCAGCTCGTTACCGTTGCGTGATGTCAGCCAGCCCCGGCCGGGTGGCAGCGGCTGCGCCTTGATGTTGCCCAGCAGCGGGCCCTCCTCCGGGCGCCCGGACATCAGGATGCCCGGCGAGGCCAGGTCCCTGATTCTGGCGACGACCGGGTCGTACATGGCCCGGGAGGCGCCACCGGTGCGCCGGGTCACCACGATGTGCAGGCCGACGTCACGGCCCTGGGTGAGGAACTCCAGCAACTGGACCAGCGGGTTCTGGTGCGAGCCCGCCGACACCAGGTCGTAGTCGTCGACCAGGATGAACAGCTCCGGGCCGCTCCACCAGCTCCGCTTGCGCAGCTGCTCGGGGGTGACGTCGGAGCCGGGCAGCCGCTTGTTCATCACGCCCATGGTCAGCTGGACCATGTCCCCGACCTTGGCCTGCGTGGTGGTGTAGGAGATGAGGTACTCCTCCGGCACCAGCCCGAGCATGCTCCTGCGGAAGTCGACCAGGGCGATCTGGGCCTCCTTCGGCGAGTAGCGGGCCATGATGCCGGTGGCCAGCGCCCGCAGGAACGAGCTCTTGCCGGACTCCACGTCACCGAAGAGCACCAGGTGCGGTTCGGCTGCGAAGTCCAGGTAGACCGGCTGCAGGTCGCGCTCGGCGATGCCGATCGGCACGGCCTTGCGATCCGGCTCGGCGGCGGGCAGCTCCTCGTAGGGCAGCAGCGCGGGCAGCAGCCGCACCACCGAGGCCCTCGGTCCCCGCCAGGCGCCGTTGACCATCTCGACCAGGTTCTGCGTTCCCTCGGTGAGGTTCTCCGCGGTCTCCTTCGAGTCGATCCTCGGCACCCCGGCCAGGAAGTGCATCGCGTCCGGGGCGAGACCGCGGCCGGGCGACTGCTCCGGCACCGCAGAGGCCTGCCTGCGGCCGATGACCGAGTCGGTCGCGTCACCCATGCGCAGCTCCACCTTGGTGCCGAACATGTCGCGGATGTTCATCCGCAGGTCCATCCACCGGTTGCACGCCACGAGCAGGTGCACGCCGAAGGCCAGACCGCGGTTGACCAGCTCCGACAGCGCGGGCTCCAGGGTCTCGAACTCCGTGCGGATGGTCGCCCAGCCGTCGATGACCAGGAACAGGTCGCCGAAGCGGTCCTCGGGGAAGCGACCGGCGCGCAGCATCTGCCGGTAGGTGGCCATGCTGTCGATGCCCAGGTCGGCGAAGCGCTGCTCCCGCTCGGCGAGCAGGCTCTGCGCCTCGGCCACCGAGCGCCGCACCTGGTTGCCGTCCCGCCGCGTCGCGACACCGCTGACGTGGGCGAGCGAGCGCAAAGCGGTCAGACCGCCACCGCCGAAGTCCAGGCAGAGGAACTGCACTTCGCGCGGGGTGTGGGTGAGCGCGAGGCTGCCGATGATCGTGCGCAGCGCGGTGCTCTTGCCGCTGTGCGAACCACCGGCGACGGCGATGTGCCCACCTGCCCCAGCCAGCTCCAGCCAGTAGGTGTCGCGGCGCTGCTCTGCGGGCCGGTCGATGACGCCGACCACGGCGCGCAGCGCCCCGCGCGGTTCGAGCGCGGAGGAGGTCAGCCCGCGTTCGGGGTCCACGGTCAGCGGGCCGACGAGCTGGTCGAGCGTCGGCGGCGCGTCCAGCGGCGGCAACCACACCTGGTGGGCGGGCCGCCCCTTGCCTGCGAGCCGGTCGACCAGGACGTCCAGCAGGGTCTCGCCGATCTCCTCGCTGGTGTCCGGCTTGGCCTGCTCCACCGGCTTGTCCGCCAGGCGGGGGCGCAGGTAGCGGGTCGAGTAGTCCTGCACCGGGTCGATCTCACGGCCCTCGTCGTCGACGAGCCGCTGGCCGCCCTTGTGGTGCACCCCGGAGACGTAGGCCGCGCGGAAGCGGACCAGGTCCTCGGTGCCGGTGCGCAGCAGGCCGTTGCCGGGTGCCCTCGGCAGCTGGTGCGCGTCCGGAACGCCGAGCACCGCGCGGCTCTCCATCGCGGAGAACGTGCGCAGACCGACGCGGTAGGACAGGTGCGAGTCCAGGCCGCGCAGCCTGCCCTCGTCCAGTCGCTGCGAGGCCAGCAGCAGGTGCACGCCCAGCGACCGGCCGACGCGGCCGATCTGGACGAACATCTCGATGAAGTCCGGCCGCGCGGTGAGCAGCTCGGAGAACTCGTCCACGATCACCAGCAGCGCGGGCAGCGGGTCGAGCGGGGCGCCCGCGGTGCGCGCCTTCTCGTAGTCGCGCTGGTTGGCGTAGTTGCCCGCCTTCCGCAGCAGCTCCTGCCTGCGCATCAGCTCGCCCTGGATCGCGTCGAGCATGCGGTCGACGAGGTGCAGCTCGTCTTCCAGGTTGGTGATCACCGCGCTGGTGTGCGGCAGTTTGTCCAGCTTGGTGAAGGTCGCGCCACCCTTGAAGTCGGTGAGCACGAAGTTGAGGATCTCCGGGTCGTGGGTGATCGCCAGCGCCAGCACCAGGGTGCGCAGCAGCTCCGACTTGCCGGAGCCGGTGGCCCCGACCAGCAGGCCGTGCGGGCCCATGCCGTCGTGGGCGGACTCCTTGAGGTCGAGCTCCATCGGCCTGCCGTCGGCGGTGAGGCCGATCGGCACCCGCAGCCGGTCCCGGTTGGACCTGGCCGCCCAGGTCTGCCCGACGTCGAGCTGGTAGGGATCGCCGAGCCCGAGCAGGTCGGTCAGCTCCAGCGAGGTCGACAGCGGCTGGTCACCGCTGGCCAGCGCGGACAGCCGCATCGGCGCCAGGCTCCTGGCCAGGCCGAGCATCTCCTCCACGGAGAGCGCGTCGGCGGTGCCGATAGCGGCCTCGCCGTCCATCGTCCTGCTGCGCATCGCGCCGTCGGAGTCGATGTCCAGGACCAGGGTGGTGGAGTCGAGCACCCTCGGCGGGGTCTCGGAGAGGTTGAACACCGTCACCCCCTCGACACCGCCCTCGATCATCAGGTGCTCGGAGCTGGCGGTGTTGCCGCCGTCCACGAAGGCGACCAGCTGCGCGGAGCCCTCGATCGGCATCGCGCCGGGGTTGAACCGGGGCCGGTTGGCCAGCACGTCGTCGAGCATCGCCTCCAGCGCGGTGACCGCGGAGGCCACCAGCCGGATCTGGCCGACGGCGTCGGTCTTGCTGTCGTGCAGCGCGTGCGGCAGCCACTTCGCCCACTCCCACAGCGGCCGTTCCTCCTGCCGTGCGCAGACGGCGACCAGGATCTCGCCGGGCGCGTGGAAGGTGACCAGCTGCGCGACGACCGCCCTGGCGAAGGCGCGCTTGCGGTCCTCGTCCCCGGTGACGTAGATCCGGGAGAAACCCCGCAGCGCCACCGCGATCGGCAGGTCGGGCACGGTGGAGTAGCGGTTGACGAACTTGCTCAGCGCCATCGCCGACATCGGTTCGAGCTCGTCGACCGGCTTGGTCTCCGGTGGCACCAGCGGGGTGGCCAGCGCCTGGCTGCCGAGACCGATCCGGACGACGGAGAAGTCCCACTCGTGCGGTCTGCGCTCCCACAGCCGCGCGCTCTGCACGGTCGACCAGAGCCGGTCGGGGTTGGGGTGGCGGTAGAACATCGCCAGCCGCTGCCGCTCGATCGTGTCGCGCACCTGGGCGCGTTGCTTGCTGAGCTTGCGCAGGTAGGAGCGGCGGTTCTGGGCCATCTCCTGCTTGCTCGCGCCCTGCCCCTGCTGGCTCAGGATTTGGTAAAGCACCATGCCCAGCGCCGCGGTGCCGTAAAGGCCACCCGCGACATACATGAGAGGTCCTCGGTTTCCGCCGGCGCCGATCAACAGCGCCATACCGGCGGTACCCGCGAGCATGGGCAGGATCATCATGGCGCGACCCCAGCCCTTGCCGCCGGGGGGCGGATTCTCCGGTGGTGGCTCGAGAACCACCTCACCCGAGGGGAGCTCGGGCGCCGCCCGGCGCTCCGGCCTCCTGACGATGATCGTTGCCAAAACCTGAACCTTCTCCCGAAAATCCTGGTGCTGAAACGGCCGCGGTATTGATGGGGCAAACTACCCCGGTGATTGTCTGTGCTGCCCGCCCCCGCGAATCACGGTCTCATTGTGCCCGGTATGCCCGATCCATTTGTGGGAGGTGCGCATGACGATGCCCGCACGGGGTGCCACCCTGGCCAAGGTGACGGTCGTGACCCCCAAGCGCACGATCGACGTGGCCCTGCCCGAGGACGTCACCGTCGCCGAGCTCCTGCCCTACCTGCTGCGTCACGCGGGCGAGGACGCGGCTGACGAGGGCGAGCGCCACGGCGGCTGGGTCCTGCGACGGCCGACGGGGGAGGCGCTGGACGGCCAGCGCCCGCTGAGCGCGCAGGAGGTGCGCGACGGCGAGATCCTGCACCTGGGTCCCGGCCAGGCGGAGTGGCCGGAGATCTCCTACGACGACCTGGTGGAGGCGATCGCCAGCGGTTCCCGCCGCTTCGGCCGCAGCTGGGGCAACACCGCGACCCGCCGCTGCGGGCTCGCGCTGGCCACGGCGATCCTGCTCGCCGGATCACTGGGCGGTCTGCTCTTCCAGCCACCGTGGCTGGTCCCCGGCATCATCATGCTTTCGGGTGGTGCCGTGCTCATGGCGGTCGGCGTGACCATCGCCAGGGCCGTGCCGGACGCGTGGGCCGGAGTCGTCTTCGCGGGCGGCTCGCTGCCCTACGCCTTCATCGGCGGCTACCAGCTCACTGCGGCCAACCACATGCCTCTGCTCGGCTTCGGCTCGACCCAGCTGCTGCTGGCGGCGATCGCGCTGCTGGTCTTCGGCGTGGTTGGTTACGTCTCCATCGCCGTGGCCGGGCGGGTGTTCGTCGCCGCCATCCTCACCGGGGTGCTCGGCGCGCTCGGCGCGCTCCTGGCCGGCTCGATGACCGCGGGCGGCGCGGCGTCAGTGGTGCTCGCGGTGGGCATCGGCCTGCTCCCGGGCTACCCGATGCTGGCGATGCGCATCGGCAGGTTGCCGCTGCCGGAGCTGCCGCAGCGCGCCGCCGACCTGGTCAAGGAGGACAGGCAGCCGCCGTCGCCGGTCGTGGTGGCCGCGGTCGGCCGCACCGACGAGGCGCTCTCCGGCCTGCTGCTCGGCGTCTCCCTCTGCAGCGTCGTGGCCTCGATGTACCTGATCTCCGAGGGCGGAGCCTCCCGGATCACCATGGCGGTCCTGGTCGCGCTCGCGCTGGTGCTGCGCGCCAGGTTGTTCCCCATCCCCCGCCAGAGGCTCCCGCTGCTGCTCTCCGGCGTGCTGGTGACGTTGATGCTCGCGGGTGGGTGGGTGTCGGTCGTGGACACCACGCTGGCCAGGGCGCTGCTGCTGCTCGGTGTCGTGGTGCTGGCCGGGTTGGTGGCGTTGTCCGCGCTGACCTACAGCAAGAAGGCGCCGTCCCCGTGGCTCGGCCGCTTCGCCGACATCCTGGACGTGGTCGCGCTGATCGCGCTGATCCCCTACGCCGGCTACATCACCGGCTTCTTCTTCTACGTGCAAGGACTGATGGCCTCGGTCGGCTGAGGCCTCGACCGACGACCCCACCCAGCGAAGGACGAGCGTGGCTACCCGACGCGACCAGCTCCAGGCGTACCAGTTCATGATGCAGCGGGTGATCTCCGCGGTGATGCTGCGCGAGACCGACCCCGAGCAGACCCCGCTGCGCCGCGGCGTGGGCGCGGTGTTCGCGGGCGTGATGATCGCGGTGCTGGTCGCGGCCGGGTACGGCATCTACGGCATCTTCACCGGGATCGGCGGCACCTCGTGGAAGCAGCCGGGCGCGGTGATCATCGAGCGGGAGACCGGGGCGACCTTCGTCTACCTGCCCGGTGCGGGCGCGGACGCGCAGCCGAGCCTGCAACCCACGCTGAACTACACCTCCGCGAGGCTGCTCAGCGCGGGCGGGACCACCACGTCGGGCCCGTACCGGGTGTCCGCCGCCGACCTGGCGGGCATCGCGCGCAGCGGCGCGACGGTGGGCATCCCCGGGGCTCCGATGTCGCTGCCCGACGCCAAACAGGCCCTGACCGAACCGTGGACGACCTGCTCGGTGCTCGGCGACAACGGCACCGGTGGGCTGACGCCGACCACCACGCTGATGGTCGGGGCCGGTGTGCCCGGCAGCACTCCGCTCGGTGAGCGCGGCCTGCTGGTGCGCGACGAATCCGACCGCAGCGTGCACCTGGTCTGGCACAACCACCGCTACCGGATCGCGGGCACCTCACCCGAGCCGCTGCTGCGCTCGGTCTTCGGTGCCCAGAGCATGATCGAGCCGGTCGGCGCGGCCTGGCTCAACGGCCTGCCCGCGGGCCAGGACATCGGGCAGATCCAGGTGGACAACCAGGGCCAGAACTCCACCGTGCTGACGGGCCGCAAGGTCGGGGACATCGTCTTCCACCAGGTCGGCAACGGCGTGCAGAACTACCTGGTGCGCACCGACGGTCTCGCGCCGATCAACGACTTCCAGGTGCGCATCCTGCGCGGCCAGTACTCGGTGCAGCCGGTGGAGGTCTCCGCGGCCGCCGCGACCGCGGCCCCGAGCAGCAAGGCGCTGGAACCGACCCCCGGCACGGCGGCCCTTCCCGCGCAGCCGCCCGCGCTCGCGGTGGTCGGCGACAACGGCAAGGCCCCGGTGTGCTCGCGGGCGGTAAACGCCAAGTCCGCGCCGGAGGTCTCGCTCGGCGGCCGGGCCGACGCCCTGGCCAACGGCCTGGCGACGCGGGCGCAGACGCAGGGCGGCACGAAGCTGGCCGACCGCGTGCTGCTGCCGCCCGGCGGAGTGGTGATCGTGCGGGCGACGGCATCGGACCGGGTGGACGGCGGGGCGCTCAACATCGTCACTGACCTGGGCATCCGCTACCCGGTGCCCAGCGCCGAGGTGCTGGGCAAACTCGGCTACTCCCCCGCCTCCGCGGTGTCGATGCCCGCCTCGCTCGTGCAGCGCATCCCGGTGGGTCCGACCCTGGACCCGAGCATGGCTGGATCGGTTCACAGCGCGGGCTGAACGCACGCTAAACCCGAATAACTTTTCCATCGGAACTGAAGAGTCGAGGCTTCAACCTGCGGTTAAGCTTGTTCTAGGGTCCGGTGGAACCGCGCACCCCCACGGTGCGTCGGAGAATGTGAACGACTCGCTGATTCCAAGATCGAAGGTGACCAGCCCGTGTCGGAAGCCAAGCTCACAGAAGACATGATGATCAAGCTCGAGAAGGCCATCGAGCAGACCGGTAACGACTCGCTTGAGATCATGAACAAGATCCGGCAGGACTACATGAGCAACGTCGGTGGCTCGTGGACCGGTCCGGCGGCCAACGCGGCGCTGACGAAGCAGGAAGACTTCAGCGACGAGTGGAAGCGGATCCAGGAGATCCTGACCAAACTGCTCAACGGTGTCACCCAGACCAAGAACCGGGTGCTGGACTTCTCCGAGGAGCAGAAGCGCAACTTCGAGGCGCTGAACCTGGGCGACGACGGCAAGCTCTTCAACAGCCGCATGGGCTGATGCCCCGTCCAGTGACGCTCTGCCAGCCACTCAACCAGCGAAGATCAGACTCGAAGGTGGAAGACCAATGAGCCAGCCCATCGGTTACAGGTTCGGTGAAGTCGAGACGCTCGGCGCCAACACCCGGACCCACGCGCAGGCGCTGAAGGAGGCGTTCGCCGCCCTGATGCGCGAAGCCCAGTCCATCTGCGGTGACGCCTGGAAGGGTGCCGCGATGGGGGCGTTCGAGCAGGCCCAGATCGAGTGGAACCAGATGGCCGACGGCATGGGCAGCGCCCAGGAGAACTTCGGCCAGAAGACCACGCTGGGCTCCCAGGACATGCAGTCCCTGGACCAGTCCCTGACCGGACTCTTCTAAGCGAGAAGTCCGGTCCCACCCCGCGCGGGTGGCTCTCCTTTACCCACCCTGGCCCCGCCGCCATCCGGACCCCGAGGGACGAGCACCGTGCGGACGAACCCGTCAGCTGTTCCCAGCGCGCCCGCCGAAGAGTTCGGCGGGCGGCTGGGGCAGCTCGTCCTCGGGGTGCTCGACGGGATCGGGTGCCAGCCCGCTGCGCCAGCCGCGGCGGCGGCCCTTCGGCCAGAAGATCGCCAGCGCGATCACCAGTCCGGCCATCCCCACCCCGATGCCCGCGGCGCCGAAGCCCCACGCCCTCGCGTGGTCCTCGGCGGCCGTGCGCGCCTTCTCCTCGGCGGAGGGCTCCTCCTGCTTCAACGGCGGCAGGACCGCGGGGCCTCCCTTGGCCATCTGATCGATCACCGCCTGGTACGGGTTGACGATGCCGTCCCCGTAGACCCGCAGGTCCGGCCCCACGTTGGCCGGGGTGGTCGTGGCCCGCAACCGCTTCACGACCTCGGCGTTGGACAGGGTCGGCCAGTACGCGCGCACCAGTGCCGCGGCCGCCGCGACGTAACCGGCGGCGAAGGAGCTCCCGCCCCCGGTCGCCAGCCCGCCTCCGGGCGCGGTCGTCAGCACGTTCAGCCCCGGCGCGACGATGTCGATCTTGCTGGCGGCCGGTGCGAGCAGGCCGCCCTCGTCGATCGCGCCGACCGCGAGCACACCGTCCTGGGAAGCCGGGTAGGTCGGCTTGCCCGCGTACGGACTGTCGCCACCAGCGGGCTCACCCGTCGCCGCGACCACGACGGCGCCCTTCGCGAGCGCGTTCTGCACCGCCTGCCGCAGCTGGGCGCTGTCCTCACGAGCGACCTCCGCCACCGCGATCACCGAGGCCCCCTTGCCCACCGCCCAGTCGACGGCTTCGGCGAGCAGACCGGGCTCGACGGCCTTCGGCGGCCCTCCCGAGGTGTAGCTGTCCGCGACGACCTTGGCCGAGAGCAGCGCGACGTCCGGCGCGACGCCGTGAAAACCGACGCCCGTGGAGCTGGCGGCGGCGATGATGCCCGCGACGCCGGTGCCCGTGCCCATGCAGTCCGGCTTGCCGCTGGCGTTGCGGCCGTCGGCGCGGGCGAGGGTGGTCGAGTCGGCGACCTTGCCGGAGAGCAGCGGGTTGTCCCCGGTGCCGGTGCTGATCACCGCGACCTTCTGCCCGGAGCCGGTGGTCATCGGCCAGGCGCGCTCCGGCGCGAGCAGGCGCTGCGGCCACGGAACGGAGCGGATGTCGGAGCCGCCGGTGACGCACTGCTGCTGTGCGGTCACGGTGGCGGGAGCGGCGAGCAGGCCTGCGGAGAGCACGGCCGACGCGAGAAGCACGCGGCCGATGCGCTTGGCGTTCACGGCGGCGATAATAGGATAATGGCCCAGGGGCGCCAAGCCGGCGACCCGAGAACACGGCGCGCGTCAAGGGAGGGCAGCATGGATTACTCGATGCCAGGTGACAACTTCTTCGAGAGCATGCTGGAGCAGTTGCAAAAGACGACCGCCGCCATTCCACAGACCCAGCAACGGATGCTGGACATCAACGGCACCGCCTGGTCGGACGACCGGATGGTGAAGGTCGTGGTCGGACCGCGCGGCCAGCTGGTCGATCTGGAAATCGATCCGAGAGTTTTTCGCAAGCCGGACGCGGCTGAACTGAGAAGCAAGATTTTGAATACCTCCAACGCGGCGGTCAAGGACGCGACCGAGCAGGCGCAAGATATTATGGGCGAGCATTTCCCCCCGGAGATGCGTGAGCTGCAGAAGCTCGCAGGTGGCGGAACCTTCGATGAGGAGGACCCGCTGGCGAACGTCTTCCGCAGCGACGCCGAGGTCTATGCCGAACGGAAGGAGAAGAAGAAATGAGTGGAAACCTTCGCGTACTCCTCGAGCAGCTGGAGTCCCTGGGCAACCGCATCTCGCAGGCGGGCAAGGACTTCGGCACCGCCTCCGTCGACAACGCCAAGCGCGGTCACGAGACGGAGAGCGACCCCAAGACGTTCGGCAAGGACAAAATCGGTTTGGCGATGAACAACCCGAACCAGTACAAAGACGGCACCGCCACCGAGATGGGCACTGCGGGCCAGGAGGTCGGCAAGGTCATCTCGGACATCGGGACCTACATGGTCCAAGCGGCGGGCGAGTTGCGCTCCGGCGAGCAGGACAACGAGAAGCAGCACGGCTCGAAGTAGGCCCGAGCACGAGGCCTACGCGCACGTCTCCGAACACATCAGAATAGCTGATCGGCACGGAGACGTGCCTTTTTATCTTTTCACTTTGAGGGTCTGGGGTGCCTGGTGGGGAACTTTGTCGACTCGGCTGTCGACCCCTTCGCCTACGCGATGCAGGATTTCGCGAAGAAGGTCGACAAGTACGTCGACGAGTTCCGCGCCTGGGCGTCCCATCTCGGCGTCTGGGTGCCGCCGATCAACATGACCATGGTGGTCAACGGTCTGCTCGGTGACTACCCCGAGGCCGACGCGGACCTCTCGGCCGAGCTCGCCAAGCACTACTTCGACGAGTCGAACCGCATCACGGAGTTCAGCGAGGAGCTGCTGCGGATCAGCTCCGAGATGGAGTTCAACTTCGAGGGCGCGACGGCGTACGCGATCAACGAGAAGGTCGCCGAACTGCAACGCAGCCTCTACGACCTCTCCCAGGCCATGAGCAAGGTCGGCATGGGAGTGATGAACTTCAACTCCCAGGTCGTGCTCATGAAGAGCATGTACCAGGCCAACCTCATCTTGCTCGTCACCGAGGTGATCCGGGCGATCGCCGTTGCGATTCCGTCCGTGGGCGCCTCCCTGGCCACCATTCCCGCCACGTTCGTCGCGCGCACCCTCACGGCCAAGGCGATCGCCAAGGAGGCCCTGGAGGCGATCACGCGGATCGTCGCGCGGGGTGGCCCGATCCGCTCCGTCACCCTCGGTGGACTCAAGGCAGCGGGGCGCCAGGCGCCGCGAGTGATCGCCAAGACCATCGCCATCACGATCCCGAAGCTCGTCGCCAAGGGCGTCGGCAAGGCCGCGGTCAAGGTCGCGACAGTCACCGCCGCCGGGGCGAGTCACCTCGTCGCCGGCGCGGTGAACCTGGTGAAGAACCCGATGAACCTGGTGCGCGGCGCGGGCAGGGGGCTGGCCAGGGTCGGCAACGTGGTCCGGCCGTCGACGATCGCCGGGCGCGGTGCCGCGCAACGGGTGCAGCACGAGCTGGCGCAACGGCTGATCACCGAGGCCGTGCGAGAGACCGCCCAGCGTGGCGGGGGGCTGCTCGCCAGGGCACAGGCACGCAGGGCCATCACGGCGCGGGTGATGAGCACGGCGACGAACAGGGAGGTCGCCCGGCTCGCCGCGGCGCGGTTCGCCGGGCGAGAGCTGCCGCAGACGGCGCTGGAGCCCGCGCTGCGCAGGCAGCTGGTCAACCAGATGGAGCGGAGCCTGGCCAACACGAGCGCGCGCCGCGAGCTGTGGCAGCGCGTCAAGGGCTACGGTCTCCGCTCCGCCCTGCTCTACGGTGTGGGCACCGACGTCGTGGCGCAGGTCGTGACGGGTGCGCGCACCAACGGCTTCTACGAGTTCAACCCACTGGCGACCGCGCAGGCCTTCGTCGGCGCGGCCCTCGGTGGTGCTCCGCTCGGCATGGCCAACCGGACCATGGGCTACCTCACGCTCGGTGCGGCCGGTGGTATCGCCGGCGCGTACGCCTCCTACGGCGTGCAGGAACTCGCGATCAGCATGGGAGCCGCACCCGCGGACGTGATCGCGCAGCGCGCGGCACGCGGCAACCTCCCCGCCGAGGAGCTGTCCTCGGAGAACCTCTGGCAGGCGGCCGTCGGTGGTGCTCTCGGTGGTACCTGGGAGCAGGTCATCGGCGAGCGCAGCTGGGCCGAGGCCCGGATGAGCGTCCAGGACTTCAACCTCGCACGCCAGTCGATGGGGCAGATCGCCTCCGTCTCCGACCTGATCGGCTCGGTCGCCCAGCCCGTCAGCCCGCCGGACCCGTCGGTCATCGGGGGTGGCGGGCACACCGGTGGTGGCCAGACCGGTGGTGGGCAGACCGGTGGTGGGCAGCCCAACACCGGCGGCAGGACGGGCGAGAACGTCCCCGCTCAGCGCGGCGGCGAGAGCGAGCAGAGGCGCGTCGCCGAGCCGGGCCAGCCGACTCCGCAGCAGCAACAGCAGCAGAGCCCGGACACCTCGCAGGGCCAGGGTGAAGGGAACACCCGGACCCCGGAGCGCACCGAGGAGACCCGCAGGCCCAACCCCTCCCCCGAGAACGAGGCCCAGGCACGGCCCGAGCAGCAGGGGCAGCAGGCGCGGCCCGAGGGCGAGCGCGCCCCCGACACCAACACGAACACGAACACCGGCGAAGCCAACACCGGCGGCCGCGGCGAGGCGCAGAACCAGTCCGGCGAGGCGAACACCGGCGAGAGCAACACCGGTCAGACCGACCCCGACGGCACCCAGGGCACGGACCCCGGTTCCCGCGGCACCAACGAATCCGGCGACCCGAACACGACCGATCCGAACACGGCCGACCCGAACACGACTGACCCGAACACCGGGGAAACCACCGGCAACGACCCTGACAGCAACAACACCAACAGCAGCAACACCAACAGCAGCGACCCCGACGGCGGCGACCAGCGGCGCGGCAGCAGCACCATCGGCGACACCCAGCAGGCGCCCGAGCAGACGCTGGAGACGCCGGAAGACCGGATGGCGGAGTTCACGACGGAGGGCGAGAACACCGAAGCCCCCGTCGTGCACTCCGAGGAGATGACCAAGGCCTCCTTCTCGGCAGCCATCGAGGATCTCCAGAACCGCGGCACTCTCACGATCGACACCGACTCGCGCGGCAGGCCCGTCAGCATCACCGCCACCTCCGAGGACGGGACCGTCGTCAAGGTGACCCTCGCGGTCGACCCGGACCTGCCGCCCGGTGCCGTCCGCGCCGTGCCCGGCAGCTTCGAGCTGACCCCCAACGGCTGGGTGCAGACCAGCCCTGCGCAGATCCACCTGTCCACGGCCATCGCGAGCGACCCCCTGGGCATGATCGCGCACGCCAAGGCCCAGATGGACCGGGCGCTGCGGGTGCTGTGGACCAGCAGCCCGGTGGTGGAGGCCGGCAACGTCGGCCCCGGCAACGGAAGGGCTACCCCCGCCGACCCCGATGTCGCCAGGGAGGGCGAGAGCTGGCACACGGTGCCGCGCGCCGTTCAGGTCGAAGCCCCCAAGACCTCGCCGGAGAACGCCGCCGACAGCGACACCGACGACTCGGACCGCTCTCTGCAGGTGCTGTCCGAGGAGGTGCAGCGGCTGCAGAACGGTGAGCAGACGGGCTCCCCGGACGGCAGCCCGAGGCCGATCGCGGTCACCGGTCACGCCAAGACCACGGTCCCGTCGGCGAAGAGGGCGGCACTGGCGTTCGTCCAGCAGGAAGAAGAGCCGCGGCTGAGCACGCTGCTCGTGCACTACTCGACCGGCACCCGCATCGCGGTCGACGTCGTGGTGGACTTCGAAGCCGACCACGTCGTGGTCGACGCCGGTGACTGGATCGGCCTGCACGACGGGACGATCGCCCAGCAGAGCACCGCGCGGGTCACCATCCCGGCGACGGCAGACGCGGCGCAGATGCGCTCCTACATCGACACCGCGCTGCGCGAACTGCACGACACCGTGCCGGGCAACGACCCCGACGGCGCCCTGCCGCACGCCAGGACCTCGCACAACGCCGAGAGCACCTCGGGCGAGACCAAGACCAAGCCGCTCGAGGACAAGGTCGAGGTCAGCGCCGACTCGGAGTACCACCAGGAGTTCGACGGCGACCTCGTCGACGCGGTCCGCAGGCTCGTCGGGCAGACGGCCACCGATCCCGACACCGGTGCCGCGCTCCCCGTGCGGATGGAGGAGGTCAGCGACGAGCTGATCCGGCTGCACTTCCCCGACGGCACGGTCGTCGACGCCCAGATCCGGACCGTCAACGACCTGCGCGCGGGCGGCATGCGGATCACGCCGCCGCGGCGGGTCGTCGTCGACGGCGTGCTGCGGCAGGCGACGCCGATGCTGATCGAGGTCTCCGGGTTCAGCCCGGACAACGCCGGTCAGCGCCGGATGATCGCGGGCGTGCTGATGCGCAAGGCGCTGATGCGCGCGCACGAGGTGGTCATGGGCGAAGGCCTGCTGGCCGACGGCGACGTCATGCTGCGCACCAGCCAGCGGGCCGCTCCGGTGCTCGCGGCCGTCACCTCCGCGGTGCCCTCCGCGCGAGTGACCTCGGACCCCGACGCACCCGGCGACCGCTCGCGCTACACGGTGCGGCTGGCGGGGCCGGAGCACAGCGACGACGTCCGGCGGATCATCCTCGCGATGGAGGCGAGCGGGCACACCCTCGTCGCCGACGAGCACGGTGACGGCCTGGTCAACGGCTGGACGGCGGGCGGGCTCGGGGTGAGCACCACGTGGCTCACCCCCGGCGGCGACACCGTCGTGCTGAACCTGGAGACCCCGGGCTCGCTCACCGCGCGGCTGACCGGGATCAGGACCGAGCAGGCGCTGGACGGCCTCGCCGAGGACGACCCGCTGCGCGAGGCTCTGGCCAAGCGGATGGAAGAGGTCTACCGGGCCGTACAGGTGCCCGACGGTGTCGCCGAGCTGAGCGCCCAGGGCGACTGGCGCGAGGACGCGGGCGAGCTGCTCTCCCGGCCCAGCGCCGAGCCGGAGGCGAAACCCCGGGACCGGGCGATCGAGGCGCTGAAGAAGGCCGCCGAGCAGGCCGGCGAGGGCGTCGACATGCTGAACGACCTCGCGCTGCCCGGCGACGGCCCTTTGGTGATCGCCGCGATGGCCCGGCTGCCCGAGACCGGTCACGCCGACGCCGCCCGCGACCTGCTGCAGCGACTGCACGGGCTCGGGCTGCAGCTGGACGGACCGATCGTCAACGCGTGGGCCGACGGCGACAGCGGCCTGGTGGCCCAGCTGCGCGACGTGCGGACCGGGCAGCTGGTGCGGCTGCGCCTGGTCACCCCGCAGGGCGCGGAAGCGCGCAGCGTCGCCAACGGGCTGACCAGGCTGGACAGCGAGGAGAGCCGCCTGCGCGAGGCGGTGGAGGAACTCGAGGCTACCCGGCGCGACCTCCAGCGGCGCGCGGCCGAGGGCACGCTCACCGAGGAGGAGATCGACCGCAGGGTCGAGAGGTTCCGCCAGGAGCTGGAGCAGCGGGAGGAAGCTCTCCGGCAGCAGGAGGCGAAGCGGGCCGAGGCCGCCGAGCCCTCGCTGCGGAACGCGCCGGAGCAGACCCCGGAACAGACCCCCGAGCAATCGGAGCAGTCCGAGAACGCGCAGGGCGATCCGCTGGCGCGCGCGCTGGCTGATCTCGAGCGCAGGCTCGAGCAGCTGGAACAGCGGCGGGCCCAGCAGGTCCTGGGGCGCACCGAGCTGGAACAGCGGCGGGACGAGCTGGCCGAGGCCAGCATCGTGCCGCGCGGCCTCGACAACGTACGGCCGGAGGTCACCCCGATCGTGCGTTCGGCCTACACGCAGGCCAAGGCGCCCGACTGGGTCGCCGACGCGGTCGACGGCGAGGCCGCCGCCGAGCGGCTCGGCGAGATCCCCGAGGACATGCCCGAGCTGTCGCTGGGCGCGATGGCGGTCTTCGCCGACTCCGCGGAGGAGAACAAGCGGATCACCGAGGCGCACCAGAAGGCCTTGCAGATCCGCGCCGACAACCTGCGTCATCTCGAGCAGCAGCGGGCGCTGCTCAGGCCGGCGGCGTCCCTGAGCTACGTCAAGGACTTCCGGGGCAACCTCCGGGAGCTGTCGAGGCTGCGCAAGCTCGCGCGGAAGGAGAAGTGGGCCGACACCAGCCGGCCGATCACCGCCGAGGAGCTGGTGGAGACCGGCGTCTACGAGGAGCTGGTCGACGCGGAGGCGTTGAAGCGCTGGTACGGCTTCAACGACGTGCGGGTGAAGAACGAGCAGACCCTGCTCGCCAAGCGGGACGCCCGCGTGCTCAACGAGATCGCGGAGAGCCGCGGCGAGTACGAGACCGCCGTGACCGGTCCGGTCGCCGTGCGCTGGGGCTTCGAGGACCTCGTCGCGACCGTGGGCGCGGACGAGGCGAAGCTCATGGGGCACCGCTTCGCCTACGAGAGCCCGATCGCGGCGTCGACCAACACCGAGCACGCCGCCGACAGCGCCTACGAGGCTGTTGTCTACGTGCCCGGCGACGCGCGGGTCGTGCACATCGGCTCGGACGGCTGGACGGCTGACACGCTGCTGCCAGCCGGCTCGGAGTTCGAGGTCGTCCGCGTCCGCGAGGTCAACGGCAAGATCCAGCTGCACATCGTGCTCATCGGCGGACCCGCGCTGGGCACCTCCGCGATGGACACCGCCGACGCCGACGCGGACAACGAGGACGAGAGCAACGCCGAGCGCGTGCTGCGCAACCTCTTCAACGCCATCGACCGGACCGCGGACGAGATCGAGCGCGAGGAGGAGCGCCTCCCGGACGGCGCCCTGCGGCCGCACGTCATGGTGACGCTGCCGGAGGAGGGCCACGCCGACCACGTCCGCGCCCTGCTGCGGGAGATGCAGGAGTTCTCCCTGCACCTGGAGGGGGCGATCGTCAACGGGTGGCCGGACGGCGACCCGGGACTGCGCTTCACCGTGCGCGACGTCCACACGGGCGAGCGGGTCGAGGTGCGGGTGGTCACCGAGGAGGGCGCCGACCTCCGCCGGATGACCAACACCATCGCCAGGCTCGAGGCGAAGGTGGGCGACAACAACGAGATGATCAACCAGCTCAAGGAGATCAAGAAGACCCTCCTCACCTCCCCCGGCACCGACGAGGAGCGGGCCAAGGCCCAGACCGAGCTGAACAACCAGCTGGACAAGCTCCAGAACCAGCAGGAGGTGGACGGCGCACGGCGGCTCCGGCTGCTCACCCAGCAGGACGCCCTGCGCGAGGCGCTGGTCACCCCGGACGGGGTCGAGTCCGTGCGCGCGCCCCGGCGGATGACCCGCGACGAAGCGGCGCTGCGCAACGAGACGGTGGACCTGGCCGTCGACGCCGACGAAGGCTCGGTCAAGCGGATGACCGACGCCTCCGGATGGACCATGGGCATCGACCGCTCGTGGCGGATCACCGATGCCGACATCGACGCGCTGCACGGGCTCACCGGCGTCGGGTACGACGTGCGCAACAACGCCTACCGAGCGGTGATGGCGGGGCGTCCGGTCGAGGAGCGCACCGAGCCGGTCACCGGCGACGAGCTGTTCGCCACCGGGCTCTACGCGGACGCCAGCGGCCGCTTCAGCGAAGCGATGCTGCGGCGGGAGGCCGCCAAGGACGCCGAGTACCTCAACGGCGCCGCCGAGGTCTTCGACAAGGTCAAGCCGACGAAGAAGCCGGTGAAGCTGTACTGGGGCTACGACAACCTCGAACTGCTGGTCGGGCAGTACGGCGACCCCGGCGAGCTGCACGGCAGGCGGTTCACCAACCACGCGCCCACGTCGACCTCGGTCGTTCCGGTCAGATCCGGGCACCCGCACCGGGCCAACGTCTACGTGCCGAGCGGGCACAAGGTCATCCACATCGGAGACCTGTCCGGGACCCCCTCCGAGCGCGAGGCGCTGCTGGCCGCCGGCGCGGAGTTCGAGATCATCGACACCCGCGTGGTCAACGGCGAGCTCGTGCTCGATCTGCTGCTCGTCGGCACCGCCGCGAGCCCCTCCGAAGCGACGCAAACGTTCGTCCGTCCGGACGAGAGCTCGCGGGAAACCCCCGAAAGTGTCGCGCTCGACGACGCCGCGACCGAGCGGGCCATCGAGGTCCTGCGCGAGGCGTCGGCGCTCGCGCTGGGCGAGGGCAGGCCGGAGCTGGTCCCGAGCACCCTCGCCTCGATGGTGATGACGGGCACCGCGCCGCTGACCCCGTCCGGCACCGAACTGCTCTCCGCCGCACGCGACGTGCTCGACGCCGTGCGCGACCAGGAGCGGCTGCTGGCCGAGCGCGTGCACGCGGTGCGCGAGCTGCTGGGGCTGGCCAAGCTGGACGCGGCGACGACCGCCGCGGCCTCCACCACCGTCACCGAGCTGGACGAGCCCACCCGCGAGCTGGTCGGCAGGGTCGCGGAGTCGGTCGCACAGGAGATCTCCGACCTCACCGGACGCCCTGCCGAGGAGGCGCGGCGCATCATCCGGGACACCGTCGGGACGATGACCGTCCTGACGGACCCCGACACCGACGCGCGCGCCGTCGTCGACTGGTCCATCGGCGACGGACGGCTGGCCGTCCGGGTCGAGAACGGGGTCACCGTCGCCGAACTGGCGGGCCGCGTCGTGCACGAGGCCACCCACCTGCTCCAGGGCGATCCGCGCGGCCTGCCGACGGATGTGCTGCGCTCCATGGAGATCGAGGCGCACAAGGTCGAGCTGGCGCTGTACCAGTCGCTTCCGGCCTCGGTGCTCACCAGGGAACTGGCCCGGGTCGCGACGTGGACGCCGGACATGGTCGAGCGCGGCGCGGGTGCCATCCACCCGGCGGACAGCCCGCTGCTGGCCTCGCTGACCGACGGCGACAGTTCCCCGTGGCTCTCGCGCCGGGAGGACCCCCTGCGCGGCCTGGCCAACCGCGCCGACGACGTGATGCGCTCGGTGCTCCCCAGCGAGGGGATGACGCCTTCGGTCGCTCAGTTGCGCGGCCTGGTCGACAGCGTTCTGGAAGGCCCGGCCGGACAGCGCGTCCGGGTCTCCGAGGACGCGTTGAACGCCTTCGTCAACGCGCTCCCGGTGGTCGAGGGAACGCGCGGGGACACCTTCATCGCCTCCCCCAGGACGCGCTCGGCCGCGTTCGACGCCTACACCGCCGAGATGGCCCACTCCACCGAACCCGGCAGCGTGGGAGGTGCCCACAGGGAGAACCTGCGGCAGTTCGCCGCCGCTCAGCTGGCGGGGCGCTTCAGCAGGAACGAGGACGAGGTCACGCTGGAGCCGCTCGCCGACGGGCGCTCCTTCCGGGTGGTCGCCGACGGCGAGACGCTCGCCGTGCTCACCGTGCACAGCTCGATCGAGGACCTGGCCTTCCGCTTCTGGGCGAACGGGCAGCTGGCGGAGCAGGGCCGCACCAGCTTCGAGACGCCCGACTTCCTCGGGCTCGGTGTCGTGCACGGCCCGAACGACCTGCTGCTGGGCGTGTCCCTCACCGCGACGGCGCCCGGCGAGACGCTGGGCACGCTGATCCAGCGGGTGGCCGACAACCCCGGCGACGAGCAGGCCGTCGAGGACCTCAAGCAGGCGCTGGCGCTAGCGTCCAAGGCGCTCGCCGAACTGCACGCGCACACCCGCGAGGCCTCCGGCGAGGACGCCCCGGCCGGGGCGCACTGGCTCGGGCTCGCCACGGAGCTCGCCAACGCCGCCCACGAGCTGGCGGTGGCCGACGGCAACGGCGACCTGGTCAGCGGCGAGCTGGTCACGGCGCTGGCGAAGACCACGCGTCCGGCGGAGTTCCTGCCGAGCCGGTGGATGTCCGCGGTGAGCGGTGACGCTCCCGTCGACAACTTCCGCTTCTACCGGGACGAGCACGGCACCGGCAGGCTCGTCGTGCACGACAGCGCGGGTGAGACCGCCGCGGTCAGCAGCGACGTGGACGTCCGCAAGTTCGGCGACTCGCTCCGCTCCCACCTGGTCACCGCGGGCAGGCGCGACCTCGCCCAGGAGCTGGTCCGGCACTTCCGGGACTCCTACGACTCGGCGACCCGCGGGCTGGTGCTGGACGACGAGCTGGGCAACTACCAGAAGTTCGTCGCGGCGCAGCAGGTGCTCAGCGCCTACCGGGAGTTCAGCGAGACCGGCGACCGCACCGTTGTCGAGGACGCCGTGCGGGCGCTGCACGACCTGCTCGACCCGGGCCTGGCCACCGTGGCCGCCACCACCGTCACCGACCTCGACGCGGTGCGCGCGGAGATCGCCAGGGTCGCGGAGCTCGGCGTCGACGCGATCGCCGACGTGGTCGGCACCGCCAACGGCTACTCGCGGGAAGACATCGTCGACGAGATCCACCAGGTCGTCGAGACGATGACGGTCCTGCCCGACGGCACCACCCTCGCGGTGCTGAACTGGGAGAACGGACAGGTCTCCGTCCTGTTGGAGCCCGGCGTCACCGTCGGCGAGCTCGCCGGGCGCGTGGTGCACGAGGTCACGCACTGGTTGCAGGGCCCGCCGCAGGGGCTGAGCACGCTGGAGCTGCAGGAGCGCGAGGTCGCCGGCCACATGGTCGAGCGCGCCGTCTACCTGGCGGTCCCGGCCGAGGCGCGGACCGAGCGGATGGCCACCATCGCCGAGGCGATGGACTTCGAGTCGATCGTGCGCAACGAGCTGCACCCGGCGGGCAGCGAGTACCTGGCCGCGCTGAGCAGCGGCGAGACGATGCTGCAGCAGTCCGCCGACGACCAGGTGCTGCCCAGCGCCGCCCAGGAGCAGGCCTTCTGGGAGGCCGTGACCTCGCTCGGCACCTCGCTGGAGGCCGCAAGGCTGGTCCAGCCGGGCGCCGACGTCGACCTGCGCGAGCTGCACCGGCTGTTCGGGTCGCGGGACCTCGCGGGCGCCACCGTCACCGCGCTGGCGCGCGGCATGGACTACGTCAGGGCCATCAGCAAGACCCAGGACGCGCAGATGCGCCGGTCGATGCTGCACCACGCGTGGATCGGCGCCGACGACGAGGGCAAGGCGCGGGTGCCGACGTCGCTGCTGCGGGTGGCCATCGCCAACCGTTACGGCGAGAACGTCCCCGCCCGGGTCGCCCAGTTCCAGGTGGAGGTGGCGCGGCTCAGCCCGGCGACCGCGCCGCTGCCCGCCGACATCGGCAGGGCCGCCCAGCTGTTCGGCTACGACCGCTCCAACGCCGTCGACATGGCCGACTTCGGCGCCGCGCTGGAGCTGGCGGGCATCGACCCGGACACCCTTTCCTTCACCCAGCTGAAGGCGCTGCGCACCGCGGCTGCCGACATGTCCGTGCGCGGTGGTCTGGCGACCGCCGCGCAGCGCCGCACCGCGATCGAGGACAACCCGGAGGCACTGGGTGCCGCGGTCCGGCTGCGCCCGTCGTTCCTGGGCCCGGCCGAGACCATGCCCGCCCTGCCGCTGCCCTCGGACTCCGCCGCGCGAGCGGCGCTGGACGCGAGCGCGCGCCAGGTGCTGCTGCAGTTCCTGCACGGCCAGCCCGCAGGCTCCCCCGTCGCGGGCGGCAGCCTCGCCTCGCCGCGCCTGTGGGACCAGGTTCGCTCGACGATCTACTCCTACGGCATCGGCGCCGCGGCGCTGATGGTCAGCCAGTTGCCCGGCGCCCGCCAGGTCTCCGGCCTGGCCGACGCGGACTTCGTCGCACTGGTCGGCGACCCCAACGCGCCCTCGCGCGCGCAGCAGGAATTCCTCAACGACGGGTTCCTGCGCATCGAGTGGACGATGCCCGGTGAGGGCACGCTCGGCGCGGCGCTGGACCGCGCGGGCGCGCGCACGGGCACCGCAGAACTGGACGGGACCTCCGAGGCCGACCTCGCGGCCGTCGCCGACCAGCTCGGCGTGCGGATCGTGCTGGTCTCCGAGGACGGGTCCGTCCTGGAGCACGGGGAGTCCGGGCGGCGGCGGATCGTCGTGCTGCGCCAGGGAACCCACTACTTCCCGGCGCACACCTGGGCGCTGAGCGTGCCCGCACCGCTGGGCGAGGCCGCCCAGCCCGGCACCGGCACGGACGCCATCTACGTCAACGCGGGCGCCGACAAGGCCGTCGCGGCGCTCACGGCGCAGGAGGTGCTGCGGCGGCTGGTCCCGGAGTTCACCGGCGAGATCGATCCCGACGCGCTCGCCGCGGCCGGGCTCTCCAAGGACGAACTGCGCGTCATCGCCGCCACGACCGCCCCCGAGCTGCTGCCCGCCGTGATCGCCGCGCACCTGGTGCAGGGCGCCCGGGGCATGCGGTTCATGCCCTTGTTCGAAGAGCCGCAGTTGGTGAGGCGGCAGCTCGCCCTGCTGATCAGCGAGGAGTCCGGGCACCGCGAGCGCGTCCCGCTGCAGCTGCTCGACGTCGCGTTCAACCGCCTCTTCGGCACCGAGCTCCCCGAGTACGCCGCGCGGACCAGGGCCGGGTTGGTCGTGCTGCACGGCGAGGACACCTCTTCGGGTGCTCCCGTCCGCCTCCCCCGTCGCATCGCCCCGCGTCTGCCGCAGATCACGCCGATGGAGGCGCTGCGGCACTACGTTCCCGCGTTCACCGGGGACCTCGACGCGAACGCGCTGCGCGAGGCCGGGCTCGACGTCCAGGCCCTGCGCCAGATCTCCCGGGTCTTCGGACCGGACCAGGCGCCCGCCGCCGTCGTCACCGCCCTGTTCCACGGCATGGACTACCTGCACCAGGTCATGAGCAAGCCGCTCGACCCGATCATGCACAGCAACGACTGGTCGTCCGCGTGGTCCGGCCTCAGCGACGAGGCCCTGGCGCGGATCCCGGTCGAGTTGTTCCGGCTCGCGATCGAGCGCAGCTTCGGCACCCGCGTGCCCGACGCCGTCCAAGAGGTGCGGGACGCGCTGGCCGGGGCGCGCGAGCGCGTGGCCCAGCTCCAGGCGGACCAGCAGGCCGAGCGGGCAGCCGCCGAAGCTGAGCGAGCCGCGGAGGCCGAACGGGTCGCGGCAGCCGAGCGGGCCGCGACGCCGCTCAGGGTGGCGGTCCCGGTCCTGCTGGAGTGGGAGAACGGCACCAAGAACTCGGTGCACGTCGACACCCACAACAGGTTCGTCGCCGACCCGGACATCCCGATCACCCTCGCGTCGCCCGACGCCGACCACTACCTGCTGCACATCGGCTCCACCACCGCGCAGCTGGTGATCCGGATCGACGAGGACGTCACCTCGCCGCACCTGGAGCTCGGCCCGGACGGCCGTCTCGTGCTGTGGGTCCCCCTGCTGCCGGAGGACACCGCCGGTGCGCGCGCCGTGCTCGGCCCGCTGATCGCCCAGCTCCCCGAGCTGGCGAACGACCTGCTGATCGAACGCCGCCCGAACGTGCCGATCGCACCGCGGAACGTGGCGGTCCAGGTCCTGGAGCCGTGGCAGAACGGCACCGAGACCGAGGTGCGCCCCCAGGTCCTCGACAGGCTCTTCGACGCCTCGGACATCCCGGTCACCAACGATCCGACCAACACCGACGGGCTCCTGCTGCACATCGGCCCCAACGCCGAGCCGCTGGTGATCCGGATCGACACGAGCGCGACCGCACCGCACGTCGAAGTCGGCCCGGACCCCGGCGTCGTGCTGGTCGTCCCGGCGCTGCCGGACAGCACTCTCGACCAGCAGGTCGTGCTCGGCTCGCTGCTCGCCCAGCTCCAGGACCTCGTGACCGAGCAGCGCGCCGAGCTGGCGGCCGAGGCCGTGCGCCAGCAGGAAGCCGCGCAGCAGGCCGCCGAGCGACGGGCCGCCGCGAACCGGGCCGCCGAGGGCGAACAGCGCGCCGAGGAAGCCGAGCAGAAGCCGCAGGAAGAGCAGCGGCAGCAGGGTGCTGGGCCGGAGGTCTCGGTCTTCGACCGGGGCGAGCAGGGCGTCACCGTCCACGTGCCGTTCCGGGCCATGGCACCGTGGGGGTTCCCCGGCTCCATGGACACCCTCGACCTGATGGTCGTCGAGGCGCTGCACAACTCCGGTGATCTGCCCGGCGACCGGGCGCCGACAGCCGCGCACGACCTGGCCGTCCAGATCGACGGTACGAGCGTCCCGGTGGTCTTCCGGGGCGGGCACCCGGACCCCATCGTGGTCGTCGCCGTCTCGCCCGACGGTTCGCTGCGGTCGATCGAGGTGCTCGTGCCCTCGCTGCCCACGGGCCCGGACGCGGTGCGGGCCATGCTCGAAGCGGTCGTCGCCCAGCTCCCGGCGGTGGTCGCCGAGGCGCGCACGCACGCCCCCGCAACCACACCGGAGGCCGAGACCCAGCCGCTCCCGGCGGTCCCGGACACCGACTTCGCCCGGATCGCCGTGCCGTGGTCCAACGGCACCGCCGACTCCGTCGCCCCGTCCGTCGTGGGGCTCCTGCGCGGACAGTCACAGACCTCGGCCGACGACCTGGCACCGGACGAGGTGTGGGTGCGCATCGGCGAGGACGACGTCGCGGTGCTGATCACCGTTGACCCGTCCGCCACCGACGCGCGCGTGGACGTCCTGCGCACCGAGTCCGGCGACATGGTCGGGCTGACCCTCGTCGTCCCGTCCCTGCCCGCCGACACCGCCCAGCAGCTGGGCGTGCTCGCAGGACTGCTGGCGGAGCTGCCCACGCTGTTCGCCGCCTCGCGCGGCATCAGTGTGCCGCTCGCGGAGCTGAGCCCGTGGGCCCACCAGGGCACCGCCACCGCGGTCGACCCCGACGTCCTCACCGCGATCGGTGGCGACGACGCCTTCGCGGGCGAGCTCGCGCCGAGCGGGGACCACCTGCTCGTGCGACTCGGCCAGGACTCCGTCCCGCTGCGGGTCAGCGTGGCCGTCGACTCCTCGACCGAGCCCCAGGTCCTGGTGACGCTGCGGCCGGACGGGACCGTGGAGGACTTCCACGCGATCGTCCCGTCGCTGCCGGAGGACGCGGCGGCGCAGCGCCTCGTGATCGAGCAGATCATGGAGCAGCTGCCCGCTGTGCTCGTCGAGGCGCAGCAGCAGAACGCCGCCGGGCAGGGCGCCCCCGAGGAGGGCAAGGACGCCCAGGGCAGGCCGACCAGGACCGCGAGCGGCGTTCCGCTGGTGTACGACCAGGGCCTGGAGCGCGACGCGAACGGCGATCCGGTCCCACCGGGCGAGCCGACGCTGGCGGGCTTCATCAACGGCGCCGCCATGGGGCACATCCCCTACGCCGCCGAACTCGCCGAGATGCTCAACGTCACCGTCGCGGACGTGAACCAGGCCATCTCGGCGCACTGGCAGAAGGTGCTCGGCCCGGACGGCGCGGTGATCGATTTCCGGACCCAGGACGGCCGCCAGATCAGGCGCCTGATCCACATGGACTTCAGCGACCCGCGACGGGTGCGCACCGCGGTCCGCCCGCACGAACAGGGCCACGGCCTGCTCGCGCAGGGCCAGGGCGGTTTCGACGAGTCCTCCAACCGCAGCAGCTCGATCAGCTTCGGCCCGGCGCTGTCGGCCGACGACGTGCTCAGCCTGGCCACCACGGGCCTGCCGACGATGATCGACGAGAACCCGATCCTCTCCGGCAGCGTCGCCAAGAAGGCCTCCTACTTCACCGGCCAGTCGGTGATGGCCCACCAGTTCGGCGAGACCAACCACGCCATCGTCACCAACCGGGGACCGGCGACCGCCTTCGAGGTCGCGGTCACCCTGCGGATCTCCGAGCCGAGCAAGACCGACCCCGGCAAGTGGGTCGAGGTCAGGACGTTCCGGCCGTTCGAGAGCGCCCCCGACGGCAAGTGGTACCCCGGTTCCCCCGACACGCTGCTCGTCGGCGTGCCGGACTCCTTCCTGCAGCGGGCGGGGACCAGCGTCCGCCGCGACCTCTCCGGCGTGGACACCACCGCGGCCAACACGCCGCACATCGCGATCGCGATGTGGCACGGCAGGAACGCCACCGTCGACCGGCTCATGGAGATGCTCGGCCCGGCTCTGTCCGCGACCGTGCCCGACCTGCACCGGCAGATCGAGACCGCGGTCCTGGAGTTCGAGGCGGACATGGTCCGCCCGGCGAACCGGGAGAGCGGCTTCTCGTTCACGATCACGGACGCGGGCGGCACCGTGGTCGCGCGGCCGATGCTGCGCCCGACGATGGACCCGGCCGGGTCCACGATGCTCGGCGGCCACGACTCCGGGCCCTTCGCCAAGGGCGGGCTGCTGCTGGAGCGGGTCCTGGTCTGGTTCCTCAAGACCGGTGGCGTCACCGCCGTCGGCCGCGGCTTCAACTCCGAGGCCGGGGCCGGCTCGAAGGCGCTCGGCTGGCTGGACAAGATGGTCGACGGCGTGCTGCCGCACAAGGGCGGCCGCATGTGGGGCCGTTCCGAGACCAGCGTCACCTACTCCGACTCCACGATCATCCCCGTGCGTGTGAGTCGAGAGCGAGCGGTCACGCTCCAGGTGCCCACCGCGATCGAGATCCAGCTGCAGAGCCCGCTCGGGACCAACGTCGGCGACCCCTCGATCGTGGACAGCACGCTCATCGTCCAAATGTCGCGCCAGGACGCGGTGGAGCACGGGTACCCGACCTCGCGCGACGCGGTCGACGCAAACGGCGAGTCGGTTGACGCCATCCGCAAGGACCCCAACGCCCCCGACGCGAAGCTGCCGGAATACGTCTCGAAGGTCGGCGTCGGCACGGGCATCCTGGAGGGCCTGGTCCTGAACGGCCCGGACGGTCAGCCGCTCGGGGGCAGGAACCAGGGCGACGCCCTCGCGTCGTTCATGCACGCGGTGCGGGCGAAGGCTGCGGACACGGGCGCCGTCAGCGGAACGGTCACCGCCTCCGAAGAGGGCAGCGACTCCCAGGGCAACAGGGCCTGGCGGCGTCGCACGCGGGACAAGCAGGTGCTCAACGAGCAGTGGTTCGAGCGCCAGCTCACCGAGGCGATGGTCGAGTCCGAGATCGACCAGCTGGTGCAAAACGGCAAGATCTTCTTCCTCAAGCACCAGGACACGCGCACCCCGGAGATCGAGCGGGTCACCCAGGTCCGGGTCGACGCCGAGCTGGACCACGCCAACGCCGTCTACCTCGGCACCCAGCGCAAGCAGCTCGCCCGGCTGCTCATCGAGACCGCCGCAGTCTCCTACTCCACCATCAGGGCCAAGGTCAAGCGCTGGTTCACCGGCCGCGGCGGCGACCAGGTCGAGTTCGGTGAGTTCGGCCAGGGCGGCGGCCGCGGTCGCAGCGTCAGCACCGGCTCCTCCAACGCCGAGCGCGCCAACGACGTGCACCTGTTCGAGACCGACGGCGAGATGGACGCCTGGCTGGTCCCGATCACCCTGACCGGAACGGTCACCGGGCCGGACGGCAAGCCGCAGACCGTCACGCAGACCGGCATGGTCAAGGTGTTCCTGCCCAAGGGCTTCGCCGAGCAGATGCAGCCGGTCAAGGTCGCCGACACCACCGACAAGAAGGTCTTCGCGACCAACGGCACCATCGTCACCTCCGTCGAGTCGGCCGGCCTGCGGGACGCGGTGAAGGGGATCGCTCCCGAGCTGTTCGAGCCCGACTCGGACTCCGTCGAAGTGCTGGAAAACATGCTCGACACGACGACGCTGGCCGCCAAGTTCAAGCAGATGATCGCCAGCGGCACCACCAACGACCAGCTCTTCGAGACCGGTGCCGGGCGGCACGGCAAGTACAAGGTCACGTTGCGGGCGGTGCCGAAGCAGACCCACCGGATCGGCAACGTCCCCGGCGCGGTCACCGGTCACTTCACCTTCCGGCTCAACGCCGTCACCGGCAACGTCAACCGGTCCACCCCGGGAGGCGTCGAGGGCTCCTTCGGCGAGGCCATCGAGGGACTGCTCGGCCAGACCGGTCTGTCCGCGAGCATCAACGCCGCGACCACCACGGGCTCCACGCGCACGCAGATCGGCGGCGAGGAACAGCTCCCGCTGAGCTTCGAGAACGAGCAGCCGCACCTGCGGACCGAGTTCGACCTGGTCGTCGAGGTCAGCTACGAGCCGGGCGGCAGGCTGCCCGGGGAGCTGGGCTGGACCCGCGAGATCACCCACGACGTCGCCGCGACCTGGGTCAAGGCCGAGTCCGAGATCATGGAGGACTACGCCGACGGCACGCTGGCGCTGCCGGCGGAGGACGTCGCTCGCTCCCTCAAGCGCTGGCAGGAGGGCGACGCGAAGTTCGGTCGCAACACGGTCACGCTGTCCGCGGTCCACCTCGCCCGCGCGCAGCGGGCCGAGGGCCTGGACGTCGACGTCGATCTGCTCACCGCGGCACTGGAGCAGTACTCCTCGGACGAGCGAGGGGACTTCACCCTCACCACCCGCATCGTGAGCGAGGCGGACCTGGTCCGGCTCGAGGACATCGCGAAGGCCGCACCGGCCGCCTCGGAGGCCCTGCGGTCGCAGCACCTGCCCGCCTCCATGGCCAAGGGCCAGTCGATCGGCGGCAACTCCGCCGTGCGGTCGCTGCGACTGGAGCACGAGGTCGACGGTCAGACCGTCGAGGTCCACGAGCACGACCTGTTGATGGACCTGATCAACGAGAACGCGCCGCACCTGCTGAACCGCATCCGCGGCCTGCACGGCGGGCTCGCCGCCGAGACGGCGGGCACGCGGCTGCGCGGGCAGATGAAGTCCATGTTCAGCGGGAAGCACAAGCTGTGGTCCGGGACGGTCCCGGTCGGTGTCGCGGGCGGCAAGCTGCCTCTCACGGCCGAGCACCTGGCCATCCACGGCAGCATGAAGGCCGTCGGAGACCCGGTGATCGTGGGTCAGGTGGACGCGCGCGGCATCGAGAACCTCTTCTACGAGTACCAGGAGACGGCGAGATCGGCCGGCGTCAACGTCTCGACGGGCGTCGGCCTGATGAACGCGGGTGCTGTCGGTCACGGCCTCGGAGACGCACTGCCGGACACCGTTTCGGTGGGCACCGCGCGCGGGAGCTCGGCCTCCGGGGAGGAGAAGGATCAGGAGACCAAGCTCGCAGGCAACGGCGCCTGGAGCGGTATCCACATCGTGGAGATCCCGGTAGAGCTGACGTTCTCGGTCGACAAGTCGAAGCTGCCGGGCAAGCTGCTCAACAACCTGCTGCTCTCCGGGCGCAACAAGCTGCCGCAGGGCATGTTCAACGCGACGAGTTCCGGTTCGGTGACGGTGCGCGGTGTGCTCACCGTCGAGATCGCCTCCGGGCGGGTCTCCGACGAGCGGCCGGCACCGCCGGAGCACATCTCCTTCGGTGAGATGACGGGACCCGCGCCGCACACCCTCGGCGTGGACAACGTCCAGACCGAGCCGATGCGGGAGCCGTTCCGGAAGTTCCTCAAGGCCCTCGGCGTCGACATGGTGCAGCACGGCGACATGGCCGACGCGGTGGTCGGCGTCGACCACGTGGAGAGCTCCCTCGCCAAGTGGATGGACGGCAAGAACATCTTCTCCGCCGAGAAGATCCCGGGCCGAGGGCGGGCCGGGTACAAGCACGACGAGATCTCCGCGACGGGCAAGATGAAGTTGCGCGGCGTGCACGTGACCGCGGAACGCCCGGACGGGTTCAACCAGGGCTTTGCAGGCAGGAGCCAGCACACCTACGCCTACAGCGTCGGCAACCAGAGCACGTTGCCGTTCGGATTCGGCGCGGGCGAGGACATCGACAGCGCCGCCGACTTCCTGCCGGACGGCATCGGCGGCAAGCTCAGCGCCTCGGTCGGCGCCCAGCGCGGGCGTGGGCTGTCCACCGTGCGAGGCCCCAGGGAGGAGCACTTCCACAAGATCGTCGGCGAGGTCGTCGACGTGTTCGCCTTCTACCACGTGGACTTCCAGGGCACTCGGCACCGGGTGGCCCTCAATGGCACGAGAACGCTGGAGAACAGCGTCTACCGGCCGAACGCCGCGCGCGGCACAGTCCAGTTCAAGGTCTTCTCGCAGGACGTGCCCGCGATGCTGGCGATGCTGGAGAACCCGGACTCCTGGGACCGTAACTCCGTACTGGAGCTGGCGGGCCTGAGCCCCGACAAGATCGCCGCGAAGCTGCGGGAGCGGGAGCAGAACGCCCCGCGCTTCAACCTGACCCAGCTGATCAACCAGGCCGCAGAGGCCGCGGAGGCCGCGGAAACCCCGAAGGAGAAGCGCGCCGAGTTCGACACCGACTACCCGTTCCTCGGCGCCGCCAAGCAGGCCGAGGCCGCGCTACCGCGCTCCGTTCTGAAACTGTTGGAGCAGAACAAGCACAGGGACGCCACCGGCCAGGTGCTGGTGCGTCTGGACAGCGATCCGACGATCGCGCGCGTCGACGAGCACCGCGACCTCGCGCAGCGCGTCCTCGCCGAGGTCGTCGCCGTCCAGAACCGGGTCGAGGCGCTGGGCACCACGGAGGCCCAGGAGGCCGCCCAGCAGGCCGTCGCGCACATCCGGGCCGCGGCCTCGATCGCGGCCGAGATCATCGCCACCGGTGACCAGATCCCCGCGGCCCGCGCCGCGCTGCGGCGCGCCGAGAGCGCTCACGACGCGGCGGAGGCGGTGCTCGCCGAGCAGACCCGGCGGCGGGACGAGCCGGGCACCTTCCGCAAGCTCGGGCAGCGGATCGGCATCGGCAGGCCCGACGTCGACACTGCCGAGGCGGCCGCACGGGAGACCGGCCGACTGCTCGACCTGCGGCTGGCGGACATGACCCGGGCCATGGGCAGCTGGGAGACCGCGGTCCACCGCGGCACGGAGTTGCAGAACGCGCTCACGGAGCTCGACCGCGCGGTCAAGGGCGTGCTCACGGACCGCGACAGCCTCACCAAGCTGCGCAGCACCGAGCTGAAGCACGAGGGTGACTCGCTGGAGATCGCCCGCGGTGTGGCTTCCGAGCTGCGCGCCGAGGTGTTGCTGACGCTGACCCAGCCCGACGGGTTGACCGTGCGCCACTGGGTCGCGCCCGACGGTGGTGTGCGCCGCGACGACGCCGACGGCGGGCCGGGCTTCGACCTGAGCACCAACGAGGCGCTGCAACGGACGGTCGAGCGCAAGCGCCTCGACCGGGACGAGCTGATCGAGCGCTCGGTGGCCACCGGCCGCCCGATGCACATGCTCGTCGCCGAGGCCCGTGACCCGGCCGTGGTCACCGCCGCGCGCTACGGCGTGCACGTCGACCGCGTCCTGGCCGGCGCCGCTGTGCGCCGGGCGACGCTGGAGCAGTCGGGCATCGAGATGGGGGACGTGCGCGGCGACGCGCTGGCCGACGCGACCGAGTCCGCCCAGCGGCGTTGGGACGCCGTGCGCGACGGATTCGCGCAGGCCCTGGTCCAGGGCGGGATCACCGAACAGGACGTGATCCGTGCTCTCGTCAACCGCATCGACCTCCGCTCCCTCTACTTGCAGCTGAAGGACACGAGCAGCTCGCCAGGCGCTGAGCTGCGCAGCATCGCCAACGCCCTGCCCATGTTCGCGGGCCCGGCGACGATGGCGGAGCTGGCCACGCTGTTCGGTTTCGCGGCCACGCCCGCGGACGTGGCCGACTTCCGGCACCTGCTCTCGCTCGCGGGCATGCCGGACGTGCTCGACGACTACGACGCGGCGCTGCTGCGCGGTATCGCGGCGGACATGGCCGTCACCCACGGCCTGTTCGAGCCGTGGCAGCGCAGGCAGCTGCTGGAGGTCGACCCGCAGCACACGATCTCCGCGGCGCGGTTGCGCCCGGCGGAGCCCAGCAGGGCTCCGCTGGTCACCGACGACCCCGCCCAGCGGCAGGTCCGCGCGGGCACCGTGGACGAGATCGTCCGGCGCTACTTCCACGGCCTGCCACTCGGCAGCGCCTACCGAGGTGAGCACGACCTCGGCTCCGAGGGTCGCGAGCGGATCGATGACGCGCTCGCGCGGTGGGGTGTGCCCTACGCGGCGTGGGTGGCGACCCAGCTGCCCGGGTCGGCGTTCACGGGCGACATCACGATGGAGAACCCGGTGCGGCAGACCGGGGACCGCAACGCCCCGACGCCGACACAGCTGCGCTACCTCCACGACAACGAGGCCTTCACCGAGTGGGCGGCCAACGGGTCGATCAACCCCTTCACGGCGATCTTCCAGCAGCTCCCGGCCGACGCGCTCGCGGGCAAGGGCATCTTCACCGCCGACGAGCTGGCCAAGGACATGATGGCCGCGCTGACGGCTGAGCTGGGTCTTCCCGCGGCCGAGCGCACGCTGTTCCCGCTGGTCGAGGGCCTGCGCAGCGAGGCGCAGCGCCAGGGCGCGCTCAGCGACTGGCGCAACCACGACCAGCTCGGCGGCGATCTGCTCACGATGATGCCGAAGCTGCTGGCCACCCGCCACGGCCTGGACGTCCTCGTCATCGGCAGGAACGCGGCTCTCACCCGGTTCGGCGGCGACGGACACCTGGTCGCGCTGCTGAGCACGGGCGAGCACTTCATGCCCGTGCGCTTCACCAGCACGGTGCCCACGCTGCCTGCCATGCCCGTGCCGGTCGCACCCCCGGCCCCGGTGCTCCCGACGCGCCCGCCCTACACCGGCGAGACCGCCTTCGGGACCGCGGCGGTGCGCTTCAAGGGTGCCTGGGCGAAGGGCACCGCCACCACGATCGACCCCGCCGTGGCCGCCGCGCTGGATGCCTCCCCCACCGCCCCGGTGGTCATCAGCCCGGACTTCCTCGGCGAGTTCCACCTCAGGACGCCCGGCGGTGGCCGCATCGCGCTGGTGATCGAGACCAGCCCGGACATCAGCGCACCGCGCCTCGTGCTGAGCAAGAACCCGGACGCCCCGACCCAGCTGCTGATGCCGCTGCTGCCTGCGGACCCGTCGGCGCAGCAGGCCGTCCTGGAGCAGGCGCTGGACGGGCTGCACCAGCGGATCGTCGACACGCGTGCGAGGTTCGGCGCCCCGTCCGCTCCCGACGACCCGCTGGCCGCCGCGCTCCAGGCGCAGTTGGCCGCGCAGGGCGCGACGCTCGACCCGCTGGCCGACCTGGACTTCTTCACCAACGGCGAGATGCTCGGCCTCGACGGGCAGCCCGTCGCGCCGGGCAAACTCACGCGCGCCGCGCTGACCGAAGCTGGCGTGATGAGCGGCATCCCGAGGATCGCCGAGTACGCGGAGCAGATGGACGTCACCCGCGGTCGGCTGGAGGCCAAGGTCCTGGCCAACTTCGCGGATGTGACCTCACCTGGTGGCAAGGTGCTGACCCTGACCACCCGCGCGGGCAAGACGGAACGGTTCCGCATCTTCCAGCCCATCAGAAACGAGGAGCAGACCCGTTCCGGCGTGACCATGGCCGACCAGGCTCGCGGCCGGTACGCGCGCGGTCTGTGGGGCCAGGCGATGAACCTCGCCCGCGGCAGCAAGCTCGGCGTGACCGTGGCCGCCGGGTTCGGCACCTTGATCAACACGGTGTCCGGTGTGCCGGGGCTGAGCAAGGTGGCCAACGCGACCCTCGGCCGGGTCCTGTCGTGGAGCCAGGCTCAGCAGGTCGGCGGGCAGACGACCCGCGAGAGCTACCGGGCGTTCAAGGGCAGCCAGGGTCCGTTCTCCTACTTCGAGGTCGAGACCGAACTCGTCATCACGAGGATCGAGGACGACGGGACCGAGGTCCCGCTCGCCCCGCTCCCGCACCGGGAATGGTCCGCGGACGAACCGAACACGCTGCGGCTGTCGGTCGACGAGTCCTACCTGCGCCCGGTCACCGATGTCGTGCGCCGCCGGGTCGACCCCGGGCACTTCGACGCCAAGATGCCGAGGACCAAGGCCAGCGCGCTGTCCGGCCGCGACGGCATCGCCGACATGGTCCTCGACCAGTTGCGCACGGCTCTGGGCTCGCGCTACGAGGAGATGTCCGCAACGCGACGCGCGGCTCTGCGCGCCCAGGTCGAGGACTCGATCCCGAGCATCTTGACCGAGTGGCAGAAGGCGGTGAACTCCTCCGTCGAGCTGCCGATCGTCCTCGACACCACCGAGGTGGTCTTCGCCGAGATCTCGGCGAAGATGCTGATGGACACCGCGGTCCTGATGGGCGACGGCGCCAACTCCTACCTGGAGTTCTGGGGCTACACCACCTACAGCTCCAACGGCAGCATCGCCATGAGCCGCGGGGCGGGCGTGCAGGCCAAGGCCGTGTCCAAGGTCGTCGGCGCGAAGCTGACCCGGCTGTGGCAGCGGGTCACCAGGAACGGCCTGTCGACCAACTCCACCGGCATGTGGCTGCAGATCGACCGCTACCGCGGTGGAGTCGCCAGCCACCTCACCGACGCCGAGGTCACGGTCAGACTGCTCGGCCAAGACCGCAGGGAACTGCCGGTCGCCGCGCAGACCACGACGGTGAAGGTGCACACCGAGACCCCGGACGCGGAGGCGTTCCGAGCGGGCATGCCCGTGGACGCCGCCCTCATCGGGCCTGATGGCAAGCCTGTGCGCAACGTGCCCCGGAAGGAGTCCGAGGACGAGGACGTGCCGTTCCCGGAGCACTTCCGCTCCGGCGGCCCCGGCATGGCGGCCGTCGACAAGCTGACCGTGCAGAACCGGGACGGCTCACCGCGCACCGCCGACGACGGCGATCTGCTGGCCCCGGTGCACGACATGCTGATCGAGGCCTTGGCCGCGGAGGACTTCGTGCTGTCGGGCGAGGGCTTCCCCGCGACCATGGACCCCGGCGTGCGTGCGCAGCTGACCTCCCGCGCGCAGCTGCTGCTCACCATGAACAGGGCGATGATCTCCGACCAGCTCTCCAGCGGTTCGGTGGCCCTGGACTACACCACGCTGGTCCACGAGGGGATCAGGCTCACCGTGAAGCGGCTGAACCCGCTCAAGGGCTACGCCGAGGAGAACGTCGAGATCGTCATCGGTGGTGTCGCCGACTACAGGTCCGCCACCTACCTCGGTGTCGACAGGTCGCGCGATGTCTACGGGATGTTCTGGCACGACGCCTCGACCACGGTCTCCAACGGCGAGACCAAGGCGAAGCAGCTGGGCGGCAACCGCTCCGGCGCCTTGGACGCCATCGACAGCGACGGTGCGGTGGTCGGTGGCCTCGGCAAGGACGTCAGCACCAGCGTCTCCGTCACCAACGGCGAGGTCAGGGTCAACCTCATCCACAACGACAGCCCGGTGCTCGGGTGGAAGGTGCCGCTGAAGCTCGTCGTCCGGGTCAACGACGCGAAGGGCCCGGTCGCGCTGCCGGGGGCGGCCAGGGACGGCTCGGTCACCTTCGACGCCAGCACCGAGATCTACGTGCCGGAGGGCTTCGTCCACTCCGAGGCACCGGTCAGGGTGGCCGAGAAGACCGACCCCGAGCTGTTCCGCGACAACGACGCCAAGGTCGTCTCGGTCTCGGTCAAGGGGCTGCTGGCCAAGGTGGAGGCCAGCGCGGGCCGGCTGCTCGGCGTGAACTCGCCGAACAGGCAGGCCATCGCGGCCGAGCTCAGCGCGGGGTCGCTGCACGCGGCGATCACCGACTACATGATCAGCGGCAGCACCAGCGACCAGCTGTTCGAGCTGGGCAGGTTCGGCGGTCTCGGAACGCACAAGCGCTACGCGCTGAAGATCTCCGCGGTGCCGATGGAGACCGATGTGCTCGGTCTCGTCAAGGGCAACGTGGTGATGGCCGACGGCTCCTTCAACTACACCAGCCTCGGTTCCGGCTACAGCCGGGGCGCGAGCCTCGGCGCCGAGGGCGCCGTCACCGAGGGAACCGAGTTCATCGGCGGCGACGTGGGCCTCAGCCCCTCCTTGGGCGGCTCCGTCGGCACCAGCCGCTCGCAGGGCACGATGGCGGCCTTCGGCCAGGACATCCTCAACCTCGAGTCCGACCAGCGGCTGCACCTGCGCACCAGGCTGCAGTTCAAGGCCGAGCTCATCGAGCAGACGGTGGGCGACCGGCTGCGGGGCCGCCTGTTCAAGAAGCGCGCCGCCGCCAGGACCCACCTGAAGACGGTCACGGTCTGGCACCGCGGAGACATCACCTGGGTCAGCCCGGAGTCCGACCTCGTCGCCGCCTACGCCACCGGCAAGCTGGACCTGCCCGCCGAGTACATGACCACCTCCTTCCGGCGTTGGCGGGACGGCGACAGCGACCTCAGCCGCAACGTCATGGCCAGGGCGGTGCACCGCTTCTCCCTGGCTCAGCGGGCCGCGGGCGAGGACCTCGACCACGAACTGCTGCGCGATGTGCTGTTGCGCTACTCCTCGGAGGAGGTCTACGACGCCGCCGAGCGCGCCGGGGCCGAAGAGGTCCTGGACGTGGTGGCGGCGGTCGCCGAGCACGCACCCGAGGCCTCGGCCGAGCTGCGCGCCCTGCACCTGCCGCAGTTCCTGGCCAAGGGCGAGTCGCTCGGTGGCAGCCGGGCGGTCTACTCCTTCGAGACGTCCCGGACCGACGCGGACAGCGGTGACACGCAGCAGGTCCAGCTGGACCAGACGGTCAGGGACCTGCTCGCCAGGACGGCGCCGAACCTGCTCGCCCACCCGAACATGCAGCGCGCCCTGGAGACCAGCCTGGCGGGCAACCGCCCGTACGCGCTGCTCAACGACGCCTTCAACAGCGAGCGCTCGCTGATCCCGGAGGTGCTGGTACCGGTCAGCTCCAGGTTCCCGTGGCTGGTCGAGCGCGTCCAGCTGGTGATCTCGGTCCGTCAGGTCGGTGACCCGGAGGTCGTCGGCCAGCAGAAGGCGCGCGGCATCGAGAACGAGCTCCGCGGCGCGGACCAGGAGTCCGAGTCCACCACGGCGGGCACCAGCGTCGGCGCGAGCCTGTCCGGTGAGGGAGTCCTCGACACCGGCCCGGACGCCCTGTCCGCGAGCACCCAGATCGGCACGAGCACCACGCAGAACAGGCGGGGCAACCTCACGCGCGCCACCACCCAGCTCGACTGGCGCGGGACGCACGACGTGAAGGTCCCCGTCGAGGTGACGATCAAGGTCGTCCGGAGCGGGGTCGAGCGCGGCCCGCTGAACAACGTCCTGCTGCGCAGCGCCAACCGCGCGAGCACGACGACGGAGGTCCTCCAGGGCACGATCGGGCTGCACGTCTCCGACGGGCAGCTGCTGCGGGAACGGCCTGCGCCGCCGGAGCACGTCGACTACCGGTCGATCACCGAGTTCCCGTCGGGTGACCGGGTCGGTGTGGACAACGTGACGAACGAGCCCGTCAGGAAGGCCGTCACCGACTTCCTGACGGACCTCTACGGTTCCCGGGTCAGGCGGTTCCGCGGGGCGATCGAGCAGATGACCTCGGTCACCGCGCTGGGCTCTCGAGTGGCCAGGATGGTCAACGAGCAGGACGGCGCGGAGCTGGGCTCCGACCTGCACATGCTGCGCAGGCGTGGGCGCGGGGGCTTCACCATCAACAAGGTCCAGGTCCGGGCCAAGTTCGACGTGTCGGGCGTGCACGTGGTGAGCAACCAGCCCGACAACGGCGGTATCGGCCGCGTCCTGCGCGACGACGAGGGCATCGACCTCACCATCAGCAGGCAGCACGCCACACCGGTCGGCCTCGGCGGCGAGGAGGCGCTCGTCGAGGCCCTCGGTGTCGACAGCGCCGGTGGGGTGTCCGCGGGTGCGGGCAGCCAGCGCAGCGTCACCGCCAGCACCGGCGCGCGAGGCGACCAGAAGACCGAGGAGTTCGGCGCGCTCGTGCACGTCCGGGCCCGCTACCACGCCGGTCTCATCGTGCGCGAGTTCACCACCAAGGCGAACAACAACAACATCCTCACCCGCGAGCGCAACCGGCCGAACGCCGCGACCGGCTGGCTCAACTTCAAGGTCTACGAACGCGATCTGCCCGCCCTGTTGCAGGAGCTGGAGGCGGCGAAGCCGTGGGACCGGCTGGTGGCGCTGGGCCTGCAGAACAACGACGGCGACGCGGTCCGCGAAGCCCTCGCCCGGCGCGACCAGGAGGCACGGGAGTTCGACCTGGGACGCCTGCTGGCCGACGCCGCGGCGAAGCGGGTTGCGCTGGAGGCCGGCGACTCGAAGGTGAAGCCGGACTTCCTGGCGCTGGCCAAGGCGCTGGACACCGACTACCCGCACGTGGCGGTCAGCCACGGCATCCTCGACGGCCTTCCCGACAACATCGCCAAGGTCCTGGTCAGTCAGCGCAACGACATCAGCGGGCAGATGCTCGTGAAGCTCGCCAGCGACCCGATGCTGGACAGCGCGGCCGAACAGGCCGAGCGGGCCCAGCGGATCTCCGACGCGATGGTGAACGCCCGAGCCCAGTTGGCCGGGCTCGACCCCGACAAGGTCGACCGGGCGCTGGTCCACCGGGCGCGCGAGGCCGCTGACAACGCGGTCGCCATCGCCGAGCAGCAACGCACCACCGGGGAACCGCTCGCCGAGGCCCGCGCCGAACTGCGCGTGGCGGAGGAGGAGTGGAAGGCCGCCGTCGAGCGCGCCTACGCCGAGCACGGCGCGAACGCCAAGGAGCGCTCGGCGGTGCGCCGGATGCTGGACCGGCTCGGTCGCAACCGGCTGCCGCGCACCGGGGTCGCGGGCCTGGACGCCGCGCTGGAGAAGGTGCGTCGCCACGAGGGCGTGCGCCTGGAGCGGGCGCGCACCGAGTTCGACGCCGTGGTCGGGGCGTGGGAGGTCGCGGCGGCGCGCGAGAGCGAGCTGCGCGAGTCCCTCAAGCGCGTGGAGCACAACCTCACCCGGCTGACCAACGGCCAGGAGGGCGCGGCCAAGGCGCTCAGGGCGCTCACGGTGCTGGCGGCCGAACGACTGCGGAACTCCGGTGACCCGATCCAGCTCGCGCGCGGCATCGCCAACCAGCTGCGCGTCGAGATCTTGTTGTCGCGCAAGGAGAACGACGGCACGGTGACCACCTTCCGGGTGGCACCGGACGGCGCGGTGGTGCGCGAGGGCGAGGATGCTCCGTTCGCGGAGCTCTCCCAGCTGATCGTGCCGCAGGACGCGCCGACCGACGTCGACGCCGAGGGCGCGCAGATCCGGGACTTCGACCTGTTCAGCGACGCGATCCGGATGCGGATCGACCTGAGCGAGATGATGGAGCGCTCCTCCGCCATCGGCAAGCCGCTCGCGGCGGTCGTCGCCGAGGCACGGGACTCCGCCGTCATCGACGCCGCGTTCGCGGGCGTCGACGTCGACGAGGTGCTCCACCAGGTGGCGCAGGACCCGGACACCACCCGGGCCGAGCTGCTGGTCGAGCACACCGAGCGGGCGCGGGCGGAGTGGGACGCGATCCGTCCCGGCTTCCAGCGCGCGATCGCGCAGGCGTGGCAGGGTGCCTCGATCACCTCCAGCACCGCGGTCACCTGGGCCGTCGCCGGCGGCCTTGACCTGGTGGCGGTCTACCAGCAGGCCGTCGAGGCCGGCATCTCCCCCGACGTCGCGCTGCGGTCGGCAGTCTCGGTGCTGCCGATGCACGTGCCCGCGTTCACGCTGGCCGAGCTGGCCCCGATGTTCGGGTTCAAGGCAACTCCGGGTGAGCTGGCGCGCTTCCGGCACCTCCTCAACCAGGCCGGGCTGACCAGCACGATCCGCACCTACGAGTCGGGACTGCTGCGTGATCTCGCCGCCGAACTGGCGATGAAGCACGGGCTGTTCGACCCCGCGGCGCGGCGCCTGGTGCTGGAGGTGGACCCGCAGTGGCTGGCCTCGGCGGTGAACACCCGCCCGGCACAGCTGGAGCAGCCCCCCGCGCCCACGCTGGACTCCGACCGCGCGGCCAGGGCGGGCACGGTCGAGCAGGTCGTCCGCAGCTACTACCACGGCCTGCGGATGGACCAGGCCTACCGCGGCCCGGAGCCGCTGAACGCGGCGGGCCGGACGGCGATCGACGAGGCACTGGCGCGCTGGGGCGTGCCCGCCGCGGCCTGGGTGGCCTCACAGCTGCCCGGCTCCGCGTTCACCGGTGCCCTGACGACCGCCGACGTGGTCAAGCAGACCGGGGACAAGAACGTCCCGACGCGGGCCCAGCTGGAGTTCCTCTCGCTCAACGAGGCGCTGACCGCGTGGGTCCCCAACGGCACGGCCAACGTGTTCGAGGCGATCTTCCGGCAACTGCCCGCGGGCACGCTCGCGGCCAAGGGCATCCACGACGCGACCGCGCTGGCGCAGGACCTGCTCGCCGGGCTGGAACGCGAACTCACGCTGTCCGGGGAACAACGACGGCTGCTGCCGCTCATCGGCCTGCACAGTGAGGCGCAGCGGAGCAAGGCGGTCACGACCTGGGGTGGAAAGGGGCAGCTCACCGCCCCGATGCTGGCGGCGATGACGCAGATGATCGCGGCGCGCCACGACCTGGCCATCGCCGTGGTCGACGGCGAAGGCGTGGTCAGGCACGACGGCCGCTCCGGCGTCCCGGACGCCGTCCTGCTGCACAACAACGGCCATTTCATGCCGGTGCTCTTCACCGAGCCCGCCCTTCGCGCGGCGCTGGGCTCCGGCGACGACGGGTCCTCGCCCGACACGGGCGGTGCTGACACGGGCGGTGCTGACACCGGCCGGGCGGTCCCTGGTGTTCCGGTGCCGGTGGTCGGCGCACGCACCTGGGCGGGTGGCACGACCACCGTGCTGCAGCCCGACGCGGTGCGCGCCGCGGCGGCCAAGGTCCCCGGCGCGGTCGTCGCCGAGGACGACCCGGGCGTGGTCAGGGCGCACCTCGTCAACGGCTCGGTGGTGGACGTCCTCGTGCTGGTCGACGGCAACGTCGACGCACCGCAGCTGGTGCTGGCCGAGGGCTCGCGAGCGGTCGAGCTGCTGGTGCCGCCACTGCCGCGCAACACGACCGGACAGCGGCTGATGCTGTTCCGGTCGCTGGAGTCCGCGTTCCACCAGCTCCCGGACTTCGTCCCCACGTCCTGGCTGACCACCAACGGCGACGGCAACGGCAACGGTGCCGGGCTGACCGCGAACGAGCTGACCAACCAGAAGCTGCGGGCCCGGCAGGTGCAGCAGAGCGAACAGCGCGCCGCGGAGGAGGACGACGCCCGCAGGCAGGCCAAGGAAGCCGAGGCCAGGCGGCAGCAGGAGATCGACGAGGCCAAGCAGGAGTCGCTCGCCGAGGCCGACGCCGATGCGGCGGAAGCGGAAGCCGAGGCGGAAGCAGAGGCGAGCGCGAACGCCGTCGCCATCGTGCCCAAGCAGGCCGCCACCCCGGCGGTGATCGTCACGTCCGCGCACGACTTCGGCGCGGACGGCAAGGTGCTCGGTGAGCTGCGCCAGCTGATCGAGAAGATCGAGGAGTTCCGCGAGAGCTCGGCGCTGGCAGGCGGCGAAGCCACCACGATCGACAACGTCCTCTCCGAGGAGCGGGTCGCCGGCACGCTGCTGGAGGACGCGATCCTGCTGGCCGAGCAGACCGACGTGCTGGTCGACGTGCACGCGAGGCCGAGCGCGGAAGGCCTGGCCGCAGCGCAGATCCGGCTCTCCGACAGGTACCGGAGGCTGACCGACGCGCTCGCCGTGCTCATGGACGTCGCCGAGTCCCGCAGGGACCTGCTGGCGCAGGCTCGCGACGCGGACCTCGAAGCGACGGCCTGGTCCTTCCAGGCCATGGCCGCCGAGGCGACCGAGCAGCGCAACGTCACTCCTCGGCTGTTCGGCCAGGAGATCTCCTCGGAGCGGCTGCACGCCTTCTCCGAGCAGACCACCGCGCTCGCCGACCAGGCGCGGGCGGAAGCGGACAAGCACCTCGCCGCACTGAACAGGGCGCTGGCCCGGGTGCAGCGCGAGGCGGAGCTGCTGGAGGACCTGCACGCCGCCAACCCCGTGGTGCTCAACGCCGGCGACGTCACGCTGGGCATCAAGCACGACACCGGCGTGTCGGTGCTGGCCGCCAAACCCAAGCCCGGCCGCTGGCCCGGCATGAGCAAGGTCGCCACCAGCGACGTCGAGGCCGTCGAGAACCTGCTCGCACTGCTGGACCAGCACGCGCGGCTCGTCACCGAGCTGCGGACGGAGGTCCCCGACGGCCGCAGGGCCGCCGACTTCGCCGCGCTGCGCGAGGACTCGACCAAGCCGGAGTCCGCGCGCCGCGCGGCCGCCGAGCTCGCCGAGGTCGACCTGCGGCTGCGCACCCTGATCAACGGTGACGGGCGGCAGCACGGCTTCGGGCTCAACGAGGTCGTCAGCGGCTCGCGAACCCGCATGCACTGGCTGGAGAAGATCCTCACCAACCACCCGCGCTTCCGCGGGCTGCCCAACACGCTGGCCGGGCTGCGGCTGGTCGGCGAGATGTCGCGGCTGGAGGAGCACCCGGTCCCGGAGATGACCAGGACCCTGCGGCTGCTGGGAACGAAGAACTACGCCGAGAAGACCTCGGTGCGCGGCAGGCTCAACGACACGCTGAAGAAGATCAAGGTCGAGCAGATCACCGAGATCTCGGTCGACGACGTCAGCTTCGCCTTCGGCCAGCACACGCTGCCCAGCCAGCACGACGCGGCGAACCCCGCGCTGACCACGCAGCTCAACGTGTCCTGGACCTCGGGACCGCTGCGCCTGTTCCGCCCCGGCTTCACCCTGCAGCTGCGGGTGGTCGACATCGCGGACGGGCCGGCGGTGCGCCGTTCCACCGTGGCCAAGGACGGCTGGGTCGAGCGCGGTCAGCTCGTGCTGGACGTCCGCAAGGGCGCCACGACCGAGGAGATCGACACCGCGCTCGGCGAGATCCTGCTCGCCGAGGTGGCCAACTACGTCCCGCAGGTCCCGCCGATCAGTGTCGACGTCAAGGCGACGCTGCTCTACCAGGTGGGCAACATCCTGGGCACCGCCGCGGGCGTCGGGGTCTCGCTGCTGTTCGGCGCATGGGTGGGACTGCCGTACGTCGTCGGCCTCGGCGCGGTGGCACTGTGGTCGTCCCTCGCGGGCATCACCACCTGGTACACCTACGCGGGCAAGAACACCGAGGCGGGCAACGCGGCCCGCAGGCTGCGCTCGAGCTGGCGCGGCGGCATCGGCCCGACCGTCAAGCAGCTCATCGACACCATCTTCACCACCCGCAAGGGCCTGGCGGCGGCGACCGAGGCCTTCGGCGTCGCGCTGCCCGACGCGGTGCCCTACGAGGAACTGCACCAGCTCACCACCGCGGAACGCAAGACGTTCGAGAGGTGGACGCGGTCGGCGGGCTACGGGAACGCCATGAAGCTGACCCACGGCGCGTTCGTCGACAAGTACTCGCAGAGCGGCGACATCGACAAGCTCATGGCGGAGGCCACCGACGTCACCTGGTCGCCGGACGAGAAGATCGCCGCGAAGGACGCATCGGGAACCCAGCGGCCGAACGACCTCGGCACCCTCTCCCTCACGGTGTGGACCGGCGATCCGAAGAAGGACGAGCCGAGGCTCCCCGTCCACGTCAAGGTCTCCCTGGTCGAGGGCGACATGGCACACACCGACCAGTTCCTCAAGGGCGCCGCGGTCGACAAGTCCGAACTGCGCTACTGGATCAAGGTCTCGCCCAACCTGATCAAGCAGGGACCCAGGGCCGTCGAGGCCGAGGTCGCGATGAAGCTCGGCACGCTCGTGGGTGCCGCGTCCCGGGTGATGCTGCAGCCCGCGATGAAGAAGTACTTCAAGGAGAAGTTCCTGCTGTTCGCGAAGTACCCGCTCGACCCCGGCCTCACCACCGCGTTCGCGTTCCTCACGAGCACCGTGCCGATGTTGGCCCCGGCACTGCTCGCCAGCGCAGGCATCCGCGCGGGCTCGGCGCTGCAGGCGTACTTGAACGCCCGGCACCGCAAGGCCGCGTTCGCGCTCTACACCCACTCCAGCCGCGAGCGCCAGGCCGGGCAGGAGCTGGTCAGCACCGACGACATGACCAAGCACGCGAACAACGCGCTCGGTCTGATCGGCGCGAGCACGAGGGTCACTGACGGGCTGCGCGCGGAGGTCGAGTCGCAGCTGCCGCCCCACCGGGCGGGCCAGGCGGTCTCCGACGACCCGCTCGGCGGGATGCTGGTGGCGGCCAGGAGGATCGCCGCCGAACTGCAGGCCCAGCCGGACGCCGCGAAGGTCCGGATCGAACTGGACGAGACCAAGGACTACCGCCCGACCCTCATCGTCTCCTTCGACGGCGGCAAGCCGGACGACCGCGTCACGCCCACGGAGAAGGCCCTGGCCGAGGCGCTCACCCACGTGCCCGACTCCGAGCGCGAGGAGGCCATCAGGCACGCCGCGATGACGATGGCGGCGGCCAAGCACCTCAAGGCCGAGGCCGAGGGCCTCGACCGGGTGCAGAGCGTCCGGATCGAACTCAACGAGGTCGACGCGTTCCGGCCCGTCGTGGTCATCGAGAGCAAGCCCGAGATGCGCAACCCGAAGATGCCCGCGCTGATCAAGATCGGGCTCTCGGAATCCGCGCACCTGCTCGGCCCGTTCAGCCCGTTCACCACGCACGCGGACGTCCGGACCGGCTCGGACAAGGGCCCCGCGTCGGAAAAGGGCAAGGACATCCGCGAGTTCGCGATGTTGCTGCCGACCGAGTGGACCGAGGACGGCACCCGGCTCACCCTCGACGAGGCCAAGGCGTGGCTGTCCGAGCACCTGGACGAGATCATGGTGACGGAGCGGCTGGTCCACCCCCGTGAGAGGCGCCAGCTCGCGTGGAACGCCGGTATCCGGACGCTGGGCCGCGGCGTGCTCAACGCCGTCGTCAGCGGTGTGATGAGCGGATCGGAGGCCGACTCCGCACGGGAGAAGGCACTCGCGGACGGCATGTCCCCCGCCGAGGCCGAGGTCGCCGCCGAGACCGCCGCCGCGGCCAGCATCGCCTCGATGAGCCAGTCGCTCGCGGACTCGGTCGCGGCCATCGGCGAGAGCATGACCGTGGTCATGACCGCGCGCCGCCTCATGGAGCAGGCCGCGGAGACGCTGCGCACCGGGGTGAGCAAGGAGGACGTGACGCCCCGTGCGATGGACGACTGGGTGCGGCACGGCTCCAACCGCCTGCGCCAGACCAGCAAGGCGATCACCGAACTGGTCGGCACGATCACCGACGACGACCTGAAGGCGCGGCTGCGCCCGTTCACCGAGCGGCTCGAACAGTACGACAGGGACCCCGAGCAGATCATCGACGACTTCGACGCGCTGATCGACGCGGGCACCGTCGGCGAGATCCCGCACCTCGGCAACATCCGGCGGATCGGCAGGGGCCAGTACCAGCTGTGGGTCGACATGACCGCCAAGCCCGGCTGGAAGAACCTCGGCGCGAAGCTGCGGGGCAAGCACCCGCGCTTCATGAACCTGCGGCTGTTGCCTCCGGTACCGGGCACGCCGAACAGCCTGCTGGTGCCCAACGGCACAGACACGCACGCTCTGGCCATGGGCAGCGACGCGCGGGCCCTGCTGCCGCTGATCGAGACGTGGGTGGCGGTCTACCACCACGGCGCGACGGGCGTGCCCAGCCGGGGCGCGTTCCTGCTCCAGGACGTCGGAACGGGCAACCTGCCCAGCCTCTTCGGTCGGATCGCCAGCCAGGCCGCCGGTAACGGTGTCGAGATGGTCAAGACGGCCATCCAGGTGGGCAGCGGCATCGTCTCCACCGGGCTCAACGTCGGTGCCTCGGAGTGGCACGCGCGCGGGGCGTACCAGCGCGGCGAGCTGAACAACTACATCCTGTCCCGCGACTCCAAGGTGATGTCACCGGACCGCATCCTGTACTCCCTGGCCTACGCGGAGGGCTTCAGCAAGGCGAATGCCCAGCTGACCGAGACCTACTTGGAGATCGCCCAGCAGACCGGGCGGCTCTCGCCGAGGACCGTGGAGATCCTGCGCAAGCAGCTGAGCACCCCGGAGCTCACGCTGGCCCAGGTGCTCAACGGGTTCGGGCTCGACGCGGCGAAGCTGCCGGCGAACTGGTCCTTCGAGGACCTCGACAATCTCGTCAAGAGCGAGTACCGGAACCAGGGGCCCCCCAAGCAGCTCCCGCTGCCCTTGGACACCACCACGGCCCCGGTCAAGGCCGAACTGCCGATGACCGCCGCGGCGGCCGAGTGGGCGGCTGATCTGGTCGGCATCGACCGCTCCGACGTCACGTTCAAGATCATCACGAACCAGAAGACGCTGGACACGTGGGGCCGCGAGGACGCCCACGGCGCCACGCCGACCGAGAAGTACACCGACGAGGACGGCAAGCAGTACGAGAAGGGCGGGGTCGTCCTCCTGGCGCCGTCGGCCTTCCGCGACCTCGAAACGCTGGTGCGCGTCGTCACGCACGAGACGCGGCACGCCAAGATGCTGCAAGCGGACATCACTCCCGGCAACACGCCGGTGACGGTCCTGGAGGGTGACGCCGACGCGCACGACCGGGCGGCCATCGCCCGCCTGCGCGGACTGGCGGAGGGCGGTACTCCCCCGACGTTCCCGGAGAAGAGCACCTACGAGGGCATGCCGCTGGCAGAAGGCCCCGTCCCGCTGCTGTTCTACGGCGCCGACGCCTACCACGCCGCCGCCTCCGGCGCGGACGACCCGACCCACCTGCTCCGGTACGGGCTCTCGCAGGGCGTGGCGGCGGCGGAGGACGTCGTCACCAACTCCCTGATGTCCGAAGAGGACCTCGCGGACGTCAACACCGACAGCTTCGGTGACGACCTCAACTTCTCGCTCAACGAGAGCCAGAAGCTGACGCTGGGCAACGACGTCGAGGTCATCCACAAGCCGAAGCCGGACTACCTGGACGACGACCAGGTCGACCAGCAGGGCGTCAACGAGGTCGGCTCCTACACGGTCGACCGGCTCTTCAAGCTCGGCCTGGTCCCGCCGACCGTCTACTGGGAGGGCGACGACGACTACCGGCCCGGTGTCATCCGGCTGTGGCTCGACGACACCATGCCCGGTAGCCCGGACCCCTCCGTCTACGGCGCTTTCCACCGTGACGCCCTGGCGTTCCTGGACTGGTTGACGGCAAACGACGACCAGCACCCGAACAACTACGTCACCACCGTGGACGAGGAGACCGGCGAGCTGGTGCCGCGGCCGGTCGACTTCGGTGCCTCGTTCCCCGGCACCTCCGACCGCGCGTACTCCGAGGAGAACATCCGCACCAGCCCGCACCGCTCGCCGTTCGCGGGTGCGGTCGTCCAGGAGGAGCTGGCGGACCCGACCCGGCAGCTGCACCCCGAGCTGCTGGCGAACATCCGCGCGGTCACCGCCGACCAGCTGCGGGCCGACCTCGCCGCGATCGGCATGGACGCCGACCGGATCGAGGCCGCGCTCTCCGCCCTGGAGGTCATCCAGCGGACCGGCAGGCTGACCGGCGAGGCGAACAGCGCCCGCCCCGAGGGTGACGGCACCCCGGACGGGGGCACACCCGGTGACCCGGACCAGCGTCCGGACGCCACGCCCGAGGAGAACGCGTCCACCGAGGAAGCCGGGGAGGCAGGGCAGACTCCGGAGAGCGAGCCGGAGACGGAGACGACCGCCCCGGCGGCGACCACAGACGGACATCTCGTTGAAGGAGACAACAGTGACAGTGCAGTTCCAGGTGGCGTACGTGGACGACCTCCCGAGGAGGGCGGGACTGCTGGTGTCGGGGTACCTGACCGCCGGGACCATGACGGACGACCTGGTGTTGAGGGATCCGGAGACGGACACCCAGTGGCAGGTGCTCGGCGTGGAGTTCCCGACGCCGAGGGCGCGGGAAGAGGGTCGGACGACGGTGCTGGTCGAGCGGTCGGAGACGCCGCCTCAGGTCGGGATGACGCTCACGAGCTGACCGAGGCGCCCCGCGCCGACGAGGTCCTCGCCGCGGAGGGCAGCGTCACGGAGGTCGGCGACCTCGGCGCGCTGCTGACGCTGATGGGCCCGCTGCCCGGCATCTCGGTCGAGCCGAACGCCGACGGCGGGCCGCGGGTCACCTTCGAGTCCACCGGTCGCACGGTCGACGTCGCCATTGCGCTCACCGACAGCCGCCTGGGCTACCTGGACGTGCGAACCAGCGCCTCCGGCTCGACCGTCGCCCTGGTGGGCGTCGGCAGGGCCAGCACCGTCGTCGAGGCGGTCACCATGCTCGCGGAGCGGCTGGGCATGGTCGAGTTCTGGCACCGCCAAGAGGCCCAGCTCCCGCAGTCGGTGAACCGGGACCCGCGCACCCCCTACCCCGCTGTCGTCAATTCCCCGATCCAGGGGATGAACGCGGCGGCCAACGGGATCCACGCGCTGGGCCTGGAGTTCGGCGCGGACGGCGGGCTTGTCGGCACCAGTCTGCGCAGGAGCTTCCGGGACGCGCTGTCGCGGGTGCGGGAGCAGGTCACGCCCGCCGAGCTGGACCGGCTCGTCCGCGAGGGAATCCTCTCCGCCCGAGCCAGGTCGGTGCTGATCACGCTCGGGCACGAGGTTCCCCCTACCGCCACCGGTGGCAGGCCCGAGGCCGCTCTGCCGCAGGCTGAGGCGTGGGACGGAGTGCTCCGTTCTTCTTCCTCGCAGCGGGCGTTCGACACACGTGATCTCGTCACGGTGCTCGACACGCTCGCCGCGTCGGGTGCGGTGCCGGGACTGCGGCACGGCCCGCACGTGCCGGGACAGCCGATCCAGATCCTCATCGGCTCCACTCAACTGCGCCTGGACGTGGAGCAGCCCTCCCGCTTCCTCGGGCACGGGGGCGCGCTGTCCCTCTTGCTGCGCAGGAGCGACACCCATGTGGTCATCGAGGTCGGCAAGGGCGTCGACGTGGCACGGGCCACCCGGGAGCACGCCTTCCACCTGGGCAAGCTCGCGCACGAGATCGCCGAGGCGGGGCGGGCGGACACGGTCCGGGACCTCTCGCGGCGCATCACCGGCTCCCTCGTCGACGCGAACACCGCGGGCCGGATCGCGGTGCTCAACACCATGGCCGCGCAGTGGGCCGAGCGGCCCTCCGCCGCGCTGGCGCGGGACTTCCTCGCGCTGGCCCGGCGCACCGGCGAGGAGCTGCCGACCGGGCTGCGGCTCGCCGAGCAGCTGACCGAGACGGCGCGAACGCTGCTCACCACTGCCCAGGAGGCCAGCGCGGACAGGACCGGGGCTGACTCCCGGACCGGAACGCGACCGAAATCGGCGAACACGGCGCCTCCCGCCCGGCCCACGCTCCGCGAAGCGCTCGCGGCCGAGGGCGTGAGGGTCGCCTCGGATTCCACCAGCGTCACCACATCCCTCTACCGCGTCACGGGGCGTTCCGAAGAGATCGGCGTTTTCACTCCGATGCGCTCGAGGGGCGGCAGCGACACGCGCGGCGCGCCGCGTCGCATCGTGTCCGCGGCGTACGTCGCCGAGGCGCTCGGCGCGACCAGCATCGTGGACGAGGCGGTGTTCTGGGACAGCCCGGAGGGCCCGGGTGCGGTGCGCCGCACGGTGCCCGGCACGACGCCGGGGCACGCGGACGTCACGAGCTACTCGGAGTTCCACCAGCAGCTGGCCGCGGCCGTGCACTACGCGGTCGGGTACTACGCGGAGGGCACTTCCTCGGAGACCGGGCCCTCTGGCGAACCGCGCCTCTCCGGCTTCCACCGCTCGTTCCCGCCGGGCAACGAGCGCCGCGGGCGGCTGAACAAGCCGGTCATCAAGTCCGACTTCGTGGCATCCGTGGTCGAACAGCGCACCGTCTTCCGCGATGACGTGCTGGCCAGGCTGAGGGCCGTGACGCCGGACCGCCTCACGGCGCGGCTGCGCGCGTACGGCTTGACCGAGCAGGAGACCGCCGGGGTCCTCAAGCGGATCGAGGAGATGCTCAACCACGGCCGCATCCTCGGCGAGGGCGTCGAGGTCTACTGGTCCGACGGCACCACGGCCAGCCGCCTCCAGCCGGCGCCCCTGCCCGCGGAGGGAACCGTTCCCCCCGCGCTGGCGAACGTGCCCGCCGCGGGCCTGCACCAGCGCGAGATCGACATGCAGCGCCGCCTGGGCACCCGGGAGGCCGGCCGGATCGGCACCCGGCCGCGGCCCACGATCGGCCCGCCCCTGCTCGGGCCCGCCAAGAACCCGATCGGCAGCTTCATCGCCGACGAACGCCCCGGTCGCCACCCGGAACGGGCCGCCGACAAGACCACCCGCCTGCACGCGATGTGGCGCACGCTCGTCGTGGCGAAGTGGCCGCACCTCGGCCTGGCGACGACGCGCTTCGACGGCCTGGCACAGATCGGGTCCGGCGTGGTGGTGGAGTTCGACCCCAGCCTGCGCGATCCCCTGGCTCCCAAGGCCTACGACGTCCTTGACCGGCAGCGGGTCGCGGCGGCGCAGTACCTGCTCGGCAAGCGCAGCGAGTACTCCACGCACCGGACGCGGCCGGACGGGAGCCTGGTGCTCACCGACGACGGGGACTCCCTCCCCGGGAAGTTCGCCGGTCACCCGACGGAGCTGGCCATCGGGTCGGACTTCATCAACGACCAGTTCGGCATCGCTTTCGCCCCCGAGGTGCTCGCCGAGCTGCGCGCGATCGACCCCGTCGTCCTCGGCGAGGTGCTGGCGGAGACCGGGCTCGACCGCTACGAGATCGACGCCGCGCTCATCCGCCTGTGGGAGATGCAGCAGTTCGGCAAGATCACCGGACAGGCGTCGCGGGGCCCCGTCTCCGGCAAGGACAGCTACGGGATTCGCCGCGGGCGCGCTGAGCAGCACCTCACCGCGGCTGAGCAGGGCGTGGAGCTGCCCAGGACCGCCGAGACCGTCCTGCGGGCCGCGCTCCTCGCGGGCGTCGAAGGCGATCTGGCGAGGGTCACCGAGCTCGTCATCGAACACGACCAGCGGACCCTCGCCTGGTTCGCCGAGAACGGCGCCCCCGGCGCCATCCCGGTCGAGAAGCGCGGGACCGCGATCTGGCTCGCGCCCTCGGCCTTCGCCGACATGGCCACCCTGATCAAGGTGCTGACGCACGAGCTGGCCCACGCCAACCACCTCCGCAAGGGGATCACTCCCGGCAACACCGCCAGAAGCGTGCTGGAGCGCTACGCCGACAGCTACGCCGATGCCGCGCTCCGCCAGGCGCGCGGAGAACGCGGCAACCTCACCGGCCAGGTCACCGAACCCACCAAGGGCGAGGGAGACCAGACCGAGTTCGACGACGACATCGAGTTCCTGTTCCACGGCGGCCACCACCACGGTGCGCCGTTCCAGCCCAACGTGGGCAACGGAGTGCCCGCGACAGCGGTGCGCTTCGTCGCCGATCACCTCCGGCAGTTCCCCGGCGAGATCCGGGAGGCCCGGCACAACGACCCGGCGTGGTCCGCGATGGTGCGGGACCTCCAGAAGGCGGTTCAGGACGGCGACCCGAACGCTCAGCGGATCAACCAGGTCCTGGCGCGCCTGGACGCCCGGCAACTGCCCCACACGGTCGCCCTGATCGCGAAGGTGAACGGCAGGACGCACGCGGTGACCTTGGTGACGTTGACCGCCAAGACGCCGTCGGCGGTCAACGGCGGGCTCGCGGTCCAGGTTTCTGGCTCGCTCGGCCTGCGGCGGGAGGCCGCGGAAACCGCCACTCACCACCACCTCGCCAAGATCTCGATGAACAGCGGCCGCGTCGTGTTCGACCACAGCGGCACGCGTGGTCCCCTGGCCCGGAACGACACCTTCCACAGCGACCTCGGCCGCCGCCTCGGCCCGCACGCCCACGCCTTCGACGCGCCCTTCCAGCACCTGCTGCGCCAGGTCGGCCCGCAGCAGGCGCTGGAGCAGCGCTACCGCGGCTTCCCCGGGGTGCCGCTGCACGACTCCGTCTGGACCAGCGGTGACGCCGCTCAGCTCGTGCAGGGCGTCGAGGCGCGGCTGAGCGCCCCGGACCAGGCCCCCGCTCCCAGCCCGGCCAACGTGGGTCGAGGTGTGCCGCCGTCGGCGGTGGAGAAGATCGCCCGCGAGGCGCACGAGTTCCGCGAGCAGGGGCAGGGCAGTGGCAAGGTTGACGTCGTCTACCCCGGCCACCCCTACTGGGATCGGTTCGAGGCCCAGGCCAAGGCGTTGGGCGTCCACCCCAGAACCTCGGCGGGACTGGGCGGCACGCGCGGGGACGGTCTCGTCGTGGCTCACGTCAACGGCAACGTCCGCGCGGTCGTGCAGCTGGAGACGTGGGCCGGTTTCTACCTGGCCAGACCGCTCGTAACTGCTCCCGGCGTCGCTCAGACCGTCGCGGGCGCGATCGAGCTGGAGCTGGCGCGGTTCGCGAGCCTGCCGCAGGACGAGAACACCGATCCGTGGCGGATCGTGGGTGTCTCTGGCAGCCCGGAAGCATCTCGGGCGAGCCTGGAGATGGGGCGCCGGATGGACGGCGGCCACCGCGACCTGTCGCTGGAAGCCGACTCCATGATCATGCCTGCGGACGCGGGCGTCATCGTGTGGTCGGTGGAAGCGCGGATGGCCGTGCTCAAGGAGGAGGCGGCGCAGGCGGAGACGGAGGCTCGCTCCGGCGAGATCCACCGCGCGCGGTCGGCCGAGGACCTCGCCAGCCAGCGCCTGGAACTCGGTCGACAGGTCGCCGAAGCGGGGATCAAGCCCGGCGTCATCGACCTTCCGAACAACCGGCAGGCCATCCACCAGGCCGTGCGGGGCGGGGAGGAGAACAACGACAGCGCCGCCGTGCGGATGCTCGACGTCTCCACGCTCGCCGAGGAACTCGGCTCCCCGGACCTGGTCGCCCTCACCACCGGTGTCCCCGGTTCCGGCGCCGTCCAGCTGATCGAGCGCGGCACCACCATCACGCCGGACGAGATCGGTCTGCACTTCTCGTTGCGCGACATCAAGCGGGCCGCCGTCCTGGAGTACGTCGCCGGCGTGATGTACCGCGATGCCGGCGACGTCGTCTCCGTGAACGGCTCTCCGGTGCTGCACGGCAACTCGTCCTCGCTCCCAGGAACCGGTGTTCGCGAGTCCACGTCCTTCAACGCCGAGTCGGCCTTCGACCGCTTGCCGTTCCTGGGGCTCTGGCTCGACCTCGCCAAGACCGGCCACAAGCTGGACCCGGACATCGTCAGCTCGGTCGCCCGTCTGCTCGGCAAGAACCTGCAGGCCCTCCTCAGCCTCGGCGATCGGGACGCCAAGGCCTGGCTGGCCGAGCGGGCCAGGGAGATCAGCGAGACCGGGGCCATCACCGGCCGCGAGTGGGGCGTCGACCTCACCTCGACCGGCCTGGAGATCTCCCAGGAGACGGTCGCGAAGGTCGCGGCGAAGGCCGGGCTGAGCGCCGAGCTGGCCCAGGTGAACGTCCGCCTGTCGATGCTCGACCCGGAGGAGCTGGCCCACATCCGGCGCGAGGGCGCGAACGGCGCCACGCCCGTCGACAAGCACGGCCTGGAGATCATCCTCGCGCCCTCGGCCTTCGCCGACGAGAAGACCCTCATCAAGGTGCTGGCGCACGAGCTGGCCCACGCCAGGCAGCTGCAGCAGGGCATCACCCCGGGCAACACCTCCTTGGCCCTCCTGGAGAGGCACGCGCACGACGAGGCCGATGCCGTCCTGGAGCTCGTGGCGCGCAAGGAACGCGGTGAGGTCCCGGAGGACGAGCCCCGCGCCCGGGTGTGGTTCCCGACGATCGGTCAGGAGCCCCCGGACCCCGCTCACCAGAACGCCAAGTACATGTTCCACAGCGGCGCCGAGGTCCCGCCGAACATCGGCGACGGCGTTCCCGGCGAGGCGATGGACTTCATCGCCAAGCAGACCAAGCGCTTCTTCGGCCAGAGCGGTCGGATCACCCTGGTCGAACGCGGCACGCAGGAGTGGGCGCTGTTCGAGCGGCAGGCGCTCGCGCTCACCCAGAACATCGGCAACTCCTCCGACCGCGTCGCGCTCGGCCGCATGGAGGTGCGGAGCTCCTTCCGACAGGAGCACGACTTCGTCCTCGTCGCCCACGACGACCAGGGAATCCAGGCGTCGCTCGGCATCAAGGCCCAGGACGGCGACCTCACCGTGACGGCGTTCGGCAACGCCCACCGCGGTGTCCCCGGCGCGGGAACGGCGCTGCAGTACGCCCTCGCCGACCTGGCGACGCAGCAGCGGGGCCGGGTGCTCAGCGGCTACGAGTTCGACAGCATCGGCGTCTACCACCAGGCCATCGGGCGCAGGATCGCCGACGGCGCGGCCGCGGTCCTGCTGAACGACGACTACAACTCCATGTGGACCGCGGAGGACGCGGCGCAGGTCGCCGGCGGAGTGCGGCAGCGACTGGACGGGCGCCGCTGGGAGCACACGCTCTCCGACGCCGAGCTCGCGGCGCTGGAGGAGCTGGAGAGGGTTCGCGAGGAGAGGTGGGCGGCCGTCGTCGCCGCCGCCGAACGCGCCGGGCTCTCCGAGGTGCTCGACCTCGTCGACTACGTCGAGTTCATCGACGATGCCCCGACGCTGGAGTGGATGGAGCAGGGACGGGCGCTCGGAACGACCCCGGTCGACAAGGGCGGCAGGGAGATCTGGCTCGCGCCCGGCGCCTTCATCAGCCAAGAGGCGCTCATCGAGGTGCTGGCGCACGAGCTGGCCCACGTCCTGCAGTTGCGCGCGGGCCTGACCCTCGCCAACACCCCGTTGAAGGACCTGCAGGACCACGCGCGGGCCTACGCGGCGGCAGCGCTCGCCAGGGCTCGGGGCGAGCAGGTGGACGACGTCCCGCTGCCCCGGGAGAACGAAGACGCCGTGAAGCGGGAGGACATCCTCAAGCCCTTCCTGCACCACGACCACCCCGCCGGGCATGACGCTCGTCAGCTGACGGGGCCGTCGGTCGCCGACGTCCCGCCCAACACCGGGCAGGGTGTGCCCCGGGAGGCGATGGACCTCATCGCCAGGCAGGCCGCGCGGTTCTTCGGCGCGAACGGCGAGATCTCACTGGTCGAGCGCGGCAGCGCGCAGTGGGCGAAGTTCGAGCTCCAGGCGCGTGCTCTCAGCGAGAGCGGGAGCGGCACACCGATGTACGCCGAGGGCAGCGCCGACAACGTGCTCGCGCCCTTCCTCGGCAAGCCGGACTTCGCGCTCGTCGCCCACGACGGCAACGGCCTGCAAGCGGTGATCACCTTCTCGGTCAACGAGGACGCGTACTACGGGAACACCCTCGTCGAGCACCGCATCGGCAACGCCTACAACGGAGCGCCCGGTGCGGGAACCGCGCTCATGTACGCACTCGCCGATGTCGCCCAGGAGCGGCGCGCCACCGTGCTCAGCAACCACGAGGACGCTGGCGGCGCGCTGTACCACCAGACCATCGGCCGCCGCCTCGGCAGAACCGCCTTCAACCTCTACGCCAGCCTCAGGCACAACTCGGCGTGGAGCGCGCAGGACGCGCTGGAGATCACCGACGGGGTGTACGACCGACTGGGCGGCCGTGACTGGCGTTCTCCGGGCAGCGCTGCCGACGCCGACACGACGCAACGGCGGCGGGAGCGGGCGGCGAAGCTCGTGGCCGTCCATGACGTCGCGGCCAGGGCTGGGTTGACCGCGTTGCTGGGACCGGTCGACGTCGTGATCGTCGACGGCGGCCCGAAGCTGGCGGCGATGGAGCGCGGCGAGACGCTGTTCGCGGCGCCGGAGAACGAGTACGGACAGGAGATCTGGCTGGCACCTGGCGCGTTCGCCAGCGAGGAGAGCCTGGTCGCCGCCCTCGCTCAGGCGCTGACCTACGCACAGCAGCTCCAGCAGCACAGCCTCTCCGACGACACCCCGGCCAAGGCCGACGAGGCGGCCCGCGTCGCGCTGGCGAGGGCCCGCGGCGAGGACCCGGGCAACCGCCTGGTGGACGCCGTGCAGGCACGGCTCCGGGCGGGCAAGCAGTTGGTGCTCCGCTTCCTGCGCTACGGCGCCGAGCCACCCGTCACGCCCGTCCCGCCCAACACCGGCCAGGGCGTTCCCGAAGAAGCGATGGACTTCGTCGCGGACCAGACCGAGCAGTTCCTCGCCAACCACGGCCGGATCGCCGTCGTCGAGCGCGGCAGCGCTCAACACGCGGAGTTCGAGCGCCAAGCGCGGGCGCTGAACGCGGACGCGAGCGAACACGACTTCATCATCATCGCCCGCGATGCGAACGGCTTCCAGGCTGCGCTGGGGATCCAGGTAAGCAGCGAGGGCTTGGCATCGCGCACGCTCGGGAGCTCGCCGAGCCAGGCGACCGGTGCCGGTACCGCCCTGCAGTACGTGCTCGCCGATCTCGCACAGCAGCGAGGTCTGCCCGTGCTGAGCACCTACGACAACACCGACGACGAGACCTACCACCGGACGATCGGCCGCCGCGTCGGGCACGACGCGATCGTGCTCGACCAGCAGCTCCACGCCCAGGTCACGAAGCTGCGTTCGGTGGAAGGCGCCGAGGCCTTCTTCGAGGAGGGCCGCGGGCACCTCGTCAACTCCCGGTGGACCGCTCAGGACGCGGCGCAGCTGGCCGCCGGGGTGCGGGAACGCCTCGACGGCCGCGGCTGGGGTTCGCCGGGCGATGACGGACCGGCCCCGGACCCGAACCCGGTCCCGCCGAACACCGGCGACGGCGTTCCGGACGCGGCGCTGGCGTTCTTGTCCTTCCACACCAACGCCTTCCGGGCAATGGGCGGCAAGGTCGAGATCATCGACGCCACCGATGACGCGCGTCTGGACGAGTTCCGCGAGCAGGCGCCCGAGTCGACCAGGGCGACGGGGCTGCCCCCGTCGATGTGGGACTCGCTCAACCACGGCCAGAAGGTCGTCGTGGCGCACGTGGACGGCCTCGTGCAGGCCACCATCGCGATCACCGAGACCGACAACGGCTTCATCGAGGTCGATATCGAGACGGCGCTGACCGCAGGGTTCGGACTGGACGCGAGCGTGAACACCGCGGCGGTCGCGGCCGAGGCGGAGCTGGCCAAGTACGCCGCGCAGCGGAGCATGGCCGTCGTCAGCGTCGCGTTCGAGGACAACCACGTCCACAACGCGATCGGCCGCCGGGTGAACCGGAAGTCCGTGCAGCGCGGGCCGGAGGCGTTCGACTCGATCTGGTCGGCCTCGGACTCCTGGCGGATCACCGAGCACATCACCCCCGGCGAGGTCCGGGCGCCACGGGCCGAGGACGTCCCCGCGCGCACCGGCGAGACCGTCCCCGCCGAGGCGGTGGACTTCATCGCCTTCCGCACCGACCAGTTCTTCGCCGAGGGCGGCAAGATCACGCGGATCGAGCCGGGCACCAGGCGGTGGGCGGAGTTCGAGCGGCAGGCGCTGGCGCTCACCCCGGACACCGATGTCGCAGACGAGCGGGTCAGCCAGGGCAGGCGCAACGTCCTGGAGACCTTCCGCTCCACGCCGGAGTTCGCCTTCGTCGCCCACAACGCCGACGGCATCCAGGCCGTGCTGGGGGTCGAGCAGGGACCGGGCGGCCTCAAGGTGACCACGTTCGGCAACGCCCACCGTGGCGCGGCTGGTGCGGGCACCGCGATCCAGTTCGCCCTCGCGGACTTCGCCGGGCGCGACGACGTGAGCGTGGTCAGCGACCTCGGCGGGATCGCGGACTACCACCGGGCGACCGGCCGCCGCCTCGACGCCGGCACCGGCGCGCTCTGGACCGCGGACGACGCCAACGCCATCGCGGACGGGGTGCAGGAACGCCTCGGTCGCGGCTGGGAGTCCTTGGAGGACAACCCCTACGTGGTGTGGGGGCACGAGCGCGCGGAGGCGATGGAGCTCGCAGAGGCGCTAGCCAAGGTCCAGGCGGCTGCCACGGCCGCGCGGCTGCCCGTCGTTGCGTCCTCGCGCCCCGGCGAGGTGATCGTCGACGGCATTCGCGTGGTGGTCGTCGAGGACGCCGTGATCGAGGCGTGGATGGAGCGCGAGGGCGCTCACGGAGCGACGCCCGTCGACAAGGGCGGCGACGAGATCTGGTTGTCGCGCAGTGCTCTCGACGGCGACGACGTGGTCGCTCACGTCTGGTACCTCGCGCACGAGCTCGCCCACGCGCGTCAGCTCAAGGCCGGCCTCTCCCCCGGCAACACCTCCAGGAAGCTCCTCGAGAAGCACGCGCACTCCGAGATGGACGCCGCGGTGGCCAGGGCGCGCGGTGCCAAGACGATCCCCGACGTGATGGACATGCCCACCGTCGGGCAGGAGCCTCCGGAGAAGGGCACCGAGCACCCGCGATTCCTGTTCCTCAAGGGATTCTTCACGTCCGCGGTCGCGTCCCCGCCCAACGTCGGCAACGGGGTCCCGCAGGAGGCGATGACCTTCATCGCCCGCCACACCAACCGGTTCTTCGCCGACGGCGGCCGGATCTCCGTTGTGGAGAAGGGCAGCCAGGAATGGCTGGCGTTCGAACGGCAGTCGCGTGCGCTGATGGACATCCGTCCCGGCCGGTCCGAGATCGTCAAACGCGGTCAGAACCACGTGACGAACGCGTTCAAGGGTGAACGCGAGTTCGACCACGACTTCCTGATCGTCGCCCACAACGACGACGGCATCCAGGCGGTCTTGGGCGTCAAGGACGTCCCCAAGTACGACGGCCTGAGAGTGACGTTGCTCGGCAACACCTTCCGGGGGGTCGCGGGCGCCGGAACCGCCGTGCAGTACGCCCTCGCCGACATCGCCCGTGAGCGGGGACGGAACGTCTACAGCTCGTACGAGTCGAAGAACGGCCTGTCGTCCAAGCCCTTCCACCAGGCGCTCGGCCGACGCCTCGACGGGCGGGCTCAGCAGGTCAATCCGAGCTACCAGGCGCTGCTCGCCGAGCACGGCAGCGGCGTGGCCGGCGACCACACCACCAGGTTCACCTCGGCGTGGTCGGTGGAGGACGCCGGGCAGGTCGCCGACGAGGTGCGCAAGCAGATCGGACGCGGGTGGCGGTCCCCCGGAGCAGCCCCCGGCACCAGCGCGCAGCAGCAGGCCGAGCAGCGAACCGCTCGCCTGCACGCCGCTCGCGATGCCGCGGAGTGGGCCGGGTACGCCACGGAGCTCGACGCAACCGAGGGCACGCTGCTGATCGAAGGCGTGCGGGTGGTACTCATCGACGACGCGCCGACGGCGGCGTGGATGGCCCGGGAGAACGCGAGCACCGTCTCTCCGCTCGACCGCAGCGGCGGTGAGTTCTGGTTGGGGCCCAAGGCTTTCGTTAGTGACGAGGCCCTCGTCCACGCCATCGCGGCCGCGTTGGTCCATTCCAAGGCCCTCGAACGCGTCCTTCCGTGGGACGACCGGGGGTGGCAGGCCAAGGCCGATGCCGAAGCCGCCGCCGCGCTCGGCAGGGTGCGCGACGAAGACCCGGCCGACGTTCCCGCGCGTGACCGGAACGAGTCGCCGTTCACCAAGGGCCGCGCCTTCCTGGCGTACCGGCCGCAAACGGGGACAGCCGACATCACCCACGGCGCGGAGGAAGCCGCTCTCAAGCAGCGCTTGGCCGCCCCGGACGCACGGGTGTGGGAAGAGCAAGGCGGGTCCGCGCTCAGGGACTACGGCAACGCCCGGGTCGGCCCGGAGAGCGATCCGATCGGTGTCCTGATCCCCCAGGGGCAGATGGCACAGGACCCGAGCGACCCCGAGAGCACGATCAACCGCCTGCGTGCGCAGTGGCGGACGCTGCTCGCAGTGGGCTGGAAGCACCTCGGCGTCCCACCCGCCATGCTGAACTCCCCCGACGGAGACGGCGTCGTGCTCCAGCACGTTCCGGACTTCACCCGGGGCGTCGACCTCGCCACCCTGCGCTCCCTCGACGGGCAGCGCGCCGCGATCATGCACTACCTGCTGGCCAAGACCGGCCTGTACGGCGCGGCGGGCACTGACGCGGCGGGGCGCCTGGTGCTGCTCGGCGACCCGGACATCCTGCCGACGGAGGAACAGGTCGAGTCGGGCGATACGAGCATCGACTCCGAGTTCGTCCGGGAGCACCTCAACCGGCCGTTCGACGCCGTGGTCCAGCGCGAACTGCTCGACATCGACCCGAAGCGCGTCGCCGCGGCACTGCGCTCGTCGGGCATCTCGGAGGACCTCGTCCACGACGCTCTCGCCCGGCTGGCCGAGATGCGGCGGGAGGGCCGGATCACCGGGAAGGCGTGGGGACACGTCGTCCGCAGCCAGGTGAACCTCTCCGAGGAGTACGACCACGTCTACACCAAGTGGTTCGTCGAGGGCTCCTCGAACGTCGCTCCCACGCTGGAGGCGAACTTCGAGACCGTGAAGGAGGCCGCCAAGCGGGCCGGGCTCTGGAGAGAACTGCGCAAGGTCTCCACCGTCATCGAGCACAGCACGGAGAACCAGCAGTGGCTCAGGCGGGAGAACGCGCTCGGCGCAACCCCCGTCGACAAGCGCGGCGACGAGATCTGGCTGGCCCCCGCCGCCTTCGCCGACATGGAAACCCTCGTCCGAGTCCTCGCCCACGAACTCGCCCACGCCAAGCAGCTGCGCAAGGGCCGCAACCCGGCCAACACCTCCGTGAACGTGTTGGAGGAGCACGCGCACGCCTCGGCCGACGCCGCGCTCGCCAAGTGGCGGGGCGGCAGGGCGAAGCGGGTCCGCCTGCCCAGGATCGGCAAGCAGCCCCCGGTCCCCGGCACCGAGAATCTGGACTTCCTGTTCTTCCGGGAGCACGAGCACAGCCATGCGCTGCTCACCAAGGGGCTCTTCAGGTCCTCCCGCGCGTTCCCGCCCAACGTCGGCAAGGGCGTCCCGGACAAGTCGCTGGACTTCATCGCCCGCCACACCAAGAAGTTCTTCGACGCAGGCGGCCGGATCTCCGTGCTGGAGCGGGGCAGCCAGGAGTGGCTGGCGTTCCAGCGGCAGTCACGTGCGCTGATGGACACCGAGCACGCCCGGTCGGAGAACGACCTCCTCGGCCGGTACTACGTGGACGACGCGTTCACCTCCGACCACGACCTGATGCTCGTCGCCCACGACGACGACGGCATCCAGGCGGTGATGGCCGTCGAGGACCTCAGGCTCAGGGATCGGTCCATCTACCGGGGCCTGTACGTGAAGTCCCACGGAAGCGCGTACCGGGGCGCTGTGGGCGCAGGCACCGCGTTGAACTACGCCTTGGCGGACATCGCCAGTCAGCGGCGGCTGAACATCTTCAGCTCGTACGAGGTGCACGACACCCAGTCGTCGAAGCCCTACGACCTGGCGATCGGCCGCCGCCTCGACGCGAACGCGTTCAAGCTCGACTCGGACTACGAGCAGACACTCAGGCAGTACGGCAAGTTCCACGGCCGCAGGATGTTCCACAGCCGGTTCACCTCGGCGTGGTCGAGGGAGGACGCCGAACAGATCACCGCGGAGGTGCGGGCGAGGATCGGGCGTGGCTGGGAGTCCGACGGACAGGCCCCCAGCGCCGAAGCCGCGCAGCGAGCCGCGCAGCGGGCAGAGCACCTGGAAACCGCTCGCGACGCCGCGGAGCGGGCTGGCTACACCACGGAGTTCGACGCGGCCCAGGGCACGCTGAAGATCGAGGGCGCTGACTATGTGATCGTCGACGACGCGCCGACGGTGGCGTGGATGGCGTCGCAGAACGCCAGCAGCGTCACCCAGCTCTACCGGCGCGGTCACGAGGTCTGGTTGGGGCCCAAGGCCTTCGTGAGTGTCGAGTCCCGGATCAGCGCCATCGCGGCCCAGGTCGCCTACGCCAGGGCCACCGCTCGCGATGGGCGAGCGTCCCACCAGGAGTGGCGGGCCGAGGCCGACGCCGAAATCGCCGCCGCGCTCGCCAGGGCGGGGATCGACGTCTCCGCCGACGCGCCCGCGCGCGGGGCTGACGAGAAGCTGACCACAGACAACGACGACTTCCTGGCGCACCGACCGCGCGCGGTGATCGCCGACATCGCCCACGGCCCTGAGGAACGGGCCCTCGCCGAGCAGCTGACCGGTCCGGACGCGCGGCTGTGGGAAGTGGACGACCCGTTCAAGCGGGGCGAGCTCCGGGACTACGGCAACACCCGGATCGGGCCGGAGGACGACCCGATCGGCGTCGTGCTCCGCACGGGGAAGCAGCAGGTGATCGCCGAGTGGCGGACGCTGCTCGCGGTGGGCTGGAAGCACCTCGGCGTCCCGGCCGCCGTGCTGGACTCCGCTGAGGGCCGCGGTGTCGTGCTCCAGACCGTGCCGGGCTTCACGCGGGGCACCGACCTCAGCACCCAGAAGTCCCTCGACGGGCAGCGCGCCGCGATCGTGCACTACCTGCTCGCCAAGTTCGGTACGTACGGCGTGCGCGGCACGGCGGGCACCGACGCGGCTGGGCGCCTGGTGCTGCAGGGCGACCCGGACATCCTGCCGACGCGGGCACGGGTCGAGGCGGGTGGGGTGCAGATCGCATCCGACTTCGTCAGCGCGAACCTCAACACGAGGTTCCACCCCGACGTCATGCGCGAACTGCTCGCCATCGAACCCGACCGCGTCGCCGAGGCACTGCGCTCGTCGGGCATCGCCGAGGACATCATCGAGGACGCGCTCGCCCGGCTGCGGGAGATGCAGCGCGAGGGCCGGATCACCGGGCAGGCGTGGGGCCGGGTCATCCGGGGCAAGACCGACCTGTCCGGCGAGTACGACCGCGTGTACAACGAGTGGTTCTCCGAGGGCTCCCCGACCGCGCTCCCCACGCTGCCCATGAACATGGACACCGTGAAGAAGGCCGCCAAGCTGGCCGGACTCCGGACCGAGCTGCGCTGGGTCTCCAAGGTGGTCATGAATCACTCCGTGGAGACGCAGGACTGGTTCAGGCGGGAGAACGCCCTCGGCGCCACCCCGGTCTTCTACCGCGGCACCCAGATCTGGCTGGCACCCGCGGCGTTCTCCGACATGGACACCCTCGTCCGGGTCCTCGCGCACGAGCTGGCCCACGCCAGGCAGCTGCGCTGGTCGCGCTCCCCGGCCAACACCTCCATCGACCTGCTGGAGGAGCACGCGCACGCTTCGGCCGACGCCGCCATGGCCAAGGCACGGGGCGGCAGGGCGAAGCGGCCTCCGCTGCCGCGGATCGGCGAGAAGCCCCCGGTCCCCGGCACCGAGAAGGTCACCTTCCTGTTCCACCGGGAGGACGGGCACGACCACGTGCCGAAGGCCGGCGACGTTCCGGCGAACTTCGGGCCTGGCGTCTCGGACGAGGCACTCGGGTTCATCACCGCGCACGTCGAGACGTTCCGGGCCGCGGGCGGCGAGGTCGACATCGTCGACGCGAACGATCCGCGCCGCACCTCCTTCGCCGAGCGGGCACGGGAACTCGCGGAGACGCGGACGGGCGACCCCATCGTCGACAACAAGCACCGCGCCCTCCTCCGAGCGTTCGAGAAAGGGCAGAAGTTCCTCGTCGCGCACGTGAACGGCACGCCGCACGCGGCCATCGGGATCACTGAGGCCAACGGCACGATCGTGGTCGAGAACGAGTCGCTCGGCAGCCTGCACCACCCGGTCACGAGCACTGCCCCGGTCGCCGTCCAGGCCCGCCTGGCCGAGCACGCGGCCGAGCGGGGGCTGCCGGTGCTCACCGAGGTCGGCGGGGACCCCTTGCTGCTCAACGCGATCGGCCGAGAGCTGCGCCACGTGGTCGCCTTGCGCCACCGCGCCACGTACTCCTCGTCGTGGTCGGTCGAGGACGTCAACCGGATCGCCGGCCACGTCGTCCCCGAGGTGGCACCGACGCCCGTCGCACCGCCCGCCCCGGCCAACACCGGCCAGGGCGTGCCCCAGGAGTCGATCGCCTTCGTCGCCCGCCAGACCGAGCGCTTCTTCGCCGCGGGTGGGCAGCTCTCCGTTGTCGAGCACGGCACACCGCGGTGGCAGGAGTTCCGCAGGCAGGCGCTGGCGCTCACGCCGGACGAGGGCGACGGGAAGAGCCGGGCAGGCTACGGCAGGAAGAACGTCCTCGAGACCTTCCGCGAACCCCACACCTTGCTGATCGTCGCCCATGACGAGAACGGTCTCCAGGCGACGCTCGGTGTCGAGGTCCGCGACGACGGCTTGGTCGTCAAACGACTGGGCAACACCTATCGAGGCGCGCTCGGGGCGGGTACGGCCGCCCAGTACGCGCTCGCGGACATCGCTCGGCAGCGGGACACCGGTGTGATCAGCGGCTACCACGTCGACGCCGCGCGGTCCTACCACCAGCTGCTCGGGCGCAGGCTCGACGACGACGCCCGAGCGCTCGACCCCCACTTCCGCGCGGCGATCGAAGCGCACGGCGAGACCGAGGGCCCGTTCGTCTTCGCCGAGCAGCACCCGTTCTCAGACATCAACAACTCCAGGTGGACCGCACAGGACGCGGCGGAGATGGCCAGCGGGGTGCGGGCGCTGCTGAAGGGCCGCGGCTGGCAGTCGCAGGAGGCCGACCCCGCCGACGCAACGGCACGGGAGGAGATGCGCGCGGCCAGGATGGAACAGATCCGCATGGTCGCCGAACGCGCCGAGCTCATCGCGGAGCTGGCGACGATCCCGAACATCGTGATCATCGATGACGCGCCGACCCTTGCCTGGATGGCGAGTGAGAACAGGCTGGGCGCCGTCGTCGTCCAGGAAAACGCCGAGACCGGAGAAAAGGGCCAGGAACTCTGGCTCTCGCCCGCCGCCTTCGCCTCGCCGAACACCCTGATCGCGGTGCTGGAGCAGGCACTCGCCCACTCCGCACAGCTCAGGGAGCTCTCACCCACCACCACCGAGCGCGCGCGCTTCCTCGTCATCGGCGCCCAGGAGCACGCGGACGGTGACCACGGCGACGACGCTCCCCTGTTCCGGGAGGGCGGCGTCACCGAAGCCGGGAACCTGGAAGCGCTGATCTCGATGATGGGTCAGCTGCCACGGGTGTCCCTCGAGCAGCTCCAAGGCCGCCCGCCGAGGATCTTCTTCCGGGACTTCGGCGTGACGATGGACCTCGCCGTGACGGTGGCGGAGGGGGAGTTCATCGATCACGTGCGCGTCTTCGACAGCGCGCTCGGGACGACGACCGCAGTGCTGCACCTCGCGCGGCGGCACAGCGTCGTCAACGCCACGATCGCGGCGGCCGAGCTGATCGGGACCCTGGAAGCCGGACTGCGCCGCGACGCCGGGTTGCCCGCGCTGACCCCGCCGCGGCTGATGAGCGACGGCAGGCCGACGCCGTACGCGAACCAGGCGACCGGTGCGCTCTACCGGATGAACGCCATCGCCAACGTGATCACCACGACCGGATCGGGCTTCCACCAGGTCACCGGGCCGGGCACCGCACCGCTGTGGATCTCCTTCCGCGCAGCCGCCTCAACGCTCGTCGACGCGGTGGGCACGGACGGTGTGACAGCGCTGATCGAGCGCGGACAGCTCACCGGGCAGGCCCGTCTGGTCCTCGCGGAACTGGCGATCTGGGGCGAGGTGCCCCGTGGTCTTGACCCGGCCACCAACCTGTTCGCCCTCCCGAGAACCGCCGTGGGCGACACGGCGTGGAGCGATGTCTTCGAGCCCTCCGCCCGGCGCAGGCCGTTCGACCCGACGGCCGCGGACGTGACACGGGCGCTCGACGAACTCCGCTGGTCCGGCGCGGTGCCGGGGCTGGAGCACGGCACCAAGCTGCCGGGCGAGCCGATCGAGATCACCTTCGGATCGACCCAGCTGCGCCTGACCACCGACAAGCCCTTCCACCAGCCGGCGAGCGAGAACGCCCTGTCCTCGCTGCGGCTCCGCAGCGGCGGTGCCGCCGACATCCAGCTCCGCAGCGGCCTGGACCACGAGCGCGCCGTGCGCGAGTACGCCTACCAGTTGGGCAAGCTGGCCGTCGAGAAGAAGCCGTCGGGTCTGCGGAGCCTGCTGCCGTGGTCGGCCAAGGCCACCATCGACGCCGAGACCGCGGGCAAGCTCGCGGTGCTCAACGTCATGGCCTACCAGCTGGACCAGGCGAAGGGCGAGGGCGCGGAACTCGAGCGGCCGCTGCCGTCGACCAGGCGCGAACTCGCCGCGCGCGCTGCGGAGTTCCTGGAGTTCGCCGACCGCGTGCTGGCGGAGCTGCCGGAGGGACAGGACTGGGCCGCCCTCACCACCGCGCACCTGCGCGGAAAAGCGAACGAGCTGCTCGCGGGCACGGCCGCCTCCTACGTGGCGTGGGACTCCGATCCCAGCAAGCTGATGGGGCCGACGGAACTGCGGCTGCGCGAACAGCTGGAGGCGGGGGTCACGGTCGGCGGAGAGCTCTCCGACGAGCCCGGCTGGCTCCGCCTCGACGAGCGGCACAGCGTCGACGGGCGGCACAAACCGGTCGGCGACTACCTGCCGAGACTGGCGGAGCTCGATGGCGCCCCCGTTGAGGACGTCACGCCCACGGAGGTCATCGCCGCTGGGCACATCGGCGACGAACTCGGTCTGACCGCGTACGCGGCCTTGCGGCGGGGCATGCCGACAATGGTTCCGTCGGCCACGCCATGGCGCGGCCCGCAGGGTCCCGGCGTGGTGCGGCAGCGGCTGGACGACGGGGACCCCAGGCCCCTCGACGTCCACGACTACGACCAGCTGTACCGGGAACTGGCGGCGATCTTCGACTACGCCATCGGGCACCTCGGCCGGGACGAGGACACCTACGGCACCACCTACAAGACCGACCTCTTCGCGGCCGCGGGCACCGCACCGCTGCTCAAGATCAACTCCCCGGCGTTCCCCAGCCCGGACGAGGCGGTCATCCGCTCGGACTTCGTCGCCACCCAGGTCGGCGTCAGGTTCAGCGCTTGGACGCTGCGCACCGTGCTGGAGAACGTCTCCGTCGAGCACCTGGCGGAACAGCTGCGCAGGGACGGGCTCGGCGAGGACGAGATCGCCGGGGTGCGCGCCCGGCTGACGGAGATGCGCGACACCGGCATGATCACCGGTGCGGCCGTCACCGGGATCGAGTTCGCCAACGGCACCCCCGTCGCTCTGCCGGGTTCGGCCGTGCCCGCCGAGTTCGCCGGGATCGACCCGGAGAGCCTGCCCATGATGGGCGCCATCAGCTCGGTCTCCGGGAAGCTGGACGCCGGGGCAGCCGCGCTCCTCGTCGAGTTGGCTTCCCCCGATGTCACGGTGTGGCGGGACGAGGCTGGGCTCGGAGAGCCCGAGCTGCACGAGTACGGCGAGTGGCGGGTCGGCCCGAAGGAGGGCCTGATCGGCGCGTTCATCCCCACCGGGGAGAAGGCGCCCGACGGCGCCGACAGCGCCGCCAAGCGCCTGCTCGCGCAGTGGCAGACGCTGGTCGCCTTCGGCTGGCAGCACCTCAGCCCACCCGCCGTCGCGTGGGAAGGTCCCCGCGGGCGTGGTGTCGTGCTCCAGCGCGTCCTGGGCTTCGTGCGGGGTCTGAACCGCAAGGCCCTGCGGTCCCTCGACGGCCAGCGCGCTGCTGCGCTGCACTACGTGCTCGGAGTGACCGGGGAGCACCGGGCGCACGGCACGTGGGGCACCGACGGGGCGGGCAACCTCGTGCTGCACGGCGACCCGGACATCCTGCCCACTCAGGAACAGGTGGAGTCCGGGACCGTTCGCATCGACTCCGACTTCGTCGCGGAGCACCTCAACCGGCCGTTCGACGGGCAGGTCCTGCGGGAGCTGCGCGAGATCGCCCCGAACAAGCTCGCCGAGGCGCTGCGCTCGGCGGGCATCGGCGAGCACGAGATCCAGCGCGCGCTCGACCGCCTGCGGGAGGTGCAACGCGAAGGCCGGATCACCGGCCAGGCTTGGGGCCGGGTCATCAGGAGCAAGGTGAACGCCTCCGAGGACTACGACCACGTGTGGGTCAAGTGGATCTCCGAGGGCTCCGCGACGGCAGAACCCGGGCTCCCGGTGAACGACGAGACCCTTCGCCAGGCCGCGCACGAGGCCGGGCTCCTCGATGAGCTGAGCAGGGTCAACGTGGTGACCGAACACGACCGGGACACCCTGGCGTGGTTCAGGCGGGAGAACGCGCTCGGCGCCACCCCCGTCAAGGAGGGCGGGCGCACGATCTGGCTGACGCCCGCCGCCTTCGCCGACATGGACACCCTTGTCCGGGTCCTCGCGCACGAGCTGGCCCACGCCGAGCAGCTCCAGGCAAAACTCGGGCCCGGCATAACCTCCATTGACGTGCTGGAAGAGCACGCGCACGGCTGGGCCGACACCGCGCTCACCAAGGTGCGGGGCGGTGAGGCGACGTTCGCTCCCGTGCGGGACATCCCCAAGGTGCCTCCGATCCCCGGCACCGAGAACGTGTCGTTCCTGTTCCACCGGGAAGACGGGCACGGGGCTCCGTCGGAGTTCAACGCGGGACAGGGCATTCCGGAACCGCTGATCGACCACATCGTGGATGAGGTCAGGGCCTTCCGGAAGTCCGGTGGCCGGGCCTATGCCATCTACCCGGACAGGCACCCATCGGACTGGCGGCAGTTGGTCCGCGCCATCAAGGAGGGCACGGCGCGCGCCGACGGCGTCGACGGCGTCGACGCCCGCACCATGGACGGTTCGCTGAACAACGCCCACTTCGCGGTCGTAGCAGAGACCTCGCAAGGGATCCAGGCCGCGGCGCTCGTGCGGGTGACGCAGATCGGCTTCGTCGTGCTCGCGGCCGGGACTCTCGGTGACGGCCTGTCGCAGGCCTACACCGCCGCTCACCACGAACTCGCGAACGCCGCGGCCCGGTTCCCTGGCGCCGACGAATCCGACGAGTCAGGCGTTCCGGTGTTCGACCTGCACACCCGCACTCCCGAGGACACCGAGCGGCACCGGCTCCTCGGCCGCAGGATCGACCTCCACGCCGCGACGGCGGGCATCAAGGGTGCTCCCCCAGAGAGCAACTCGGTGTGGACCGCCTCGGACGTCCGGCAGCTCTCCGCCGACGTCAACGCGGAGCTGGAGGCGGCGATCTCCAAGCAGGCGGTCGAGCTGATCGCCAAGCAGGCCAACGACTTCGACCACGCCGGCGGAGTCGCCGAGGTCGTCGTGAGGGATGACGGCCGCCAGCAGGAACTGCTCGACGAGGTGGAGCGCCTGCGCGACGGTGACGAGGCCGACCGCAAGATCGCCGCCGTCCTCGAAGCCGACAACGACGGCGTCGTGGTCGTCCGCGTGCGGGGCAAGGTGCACGCCGTCGCCGCGATCGAGGACCGCTACGACCACCTGATCGTCGGCGAACTGATCACCTCGACGTCCGCGCCGTCGAGCGCCACCGGCGCTGTCGAACTCGCCCTGGCGCACCACGTCGTCGACAGGGCGAAGAACAGGCAGCCGTACGGGCCCGAGTTCCTGGGCGCCGCGAGCTCCGTTGACGCCGAGGGCTTCTGGGCGCACGTGCGCATGGGCCGCCGCACGGACGACATCATCCAAACCGTGTTCGGCAGCACGATGAACACCGCGCTGGTGACGGGCGCCGCGCGCGAGATCGTCGCGAAGGTTCCTGCGCGGATGCAGGCGATCGAGGACGCCGTCACCGAGCAGGTCCAGCGCCTGCTCACCGCCGTCCCGGCCAAGGACGTCCGCGCGGAGACGGAGGAGCTGAAGCGGAAGCTGGCCGGGGAGGTCGCGAACGTCAGTCACATCGGAGACGGCACGTACGAGATCACCTTCACCGATGGCAGCCAGGCGCTCTACCGACCGGCGCCCTTGCGCGACAGCACGTGGGAGAACGACGCGGCGGCCAAGGACATCGCCTTCGCCCGTCTCGCGGAGGTTCTCGGCTGGAGCTACCTCGTCGGCACCACCATCCACTGGACGGACGGACCGCACGGGCCGGGTTCGGTGCTGCTGCTGGACCGCGACGCCACCGAGGCAGGCACCCCCGCGAACTCCTACTCCCCGATCGACCTCGAACGGGCCGCGGTGCTGGACTACCTCGCCGGGATGATGAGCAGGCCCGCCGAGCACCAGCAGGTCAGCGGGGCCGGACGGGCGCTGTTGCGCGGCAGCGAGGACTCTTGGCCCGGTACCGGCCACCGCGGTCAGTCCTTCGAGGACAACCGCTCCGACGTCATCCGCGCCTGGCAGGAGGCCGGTCTCCCGCTGAGCGCTGAGACCGTCGCCGCCGTCGCCGGACTCACCATGGCCCACGTGCGCCTGCTCGGCATCGGCGACACCGCCGCCGGTGACTGGCTCGTCGAGCGCATCACCGAGGTCCGGAAGACAGGCACGATCACCGGGCAGGCGTGGGCGGAGAGCGCTGTTCCCGTCGATCCGCGGCACGCCACCCCTGAACGACGCGTCGAGGCGACGTTGGAGCTGGCGTCGGCGACGGAGTTGGAGCGGCACACGGACCACGGCGAGCCGGAGCCCAACCGCGAGAAGATCAAGGCGTTCGTGGACGCGACACCGCGCGTCCTTCCCAGCATGAGCGCCGCCGACGTCAAGAAGGCGATCGAGGACGTCGACCACCTGGACCGGCCGAAGGTTGCCGCGTTCGTCGCCGCGGCCCTCGGCCACGACGACGCGCGGAGCCTGAGCTTCGGGCAACGGAACGACGACGGTGTCTATCCCGTCCTCGCACTCACGCTGTCGGGCGTGCGGGAGATCGGAGTGGTCAAGCTCTACGACGCTCGGGGCGACGCGGACGCCCAAGCGAGCGACTACCTCCGCGACATGAAGGGTTACGCCGCGATCGATCAGGCGTCCCGGCGCTCCGGCGTGGCCCTCGCGATCGACGGCCCGGTCGATGTCGGCTCCCTCGATCTCGATGACGGCACCGCGATGGGCATCGCGGTCTTCCCGTCCAGCGCGGGATCCAGGAACGTCGACGACCTCCTCAACGAGGTGCGCTCCGCCAAGGACGAGCAGTCACGCCAACGAGCCCTGTCAACCCTGGTCAAGGCGGCGGGACAGGTGGGTGAGCACGCCGCGATGCTGCACCGCGCGTCTGAGGACACCGAGGCGGTTCCCGAGCCGTTCTCCATCGACAACGACCAGATGCCCTCGGGCGTGCTGGCAGTGCTGACGGACTACCCCGAGTTCCTCGAGCGCCACGGCCTCGCCGAGGGCTTCGACGCCTTCGAGGCACGGGTCATCGCCGCGGAACTGGACCCGGAGCGGACGGACAGCGGTCGGGTCGTGCTGACCCACAACAACCTGCGCCCCCACAGCCTGCTCGTCGACGGCGACGGCAACGTGCGCTTCACCAACGTCGCGTACGTGGCGGACTCCCTGGGCGCCGGAGGTCTGCCGGTCAGGACTCCGATCGCGCCCCCCGAGGGCGAGCTCCCGGTGTACGAGCTCGTCGTCCTCACCGACCGGGGCGACCCCTTCTCCGACGTCGACACGTTCGTCTCGACCCTGCACCTGGAGATGGGCGACGACTGGAGCGCGCTGACCGAGGTGCTTGAGGCCTTCGTCGTGGGCTACGAGGCCGCGTGGCCGGGCGTGTCGATCAGACACCGGGTCACCCACACCCTCCTGCTGCTCATGTTCCGCGATCTGGAGGAAATCGCCGAGGGCGCGCGGAACGGTCACGACGGCCAGGACGCGAGAGTCGCGCGGCTGCTGGACAACATCCGTTCCCTGCTCGGCCCCGACACCACGCCCCGGGGCCGCGTCGAGGCGGTGAAGAACCTTGCCCGGGCTACCGAACTGCACCCGATGGTCGACAAGGTGGAGGACCCCCGCAACGCCGGGGCGATCGCGTTCTTCGCTGCTGTGGCGCCGCACCTGTTGCCGGGGCTCAGCGTCGAGAACGTCGTGGAGGCGATGGAGGATCCGTCCTCGCCGCACCGCGACGCGGTCATGGGCGTGGTCGCCGAGGCTCTCGGCCGTACAGACACCGAGAACCTGGGTTTCTGGGAGGTGAGCAAGGGCATCGCCGAGGTCCGCGACCTCGGCACCAGCGAGCCGATCGCAGTGCTCAAGCTCTCCGTGAGCTGGGACCCGGCGGGGCCCCCGCAGATCGGCCGGTTCATCCGGGAGATGCAGGGCCACGCGCTCAACGAGCAGATCCCCGGTGACCCGTTCCCCCTCGTGCACCCCGTCGAGGCCGGGGTGATCGGCGCGGGCGAGCTGTCCGGGCTCATCGTCGCCGTCCTCCCCTCGGGAGCGGAGCCGGTGCTCGAGCTCGCCGAAGGCTCCCCCGCCGACCTCACCGTGATCACCCCGGCAAGCCCGTCCGCGGCGGCCTCCGAACACGAAGTGGACGAGTCCGAGACCGACCTCGCGGCGGACCTGGCCTCCCCCGAGGCCACGGTGTGGCGGGACGAGGACTTGCTGTCGGAACTCTCCCCGTACGGCCAGCACCGGGTCGGCCCGGAGGACGATCTGTTCGGCGTGCTCGTCCCGCAAGGCGAGATGACGCTCGACCCCGCTGACCCGGACAGCGCGACCAAGCGCCTGCTCGCGGAGTGGCGGGCACTGGTCGCCGTCGGCTGGCCGCACATCGGCACAGCCACAGTGGCGTGGGAAGGGCCCGAGGGCCGCGGTGTCGTGCTCCAGCACGTGCCGGGCTTCACGTGGGGCGTGTCATCCGCCGTTCAGCGTTCCGTGGACGGCCAGCGCGCCGCGGCGATGCACTACCTGCTGGCCAAGACCGGTGACAACCGAGCGCACGGCGCGTGGGGCACCGACTTCGCGGGCAACCTCGTGCTGCACGGCGACGCGGACATCCTGCCGACGCGCGAACAGGTGGAGTCCGGCACGGTCGCCATCAACTCCGACTTCGTGTCGGAGCACCTCAACAAGCCGTTCGACGCACAGGTCGCGCGAGAACTGCGCGAGATGGCCCCGGACAAGCTCGCCGCCGCCCTCCGATCGGCAGGTGTCGGCGAGTACGAGATCCAGGGCGCGGTCGAGCGTCTGCTGGAGATGCAGCGCGAAGGCCGGATCACCGGCCAGGCGTGGGGCCGGATCATCAGGAGCCGGGTCAACCTGTCCCAGCTCTACAACCACGCCTGGGTCCAGTGGGAATCCGAAGGCTCCGCCACAGCAGACCCCGGCCTCCCAGTGAACCTCGACTCCGTCTGGCACGCCGCCAGTAAGGCCGGGCTCCTCGACAAACTGCTCGCGGTCAACGTCGTACTCGACCACGAACAGAAGACGCTGGAGTGGTTCAGACGAGAGAACGCCCTCGGCGCAACCCCCGTCAAGGACGAGAACCACGAGATCTGGCTCGCGCCCGCCGCCTTCGCCGACATCGAGACCCTCATGCGGGTGCTCGCGCACGAACTCGCCCACGTCGAGCAACTACGCGCAGGTCACACCCCTGCCACCATCTCGGTGGACGCACTCGAAGAGCACGCCCACGCCTGGGCGGCCGTCGCTCTGGCGAGGTTGAACGGCGACCACGAGGCGGCCTACGTCGACGCGGCGAACATCGCCTGGCTACCGCCGCGCTCCGGTACCGAGAACATGTCCTTCCTGTTCCACAAGGAGCACGGGCACGGGGCTCCGTTCGAGCGCAACGTGGGCAGAGGCGTGCCCGACGCGGCCGTCGACCACGTGGTGAACGACGTCAGGGAGTTCCTGGGGACTCTTCAGGGCCGCGTTGAGGTGATCCAGCCCGGCAGCTCGGGATGGCAGCGCCTGATCCAGGACACCGGACGCGGCCAGCAGGCGGGTGACCGCGTCGCCACAGAGCTCCAGCAGAAGCTGGGCCAAGCCAACTTCGCGATCGTGGCCACCACCTCGAACGACCTCCAGGCGGTAACGCTGGTGCAGGACACGCGGAGCGGCTTCATCGTGCTCGCCTCCGGTGTTCTCGCGAACGGTCTGCCGCAGGCGGACATCGCCGCGCAGCACCTGCTGGCGCAGATCGCGAAGGAACGCGGCGCACCGGTGCTCGACCGGCACGGCACGCCGACCTCGCCCACCTCGCGGCACCTGTTCATCGGCCGCAGGCTCGACCAGCACGCGGCGGCGGGCCTCCCGTGGGCGCACGCGCACAACTCGGTGTGGACCGCGGCGGACGCGCGTGAACTCGCCGACCGAGTGGACGCCGAGCTGAACACGGTGGTCCCGGGGAAGGCGATCGACGTGATCGCCGGCCAGGCCAACGAGGTCCACGACGCGGGCGGTGTCGCCGAGGTCATCATGAAGGGCGACAGCCGCTGGCCCGAACTGGTCCGCGACCTGGAACGCCTGAACAACGGCGACAAGGCCGATCACGACATCGCCGCTGTGCTCAACGCCAGGAACGACGGCGTCGTCGTCGTCCACGTGATGGGCCAGATCCGCGCCGTCGCCCCGGTCAACCAGGCGCACGTCCAGGCCCCGAACGGCGAGTGGAAGACCTACCTGCGCGTCGGCGGACGGCTGGTCAACTCGACGTCCGCGCTGCCAGGTGCCGCCGGCGCCATCGAGCTCGCGCTGGCGCGCTACGTCATCGCCGAGGCGCAGACCCAGACGCACGGTGAGCAGCACCTGGGCATCGGGAGCTTCGCCGACCAGGACAACGTCCAGACGCACCGGAGCATGGGCCGCCTCGTGGACGGCGCCGCCCAGTACCTGTTCGACAGCCGGCTGAACTCCGCGATGACGGTGCGCGCCGCGCACGAGATCGCCGCGAAGGTGCCGGCACGGAGGAAGACGCTCCAGGAAGAGGCGAAGAGGGCCCCGGCTCAGCGCCCGCGCACGGACGTCCCGGTCAAGGACTTGGAGACGCGGAGGCAAGAGCTGGCGCGGATGCTTGAGCAGAAGGTCAAGGGCATCAGGCCCACCGGCGCCGGCACGTACGAGATCACCTTCATCGACAGCGACGACAAGGCGACCTACCGGGTGGCCGGTGCGCAGTGGGAGAGCAGCGACGCGGCCAAGGACGTCGCCTACGCCGAACTCGCCGAGATGCTCGGCTGGGGCTACCTCGTCGGCACCACCATGCAGTGGTCCGACGGGCCGTCCGGCCCCGGCTCCGTGACGCTGCACGACCGCAACGCCAGGCAGGCCGTCAACCTCCAGCACGCCTACTCGCCGATCGACCTCGAACGGGCCGCGGTGCTGGACTACCTCGCCGGGATCATGAGCAGGCCCTCCGAGCACCAGCAGGTCAGCGGGATCGGGCGAGCACTGCTGCGTGGCAGCAGGCACTCCTGGCCGAGGGACGCCCATCAGGGAGTGTCCTTCACGGACAACCGATCCGAGGTCATCAGCGCCTGGATGGGGACCGGCCGCTCGCTCAGCCCCGAGACCGTCGCCGCCGTCGCCGGGCTCATCGAGCGGACCGACGGGCTCGACGTGCGGCTGCTCGGCATCGACGACACCGCCGCCAACGCGTTCCTCCTCGAGCGCATCGCCGAGATCCGGGAAACCGGCACGATCACCGGGCGGGCGTGGGGCGCCACCACGACCGGGACCCAGGTCAAAAAGGAGACCGGAACCAAGGCGGGGACCGAGGCCGCGCAGCTGGCAGAAGCCGCCAACGACGGATCGCGGCGGGACAGCCGACCAGAGGTTGAACTGGACACCCCCGAGAGGGCGGCCGCCCGGCGCGACCCGTACCGGATCGACTTCACCGGGCAGATCGGTTTCAGCCTGGGCAGGCCCACATCGGTCGGGCTCGCGACGGTCCTCCTCACCGCGAACACGATCGACCTGGACGCGACGCAGTTCCTGGCGCACCACCAGTGCCACCGGTTCGCAGGCGCGCTGAACTACATGACCGGGTGGGACATCGTGACCATCGACGCCCTCGTCGACGGCACCTGGAAGCCGATGCACAGCGCCGTGATGACACCCGACGGCAGGGCGTTCGACATCAACGGCCTCTCGCAGTTGTCCGCGCTCATGGAGAAGTACAGCCGCTACGAGGGTGAGAAGCGCGAAACGCGGCACCGGGTCGTGGCCACGGAGAACATGCCGGGCGACGTGATGACCAACATGGACCGCCGAGGCGACCCGCTCTGGTGGAGCGCCGACTGCGCGTTCGCGATGGTCGCGGCGTTCATGCACTTCGGCCGCTTGGTGTTGCGCAACAACGGCTTTGGCGATCCGCGCCCCAGCGGCTACGGTCCGCCGAGATCCTGGTTCTCACAGGTGAAGTCACGGCTCTTCCCAGCGAGGGCGCAGGAAGTGGCTGCCCCGGCTGAGGTGGCTGCCCCGGCTCAGGTGGCGGAGCCCGCCCCCGGCCCGGTGGAGACGGCGCAGGCCGTGCCCCTGACGGCGCAGGCGGAGCGCGTCAGGACGACGCTGGCGCTGGCGCTGGCGACGGAGTTGGAGCGGCGCCCGGTCGGCACCGAGCCGCAGGCCAACCACGACGCGATCAGGGCGTTCGTGAACGCGGCACCGAGCGTCCTCCCCGGCATGAGCGCCGGCAGCGTGCGGGAAGCGGTCACGCAGGCCAACCACCCGTTCTGGGGTGAGGTCGCCGAGTTCGTCGCCGCGGCCCTCGGCCGTGACGACGCGCGGAACCTGAGCTTCGGGGCCCGGGGCGACGGCTCCTACTCCGTCCAGGTCCTCACGCCGTCGGGGGTGCGGGAGATCGGAGTGGTCAAGCTCTACGACACTCAGGTCGACGCGGACACCAACGCGGGCGACTTCCTCCGCGACATGAAGGGCTACGCCGCGATCGCCCAGGTGGCCGAGCGCTCGGGCGTTCCCCTCGCGGTCGTCGGCCCGGTCGACGTCGGTTCACTCAGTTCTCCGGACCACCGCACGGCGACCGGCATCGCGGTCTTCCCGTCCGACGCGGGGGGCAGGGAATTCACCGAACTCCTCAAGGGGGTGCTGCAGGCCAAGGACGAGCAGTCGGGCCTGCAGGCCCTGTCGCCCCTGGTCGACGCGGCCCGACAGGTGGGTGGGCAGGTCGCGACGCTGCACCGCGCGTCCGAGGACACCGCTGCGGCTCCCAAGCGGTTCCGCTTCTCCGAGCACCAAACGCCCTCAGCCGTGCTCGAAGCTCTGCTGACCCACCCCGAGTTCCTCGAGCGTCACGGCCTCACCAGCGTCCTGCCCGCCCTTGAGGCACGGGTCAGCGCCGAGGAGCTGAACCCGATGTGGGCGGACAGCGGCCGGGTGGTGCTGACCCTCAACAACCTGCGACCGAGCAGCCTGCTCGTCGACGCTGACGGCAACGTTCGCATCAACGGCGTCGACATGGTCTCGGACTCACTGGGCACGGGCGGCGTGCCGGGCAGGGCCTCGATCGCTCGACCCGGCAGAGGGGTCCCGGAGCACGAACTCGTCGTCCTCGGCGAGCAGGGCGACCCCCTCGTCGACGTCGACAGGTTCGTCACGAACCTCTACCGCGAGATGCGCGACGACTGGGGTGCGTTGACCCGGGTGCTCGACGCCTTCGTCGTGGGCTACGAGGCCGCATGGCCCGGTGTTCTCCCCCTGCAGCGGATCACCCACACCCTCCTGCTGCTCTCGTTCCTCGACCTGGAGCGGATGGCCGAGAGCGAGGAGAACGGCCACGCCAGCCAGGACGCGGCCGTCGCCCGGGTGATGGGCAACATCCGCGCCCTGCTCGGCCCCGACACCAGCGAGACCCTCGACCCGCTCGACACCACCACGCCCCAGGGACGCGTCGAGGTGTCGAAGAACCTGGCCCGCGTGACCGAACTGCACCCGATGGTCGGCAACCTCGAAGACCCGCGCAACGCCGAGGCGATCGCGTTCTTCACGGCTGAGGCACCGCACCTGCTGCCGGGGCTCAGCGTCGACGACGTGGTGCGGGCGATGGAGGACCCGTCGTCGCCGCACCGCGACGCGATCATGGGCGTGGTCGCGGACGCGCTCGGCCGCGGCGACCACGCCCAGAACGTGGGGCTCCGCAAGCTGGCCGAGGGCGTCGCCGCAGTCCGTGACCTCGTCACGGGTGTGACGGTCGCGGTGCTCAAGCTCGCCACGAGCTGGGACGCCGCGAGGCCCCCGCAGGTCGGCCGGTTCATCCGGGAGATGCAGGGCCACGCGCTCAACGAGCAGATCCCCGGTGACCCGTTCCCCCTCGTGCACCCCGTCGAGGCCGGCGTGATCGGCGTCGCGGGCGAGCTGTCCGGTCTCATCGTCGCTCCCGTCCCCTCGGGAGCGGAGCCGATGTCCGCGCTCGCCGACGGCTCCCCCGCGGCCTTCGCCGAAACCGACAACGGTTCCCCCACGGTGGAAACAGGCCTCCCGATGGACCGCGAGACCATCGAGCTGGCCGCGGGAAAGGCCGGGCTCCTGGAGGAGCTGGGCAAGGTCCGGAACGTGGTGACCGACCACAAGCGGAAGACGCTGGACTGGTTCAGGCGGGAGAACGCGCTCGGCGCCACCCCCGTCACCATGGGCGGGCACGAGATCTGGCTGTCCCCTGCGGCCTTCGCCGACATGGACACCCTCATCCGGGTACTCGCGCACGAACTCGCCCACGCGGCGCAGTTGCGCGGGGAGCGCAACCCGGCCAACACGTCCGTGGACGTGTTGGAGGACCACGCGCACGCCTGGGGCGAGGCCGCGCTCATCAGGGCGCGGGGTGGCGAGGCGGAGCTGGCCAGCGTCGCTGACATCCCCGACCAGGCTCCGATCCCGGGCACCGAGAACGCGGCCTTCCTGTTCCACAGGGAGCACGAGCACGGTCACGAGACGCCGTTCGAGCGCAACACGGGCAGGGGCATGCCCGCCTCGGCCATCGACTACGTCGCCGAGGACGTCAGGGAGTTCCAGAAACGCGGTGGGGGCGTCCAGGTCGTCAGGCCGGGCACCCACGCCTGGACCACGCTGTTCGAGGAAACCCAACGGGCCGCCGCAACCAACGACCCCGTCGCCAAACAGCTGAACCAGTCGATGAGCCACGCCCGCTTCGCGATCGTGGCGTTCACCAGGGACGGCCTCCAGGCCGCGACCACGGTGCACGCGGCACCACACGGCCTGGTCGTGCTCGCCTCCGGCGCGCTCGCGCACGGGCTGCCTCAGGCGGAAGCCGCAGCGCAGCACGTGCTCGCCGTCACAGCCGTCCAGCAGCGGACCGGGGTGTACGACAACCACAGGCCCGCGAATCGCGCCCGGCACCTGTTCATCGGCCGACGGCTCGACCACTACGCGCCGAACCCGCAGGGCGGCTACCAGACGTACAACTCGGTGTGGACGCCCTCCGACGCCAAGGAACTCGCCGACGGAGTGGCAGCCGCGCTGCGCCCGCCCGCGATCCGCGACTCCGCGCTGGAGGTGATCGCACAGCAGGCTCACGCGTTCTGGCAGTCCGGTGGAGGTGTCGGCGAGATCGTCTTCAAGGGCACCCCGCGCTGGGCGGAACTCCTCCGCGACATTCCCCGGCTGCGCGGTCCCGAGGCCGATGCGAGCGATCACCGGATCGCCGAAGTCCTGGAGAACTGCAGCTACGGCGTCGTGGTGGCGCAGACGGTCGGCAGGGTGCACGCCGCCGCGCCCGTCGTGCAGGGCTACGGTCAGGGCCGCCTGCTCATCGGGGAGCAAGCGGTCAGCTCCTCCGCGAGCCCGGGCTTCGCCGGTGCCATCGAGTACGCCCTCGCGCAGTACGCCACCGCGCACCAGGAACCGGTCATGGGCTTCGCCGCTCCGGAGGCCTTCCGGACGCACCAGGCCATGGGACGCACCATGGGCGGCACCGTCCAGTGGACCTACGGCGCCGACGTGAACTCCGTGCTGACGCCCGAGGCCGCGCGCGAGATCGTCACCAAGCTGCCGAAGCGGTTGCAGGCGCTCGCCGAGCGCCCGGCTCCGACAACCGTCGAACCGGTCCAGCGGCTCGCCGAGCCCCAGGTCAAGGACCTCGGCACCAGGAGGCTGGAGCTCGGGCAGAAGCTGGCGCGGGAGATCCAGAGCATCGAGCGCTCCGGCGTCGACACCTACCTGATCACCTTCACCGACGGCACCCAGGCGATGTACCGCCCGGCGGCCAACGGCACGTGGGAGAACAGCGAGGCGGCGAAGGAGGTCGCGTACGCCGAACTCGCCGAGCAGCTCGGCTGGGGCTACCTGGTCCCGACCACCATGCGGTGGGACGGGCCGGAGGGCCCCGGCGTGGTGCAGCTGATCGACCCCACGGCAGGCAGGGTGCGCGACCTCCACAGCGACTACGCGCTGATCGACCTGGAGCGGACCGCGGCGCTGGACTACCTCGCGGGGGTCATGGGCAGGCGCCCGCAGGACCAGCAGGTCAGCAGGATCGGTCGTGCGCTGCTGAGCGGAAACCTGGACTCCTGGCCCGGAGCCCGCGAGCTGCTGCAGCCCTTCGCCCTCGTGCGCTCCGACGTCGTCGGCGCCTGGTTGCAGGTGCAGGAGAGGACAGGTCGCGGGCTGAGCGAGGACACCCTCGCGGCCGTGGCCGGGCTCGACGAACAGCGGGTGCGGCGACTGGGCATCACCGACCGAGCCGCCAACGACGGGCTCGTGAACCGCGTCAAGGAGATCAAGGACACCGGCCGGATCACCGGGCGGGCGTGGGAACAGGGCGGTGAGCGGGCACGGCCCACCCCGGCCGAGCGCGTCGCGGAGACGATGGCGCTGGCGTCGGCGACGCCGATGCACCCGTTGCCGCCGACCGCCGGGAACCGGCTGAACGAGGTCGTCGAGAACCCGCTGAACGAGGCTTCGATCCAGGAGTTCTCCGGAAGGGCCCCCCGGCTGCTCGACGGGCTGAGCCCGCAGGACGTGGTGAACGCGCTGGTGCTCGACACCCACCAGCACCGGCCCGCGGTCGCCGCGCTGGTGGCGGCGGCGCTCGGCAGGCCTGATCCGCAGAACCTGGCCTTCGAGCTGATCAAGGGCGACGTCCGGTTCGTCGTCGACGCGACGAGCGGGCAGCGGCTCGCGGTCCTCAAGCTGTACAACGAGCAGGGGTCGCTGGGCACCGGCCGGTTCATCCGGGAAATGCAGTCCTTCGCGACCGTCGGCCGGGCCGGTGACCCGATCACCGTCGTGACCCCGGTCGAGGCCGGACTCGTCGGCGTTGCGGGAGGAGCGCAGGCGGGCTTGATCGTCTCCCCCGTCATCCCGGGTGTGCGAACGCTGGAGCAGCTGGGCAGCGCGGTGCGCGACGCCGCTGACGAGGACGCGCGGAAGGACGCCGTGCACGCCTGGCGGAGCGCGAGCCACCAGGCCGGTGCCGAAGCAGCGCGGCTGCACCAGGCGACGCTCGACGACCAGCAGAGCCCTGAGCCCTTCCAGCCGCCAGAGGAGCACCTCGCCTCCAGCGTGCTGCGTGAGCTGCGCGGCAACACCCGCTTCGCCGAGTCGATCGGCCTCGACCGGCACATCGCCGGGCTGGAGCGGGTGCTGGTGGCGGGCGAGCGAGTGCTGGGCGGCTTCGACAGCGGCCTGGTGGCGGTGACCGACAACGACTACCACCTCACCAACATCCTCATCGCCCCCGACGGCACGCAGCACGTCGTCGACCTGGAGCTGATGGCGGAGTCCGTCGGCCCTGACGGCCGCCCCACCAGGACCCCGCAGGTCTCGGGCGACCACCGGGTGAACCCCGTCCTGGCCCAGCAGGGCGACCCGCTCGTCGACTTCGACGTCTTCGTCACCGACGTGTTCAAGAAGTTCCCGCAGAACTGGGACGCGGTGGTGGAGGCGGTCACCGGCTACGTCGAGGGCTACAACTCGATCATGCCCGGCGTGGTGACCCAGGACCGCGCCAGGTACCTGCTGTCGCTGCTGCTGGTCGGCAAGCTCGCCAAGATCAGCGAACTGTCCGAGGCCGTCGCGTCCCTGCCCCACCAGGTCGCGGCGGCGGAGTCCGCGCTGGCCAACCTGCGCCAACTGCTGGGAGTCACCGAGGACACCGCCACCGGGAACGTGGAGTCCTCCGCGCTCGGGCGCCAAGCCCCGGGCACCGTTGCGACGGTCGTCGAGGCGCAGACGGCAGGTGCGCACGACACGCCCGCCGCGCGCGTCGAGCGTTCCATCGCGCTCGCGCTGAACGCGCCGACGCTGCTGTCGGCGGTCATGCACGAGGAACCCGAGCAGAACTGGGAGTCGATCCAGCGGTTCACCGAATCGGCGCCGCACCTGCTCGCCGGGCTGAGCGTCGCCCAGGTGCAGGACGGTCTGGAGGTGGACGGCAGCCCGCACAGCGGCGCCGTCGCCGAACTCGTCGCGCGGTCGCTCGGCCGCTCCGACGTCACCAGCGTCGAGTTCAGGCACCTCGTCGACAAGCCCGGTATCCGCCTCGCCGTCGACCGGGCCACCGGCGAACCGCTCGCCGTGGTCAAGGCGTACGTCGGCCGAGGCGACGACGTGGCGTCGGTGGGCCGGTTCATGAGGGACATGCACGCGCTCGGAGCGGTGGACCAGTTGCGCGGCAACCGCATCCCGCTCGTCCGCCCGATCGAAGCGGGTCTGATCGGAGACCCGGACACGGAGATGGCCGGGTTCATCGTCTCCCCCGTCCCGAGGGGCGCCCGCGCGCTCGGTGCGCTGAGCCGGGCGATCGTCGACGCCGGCGACGCCGGCGACGCCACCGAGCGCCAAGCAGCCGTGGACGCCTTCCTCGCCGCCAGCGGCAAGGCGGGCGAGCACGCCGCGAGGCTGCACCTCGCCTCCCGCGCCGAGCAGTGGAGCGGTGAGCCGTTCAGCATCGCGGAGCAGAACCGGGCATCGAACGTCCTGCGAGAGCTGGCGGGCGAGCGCGCGTTCGCCGACAGCATCGGGCTCACCGAGCACACTGACGCGCTGGGTCGGGCGATCGTCGCTCAGGAGCAGGCGCTGGGAAGCACGGACAGCCTCGTCGTCTCGTTGACCCACAACGACTACCACCCGGACAACCTGCTCGTTGACTCCGACGGTGAACTCCACATCATCGACCTGGAGCTGATGGCGGCGTCCATGCTCTCGGGCGGCCATCCCACTCGTGCCCTGGTGAGCGTGGCCGAGGACCAGGACCGGCGGCCGATCATGGCCCACGCGGGCGACCCGCTCTTCGACGTCGACAAGTTCGTGTGGGGCGTCTTCACCCAGCTCCACCGCGACTGGCCGACGATGCTGCGGGTGATCGACAGCTTCGTGCTCGGCTACGACTCGGTCTTCCCGGGTGTGGTGACCAGGGAACGCATCGAGCACCACCTGTCGCTGCTGGTGCTCGGCCACCTGACGTGGACGGCCGGGGAGGTCGCGGCGGGACGGGCGACGCCGCAGAACCTCGTCGACGCCAACGAGATGCTGACCAACCTCCTCGGCATGCTGGGCGTGGCCAACACCGGAACGAGCCCGGCACCGGCCAGCCCTGCGCAGGACGGCCCGACGCGGGTGCGCGAGACCACGGAACTGGCGCTGGCCACACCGCTGGAGCCGATGGGCTACGAGGGAGAGCCCTCGGCCAACGACGAGGCGATCCGGGCGTTCACCGAGAGCGCGCCGAGGGTGCTGGCGGGCATGACGGTCCCCGAGGTGCAGGCCGCGCTCTCCGATGCCACGCACCCCGGGCGCCCGGCGGTCGACGAGCTGGTCCTCAAGGCGCTGGGGCGTTCCGACAGCGAGAACCTGGAGCTGCGCCGCATCGACTTCGGGCGCGCCTTCCACGTCGTCGACACGACGACCGGGCAGCCGATCGCCATCGTCAAGCTGTACTTCGCCCCGGGCGGCAAACCCGACGCGGTGAACGGCTACCTGCGGGAGATGAAGTCCTTCGCCGCGCTGACCGAGCACGCGCGTCAAGCCGGGCAGAGCGTCCCCGTTGTCGCGCCCTTGGACGGCGGGATCATCGGCACACCCGGAGATCCGGTGGTGACCGGGCTGACCATCTCCGCCGTCGGTGCCGGCGAACAGACCATGCAGCAGCTCTACGAGGCGGTGGCCAACGCCTCGACCGCACAGGAGAAGAAGACTGCGGACGCACGACTCGGCCACGTCGCGCAGCGGCTCGGTGAGCGCATCGCCGGAGTGCACGCCCTGACCGAGGACCAGCGGCAGACCCCGGCGCCCGTCCTGCTCTCCGCGGATCAGCAAGTGTCCGGTCGATTCGGGCAGCTGACGGAACAGAGCGATCCCCTTCTCGCCGGTAGCGGTCTCGCTGAGCACGGCACGGCCGTCGAAGAGGCGATCCGCGCCATGGAGAACTCCCTGCACCGCCTCGACAGCGGGCGGGTCGCGATGACCCACAGCGCCCTGCGCGCGGACAGCGTCCTCGTCGGCCAGGACGGCGATGTGGTGCTCACCTCGCTGGAGCGGATGTCGGACTCCCTCGGTGCCGACGGCAAGCCCGTCAGAACCCCGGTGCCCACCATCTCGATCCACCCGGACGTCGTCGACGACGCCTTCTTCCTTACCGAGTACGGCGACCCGCTGACCGACATAGACATGGTCATCACCGTCGCCCACCAGGAGATGGGCAACGACTGGCGCGCGATCAGGCAGGTCGTCGACCGTTTCCTCACCGGTTACGAATCGGTGCTGCCCGCGGCACTCGTGCGGGAGCGCGCCACCTACCTGATGGTGCGGCTGGCCGTCGCCGAACTCGAGATGATCGCTGACCGGGTCCGGCCCGGCACGGCACAGCTGGCCGAGGTCACTGAGCTGGTGAACGCCCTCCGGGATCTGCTCGACCTGCGCGGCGAGGGTGAGCGCAGGGTCCTGCGGTCGACGCAGCTGGCGCTGGCCGCACCGCTGGAACCGAAGATCGAGATGAAGGAGCCCGCGAGCAACCTCGACGCGATCCAGCGCTTCGGCGACACCGCACCACGTGTGCTACCGGGTCTGAGAGCCAAGGATGTGGTGTGGGCTCTGGATGATCCGGAGCACGCGCACCGCCCGGCCGTCGCGCGTTTCGTCGCGGACGCCTTGAGCCGCTCCGACGCGGACGGGCTCGACTTCCAGCGTTACGGCGGGAAGGACGTCTACATGGTGTGGGACCTGCCCGTCGACGAGCGCGGGGCACCGGGGGCGGAACCGATCGCGGTCGTGAAGATCTCCGAGTTCTGGTTCGACGACCCGCGCGCGCTGCTGGGCAGATACCTCCGAGAAGTGCGGGCGTTCGGCGTCATCGACCGGATCAACCAGAAGATCGGCCGGCCCCTGCCCATGCTGACGCCGCTGGACACCGGGCTCCTCGGCGCGCCCGGCGACCCGGGGACGCGGGGCATCAGCGTCTCGCGGTACGTCCCGGGAGCCCTGCCGCTGAGCACGGTGCTGGCCACGGCGAACCTGTCCGATCCGGCCGACCGCGACACCCTGCTCGGTGTCTACCGCCAGGCAGGTGTGGTCACCGGCTACCTGCACGGGTTCACCCAGGACGACTCGCAGACGCCGGAGCGCTTCCAGCTCCCGGCGGACAGGCTGGCCTCGGCCCAGCTGCGGAGGCTGGGCGAGCACAGCCACTTCGCGAGCGAGATCGGGCTCACCCAGGATCTGACGGCGATCGAGGACGCCCTGCTCGCGGCCGAGCTGGAGCTGGGAGACCTCGACAGCGGCCTGGTCGTCCAGACGCACAACGACCTTCACATCGACAACGCGGTGTTCAGCAGCACCGGCCAGCTCTGGCTGCTCGACCCGGAGCTGCTGACCGACTCCACCGGACCGGACGGCAGGCCGATCAGGAGCCCGATGCCGCGCCTGCTGGAGTCCCGCGACGACGTTGCCATGGTCATCATGGCCGACTACGGCGACCCGCTCGCCGACTTCGACCACCTCGTCGCCAGCACCTACCAGGAGATGAAGGGCGACTGGGCCACCCTGATGGAACTCATCGCGGCCTTCACCGACGGCTACTCCTCCGTGATGCCCGACGTGATCACTCAGCGCCGGACCGCTTACCTGTTGATGAAGCTCGTCGTCAAGGACCTCAAGGAATTCGGGACCAAGTACTCGGAGGAGGGCCTCAAGGCCGAGGAGATGGTGCAGGCGCACGAGGCGCTGACCAACCTCCGGAACCTGCTGGGCATGGCCGCCCCGATCATCCCCGTCGTCCGGATGGAGACCGCGCTCTCGACGGCGGCGGCCACGCGGCTGGAGCCGAGCACCGACGACGGTGAACCGGCCGCCAACCACGTTGCGGTGCAACGGTTCGTGGACAACGCGCCGCGCGTGCTCGGCGACCTGGACGGGCGCGCGGTGACCGAGATCCTGGAGGGACGGGATCACCCGGCGCGCGAGGTGGTCGCCGGGTTCGTCGCCGCAGCGCTGGGCCGCACCGATCTGGAGAACCTGAGGTTCACCGACATCCGGGCCGTCAACAGCTTCATGGCGATCGACACCACCACCGACGAGCCGGTCGCGTTCGTCAAGCTGTTCAACGGCTGGGAGAGCACGTTCGCGGGGACGATCGGCTACATCAGCGAGCTCCAGGGCTACGCGGCGGTCGACGAGGGGGAAAGGCGCACCGGCAAGTCCGGCACCGTGGTGGCACCGCTGGACTCCGGGATCTTCGGCGGCCGCACGGCCGAGACGGTGAACGCGATCTCGGTCTTCCCGTTCGTGCCCGGGGGGCGGAGCTTCTCGGACTTCGCCCGCTCGGTGCGCGCGGAGAACGACCCCGAGGCGCGGGAGGCGGTGCTGGGTGCGGTCGCCCGCACGAGCACGCAGGTGGGCGAGCAGATCGCCGATGTCCACCGCCTGAACATGACCGGGCGGACCACGGAGCGCTTCGAACTGCCGCCCGAGCAGAGGGCGATGGGGCTGTTGGGCACCTTGCTCGAGGCCGGGCAGCCCTTCCTCGACGCGATCGGCTTCAACGAGCGCCGCCTCGCCATCGAGGACGCGCTCGCCGCGCGGGAAGCGGCCCTGGGCAGCACGGACAGCGGCTTCGTCACGCTGACCCACAACGACATGCTCCTGAAGAACATCATGGTGGACCTCGTCGAGAACGCGCGGCTCATCGACCTCGGGATGATGGCCAAGTCCCTGCGCGACGGGACTGTCCCGTCACGCGCGCCGGTGGCTCCCGGCATTAACGCGATCGTCCTGACCGAACACGGCGACCCGCTCTACGACGCGGACTTCTTCATCGACAGCGTCTACTGGGAGATGGGCGGGGACCGGGCGAGCATGCACCGGGTCGTCCAAGCCTTCGTCGACGGCTACAACCAGACGTGGCCGGGGATGCTGACGCAGGAACGGGTGACCTACCAGCTCCTGCTGCTGTCGCTGCACGAACTGACGACGCTGGCCAGGTGGGAACGATCAGGCGCGATCTCGCCGAGCGACTACGCCAAGGCCTCTGAGATCGTCAACGACATCTACGAGATGCTGGGCCTCGTGGACCGAACCGGCGTGGAGGGTTTCGATGAGTGACCAGATGTCCGTCGTGTGGACGGTCGCGCTGCCGGAGGCTCCCGGTGGTCAGCTCGCGGCCGTGCCGGGCGGATGCGCCGTGGCCACCGCCGGGCGCCTCACCGCGTTCGACGGCTCGGGGCGGCAGCTCTGGTCGGTGGAGACCGGGGCGGGTCCGGTGCGAGCGCCCCTCGCCGTCCCTGGTGGACTGCTCGTGCGCCCGGAGAACGACGACCTCGTGGTGCGGGCCGCCGACACCGGCGCGGAGGTGCGGCGCTGGGCCGCCAAGGGCGTCATCGCGGTCAGCCTGGCGCCGCACGGCAACCTCCTCACCGTGGACTCCTCGCCCGCGGTGGCCAAGACCTCGCTGGAGGGCGCACAGCTCTGGAGCGCCGCGCTCACGGCCCGCAGCTTCTTCCCCCCGGTCGTGACGGGCGAGCTCGTCGTCGTCCCCGGCAAGGACGGCGTCCACGCGCTCGACGGCGACGGCGGGACCCGCTGGGTGGCCAAGGGGCCCGGGCGCGGAGTGCGCGAGCCGGTCACCGTCCTGCGCGACGGCAGGTTGCTGGTCGAGTTTCTGGAGGAGATCGGTTCCGGCCTGTACGCGGTCGACCCCGGTGACGGCACGACCGAGCGCGTGTCCTCCCGTTGGACACCGCACCAGCCGATCACCGCACTGCCCGAGACCGCCGACCGGTTCGTCGCACAGGGCCCCACCGAGTCGCCGCTGCCGTTCACCCGCAGTCACACGGTGATGTCGGTCGGCCTGCCCGGCGAGGTGCGGTGGAAGAGCGAGGTCCCCGCCAAGCCGGACCTGGTGCTGGCCGCCCCGGACGGCCACCTGTTCGTCATCGGCCGCCCGCGGCCGGAACTGTCCCACCGCCGCGCCGAGAAGGAGGCCGACTTCGTGCTGTGCCTCGACCCAGACGGGCAACGGCGCTGGCTGTGGACGCTGCCGGAGACAATCGCCTACTCGCCCGTCCTGGACGCCGACGGAACCCTCTACGTCGGGACGCACGGCACCCTCCTCGCCGTGCGCCCCTGACCGGCTCCTGCCCTGGAGGGCCTAGCTCGCGCCGCTGATCGCGTGCAGCAGGTCCTCAAGGGTCAGGGTGCGCAGGTCGTCGCGGGTCGGGCGGCTGCCGAGCCCGCGCAGGCGGGTGGACTGGGACTTGCGCATCCGCTCCAGCAGCTTGCGCGCCTCGCGGGCGTTGCCGAAGTTGGCGTCGCGGTCGATCTGGCCGAACCACTCCAGCAGCGCGATCTCCACGTCGGCGCCGAGCACGTAGTCGGCGCTCTTGGCGACGAACTGGCTGATCTTGACCAGCTGCTCGGGGCTGTAGTTCTCGAAGGTCAGCGTCTTGGCGAAACGCGAGGCCAGACCGGGGTTGGTGTCGAGGAAGTCCACCATCTCCTTGGTGTAGCCGGCGACGATCACCGCGACCTCGTCGCGGTGGTCCTCCATCAGCTTCACCAGGGTGTCGATGGCCTCCTGGCCGAAGTCGGCGCCGCTGCCGCTGGAGCGGGCCAGGGTGTAGGCCTCGTCGATGAACATCACGCCGCCGCGGGCCTCGTCGAAGGCCGAAGCCGCCTTCTCCGCCGTGTGACCGATGTACTGGCCGACGAGGTCCCTGCGCGAGACCTCCTTGAAGTTGCCGTTGGGCAGGATGCCCAGCGCCTTCAGCAGGCCGCCGTAGATGCGCGCGACAGTGGTCTTACCGGTACCGGGGGCGCCCGCGAAGACGAGGTGGTTGCTGACCGCGTCGACCGAGAGGCCTTCGCTGCGCCGCCACTCGTTGACCTGGATCTCGTCGATCAGCGCCCGGACCTCGTCCTTGACGCCATCCAGTCCGACCATGTTGTCCAGGTCGGCCAGCAGCTTGTCGACCTGCGCCAGGTCCTGCTGGTTGCTGCGGGCGACGGTGGCGCCGACAGCGGCCTTGCCCGCGCGCGAGGCCCCTTCGCGGATCTCCGTGCGCGCCCCCTCGGCGATCTGGACACCGGGGTCGGCGGTGTTCTCCACCCGGCAGTCCTCGATCACGCCACCGCAGCCGCGGCCGACGGTGATGCCGACGCCCTGGGTGTCGTGCACCCAGCACTCGACGATGGAGGGCGAAGTCTGGTCGGCGACAGCGATCCCGGCGTCCCCGGTCTGCGAGATGTCGCAGCGCTCCACGCTGGAAGTGCCCGCCTGGTACATGTACACGCCGCGGAAACCGCAGCCCGCGATGGTCAGGTTGCGCAGCGCCACCTGGGCACCCAGCCGCAGGATCACCGCGTCGTCGGCGATGTCGCGGATCTCGCAGGTGTCCACCACGCCGTCGGCGTCCTCGACGATGATCCCGTACTGGCCGCCGAGGATCTTGGACGTGCGCAGGTCGAGCGAGCCGCCGTCGCCGACCATGATCACCGCGGCGAAGCTGGAGGAGGCTTCGACGTCGGTCAGCTTCAGCTTGCCGCCGCTGACCCGGATCGCGGGGTGGTCGACGCACTTGACCGCGAGGCCGTGCAGCTCCAGCGAACCGCCGGTCAGCGTCAGGGTCGGCTGGTCGCCGGAGGGCGGCAGCAGCGTGACGGTGCCGGGGTCGCGCGCCTTGAGCACGATGTTCCTGCGCTCCAGCACCAGTTCCTCGGCGTACTCGCCGGGTGCGATGGAGATCACGGTGTCGCCGTCGCTGTTGTCGATGGCGTCGCGGATGGTCGGGAGCGCGCCCCGCTGCCCGGGTGCGACGAGAAGTGTGCGAGTCATGGGTCCTTGGCGGTACTGGTGGGTGGGGGGCTCGTCGAGGAGGCACTAGCCTTCCGGACAAATTACCGCAGAAGGGTGGTCACGCGTGGAAACCGGATGGGGCCCGGCCAACGAGGTCGAGCGGGAGATCGCCGAGGCCTTGACGGCGGGTGACGGCAGGCGCTTCGCCAACGCGGTGATCGCCGCCCCGCTGTACCTGCCGGTACTGCCCGAGCACGGCAGCGAGCGCTGGCGCGAGCTGAGCGCGCAGCTGCCGCTCGACCAGCCGCACGTGCTGGTCTTCACCTCTCCCGACGCCATGAGCCGCCTGCTGGGCAGCTACACCAGGGGGCACATCGAGACCGACTACGCCTCGCTGACGCGGAGCTGGCCCGGCCCGCAGTTCCAGCTCGCGATCAACCCCGGTCTGCCGATCGGCTCGGTGATGCCGGTGGAGGCGTTGGACCAGCTGCGCACCGGCAAGGAGCAGCTGATCCCCGCCGAGGCCTTGAGCAGCCTGGTGGAGGAGCGGGTCAACAAGCAGATGCGCGATCTGTGCCTGGCCGGGCTCGGCCTGGGTGTTGGCGTGCTGCCCCGCCCCGCCCCGCCCGCCAACGAGCTGGAGGCCGCGCTGGCCAAGGCCTCCTCGGAGGCCGACGGCGAGGCGTTCCTGGCCGCGCTGTGGGAGGCCGACGTCGTCGTGCCGACCTCCGAGGCGGTCGAGGAGATCGAGCTCGACCCGGAGCAGGGTTTCCCCTGGCTGGACTTCGAGGACGCGATCCCGGTGTTCACCTCCCAGGAGCAGCTGGAGCGCACCTCCAGCTCCGTGGAGTTCTCGGCGGTCGTGCCGTTCCTGGCGCTGCTGGCGCTGTGGCCGGACTCCCACCACATGCTGTGCCTCAACCCGGGCGCGCCGACGGAGCTGTTCCTGTCCGGGGAGACGCTGCTGTCCATCCTGATCGAGATGGACCAGCTGCCGCCCGAGCTGGAGGAGCCCGACGCACCGCTGCCGCCACTGGGCCGCAGCAGCCACACCGGCCACGACAACCCCGTCGACGACCACATCACCCCGCCGCACGACCTGCTCTGAGCCGCGCTCGTCCCGGAAAGCGGTGACAGCGTTCTGCCTTGTTCTAGCCGCCGCTAGAACGGATCTGGCGCCTCCTGGGTGAGAACCCACGAGGAGGCTTCACATGACGATCCTGGTTGCCGGAGCGACGGGCACGGTCGGCGCCGAGGTGGTGCGCCAGCTCGCCGCGGCGGGGCACCCGGTGCGCGCGCTGTCGAGGACCCCGGAGCGGCACACGGCGCCCGCGGGGGTGGAGCTGGCGCGCGGTGATCTCGCGGTGCCGGAGTCGCTGGTGCCCGCGCTGGAGGGGGTGAGCGCGCTGCACCTGATCACCTTTGGCGGGGACGAGCCGCTGACGACCGGGCCGGAGCTGGTGGAGCTGGCGCGGCGGGCGGGGGTCCGGCGGGTCAGCGTGCTCAGCGGCTGGGAGGAGAGCTCGGTGGAGCGCGCGCTGCGGGCGAGCGAGCTCGGCTGGACCTGGTTGCGGCCGGTGGAGTTCATGGCGAACGCGTTGTGGTGGAAGGAGAACATCCTCTCCTCGGGCCGCATCGAGGTGTTCGGGGACTGGCCGACGGCGATGGTGCACGAGGCGGACATCGCGGCGGTCGCGGTGGCGGCGCTGACCGAGGACGGGCACGCGGGGAAGGACTACCTGATCACCGGGCCGGAGGCGTTGACGCCCGAGGACCGCGCGCGTGTCCTGGGCGAGGCGATCGGCGAGCGGCTCACCGTGCGGTTGCTGACCGAGGACGAGGAACGCGCGAAACTGCGCTCCTACGGCTACTCCGAGGAGGACGTGGAGTTCGGCATCGCGCTCGGCAAGAACCCGCCGGAGGTGGGCATGGTCCCGCAGCCGACGGTGCGCGAGGTCACCGGCCGACCCGGGCGCACGTTCGCCCAGTGGGCGGCCGAGCACGCTGGAGAATTCACAGCCGCCAGGTGATGCCGGGCGCGGGGTCGTAGCGGCAGGTGCTGCCCGTCGCCACGGCCTCGCGCAGGTGGGCGGCGAGCGCGGGGTGCCGGTCGTCGAGCCGTCGCAGCGCGTCGCGAACGCGGTTGCCGACCGCTTTCCTGGCGCGCTCGGCGGTGTCCCCGAGCCTGCGCGACCGGCCGCCGAGCCCCGCCGCCGCGCGGAGTTGTTCCAGCAGCGCACGCCTTTCGGCGTCCAAGCGAGCGGCGCTGCGCGCGTCCGGCGCCCGGTCAATCCGGGTTTCCAGTTCGTCAAGTCTTTGCCGGTAGCGCGCCTTGGCCTCGGCGTCCAGCAGGTCGTCGGCGCCGAGCGCCTTGGGGGCGTCGGGGTTCAGCAACCACGACGCGGAGATGTCCACCCCGGGGTTGGACAGCAGCTTGTGCAGGTCGCGAAGTCCTTTGCTGTCAGGGACTTGCACGCTGCGCCGGGCGAAGGTCAGCGTCCACACCTCGTCGGCGAGCCGGAACACGTTGTCCGAACGCGAGCGCGCCCGAGCTTCCTCCGCCCACGGGTGCGCGCCCAGCGCCTCGGCCTGGGCGATCACGGCGGCGAAACGGGATTCGTCGTCTTCGAGCATGCCCAACCAGAGGTCGACCGGCCCCGCGACGATCACGGTGGCGGCCACGGCCCACTGGCCGGAGCACGGCAGCAGGTCGGCTCGAACGCGCGCGCACAGCTCGGCATCGCCGGAGGCGACAGCGGCTTCCACCCTCAGCCACAACCACAGCGCGGAGATCCACCTCGGGAACTCCGCCTCGGGCAGCGCGACCGGCTCGCCGCGCCGCGCAGCGGTGATTCCCTTGAGCAGCAAAGAATAGCTCGCGCCTCGATCGCGAAGCTGCTCCGCGAGGGCGTCGGCCTCCTCGCTCCGACCCGCGCGCAGCTCGACCGCCCAGCGTTGCAGCAGCCGCACGTCGTCGCGGTCGAGATGCGGCTGACCACCGATTTCCCTTGCGCGGTCAGCACAGTCGCGAGCTTCGTCGAAGTCGCCGCTCAGCGTCGCGAGCATGGCCCGGTTCAACTGCGCGTCGTTGCGGAAGAACGGCAGCCCGGTGCGCTCCGCCTCGGTCACGTAACGGTGGTGCTCGGCGCGGTACCGGGGATCGGCGTTCTCCAGCAGTGCGCCGACGCGCCAGGACATCGCCTGCAACTCCAGCTCGTGATCGCCTGCGCGCCGAGCCAGCGGGATCAGCTCCTCGGTGATCGCGATCCGCTCACGGGCGGTGCCGATCCCCCACGTGGAGGCGATGCGCGCGTTGAGGCTGAAGCGCAACGCGTCGTCGTCGCCGCGCTCGCGGGCCAGCTCCGACGCACGTCGGCTGACCGCCCTGGCGATCTCGTCGTCAGTGCCGGTGGGCTCACCGAGGCCGAGCCTGACGTGCGCGTGGCGAAGTTCGGCGGGGCTGTGGTTGAGGTACAGCTCCAGCGCCGTGCGCGCGAGCAACCCGGGCTCGTCCAGCTCACGCGCGGTCGAGCTGGCGATGTCGAAGCTCCGCGCGGCGCCGCCCTCATCGCCTGCCCACCGCTGCGCGAGCCCGAGCGCCAGCGCGACGCGTGACCGTTCCTCCTTGCACTCCAAGGGAATTCGGTCAAGCGCACGTCGGTAGTGGCGGACCGCTTCCTCGCTGGCGAGCCTGCCGACCGCGTCCTCCGCCGCCGCTACGAAGTGCTCGATCCCTTCGTCGCCGGCGATGTGCGCGTGGTGGGCGCGCTCGGCGGGCAACAGGTGCTCGGCAAGGGCAGGGTTCTCGGCCAGCGCGCGCATGACGGCCGCGCTCGTCGCTTCAGGGTCTGTGCGCAGTTCTTCGCGGATCAGTTCGTGCGAGAAGGCGAACCACCCGTCGCCCAACGCTTCGACGAGGTTCCCGGCTTGACCCAGAAGCTGGTCAACTGGGCGCTTGGCCAGTGCGGCAAGGAGATCGCGGTGGAATCGCGGCCCCAGCCCGGCGGCTGACTCAAGCACGTCGACGACGTCCTGCGAGTGCCGGGAAAGCCTGGCGCGCACGCTCGGGGTGAGCGGGCTCCCGCCCTGCCACAGGTGCGCCGCCTGCTCGACGAAGAACGGGTTTCCGCCTGTGCAGCCGTGAATTCGCTCGACCAGCTCCGCGTCCGGCTCCGCTCCGGTGATCAGTTCGACCATCGCGCCGACTCCGCGCTGGTCGAGGCCGGTCAGCTCGACCGTTGTGGCTTGGCGCGCGAGGTCGACGCGGCACGTGCCGATGACCAGCAGGCGCTCATGCCGTGCGTGCTGCACGACGAAGTCCAGCAACCGCAACGAAGTCGTGTCCGCCCAGTGCAGATCTTCGAGCAGCACCACGAGCGGGCGCTCGCGCGCGGCGGAGACCAGCAGGCGCGTCACCTCGTCGTAGAACTCGAACCCGGGCTGGGCGAAGCGGTGCTGCGGCCGCAGCTCCCGGACAACTTGGAGCCACGGCCAGCAGCCCGGCGCTTCCTCGCCCCCCCAGCACGAACCGACGACCACCCCGGCTCCAGCGACGCGCGCCGAACCGACCACGGCGGACACCAGCGCGGTCTTGCCGATGCCCGCCTCGCCGATCACGAAGCACGCGCCGCCTCGCCCGGACAACGCCTTGCGCAACTCGGCCAGCAGCACAGCCAGCGGCCGGTCACGCCCGATCAGCTCCCCCACGCCCCCAGTATCCGCTAGCCCACGGCGAGCGGGGAGAGGTCGTCCCACGACGGCACGCGCGGGGCGTAGCGCAGGCGCATCCCGGCCTCTTCCGGCAACCGGTCGGCCTTGCGGGCGTTGCAGCTGCGCGAGGTCCCGCCGCAGGCCGCCACGGTGTTCAGCCACGAGGTGCGGGCACCGCCGCGGCTGATCGGCGTCACGTGGTCGACGGTGGTGGCCGTGCGACCGCAGTAGGCGCAGATGTGGTTGTCGCGCTTGAGAACTCCGCGACGGGTCCACTTCGGCGGTTGCGTGTAGCGCCACTTCATCACGACGTAGCGCAGCAACCGCACCGAGCGCGGGCGCGGGAACAGGCCGTAGCCCGCTCCGGTGTCCGACTCGTGGATCTCGGCGACCCGGCGCAGGAGCATGCGGATCGCATGCGGGACCGAGACCGTGTGCAGGGGCTCGTAGCTGGCGTTGAGAACGAGGACACGCATGGCGGAACACACTCCTTCCGAGGACGATTGCGTTGCTGGACAACGCGTTCATCTTCGGGAGAGGTGACGTCCGCGGCAACCGCATTTCGCGCGGGCCGCGCACCGGGCACACTGGTGGCCATGTTCGTCAAGATCTGCGGCCTGAAGACCGTCGCCGACGTCGAGTGCGCGGTCTCCTCGGGCGCCGACGCCGTGGGTTTCGTGCTGGCCGCGAGCCCCCGGCAGATCAGCGTGCCCTCGGTCGCGCGGCTCGTCCCGGCCTCGCCCGTGCTGACCGTGGGCGTGTTCCTCGGGCAGAGCACCGCCGAGATCCGCTCCGTGGTCGCCGACACCGGGCTCGGCGCCGTGCAGCTGCACGGATCTGGTTACACCGCGAGCGATTTCGCGGAGCTGTCCGATCTCGGTGTTCCGCTGATCCGCGCCGTCTCCTCGTCGTCCGCCGTCACCGTCGGCTCGTTCGGCGAGGACATGCTGATCCTGGACTCCCCGCGCGCCGGGTCCGGGGAGCAGTGGGACTTCTCCGCGCTGCGCGGGCAGACCGGCCGCTGGATGCTCGCGGGCGGCCTGGCCCCGCACAACGTCGCTTCCGCCGTCGCGGCCGTGCGACCGTGGGGCGTCGACGTCTCCAGCGGCGTCGAGATCACCCGCGGCTCCAAGGACCACGGCCTCATCCGCGACTTCATGAAGGCCGTCCGCGCCTGACCGCCCGCGCTCTCGCGAGGTTTGCTGTCGTTGAAGACCGCTGCGAGGGGGGTTGGGTGGTCTTGAAGACCGGCGAACCCGGCGACGTGCACCCCCTCGGCCTCCGCCCGCTCCGCGTCCGCACTCCGCCCACCACGAACGCCCCCTTTGGTGCGCTGAGCGCACTGAACGGGTCGTTTGGTGCGTTGAGCGCACTGAACGGGTCGTTTGGTGCGTGTGGGAGACCTGAACGGGTCGTTTGGTGCGTTGAAGTACCTGAAAGGGCCGTTCGGGGAGTTCAAGTAGCTGAATGAGTCATTGAGGGCGCTCAAGTACCTCAATGAGTCATTCAGCGCGTTGAAGTACCTGAATGAGTCATTCAGGGCTTGAGCACGGCGGCTGGGCGGGGGTGCGGCGGTCAGGAGAGTTCGGCGCGGGCCACGGCGCCGACGTCGGTTCCGGCGAAGGCGATGAGGGTGCCGTCGGGGGCCCAGATGCCGGAGCGCGCGGCGGTCTCGGCGAAGCCGCCGCCGGTCGGCCCGGCGAAGCTGGAGACGGCGACGTAGACGGAGTGCGTGGTCGCGATGCGGTGGGCTCGCTCGGCCACGACGTCGGGCTGGTCCTCGACGACGCCCGCCACGTACGCGTCGATGCCGAGCGCGACGGTGGCGGCGGTGTGCTCGGCGATCCCGGTGTCGCGGCAGATCGCGAGGCCGAGGCGCCAGCCGTCCACGGTGAACACCGTCGGCGAGCCGGGCTCGAAGAGCTCGTTCTCCTTGCCGTACAGGTTGTTCTTCTTGTAGACCACGCTCGCGCCGGACGCGTCGACGGCGAGCATCGCGATGTGCTTGCCGGGCACGGGCGCGCCGACCAGGGCGATGGAGCCGGTCTCGGAGCACGCCTCGACGATCGGCTCCAGGCGCGGGTCGTCGGCGGCGACCACGGAGGCGTCCAGCTCGTAGCCGGTCAGGGACAGCTCGGGGAAGACCACGACGCGCGCGTCGGCGGCGCGCACGGTCTCGGCGTGGATCTTGGCGTTCGCCGCCACTTCGTGGGACACGCACAGGGGTTGGGTCACCGCGATGACCAGGGGTTCACGCATGGCGCCAGCGTAATTCAGCTGCGGGCGTGATGCCGCACTGTTATGGTCCGGCCCTCATCCGCCTATCCGGGAGGTCCCATGCGCCGAGTGTCGACAGGCCCCAGCCTCTGTCGCTCGCTCGCACGTAAGGACCTCATTCCGCATGCGGATGCTCAACCTCGGCATCGTCGCCCACGTCGACGCAGGTAAGACCAGCCTCACCGAACGGCTCCTCTTCGAATCCGGCAGCATCCGCCGCCTGGGCTCCGTCGACGACGGCAGCACCACGACGGACGGCATGGAGCTGGAGCGGCGCAGGGGAATCACGATCCGCTCGGCCGTCGCCGCGTTCACCACGGCCGACTGCCGCGTGCACCTCATCGACACTCCGGGGCACACCGACTTCGTCGCGGAGGTCGAACGCGCGCTGGGCGTGCTGGACGGCGCGATCCTCGTGCTCTCAGCGGTGGAGGGCGTGCAGGCGCACACGCGGGTGCTCATGCGCACGCTGCGCGCGATGGGTGTGCCGACGATCCTGTTCGTGAACAAGATCGATCGCGTCGGCGCGCGGCACACCGAGCTGCTGGCGGACATCCGCCGCCTCCTCAGCGATTCGGTCGTGCCGCTCAACCGCCCCACGGACTTCGGCACCCGGAACGCGGACGTCGTCGACGTCGCGCCGGACGCGGAAGTGCTCGCGGAGCACAGTGAAGCAGTTCTTGAGTCCTATGTGGATGGTGAGATCGACACCACGCTCCTCGTGAAGGAACTGCGGTCGCTGTCACGGGCCGGACTCGTGTACCCGGCGTTCTTCGGCTCGGCCATCACCGGCGTGGGGATCACCGCTCTGCGCAAGGGAATCGCGGAGCTGCTGCCGTCGACCGAACCCGCTCCCGGCGGAGAGCTGGACGGCGTCGTGTTCGCGGTGGAGCACGGGCGGCAGCGCTTCGCCGTGGCACGACTGTTCTCCGGTTCGTTGGCGGCGCGCGACGAGGTGACCTTCGCGCGCCGCAACGAGTCCGGCGCGGTGGTCGTCGGCTCCGGCGTCACCACGGCGGTCCTGGACGCCTCCGGTGAGCGCACCACCGTGCCCGCCGGCGGCATCGCGCGCATCGGCGGCATCGCTCTGCGCGTCGGCGACCGACTCGGGTCCACCACGCTCTCCCCCACTCCGGCGCGGTTTCGCCCGCCGACACTGGAAACCGTTGTGACAGCGGAGAATCCGACCGCGTTGTTCACCGGCCTGAGCCAGCTCGCCGACCAGGACCCGCTGATCAACGTGCGGCGCGGGCAGAGCCCCGGCAGCCTCGTCGTCTCCCTCTACGGCGACGTGCAGCGCGAGGTGATCGCCTCCCGCCTGGCCGAGGAATTCGGTGTGGAAGCGGAGTTCTCCGCGCCGCGAGTGGTCTGCGTCGAGCGCGTGGGAGCCACCGGCCGTGCGTTGCAGAGCATGGGCGACACCAGCCCTGTGCTGCACTGGGCCACGATCGGGCTCCGCATCGAGCCCGGCGCGTCGAACTCCGGCGTGCTGTTCCGCTTGGAGGCCGAGCGCGGATCGCTTCCCGCCGCGTTCATGACGGCGATCGAGGAGACCGTGCACGCGACGCTGCGCGAAGGCATCTTCGGTTGGCAGGTGGTGGACTGCGTCGTCACGCTCACGCACACCGGTTACGCGAGCCCGATCAGCACGGCGGCGGACTTCCGTGGCCTCACGCCGATCGTCCTCGCGAAAGCGTTGGAGGAAGCCGGAACCGTGGTGTGCGAGCCTTTGGACGAGGTGGAACTCGAAGTACCGGAGAAGCTGCTGAGCGCGGTGCTCACCACACTTATCCGACACGACGGACTACCCGAGACTCCGTTGGTGCGCAACGGTTCCGCGACGGTCGAGGCCGTGATCCCCTCGGCGAGACTGCGCGAGTTCCACCGCGTGCTGCCGGGGCTGACCGGCGGCGCGGGCGTACTGACCTCGCGCTTCGGCGGGCATCGGCCCGTCACGGGTGAGCCGCCGACGCGCACCGTGCCCCTAACGCACTGAACGGGTCGTTCAGTGCGTTAGACGCGTCAAAGGAGGCGTTGATCTTGGGGGCCGCCTGGCCCATGGGGTGGTTGCCAAACGCGAAGAAAAGCGGCGTGGGCGGAGGGCCAGGCGCTGTCCGGTAGGTCTTCAACGACGGCAACCTTCGTGGCGCGGCGGGCAGGCCCTTCCTAACCAAAGGTGGCGCGGAGTGCGTCTTCGAGCGGGCCTTCGCCTCGCCAGCACTCCGCGCCGTCCGGCCGGATCAGGATCGCGTCGAAGTCCTCGGAAGCCTTGCCGCGCACCAGGTCCACGCGGTCGGCCCACTGCTCGGGCAACTCGACCGAACCGGTCAGGTCGACCAGCACGCCGCGTCCGGCTCGCAGCAGTTCGGCGAGGCGCGTCGGGCCGTCGTCGGTCACGAGGTCGAAGTCCGGCACGCGGGTCTCGTGGTCCAGGCCGGACATCATGCCCGCGAGCACGCGGTTGGTGTCGGGCAGGCGCATGACGTCGGCGAAGATCTCGCGCAGCGCCCGCACGTCCTCGGAAGGCTTGGGGGCGGCCAGAACCCGCTGCGCCGAGGTGTGGTGCAGCACGCGCGCGGCCTTCGGGTGCCGCTCGTCGTGGTAGGTGTCAAGCAGGCCCTCCGGCGCCCAGCCCGCGATCGTCGCGGCGAGCTTCCAGCCGAGGTTGATCGCGTCCTGCACGCCGAGGTTGAGGCCCTGGCCACCCAGCGGCGAGTGGATGTGCGCCGCGTCGCCGGCGAACAGCACGCGGCCGTGGCGGTACTGCTCCAACTGCCGCGTCGAGTCGCCGAACCGTGAGCGGACGAGGACTTCGGCCAGCGTCGTCGGCTCGCCGTAGAGCGCGGTCAGCGCCTGCTGGATCGCCTCGTCCGACTCCGGCGTGGTGACCTCGTCGAGCTTGCCGAAGGTGAACCGGTACTTGTCGCCGCCCGCCGGGACGAGCATGCCCCAGTAGTTCTCGACCTCCCTGGTCAGCGTGCTCATGTGCCCGGCGGTCGCGGGCACGAGGTCGGACACGGCGGAGAGGCGGAGGTCGGCGAGCACCGCTTTGAACGTGCCCGAGCGCCCCGGGAAGGGCCGGTCGAGCAGCTTGCGGACCGTGCTGTGCGCGCCATCGCAGGCCACGACGTACTCAGCGCGCAGTGTCGTGGCGCTGGTGGTCACCGTGACCCCCGTGTCGTCCTGCTCGACCGCTGTGACCTCGTGCCCGCGCAGCACCTGTGCTCCGCGTGCGGTCGCCGCTTCCTCCAGCACCTCCTCGACTCTCCACTGGGGAATGCCGATCACGTAGGGATTCCTTGTGTTCCAAGGGGTGCAGTCCAACTCGACCGGCAGGCCCGCGAAGTGCCCGCCGACGCTCGGCCGCGCGTTCGCCCGCTCCAGGACTGCGTCCAGCAGGCCCCGCGCGTCCAGCAGCTCCGCCGTGCGCGGCTGGATCGCTCCGCCCTTGGTCTGCTCTAGGCGCTCCGCCAGCCGCTCCACCACGACGACCTCGGCTCCGCCCAGCGCCAGCTCGTGCGCCAGCGTCAACCCCGCCGGACCCGCCCCCACCACGACCACGCTCACGTCCACGCTCACAAAAACTCCCCTCAGTGCAAAAGTAGACTGAGTGCAGATTAACTCCGCTGGCCCGACCCTGTCCACCCCGCGCGGACATCAGCGACCGGGGTTCTCCCGTCTTCAAGACCCCCGAACCCCCACCTCAGCGGTCGCTAACCGCGACAAACCCCGAGCGCACCAAGGCGGTGGGCAACGGCGGGGTTTGCAGGTCTTGAAGACGCCTGAACCCCAGCGCACAGGTGGGTTTGTGGCGGTTACGGACGGCGGAGACCGGGGTTTGCGGGTCTTGAAGACCTCCGAACCCCCGTGTCGGCGGTCGTTCGCTGCCACACACCGCAGGGCGTGCCGAGGGGAGGCGCGCGGGGGTGGACGGATTAGCCTGGGGCGGTGGACCAGCCGACGGGACTGCGCGAGCTGAAGAAGCGGCGCACGCGCGAGGCGATCTCGAACACGGCGATCGAGCTGTTCTTCGAGCACGGCTTCGACCAGGTGTCGATCTCCCGGATCGCCGAGAAGGCCGAGGTCTCGCGACGCACGCTGTTCGCCTACTTCCCCACCAAGGAAGACCTCGTCCTGCACCGGATCGCCGACCACGAGACCGAGAGCGCGCGGGTCGCGCAGGACAACCCGGACGCGCCGCTGGCCGCCCTGCGCGCGCACTTCCTGGACGGCCTCGAGCGCCGCGATCCCATCACCGGGCTCTGCGACGCGCCGGAACCCCTTGCGCTGTACCGGCTTCTGCTCGGCACGCCGTCGTTGGCGGCGCGGATGTTCCAGTTCCGCGAAGTCGGAGAGCAGGCGGTCGCCGAAGCGCTCGCGCAGCGCGTTCCGACGCTGACAGCCCGATTCGCGGCAGCGCAGATCATGGTCGTGCAGTGGCGGCTCTGCGAGGACAACTACGAAGCCGTCGCGGGCGGCACGAGCGCCGACGACGCCTATCCGGCCGCCGTCGAAGCCGCCACGCACGCCTTCGACCTGCTGGAAGCCGGGCTGGGCAGGACGCTCGGGTTCGCATAAGCACAGCCCCCGGCGGACGTCGTGCGCCGAAAGCACTCAGGCACTGCGCGACATGCAGCATTCCCGGTGATCTTCAACGATCTTGTCTTGGAGGACGCGCGCCGGTGTGCCAGCGTCGGTGGTGTGGCCGAGCTGAGGGTGTGGTTGATCCGGCACGGGGAGAGCGAGTCCAACGTGGGCGGACCCAGCTCCACCCCGGGGGAGACGCCGTTGACCCCGATCGGCTTCCGGCAGGCGGTCCGGCTCGCGCGGGCGGTCCCCGAACCGCCGAGCCTCATCGTGACCTCGCCCTACCGCCGCGCCCAGCAGACCGCCCAGCCCGCCGCGGACCGCTTCCCGGACGCGCGCCGCGAGATGTGGCCGGTCGAGGAGTTCACCTACCTCGGCAGCCTCGAAGGGCGCTCCACGACCGTCCAGGAACGCAGACCGCACGTGCAGGCGTACTGGAACCGGGCCGATCCCGAGCTGCGCGACGCCGGGGCCGAGTCCTTCGCCGACCTGGTCACTCGCGCGCGGAACTGCTTGCGGCGCTTGGGAGAACATCGCCCGGGGCCGGTGCTGGTGTTCACCCACGAGGTGTTCGTCAAGTGCGTCATGTGGATGTTGCTGACGCAGCCCGGCGAGCCCGACCGGCGCGCGATGCGCGGCTTCCGGGACTTCCACCTCTCCACCAGGATCGCCAACTGCACGGGGATCGAGCTGCGCTCCACCGAGGGCGAGCGCTTCGACCTGGTGCCGAACCGGGTCGCGTGGAGCACTCCGCCGCACTGAATCCAGGCACAATGGCGGGTATGAGCGAGCCGAAAGAGATCGTCGAGGCCGAACTCGTCGACATCGCGCCCCCGCCCCCGGTGACGCCGCAGTTCGACTACGACGAGGGCGGGGTGCCGACCTTCGACTACGTGCGCGACCGCATCGAGGGCAGGACCGCCACCGCGGCGGGGGCCGCCGAGCTGGACGCGGTGACCGGCGACTCCGCCGACGTGGAGCAGCAGTTCGCCGAGCGCGAGCAGGCCGGGCGCGACCGCCTCGAAGCGATTCGCAGGTCGATGCGTGGCGAGTGATTCGATCGAGGCATTCGGTCGATCTTCGCGGGAGCCGATACCTGTCCGTTGACTTCGACGGAGGTGGTGTTCGGCATGACCCGGTCCCCGTTACCCCAGGGCAAGCTCTTCCTCACCGACTCCGGCCTGGAGACCGACCTCATCTTCAACGAGGGCGTCGACCTGCCGGAGTTCGCGGCGTTCCCGTTGCTGGCCGAGCCGGAGGGCAGGCAGCGGTTGCGCGCGTACTTCCTGCGGCACGTCGCGGTGGCCCGGCGCGCGGGAACCGGCTTCGTGCTGGAGGCCCCGACCTGGCGCGCGAATCCTGACTGGGGCGCGCGCCTCGGCTACGACGCGGCGGCACTGGCCACCGCCAACCGCAACGCCGTCGAACTGCTCGCCGACCTCGCCGAGGCCTACGAGGGCACGGACATGCCGCTCAGCGGTTGCGTCGGCCCGCGAGGTGACGGCTACCGCCCGGACGAGGCGATGACGGCCGAGCAGGCGCAGAGCTACCACCAGGCCCAGGTCGAGGTGTTCGCCGAGGCCGGGGCCGACCTGGTCACCGCGATGACGATGACCACGGTCGCGGAGGGGCTCGGCATCGCGCGGGCGGCGGCACGGGCCGGACTGCCGTCGGTGGTGTCCTTCACCGTGGAGACCGACGGGAACCTGCCGGACGGCACGACCCTCGCCGACGCGGTCGCGGCCGTCGACGCGGACACCCCGCCCGCCCACTTCATGATCAACTGCGCGCATCCCGACCACTTCGCCGAGCGGCTGAGCGGAGCGTGGACCGAGCGCGTGCGCGGCGTGCGCGCCAACGCCTCCCGCCGCAGCCACGCGGAGCTGGACGAGGCCACCGAGCTGGACGCCGGTGATCCCGACGAGCTGGCGCGCGAGTGCGCCCGACTGCGCGAGGTGCTGCCGAACCTGGCCGTGCTCGGCGGGTGCTGCGGGACGGACGTCCGTCACGTCGCCGCGATCGCCGCCGCGCTCTAATCGCTTGCGACGTCCTCCGGCGCCGGATATCCAGTGCTGGGACGACGAAGGAGCACGGGATGACGCCACGGCTGGGTTCGGTGAACGAGTTCTGCTGGATGGACCTCAAGACCCGCGACCCGGCCGGGACCGCCGAGTTCTTCTCGCAGTCCCTGGGCTGGCGTTTCGCCGTGGACGAGCAGGACTGGCGCAAGGCCACCAAGATCACCGTCGGCGGCCATCGGATCGGCGGTGTGAGCGACCTGGCGAATCCGGTCTACCCGCAGGGAACGCCCGCCCACATCGCCTACTACCTGGCCGTCGACGACGTTGACCGCCGCGCCGGAGCGGCGGTGGCGAACGGCGCTCAGCTCCTCCTGCCGCCCTTCGAAGCCGGTGATCAGGGCCGCCTGGCGACGCTGCTCGACCCGTTCGGTGCCGCTTTCTCGCTGTGGCAGCGGCAGAGCTTCGCCGGGTGGACGTTCCCGCCCGGTCTGGCGGGCGCTCCGCACCGCATGGTCCTGGCCTGCGATCAGCCCGACGAGGCCCGCGACTTCTACAGCGCGACGACCGGTACCCCGCAGCGCCACGCGGATTTCGTCGCAGCGCCCGGCCCGGCTGTGTGGGAACTCGTGGTCGCCGGTGCTGGCGTTGGGCGGGTGAGCAGCCCGGAAGGATTGACGTTCCAGGTGCGGTGACGCGGGTTCAGTGCACGAGCAGCACGCCAACGCTTCCCGCCGCAGTCACGCGGAACTGGACGCGGGCGATCCCGACGAGCTGGCGCGCGACTGCGCCCGGCTGCGCGAGGTACTGCCGAACCTGACCGTGCTCGGCGGGTGCTGCGGCACGGACGTCCGTCGCGTCGCCGGATCGCCGCGATCGCCGCCGCGCTCTGAGCCCGGTCCCGCGTGCGCCGCACGGGAGTGTGTCGCAGTTGAAGACCGCGAAGGTGGGGGTTCGGTGGTCTTGAAGACTGGCGAACCCCGGGGACTCGCGGGACGGCGTTCACCAGGTGTTCAAGCGCGCCGTACGTCCGCATTCAGCGGTTGCTGAAGCCCGCTTGCGCGATCGGCGTGTCGGGATGAGGCTGCCACCGTCCCTCCAGGACACTCGGCCACCCACACGAGGGAGGCACCAGATCATGTCCCGACAACTGCACTTCTGCGGAAGCCTGCCGCCCGAGCTGACGACCACCGACGCTGAGATCTCGCGCTGGTTCCTCGACCACGCCGAGCAGCGGCCGGTGACCGCCGTGCCCGCGCGCCAGGACCCGCGCTGGGTGATCGACTACCTGCTGGGTCTCGCCGAGCACAGCGAGGTCATCGAGGTGACCGCGCCCGGCGAGTACGCCGACTACGACGACATGCGCGGCTACCGCGTGCGCAAGGGCGCCGTGCTCAAGCCGGAGCACGTCTCGCACGGCGACGTCGAAGAGACGGTGGCCAAGATCGACGCGTTCAAGGCGCTCGGGCTGGGCGATCAGCGACTGCTGCTCCCGGTGCCGAGCCCGGTCGACCTGTCGCTGTTCAGCTTCGTCGGCCCCAGCTTCCAGAAGGCGATCCCGGCGATCTCCGAAGTGCGCATGGCGCTGAAGCACATGCCCGTGTACACCGACGCGATCGTCGACTACGTCACCAGGGTCACCGAGGCGCGCGGCGACGACGTGCTGTGGCACATCGAGTTCCCCTCGGCGCTCGTCGGCATGTGGAAGGCGCGGATCTCCCCCGGCGGCCCCGCGCTCGCGTCGTCCATGCACAGCAAGTACATCGCGAAGATGCTGGCGCGCTTTCCCAAGCAGGCCAAGACGATCCTGCACCTGTGCTACGGCAACTACAACAACACCGAGGTGTTCGTCCCCAAGGACCTCTCCTGGTCGGTGTCCTACCTCAACAAGCTCGGCCGCGAACTGACCCGCAAGCAGGTCGCGCTGCCGCCCGTGCACATCCCGGTCGCCTTCGGCGCGCACGCGCCCTCGCAGGACGAGGCATTCTACGCGCCGCTCAAGAAGCTGTCGCCGTCGTGGACCAAGCTCATCGCGGGCGTGGTCGCGGAATCCGACGCACCGGCTTCGGTCGCGGCGCTCCGGTTGTTCGAGGCCGCCTCCCGGCGCACCTCCTTCGGCGTCGCGTGCGCGTGCGGGCTCGGCAGGCACACCGTCGAGGCGGCCGAGCGCGCGGCCAAGGCGATGATCGCGGTCGCGGAGGCCGAGCCGCAGAAGTAGTCCACTGTGGACGGCGCCTAATGTGGGTGCGGTGTTCTGGCGGCGCTGCCAGAATCGCCGCACCGCACGTACTCGACCCCACCGGGAGGCGCAGTGTCCACCACCAGAAACGCGATCTCACCGCGACGGGCCGAGAACTTCCCGTCGTGGTACCAGGAGGTCGTGCGCGCCGCCGACCTGGCGTCGATGTCGCACGTGCGCGGCTGCATGGTGATCAGGCCCTGGGGCTACGGGGTGTGGGAGCTGATGCAGCGCGAGCTCGATCGGATGATCAAGGAGCGCGGGCACGACAACGTGTACTTCCCGCTGTTCATCCCGCTCTCCTACATCCAGAAGGAGGCCGAGCACGTCGAGGGCTTCGCCAAGGAGATGGCCGTGGTCACCCACCACCGCCTGGAGAAGCGCGACGGGAAGCTGGTGCCCGCCGCGCCCTTGGAGGAGCCCCTGGTGGTGCGGCCGACCTCGGAGACGATCATCGGCGAGTCCATGGCGGAGTGGGTGCAGTCCTACCGCGACCTGCCGTTGAAGCTCAACCAGTGGGCCAACGTGGTGCGCTGGGAGATGCGGCCCCGGGTGTTGTTGCGCACCACGGAGTTCCTGTGGCAGGAGGGCCACACCGCGCACGCCGACGAGGCCGAGGCGGTGGAGGAGACCCTGGAGATGCACAGGGTCTACGAGAGCTTCGCCCGCGACTGGCTGGCGATGCCCGTGGTGGCCGGGGAGAAGTCGCCGACCGAGCGCTTCCCCGGCGCGAAGCAGACCTTCACCATCGAGGCGATGATGCAGGACGGCAAGGCGGTGCAGGCCGGGACCTCGCACTACCTCGGGCAGAACTTCGCGCGCTCGGCCGGGATCGACTTCACCGACACCGACGGCGAGCGCAAGCACGCCTACACCACCTCGTGGGGCGCTTCGACGCGCTTGGTCGGGGCGCTGGTGATGACCCACGGCGACGACGACGGGCTGTGCGTGCCCCCGGCCGTCGCGCCGCAGCAGATCGTGATCGTGCCGATGCTGCGCGGGGAGGACGTCGACTCCGAAGTTCTCGACTACGCAAGGGAAATCGCGGCCGACCTGCGCGGGAAGTCCACCCGCTTCGGGCCGCTGCGCGTGCACGTGGACGAGCGCGCCACGCGGCCCTCGGACAAGAAGTGGCAGTGGATCAAGCGCGGCGCTCCGCTGCTCGTCGAGGTCGGCGCGCGCGACGCCACCGCGAGCGTGGTCAGCTACCGCAACCGCTTCTCCCATGCCAAGCAGGTGCAGAAGCCGTTCGCGGAGTTCGTCGCGGGAGCGTGCGAGGAGCTGGAAGCGTTGCAGGACAAGCTCTTGGCTCAGGCTCAGCAGCGGCTCGACGAGAACATCCGCCGCGACATCATCACGCGCGCCGACGCGGAGGTCTTCTTCAAGCAGGAGCGCGCCGGGTTCGCCCTCGCGGGCTGGTGCGGTGAGCAGGACTGCGAGACCGGCTTGAAGGCGCTCGGCGTGACCATCCGCTGCCTGCCGACGCACCTCACCGCCGACGCCTCGACCTGCCTGCCGTGCGGACAGGCCTCGCGGCACTCGGTGATCTGGGGCCTGTCGTACTGACAAGCGACTTCGCCCCTGGTCGAAACCTCGAAACGAGGGCAACCCAGGACTTCGCGACAGCGTCTTCGCTGGTGAAAGCACTTCTCTGATCCCTAGTAGGAGAACGAATGCACAGGCGTCTCGCGCTCTGCGCCGCCGCTGCGGCCTCGGTCGCGCTGCTCATGGGCGGCACCGCCGCCATGGCCAACCCGGCCCCGGCCTCCGGGTCCGTGGAGGCGGAGTTCGGCGCGTACTTCCCGGCCGCGCTGAAGGCCCGCATCGCCAAGGCGCAGAAGTACGCCGAGAGCCGCCCCGGCGTGACCGGCATCGTCGTGCGGGACCGGCTGACCGGGGCCGTGTGGCGCAACGCCGCCGCGGGCACCCACGCGTGGGCGTGCTCGACCCCGAAGCTCGCGATGGTCGTGGACCTGTTGCTGCGCAACGACTCCGGCGCGGTCAAGCTGACCGCAGAGGACCGCGAGCTGATCCACAAGATGCTCAACTCCAGCGACGACGACGCCGCGCACACGCTGTGGAAGCGCTACGGCGGCGAGGCCGAGTTCGCCAAGCGCTTCCCGCTCTACGGCATGACCGACATGAAGTTCACCGACGCGCACCCGCACCACTGGGGCTGGATCCTCACCACGCCGAACGACCTGGACCGCCTGGTCAACTACGTGCTGGAGAAGCTGCCCGCCAAGCACCGCGCCTACATCGTCAAGGAGATGCGCGCGGTCGACCCCAACCAGCAGTGGGGCGTGTGGGGCGCGGGCGCGAAGGCCCAGCCCGGCAACAAGAACGGCTGGTCCGACGACAACGACGACGGCTCGTGGATCATGAACTCGGTCGGCTTCGTCGGCCCGCGCGAGCGCTACACCGTCGCGATCATGAGCAATACCATGGTGATCCAGGACGGCTTCAACGTCGGCAAGGAGACCACCACCAAGGTCAGCGAGCTGCTCTTCGGCGGCTACTTCGGCTAGGGCGTCGTTGGGGGTTGGGGTGTCTTCAAGACCCCCCAACCCCGCTCTCGATCATCGTTAACCACCACAAACCCGGCAATCCGCGCGGGTTTGTCGTTGTTGAAGACCGCTGGGGCGGGGGTTTGTGGGTCTTGAAGACCTGCGAACCCGGCCGGGGCTAGCTCACGCCGAGTTCGACCCGGGCGCACGCGCGCACCTCGTCCAGCGCCGCCAGCGTCGCCAGGTACGGCTCACGGGCGCTGGTGTCGCGGGGCTTGGAGTCCAGGCCGACGCGCTGGTCGTGCTTGAGCACCGTGCGCGCCGCGAACATGAAGTCGAAGGACGTCGCCCGGAACTCGCGAACCCGCCGGTGCACGTCGCCGCTCCAGCACAGGCTGGCGGCGACGTGCTCGGCCGGCACCTGGCCGCCGCCCCACACCCAGTCCTCCACCGTCACCAGCGCGCGCTTGCGCAACTGCTCGTCCGCCGTCTGGCAGGCGCTCCAGACCTCCTCCACCGTGCGCTCCAGCACGTGCGCCCAGCGGGCCAGGTCGTCGTAGACCTCGCGCAGATCGCGGCGCCCGTCCTGCTCCCGCACGGCGTCGAGGAAGGCCTGGTGCTGCCGCCCCGACAGTTCCATGTGGACGGTGATCTGGCGTTCCAGCACCGCCACGTCCTGCCGGGACCTCCAGCGCGAGACCAGGACTCCCAGTGCGATTCCGGAGCTGAGCAGGAGGGCGACGACCACGGCCGTCTGCACATCGAACGCCACATGATCATTTTGTCACGGCGCGGACGTAGCGTTCGCCGAGGGCTCGGACGTGCTCGACCAGCCCAGGTGGCTCGGTGACGTGGAAGTCGAGGCCGAGCATGCCGACGTAGACCGCGATGATCTCCAAGCTGTCCCCGCCCGTCACGAGCACGCAGCTCGATTCGTCCACCGCCTCGACCACACCGACAGCGGCGTTGATCCGCTCCAGCACGTCCTGCGCGGGCGCGAGCACGGTGACCCGCACGTGCACCTTCCAGCCCGCGGAAGCCACGTCGCGCAGCACGAAGCTCGTGTAGTCCTCGCCGGGGAACGGAGTCGGCTTGAAGCGGCGGTGGGTCGCCATCCGCAGCGAGATCCAGTCGACCCGGTACGTGTGCCAGTCGCCGGTCTCCGGCCCTCGCGCGACGAGGTACCAGTGCCGTTCCCAGCTCACCAAGCGATACGGCTCCACCAGCACCGGCCAGTCCCCGAACGGGGCAGAGGCGTCGTTGCGCTGAGGCGTTTCGTCCTCGCGATCCGGTGCCCTGTAATCGAAACGGAGCATCTCCGAGTCCCGGATCGCCGCCGCGATGGTCGCCAGCACGGCCGCGTCCACCACCGGATCTTCCACGTTGGTGCCAGTGTTCGCGGGCCCTTCTGACACCGCGTCGTGCAATGCGGTCACCTGCCGCCGCAACCGGTGCGGCAGCACCTGTTCGAGCTTCGACAGGGCCCGCGCGGAGCTGTCCTCGATCCCCGCGACCCCGCGTCCGGCACGCAGGCCGATCGCCACCGCAACCGCTTCCTCGTCGTCGAGCAGCAACGGCGGCAGCTTCGCCCCCGCGCCCATGCGGTAGTACCCGGCGGGCCCGCGCACGGCCTCGATCGGATAGCCCAGCTCGCGCAGCCGGTCGATGTCGTTGCGGATCGTCCGCCCGCTCACGTCCAGGCGTTCTGCCAGCTCAGAGCCCGGCCATGCGGGTCGTGACTGCAACAGCGCCAGCAGGGCGAGCAGCCGAGAAGCGGTTTCCAGCACGAGGCCGATTGTATAGGAACCTAATGTGCCTATACGGGTTCTACTGTCCTTCTCATGACGAACAGCAGCGAGATCCGCCCCTTCCGCATCGAGGTCCCCCAGGTCGAGCTGGACGACCTCACCGAGCGCCTCGCCCGCACGAGGCTGCCGCGCCCGGCCCCCACCGACGACTGGGAGTACGGCACCCCGAACAGCTACCTCAGCGAGACGGTCGACCACTGGCGGACCAAGTTCGACTGGAGCGCGCAGGAAGCCCGGATGAACGAGTTCCCCCACCACCTCACCGAGATCGACGGGCAGAACGTCCACTTCATCCACGTTCCGTCCAAAGAGGACAATGCGACTCCGTTGCTGCTGCTGCACACCTACCCGGGTTCCTTCGTCGACTTCCTCGACCTGATCGGCCCGCTCACCGACCCGGTCGCGCACGGCGGTGACGCCGCCGACGCGTTCTCCGTCGTGGTGCCGTCGATCCCCGGTTTCGGCTACAGCACGCCGCTCGTCGGGCGCGGCTGGACCATGCGCAAGGTCGCCGAGACCTTCGACAAGCTGATGCGGCGCCTCGGCTACGACTCCTACGGCTCGCACGGCAGCGACGGCGGCGCGATGATCTCCCGCGAGCTCGGGCTGATGGAGCCGGAGGGCTTCCTCGGACTGCACGTGCTGCAGCTGTTCTCCTTCCCCTCGGGCGATCCGGCCGAGTTCGAGAAGCTGGAGCCGAAGGACTACGCCGCGCTCCAGCACCTGGAGTGGTTCCAGTCCGTCGGCGGCTACAACCAGATGAACGCGACGCGCCCGCAGACCATCGGTGCCGCCGTCGCCGACTCGCCGGTCGGGCAGCTCGCGTACAGCGAACTGTTCAACAACTTCGGCGACGGGTCGAGCCTGCTCACGACGGACCAGATCCTGACCCAGGTTTCCCTGTACTGGTTCACCAACACCCAGGCGACCGCTGGCCGCTACCACTTCGAAGAGGGCCGCGCGGGCCACGAACCGGCCGTGAACGCCTCGCGCACCGGCGTCGCGGTCTTCGCCGACGACTTCAAGACGATCCGGGCCTTCGCCGAGCGGGACAACTCCACCATCGTGCACTGGTCGGAGTTTCCCGACGGCGGGCACTTCGCGGCGATGGAGCGCCCGGACGTCCTCGCCCAGGACCTGCGGACGTTCTTCCGCGCCTGACCCACCCTCTCGGCCACCTGTCACGAAGACAGGTGGCCGAGTAGTAGTTTCACTGACGATCGAGGGGAGTTGGCGGAGTGGCGCGTCTTCATGTCGGCTGCGCGATGTGGAACCACAAGGCGTGGTCCGGGCGCTTCGTGCGGCCCACCAAGGACCGCCTGCGCGCCTACGCCGGCTGGTGCAACGCCGTCGAGGGCAACACCACCTTCTACGCGACTCCCGCGCGGAGCACCGTCGAGACCTGGGCGCAGCAGACCGATCCCGACTTCCGCTTCGTGCTCAAGCTGCCCAAGGTCGTCACGCACGAGCGCCGCTTCGCCGGTGTCGAGGTCGAGATGCGGGCGTTCCTGGACGCGATCGAACCCCTCGGCGACCGGGCGGTCCTCTGGACGCAGCTGCCCGGCTCGTTCAGCCCCGCCGACGTCGAGGCCCTTCGCCGCTTCCTGCGCAGGCTCCCCATCACCCTCCGGCGCGCCGTGGAGGTTCGCCACCCCGACTTCTTCACCGACGCGGGCTCAGCTTCGCGTCTGGAGGCAGCGCTCGCGGACGCGGACGCCGAGTGGGTTCCGTTCGACACCACCGTCCTGTTCCAGACCCCGCCGACCAGCGAGGCCGAGCAGGAGGCCTGGGGCAAGAAACCGCGACTGCCACGCCGAATGCGGGCGCTGACCGACCAGCCCGTCGTCCGCTACATGGGCCGCGACTCCGTTGCGGAAACCGTCGAGGGCTGGCGGCCGTGGGCCACGACCGTCGCCGACTGGCTGCACGAAGGCCGCTCCCCCACGGTTTTCTTGCACACCCCCGACAACTGCGACGCCCCCGCGCTCGCCCGCCGCTTCCACGACGACGTGCGGGCTCTTGTCCCCGACCTCGACCCGCTGCCCGAGCCGGAACCCATCGAGCCCGCGACCCTGTTCTGAGCCGTGGTGGCCGGGCTCAGCTCCAGCACGAGGGCTGCCAGGCCAGCGCTGACGGGAGCAGCTCGTGCGGCAGTACTCCATCGCGATTTCCTTGACGACCTCACGAGAAACGACAGCGTTCGCCGGGAAGAAGATGCCCCCTCAGATTTCTGGGGCGCCGATGAGCGGTGTCGGGTTCTGCGATTGGAGAACCTCCGCGCCTTCACCAAAACGAACAAGATGCGCCGCAGCCAGCTTTCCAGAAGCTTCGGTCCCCAAACCCATCTGATGCCCGGGACAGCAACCATCGGAGCACGGTCGATCCGAGGTGTAGATCGTGACGAGGTCGTCCCAGAACCGCCCGCTCAGCGCGTCGTCGATGAGAACTTCAGCCTCCCCGAGAGACTCGGCGAAGGAGAACTTCCGCTGAACGATCGCGGTAACGACGATCACGGCCGCGCCTTCCTTCGACGATGACGCACGTGAACCATCACCTCCGAGGTTCGAAGGTCTTCAAGACCACCAAACCCCCTTCTCGATCATCGTCAACCGCTGCACACCTCACGCCGCACAGCGGTCTAGACCCGCATGGACGGCTGCCACCGCACGGACTCCGGGCGTTGTCCCGTCGCGACGAACTCCGTCACCGCGACGCGGATGGTCTCGATCGGCAGCGCGGCCTCCCGACCGAAGACACTGTCGGCGGCGGCGTCGAACAGCAACTCGGGCGCCGCGTCGGAGGGCTCGGGGTTCAGGGTTTCCCACGCTTGCACGGCGTCCGGGTTCTCCGTGATGAAGTGCAGCGCCCCCCACCCGTTGGCCGGATCAGTGGACACCTTGAGCTGGTGGCCGGGATACCCCTCCTCTCCGTCGTCTTCCTCGGACGTGCACGGGCGATCCCAGAGGTAGAGCAACGTCGGCCAGTCCGGATGCACCACGTCCACCGCCTGCCGCACCAGCGCGGTGATCTCCTCCGAGGAACGCGCGTAGCGCATGTGGTTGTCCAGCACGGCGGACAACACGGCTTCGACACGACTGGTCACGAATCGGCCCGCCCTTCGATGATCTTCGGCTGATCGGAGTCGGGTTCCCACACTACGAGCGTGGACCCGATCGGGAGGATGGCACCCACAGCTCGGAAGCACCTGAACCTGCCTCTGCACATCGGGGCCGTGAGCACCACGACCGCGAAGGTGATGTTCTCCTGGCGCATCCGGTACGCGCCCTTGGTCTCAACGTGCTTGGCCACACCGGGCTTGAACCCGTTCGACATCTGCGGGAACAGCGGTGAGGCGATCAGCAACTGGTCGATCGCGTCGGTCTCCTCCGTGCTGGCACTGCCGCTGAGCGCCGGAACACCCAGTCCTTCGGCGGTGAACCAGGTCCCCATCGTCTGCCTCGAACCCTTGGTCGGGCACGGCATCGTGCGCCGGATGTTCTCCGCCCACACAGGTTCGAGCGTGCGGACGAGAGCGTGTCCGTCCCAGCGTGACGGATGCGGCACGCGCGCGGTGTCGACCGCCGTGGAGGGCGTCCCTGCCGCGCTGGTGATCGTGGGATCGACGTCGTCGGGAAAGACCTCCGCCCGGTACAGATCGATCTGCTCCTCGCACAGGTGCAGCTGGTCAGCCGCGTCGGCGAAGTCCTGGGCGGCGGAACCCAAGAGGCCGAGGGCATCGTGCAGCGAATGGTTCTCGGCATTGGTGCCGTTGTCGGCAACCGCGTGCACACGAGGTCGGATCTCATCGCGAATCCGCCGGGCCAGCTCGCGCAGCCCTTCCTGCGGCAGTTCTCGCGGGATCACCCGGAGCGTGGCGATGATCGCGGCGAGCGGGCTCACGGCCACGTCGCACCACCCACGGCTTCCTCCGAGCACGTGGCCGCGCGGTGAAGCCGATCCATTCCCTCGCCGATCTTGCGCACGGCCTCGGCGGCGTAGGCGATGGCCGTGGCGGGCTCGTGACGCCTGGTCCCCGCCCAGGCAACGCTGAGACGCGCGCCCGCGTCCTCAACCGCTTCTCGGTAGGTGTTCGCCTCTCCGCCCAACTGGCGCACGGCCGATGCCATCTCACGCAGTACTGGCCCATCGGATTCCACGGTTCCCCCCTGCACTGGTCCCGCCATCACGATGACCGCGCACACCGACAACGAGCCGCACCTCCACCCGCTCCCTTGGGCATTTGCAGCAAGTACGCCGTCTTACACACCGAGGTGTTCTAGAGAACCGCACCGTCCGGTCCACAGTGGACGGTCTTCCGGGATCGGGAAATCGACCCCGGGGCGCTTGCGGGTGGCGCTACGGTGCTGGGCGTGATCGTGGTTTCCCGGGGGTTTCTCGCCGCGCTGGTGATGGGCGTGATCGCGACGGTCATCGCGGCGGCTCCGGCGACGGTGCTGGTGGGCGAGGACGTGCGCGGCTCGGCGGACGTGGACTGGCAGCCGGTGCTGGTGGCGGCGGTGGTCGCGGTGGTCGGCGCCCTGGTCTGCATGGGCCTGCGCGCGGTGTCGACCCGCAGGTACCTCGAAAGGGCCGCCGCCACCCGTGAAGTCCGGTGGTCTCCGGCGTTCGCCTACACGCTCGTGATCTGGCTGTTGCTGGTGAGCGCGGGCGGCTTCGCCTTCGGCTCGTACCTGGTGTTCCAGTCGGCGGACGCGCCGGTCGAGCCGGGCTCCTACCGCGACAACCTGACCAAGTACCCGTTGCCGTTGCTGTTCATCGGCGCCGCGCTGGTGGCTATCGGCTGCGCGGGGTACGCGGCGCTGAAGTACCGGCGCAGCAACGAGTTCCCCGTCTTGGAGGAGCTGGGCATCGCGCGCGTGGTCACGCCGCCCGGCAAGCTGCCCAAGGCGGAGGCGTTCAAGGTCCGCACCAGGTTCTGGATCGAGGGCGTGATCATCGACGGTCTCGCGTTCGCCAGCGGGATCGTGCCCCGCCTGCTCAACGGGGAGAAGCCGGCCGACGACGAGCTGCCCAAGGGCCTCATCAGCATCATCGGCGGCCCCGGGATCATCAGTTTCGCCTTGCTGGTGGCCATGTTCCTGCTCGGCTGGCCCGCGCGCTCCTCCGCGTTGGACGCGTTGCGCCAGCCGTCCTCGCTGGCGGCGATCGGCATGACCGGCCTCGGTTTCGCCATCGGGGACCAGAACCAGCTGGCTGGCAGCATCCTCGCTACCGCTGGCGTGATCCTGGCTTCCGCGACGTGCCTCAACATCATGGATCGCGGTTCGCAGCCGTGGCTCGGTTTCGTGTACTTCATCGGCACCTACCTGCTCGGCTACTTCATGGGCCAGAGCGGAGATCCCGCGCTGCCAGAGGGTTTCAGCGGCTGGGCGCTGGCCATCGGCGGAGCGGTCTTCGCCGCACGCGAGGGCCGCGAGCACTGGCGAAAGTGGGCGGCGCTGGAACCGCTGCGCGAAACGCCTAACGCAGGCTGAGCGCGGCGGCGATCCAGGCCTCGCTCACGCCGGTGTCGTTCAGCTCGGATTGCGGGTCGGCGTTGATGGTGGCCATCAGCGACAGGTAGCTCCCCAGCAAGCCGGTGAAGCCGGACACGGCGTGCTCGACGTAGCGATCGGCGGCGCTCTCGGGATCGGGATTGATCATCGATTCCCGTAGCCCGACGACGTCCTCGACGTCGGCGAGCCCGGCGATCGAGGCGAGCAGGCGCTCAGCGATCTCCTTCGCCTGCGCGGAATCCGGCGACAGCCCGGAGCGCTCCGCCGCCGCGGCCTCCACCTCGATCAGCCGGTGCTCCTCGATGCGCGCCAACCGCGACGGCGAGGTCAGCTCGACGGCACGGGGCGAAGCGAAACTGGAGTGGAAGAACTCGCGGACAGCATCACGAAAAGCCTTGTCCTGCACCAGGTCTGCCAGTTCGATCCACGCCTGGAGCTGCTCGGTGCTGGGCTCCTCCGGCAGGTGCGGGCGCATCCCGTGCAGCTGCTCGACGAAGGCGGGGTGGACGGCGAGGCCGTCGGTGACCTCGTTCCAGAACAGGTCGAGAAGCTGGTTGCGCTCGTCGTCGGACAGAGAAACGAGGCTGTGCATGAGTTTCACCCGATCAGTCGTGGTGGGTTGGTTGACGATGGTGTGCAGGACGGCCCTTCTGGCGCGCAGGTCGCGCAGCTGGCGCTCGACGAGGTCGAGATGGGCCGAGGCGAGTTCGTGCAGGCTCAGCTCCTCGGCCAGAAGCGCGCGGATGTCGGTGAGCCCGGCGCCCAGATCGCGCATGGTGCGGACGAGTTCGAGCCGCGCGATGGCGTCGACGTCGTAGAGCCGGTGCCCTGCGCCGGTCTGCTCGGTGGGCGCGATGACCCCGGCGTCGGCGTAGAACCTGATCGCGCTGACGCTCAGGCCGGTCCGCCGTGCCGCGTCTCCGATGGAGTACAGCTCGGTGTTGTTCATGGAGACCACTGTGGAGCCTCAAGTCGCTTGAGGCGCAAGCCCGGCTTGCTATTACTAGACCAGTCTATATAGTTACTGGCATGGCACCCCGAGGCGCGACGCGGCAGCGCATCCTGGAGACCGCGCGCACCCTGTTCCGGCGGCAGGGCTACCACGCGACCGGTCTCAACCAGGTCCTCGACGAGGGCGCGGCCCCCAAGGGCTCGCTGTACTTCCACTTCCCCGGCGGCAAGGAGCAGCTGGCGGTGGAGGCGGTGCGGCTGTCCGCGACCGAGCTGCGCGCCGCCGTCGACCTGCTCATCGAGACCACGCCGAACACCGCCGCCGCGCTGCGCGCATCCGCGGAGCTGCTCGGTGGCTTGCTGGAGCAGTCCGACTTCCAGGACGGTTGCCCGATCTCCACCGTGGCGCTCGAAGCCGCGGCGGGCAGCGACGCGATCCGTCAGGCGTGCGCCGAGGGCTACCGGTCCTGGGTCGAGCTGATCGCCGGACGACTGCGCGCGGACGGGGTCGCGGAGCCCGAGGAGCTGGCCACGTTCGCGGTCTCGGCCATCGAGGGCGCGCTGCTGCTGGCCAAGGTGCAGCGCGACATCACTCCCCTGCGCCGCGTCGCGGCCAGGCTAGCCACCATGATCGAGGAGACGACGGCATGACCGGACTGCGCGCGCACCACATCAACTGCGGCACTCTGCACCCGCCGAGCACACGCGTCGTGCACGGCGAAGGCAGCCTGTTCGGGCGCGCGACGATGGTGTGCCACTGCCTGCTCGTCGAGACCGACGACGGCTTGGTGCTCGTCGACACCGGGCTCGGCATGGACGACGTCCAAGACCCCAAAGCCACGCTCAGCGCGGTGTTCCGCACGGTGACGCGTCCCGTGCTCGACCCGGAGGAGACCGCGCTGCGCCAGGTCCAGCGGCTCGGCCACAAGCCCGAGGACGTGCGGCACATCGTGCTGACGCACCTCGACGTCGACCACGCGGGTGGGCTGCGCGACTTCCCCTGGGCCAAGGTGCACGTGCACCAGGTCGAGCACCAGCGCGCGCTCAACCCCGTCGGCTCCGAGAAACAGCGGTACATCGGCAAGCAGTGGGCGCACGGCCCCGACTGGCAGACCTACACCGAGTCCGGCGATCGGTGGTTCGGTTTCGGAGCCGTGCGCCAGCTCAACGGCCTGCCGCCGGAGATCCTGCTCGTACCGCTCGCCGGGCACAGCCACGGGCACACCGCCGTTGCCGTGGACACCGGCGAGAAGTGGTTGCTGCACGCGGGAGACGCGTACATGTTCCACGGCGAGACCGACCCCGTGCGCCCGCGCTCAACCCCAGGCTTGGCGGCGTTCCAGAACCTGATGCAGGTCGACGGCCTCGCTCGCCGCGAGAACCAGCGACGGTTGCGCGAGCTGCGCGCGAACCACGGCGACGAGGTCGAGATCTTCTCCGCGCACGACCACTCCGAGCTGGCCGCTTACCTCTAGCCGGAACCCTTCGCGGTCCCGTGCCGTTGCTCGGGGGTGAGGACTCAACGCTGGCCGTGGATCGTCGTCGCCGTGGTCGTCCTGCTCCTGGGCGCGGGCACCACCGTGGTCCTCGCGTTCCCCTCGGTCGCCGCGACCGCGTGCCCGCAGTGCTTCGGGCTGGCGCGGGTTGAGGACGGGCTCTACGCCGAACGCGATGTGTCCGAGGCGGATCGGCAGCGCCTCATCGCGTTGTACCGCGAGGCGAACCAGCGCGTCACCGAGTTCTACGGCGGGCGCGAAGGCAGTCCGACCGTGCTCGCGTGCTTCACCGCTGAGTGCTACCGGCGCATCGGTGGCGGCGGCGAACGCGGTGTGGCGGTGCGCAACCAGGCGGTGATGCTGTCGCCTCGCGGGCTCGACCCCGTGATCGCCTCGCACGAGCTGTCCCACGTCGAACTCCACGCGCGCCTGGATTCGCCTGTGCCCCAGTGGTTCGACGAGGGCCTTGCCGTCCTGGTCTCCGACGACCCCCGCCACCTGCTGCCGCGCTCCGCCGCAAACCGTTGCCGCGTAAGCACTTCGGAGCCGCTGCCGCAGACGCTGGACGAGTGGCTGCGCGCCGCCAGCGCCGATGAGCAGATGTACGCCAAGGCCGCTTGCCGCGTGCACCGCTGGGCCGAAGCGCACGGCGGACGTCAGGCGGTCCTCGACCTCATCACCCGCATGAACAACGGCCGCCCCTTCGACGCCGCCTAGGTTCCCCAGTCTTCAAGTGCACAGTGCGTCATCGGCTTCTCGAACACGCGAAGCACCGAGGACGATCGTTGAGCGGGCTTCCCGGTTCTGCCTCGATCGTGGGCGTCCCACACCGGCCTGTCCTGAACACGAAACCCAGCACGTCCGTCATCTGGGTGCCACCCCGCATGTCGTGCACGTACTCGTCCCGGAGCAGTGCGCCCGGTCGCCAAGTGGTCGCCGCCGTCGCCTTCATCCCGCCTCCAGCCTGTGAACAGCACCTCGTGACTGGAGACTCCTCGGGAACGCGGCCCCAGCGAGCCGACGGTGAGCATTTCGAGAATTTCTCAATAGATTCCACTCAGCTGGAGGATCGCTGGGCGCTCTTGGATGCCGCACGATCAGCATCAGCTCGAAAGCCGAGCACCCAGGCACAGGGAGCGATCGTGAAGCTGACCCATCTCGGCACCGAGTCCGGATCGAGCGGCTGTCCGGCCGCCTTCGCGACCGACCGCGGCACCTTTGTCATCCAGGGCTGGAGGGTCACCGACGAGGACGCGCTCGCGGAGCTGCATCGGCGCGGGTTTCCTGACCACGAGACGGCCGTGGAGATCCCGGCAGCCCTCCTCAAGCACCTGCCGTTGGACAACGCCTGATGGCCACGCGAGTCGACCGGGAGGGCTTCCAGTCGCTCTTCGCCAACTGGACGTCGTCGGCGTGGCGCTTGGAGACACAGTTCGTCTACCACGAGCCGGACGAGGTCGAGCCATTGCGGCGGTTCCTCGAAGGTGCGCTCGACCTCGACTGGCTCGCGGAGTGGCTCGACCGGATCCGTGGCTGGCGCGCGCAGGGACGAACCTTCGAGCGCGTTCGCGTGCTGACCGAGCCGTTGACCGACTACCTGCGGTTCGAAATGGCGATCACCCCGCCCGCCGTCGAAGCGGGCGAGGACATCCGGTTGCTCTCGGCGACCGCGGCGAAAAGCCTGGCGCTCGGCACCCGTGACTTCTGGCTCTTCGACGACAAGATCCTGGTGCTGATGGACTTCGATGCCAACGGCGTGTGCGGTGCCGAAGTGATCACCGAACCGGATGAGGTGGTTCACTACCGTGCGATCCGCGACCGTGCATGGGCGCACGCAGTGCCAGCGGAGGAGTACCGGGCAACGCAGGTGCAGAGGGGACCGTGACAAGCGACTTCGAGAAGCGGCGATTCGAGTTCGGCAAACAGCTGCGCGCGCTGCTCGGCCGTGAGCAGTTCAAGGACTTCGCCACGCGGCTGGGGTGGAACGCCTCGAAGGTCAGCAAGATCGCCACGGGCAAGCAGACACCGTCGGACGCGGACTTGGCGGCATGGCTGCGCGCGGTCAACGCGCCGAGATCGCTGATCATCAAGCTCACCAAGGAACTGACCGACCTGCAGCTGGAGCAGGTCGAATGGCGCGCGGAACTGCGAGCCGGTCACCGAGCCCGCCAGGAGGACCTGTCCAGGTCCGAAGCAGGTGCCGAGCTGATCCGCGCGGTCGACATCATGTGCGTACCGGGCCTGCTCCAGACAGCGGACTACGCGCGGGCGATCTTCGCCACGCAGGCCGATCTGCTGGAGGTCCCCGCTGGCGACCTCGATGACGCGGTCCGCGCGCGAATGCGGCGGCAGCAGGTCCTCTACAGCGGCCAACGAGTGGAAATCCTGCTCGCGCAGGCATCCCTGGCGAACCCCGTGTGCTCGGCGAGCCAGATGCGCGTCCAGGTCGACCGGCTGCTGTCGATGATCGGTCTGCCCAACGTCCGTCTCGGGATCATCCCGCTGTGGAGCACGCTGCCGAACCTGCTGCCGCACGGGTTCTGGGTGATCGACGACGTGGTGCTCGTCGAGACGGTGACCGCTGAGCACAGGATCACGGACCCCGAACAGGTCACCGTCTACAACCGGCTGGCCGACCGGCTCTGGGACTCGGCAGCGGAGAACGACGCCGCTCGCGCGGCGCTGGCCGAAACGTCGGCCCGCTGGGCCTCCAGCTGAGATCATGTCGGCGTTCGTCCGGCGGGAGGGTCGCCGGGAGCGGGTTCGGGGACGGGGTGGCCGCGGTGTCGGTGGACGTGGGGCGCGTGGTCGGCGGGCGGTACCGGCTGGTCGCCGAGCTGGGCTCGGGCGGTTTCGGGCGGGTGTGGCGCGCGCACGACGAGACCCTGGGCGTCGACGTGGCGGTCAAGGAGATGCGCATGCCGTCGGGGTTGTCCCAGGCGGAGCAGGACGAGCGGCTCGCGCGGGCCGTGCGCGAGGCCCGCAACGCGGCTCGTCTGCGCAATCACGAGAACATCGTGGCGATCTACGACGCCGTCACCGACGACGGCCGCCCCTGGATCGTCATGGAACTGGTCGAGGGACTGTCGCTGGCCGAGCACGTCGCGGCCCACGGTCCACTGTCGACGGACATGGCGGCCAAGCTCGCGAAGGCTCTGCTGAGCGCGGTCGGCGCGGCGCACCAGGAAGGTCTGGTGCACCGCGACGTCAAACCGGCCAACGTGATGATCACCGACGGCGGCAAGGTGCTGCTCACCGATTTCGGGACGGCGGTCCACCACACCGACACCGCGCTCACCGCGACCGGGATGTTCATCGGTTCACTGGAGTACCTGGCGCCGGAGCGGTTGCGCACCGACGGGCTCCCCGCCAGCGACCTGTACTCCGTCGGCGTGACCGTCTACCAGGCCGTCGAGGGCACGTCGCCGTTCCGCCGCGACTCCCCGGAAGGCACGCTCGCCGCGCTCCTGCTGGGCGAGGTCCCTCCGCCGAGCCGAGCCGGCGAGCTGACGGAGCTCATCACGCGGTTGCTGGACAAGGACCCGGACGCGCGGCCGACCGTCTCCGAGGCCATGGCCATGATCGACGGCGCCGACCGCACCGAGATCCTGAAGAAACCGAGTCCCGAGCCGATCACCAAGCCGGAACAGGGCCTGAAGCAGCGGCTGCCCGCCGCCGTCTCCGCGATGCTGATGGCGCTCGTCGTCGCCATCGGCTTCGTCGGCCTCTGGTACTCCGGTTACAGCATCGGCGATACCGGTTGGCAGTACTTCACTCTGGATCCGACCGACGACACCGGCGGCTTCGTGACGACCGTGGTGCAGCTCATCTCTGTGCTCGGCGCGGGCGTGGTGTGCGCCGAACTCACCAGGTTCCTGCCGGTCGCGTTTCGCCTCACCGCGTTCCTCATCGGCGGCGCGGCAACCGTCTACGCCTTCCACGGCGTCGCCTACATGGTGTGGTCCACCGACCGGTACGGGTGGGAGCCGACGGAGACCGGGTTCATGACGGTCACCGGGATCGTGCTCGCCGCAGCGGGCTTGGCCTGGGCCGCGCGGAGAACGTCGCGGCCCAGGTCCTGAAGCCTCAGTCGGTGCCCGCCTCCATGGCGGCGCTGTCGAGCAGCAGCAGCTCGTCGTCGGGGGCCTCGCCCCGGGAGGCGATGGCCTCGGCGCCGCCCTCGGGCATGGCGCCGATCAGCCCGGTGGAGGCGGCCTGCGCGGCCCCGATCAGCGTCGGGTGCTGCCTGCCGACCATGCCGAGCCCGGCGTACTGCTCCAGCTTGGCGCGCGAGTCGGCGATGTCGAGGTTGCGCATGGTCAGCTGGCCGATCCGGTCGACCGGGCCGAACGCGGAGTCCTCGGTGCGCTCCATCGACAGCTTGTCCGGGTGGTAGCTGAACGCGGGCCCGGAGGTGTTGAGGATCGAGTAGTCCTCACCGCGCCGCAGCCGCAGCGTCACCTCGCCGGTGACGGCGGTGCCGACCCAGCGCTGCAGCGACTCGCGCAGCATCAGCGCCTGCGGGTCCAGCCAGCGGCCCTCGTACATGAGCCTGCCGAGCTTGCGGCCCTCGTTGTGGTAGCTGGCGAGGGTGTCCTCGTTGTGGATGGCGTTGACCAGCCGCTCGTAGGCGGCGTGCAGCAGCGCCATGCCGGGGGCCTCGTAGATGCCCCGGCTCTTGGCCTCGATGATCCGGTTCTCGATCTGGTCGGACATGCCCATGCCGTGCCGCCCGCCGATGGCGTTGGCCTCCAGCACGAGGTCAACGGCCGTCTCGAAGCTCTTGCCGTTGATGGTGGCGGGACGGCCCTGCTCGAAGCCGATCGTCACGTCCTCGGTGGCGATCTCCACGGACGGGTCCCAGAACCGCACGCCCATGATCGGCTCGACGATCTCGATACCGGTGTCGAGGTGTTCGAGGGTCTTGGCCTCGTGCGTGGCGCCCCAGATGTTGGCGTCGGTGGAGTACGCCTTCTCGGTGCTGTCCCGGTAGGGCAGGCCGTGCGCGACGAGCCACTCCGACATCTCGGTGCGGCCACCGAGCTCGCTGACGAACGCCGCGTCCAGCCACGGCTTGTAGATCCGCAGCGAGGGGTTGGCGAGCAGGCCGTAGCGGTAGAACCGCTCGATGTCGTTGCCCTTGAAGGTGGAGCCGTCGCCCCAGATCTGCACGTTGTCGTCGAGCATCGCGCGCACCAGCAGGGTGCCGGTGACCGCGCGGCCGAGCGGGGTGGTGTTGAAGTACGTGCGACCGCCGGTGCGGATGTGGAAGGCGCCACAGGCCAGCGCCGCGAGGCCCTCTTCGACCAGTGCGGCGCGGCAGTCGACCAAGCGCGCGATCTCCGCGCCGTAGGCGGTGGCGCGGCCGGGCACCGAGGCGATGTCGGGCTCGTCGTACTGGCCGATGTCTGCGGTGTAGGTGCAGGGCACCGCGCCCTTCTCGCGCATCCACGCGACAGCAACCGACGTGTCGAGGCCGCCGGAGAAGGCGATGCCGACACGTTCACCGACAGGCAGGGAAGTAAGCACCTTGGACACGAGGTGAAGTATATGCACACGACCGCATGGTCATGCAAAACATTACTCGTTGGTGCGCCCTGTGACGCCCAGCACTAGCCCTGGCAGCCCACCACGAACAGCCCGACCCGCAGCGCCTCCGCGTCCGTCGCGCGCGGCAGCACCACGTCGGCGGAGCCGTCGCGCCGCTCCCGCCCTCCCAGGAAGTAGGCCTCGACGACGATCGCGGCGACTCCGGTGAACACGGCCGACAACACCCCGATTCCCAGGTGCACCAAGGCTTTCCTCAGCATCACGCACTCCTCACCGTCGAGTGGGGTGCGAGCATCACAGTCCGGGCTGAAATCCCGGTGAAATCAGGTGGGCCTCCAGCGCGGCGGCTCCGGTGAGCATCGCGCGGCCCCGGGCGGAGAGACGGGCGCGCCAGTCGCTCAGCATCGACCCGAGCGGCGCGACACCTCCGGCGGAGCGGACCTGGGCGATCACCGGCGCGATCTGCTCCAGCAGGTAGCCGCCTCGTCGCAGCTGGTGGACCAGCAGCGCGTCACGCACGTCGGCCGCGCTGTAGATCCGGTAGCCGGTGCGCGGATCGCGGCGCGGCTTGACCAGCTCGGCGCGCTCCCACGTGCGCAGCGTGGCCGGGCGGATGCCGAGCCTCCTCGCGAGCGGGCCGACGAACGTGTCGCCGCGCTCCTGCGGCACGGGATCGAGGTCGCCGAGCGCGGCTTCGACGGCGTCGAGCGTCCGGCGATCGTCGAGCAACTGGGCGTGGCTCTCGTCGATCAGCCGCAGAGCGTCCTCGACAGCGCCGCGGTTGACCGCCTGCATCACCGCCGTGGCGGTCGGGTGGCCGTGCCCGCGGATGAGGGCGAGGAACGCGCGCAGGGCTTGCGCGTGCAGCTCCGTGTAGGTGCGATAGCCGTGCGGAGTGCGCTCGGCGCCCGGCAGGATGCCCGCGTCCTCATAGTTGCGGACCGCCTGCGTGGACAGGCCGTGCTCGCGCGCGAGGTCGATCGGCCTGAGCCTGCGTTGAAGGTTTCGTCCCACTGTCCTGCCACTATCGCTTCGAAGTTCCAAACGGTCCTTCAACGATACGGTTGAGACATGGCTGATGGGACCTTGACGATCGAACTCAGCACGGACGAGTTGCGCGCGGTCACGGCCTTCGCCGTCGCCTGTGTTGAGCCCGCTCTCGCGCTCTTCGAGCGACACTGCCCCGACGACGACCGCCCCCGCGCCGCCATCAGCGCAGCGCGGGCATTCGCCGAGGGCGGCAAGCGCACCAAGGCCATCCGCGACGGCGCGTGGGCCGCGCAGCGCGCCTACCAGGAGACGCGCGACTCCGGCCGGGCCGCCGCGAGCGAGGCCGCTCGGGCCGCCGTCGCCACCGCCAGCGCCGCCTACCTGCACCCGCTAGCGAAAGCCACTCAGGTCAAGCACATCCTCGGCTCGGCCGCCCACACCGCCCGCGCTCTCGAACTGGAAGCCGGCGACGATCACGCTGTCGGCGACGCCCACATCGCCAAGGCCGAGGCGCTCGCCTGCCCGGTCGTCGTGCGCGTCCTGTCGCGCTACCCCGCAGCCCCGAGCGGCGGCGGTCGCGCGGGCGAACTGCTGCGCCGCCTCGACGCCGCCCTGTCAGCCCGCGCATAGGCCGTTCCCTGAGGCCGTCAGGTTCGCCCGTCTTCAAGACCCACAAACCCTCGCCCCAGCTGTCCTCAACCACAGCAAACCCTGGCGAATCCTCGACCGCCCGCGCGTAGCTCGGACTCGACCAGGCGCAAACCCTTGGCAGCCGCCAACGTCTCTGCTCTTCCGCTTCGCCGAGGGCTCGGCCGCACAGGACACGCCCTAAGAACGCTCAGCGGGAACGCGGTCGGCGGCCCTGGAATCCACCATGACCAATCCGGAGATCAGCCCGGACAGGCCGGGGTGCGACCGGGGCCGCCACGCGCACACGAAAGCGCCGAGCAGCAGGAGCTGAGCGAAGTTCTCGGCGGCCGGAGCGGTGCGGCCCATGCTGCTCAGCGCGATGTAGCCGAACGTGCCGAACAGCAGGGCGACGAGAATCCGCGCTCCCGGAGCGGAGCCGTCGGGCCGGACGCGGCGCAGGCGAACCGCGCGCTGCCCGATCGTGGCACCACCGGTGATCGCGGGGATCGCGAGCAGCACCACGGCGGGAACCCACGTGCTCACCACGGCCAGCAACGAGTTCGCCCACGCGATGTCGTTGAGCCAGAAGCCGAAGAAGAAGTGCACGGACAGATCCAGGGACGCAGCGAACCCACCACCGAGCAGGGTCACCGACACCAGGTCCACCAGCATTCCCAGCCACCGCCGCCCAGTGGTGACCGGACGCGGCTCCTCCGCCGAGACCGTGGACTTGCGGCCGTCGAAGAACTTCAGCAGCGGCGCGAGCAGCACACCGAACGCCGTGCCGAGCGTGTTGGCGATCAGGTCGTCGACGTCGGCGATCCGGTACGGGCACTCGAAGACGAACCAGTTCCCCGTCCACTGCGTCAGCTCGATGAGCAGCGACACCCCGAACCCGGCGAGCACCACCCAGCCGAAGCCGCGCCGCAGGTAGTGCGTCAGGTACGCGCCCAGCGGGGCGAACAGCGCCACGTTGAACACCACCTGCTGCACCGCCGGGTTGACCAGCAGCCCGCGCAGCCCCGGCGACTGCTGCTCCTTGGCGATGTCGGAGAGGAAGCGCAGCGGGTTCAGCTGCGGATCGGCCAGCGCCCGGTGCGCCTCGCACCACGCCGCGTCGATGCTGGGCAACGGAAGCATCGTGTAGGTGACCAGGGCCAGGCCGTAGACCAGGAAACCGAACGCGAGCAGCGTCGGCCCCCAACCCAGCTCCCCGCGCTTGCGGTAGCTCCGGAAGACGAAGGGGACCAGCAGCACGAAGGCCAGCAACCCCCCGAGGAAGACGGCGAGCACGGCGGGAAGCACCTTGTCGGACAACACCATCTCCGTTCGGACGCGGCTGCGGCCCCAGGATTGTCAGCCCCGGAGCCGCCGTCGCCCGACTTGACGGCACCGTGTGTAGCACCAAAGCCGTACGTCACTCACCCGGTCAGGGAGTACGCGCGCGTCCGAAGCGCGCGGGCCAGGTCGTCGGCGTAGTGCAGCAGCACGGCGAAGGTCGCTCAGACGGACTTGAGCACGCCGCCGTCGACGAGGTAGTCGGCGCCGCTGACGCTCGCGGCCAGCGGTGAGGCGAGGAACGCGACCACCGAGGCCACCTCCTCCGGCTCGACGAGCCTGCCGGTGCGCAGTCCCAAGATCCCGATCATGCGCTCCCGCACGACACCCTCTTCGAGGCCGTGCTGCGCGGCGAGCCGTCCGCAGACGCTCTCCGGCCCCTCCCAGAAGCCCGTGCGCGTCGGCCCCGGCGTCACCGTGTTGACCCGAATCCCAGCAGGCGCAAGCTCTTCCGCGAGAGCCGGGGTCAAGGCGCGCAGTGCCGCCTTCGCGAGCGAGTAGTCAGCCGGGCTCGTCGCCGGGAGGTGCGCGGACAGCGACGACACGGTGACCACGTTGCCCTTGCTGACCTTCAACAACGGCAGCGCGGCGCGAGTCATCCTGATGGCGCTGAACAGGTTCAGCTCGAACGTCTCCTGCCAGCGCGCGTCGGTGATCCCCGCGAAGCCCTCGGTGTCCAGTTCCGTCGAGGTCCCGCCGACGTTGTTCACAAGCACGTCGATCCCGCCGTACACCGAAACCGCCTCGGCAACAACGGCTTCCACACCGTCCACAGTGGTCAGATCGGCCGGGACGTGCAGTGCGCCCGGCTCACCGGGGCTCCGCGAGGCGATGACCACCGAAGCGCCCTCGTCGAGCAGCCTCGCGGTCACCGCGCGCCCGATCCCCTTGCTGCCACCGGTGACGAGGGCGATCTTGCCCTTCAGCCCCAAGTCCATCAGACGTTCTCCCAGTCACGGCCGCCCGAGTCGATCAGCGCGGCGACGCGGTCCAGCTCCTGCAAGAGGAAATCGGTCCAGCCCAGGTGCGCGGTGTAGCCGCGGAGCCGGTCCAGGTAGGCGACGCAGATGACCCGCCCGACAGTCTCGGGATCGGGTGATCCGCCGTAGCCGTCGAGCAGCGCACCGGCGAGCACGGTGAGATCGCCCAGCGGCGGCGCTCCGTTGGCGACGCCGAATCGGACGAGCGAGCGCATCCCGGCGAGATCGGCCAGGAACGTGCCGATGTCGTAGGCGGGTGGAGCCAGGCACAGCTGAGTGCCGGTCAGCAGCTCGACACGAGCACGATCCTCGCTCGCCACAACGGTGTTGGGCACGAGGGCACCGTGCGTCAGCACAGCGGGACCGGCCGGGGCGAGGACGTCCGCCGCCCAGTCGCGCAGCAGCTCCCATCGCAGCCCACCGAGCCGTTCCCCGGTGGTGCTGTGGAAGAACTGGGTCTCCGCTCGCCCGGAACCCGCGTCCATCCAGTCCGCCAGCTCCACCACGAGTTCGGGGCGCGTGCGGAACCCGGGCGGTGGCGGGGTGCGGTGCAGCCTGCGCACCGCGGCACCGACCGCGCGCACCGCGTCCACGGCCTCGTCCGGGAGGATCTCGCCGTTGAGCAGCCACCACCCGAGGCTGACCGGCGACGGAAGCTCGTAGGTGAGCCCGGACTCGTTCTGCTCCGCCACGGTGAAGCGCACGCGCTCGTCGCTCGCGGAGACAGCGGCGGCCAGCACCTCCAGTGGCGCGAGGGTCAGCGATCCGGTGGTGCTCGTCCCGGCGCTGCGCTGCCAGCGGAAGCGGCCCCGGCCGAGGTCGTGCACCACCGTCGTGGACGCGCCGGTGCCATAGGTGATCACGTGCTTGCTGGTGTCGGTCAAGGGGTCACCTCGGAGGCCGGGGTGGGCGCCTGCCAGGACGTCCTGGCAGGCGCCCACGTCATTCAGGGCACCTCAACGATCAGCAGCGGCTGCAGCTGAAGATGAGGGTCGTGGTGGTGATCACCGGGGTGGCCGTGGAGGTCGACTTCGCCACGACCTCGTAGCCGTCGCCGACCGCCATGGTCAGCTCGGTGGAGGTGGTGTAGGTGTCGTAACCGGCGGCGAGCTCAGCGGCCATGCGGTCGTCCTGAAGCAGCATTTTCTTTTCCCTCCAGTGGTTTTTCTTGCTTCCCCGGGTGACAGGGCCCGGGAAATCTCAGTGCCCGCCCCACGGGGCGAGCGGGTCGAACCCGGCGCGCGCGCAGGCCGACGCGACCTGGTCGGCGACGCGGGTCCCGGGTTCGGCAGCGTGCTCCAGCACCCCGTCGGCGACGGCCTGCGCCCGGTGTTCACCGAAGCTCAGCCGCCTGCCCTCACCCGGCTGCGGCGGCTCCCACGCCGTCGCGACGCCTGGCGCCAGCCGCCGGGTGAACGGCGAGGTCGACGCACCGACCCCAGGCAGCGGGCTCACCTTGTCGGCCAGCGATTCCGCTGCGGCCCGAGCATGTGCGGGCAGGTACACCACCAACGCGTCCTGACGCGGGTAGAGCGCCGCAACGCTCAGAATCTTGGCGTAGTAGTGGATGTCTCGGGTTTCCAAGTGCGCCAAAGCTTCCCGCCAGACGTCCACGGCGGACACCGGGTCGCTCAGGTGGACGTACACCCGCAGAACCTGTTGCTCCACACCGGTTCCCCGCGATCCCTGCGCCAGGAAGAACCCCGGCGACAGCGCGGGCCGACCCGGGGGCAGCCCCAGCTCGCCAGTTCCGCGCAGCGCCGACAACGGGACCGACACGGCCACACCGTTCAGCCGGACGAGCGCGGAATCCTCGCGTCGCTCCAGCACGAATCCGGTCTCGGTGGTCTCCCTGAACGGGATCGCCTCGGCGAAGTCCTTTTCCAGCACGGGATCGCGCAGGGACAGCTGCTCGTCGTCGCCTTCCTCGCGTCCCTGGTGGAACACCTCGTAGATCACGTGACGCAGCCGTGAGCGCAGCTCCGCGCGACTGTCGGCGGTCAGCTCACGACCCGCCACCGACGCGGTCAGCGCCTTGTCGTCGACCACGATCCGCCCGACGATCTCGGCGAGCTCAGGTGTCAGGCTCATGCCGCCCCCAACCCGACGACCCCGGCGTAGCGCGCTGGATCGAGCAGGAGCCTGCGGCCGATCCCCGCCGCCGCCCGCTGCACCGCCGACACCTGGCTCGACTCACGGGCGACCGCGATCATGCGGTCGAACATGTGCCAGCCCGCGAAAGCCGTGGCGCGCGCGGCGAGGCCGTCCCCCGCTCCGCCGCGCGCGGCGCGATAGCCCGACCAGAACGCTTCGACGATCGGTCGGACCTCGTTCAGCCCCGCAGTGGTTCGCTGGATGATGTCCTTGTGGGACAGGGAGTTCTCGACCGCGTCGCGATCGGGCTCGGTGATCCCGAGCACCGCCCGCTGCACCCACTGGCCGACGAACGCGCCGACGTCCACGGCCGGATCGGCCAAGCCGAACTCCTCCCAGTCCGTCAGGTGCACGGCGCCGTCGGCGATCCGGAGCTGGTCCAGCCGGAGATCGCCGTGCACGGGCGTGCGCACGGTCACCGACTCCTGAGCCGCGAGCGCGTTCAGCACCGCCCGCAGCTCGCGGTCGGGTTGGACCAGCCTCCACACCTCCAGCTCCGCGCCGCTGGCTTCCAGGTACACGGGCAGCGGGAGCTCGTCGAAGAGCCGGGCGATGCCGCCGAGGATCGGGATCTCCTGGTGCACCGGGACATCCGCCGTCGGTGCCCACCCGTGCAGCTCGCCGATGGCCAGCCCGGTCTCCTCCGCGAGTCCGGCGGTGAAGTCACCGTCGTCGGCCACCTCGTTGGCGGGAACGGAATCGGCCAGCAACCGCGTGACGTGCAGTCCGGCGTCGAGGTCCCAGCCGAGGCACTGGGGCGCGCGCAGGTGCTGCGGTGTCCGGGCCGACGCGAAGAGCTCGAAGGCCACCGCCCTGCGCATCCCGCTGTCGGCCGTGCGCTTGACGAAGACCTCCGCGCCGCCGCTGGTCGGACCGGCCCAGTTGGCGTTGCGGCCGGAGTAGGCGACCGCAGCCGACTCCAGGGGCAGGCCGAGGCCGAGCCGGGCGAGCAGCTCGCGGGCTACGGGGTCGGCGGCGACCCGGTTCCGCTCCGGGGCACCACCACCCCGCGACAGTGTTCTCAACGCGCACTCCAGCCAATCGCGAATATCAAAGAATCGTGACCGGGAGCACCTCTCCCATGCCCTTTCCGGTGCGATTTCGACGCTACGAGTCGCCCTGTGCATGTTGACTGACGCCCCGCTAAAAGCGCAGGAAAACTCAGGTTTGAGAGCGGCAAGAACGCTCGTCAACTGAGTTTTCGCAGCTCAGAACCTAGGTGGCTCGATTCAGACGCGGCACCTGACTCACAAAGTAAAAGCGCGGGTGCGAAAGTGCACCCGCGCCACACGTCAACCAAATAATTCACGTCTCAGCGGTCACCACGAGCACATGTGCTGACCGCAGCACCACCTACGTCAGCAATTCGACCTGCTCGCGCAGTGCGTCTTTCAACGCTTCAGCGAAGGCGTTCATCTGCTCCGCGACCGTCCTCGGCGTGCTCAGGTAGACGTTGAGCCGGTCGGGCAGCAGCACGTACGCGACGCCGATGCACTTGCTGCTGGTCGAGCCGAACCCGAAGTACTGGATGTTGTGCGAGGGCGCCGAGCTCGTGCTCAGGTAGTCCTCGCGCATGATCTGCCAGCCAGGCGACTCGTACAGTGCCAACGGCTCCGTCCCGCCCGCGCGCTTCTGGATCAACTGGAGCTCCCACAGGTGCTGCTCCGGGGCCTGCCCCGCCTGGCACTCCTTCGCGCGCGCCACGTGCTTCGCAGCCGCCTCGCGCAGTGCCGCGCGCTTCGCCTCGACATCTGCGTCGGCGTCCGCCATCGCCTCCACGTAGCGCACCATCTCCGGCGTGACGACGCGCATCGCCTCCGTGCGGCCGTTCTGGTACTGCCGCGTCGCGATCGACTCGTACGTCGCGCCCGTCAATCCCTTGCTGCGCCGGTGCGCGAGTTGGTAGGCGGCCTGCACGAAGGCGTCCGGCGAGATGCCCAGCTGCTTGATCCGGCTCGTACCGATGTCGGTGAAGGACAGCAGGGTCGTCGCCGTCGCGGCGCCGTAGTCCGCGAACGCCTTGCCCGCGCTCAGCACGTCCTCGCGCAGCGCGTCGTCCAGCACGAACCGCACCGGTGTCGGCACCGGAACTCCTTGCGCCACACCGCCTTCAGTGGCCGGGGATTCCAGAAGCGCATCGCAGAGCGCCAGGATCGTCGTACCGTCGAGCAGGCAGTGCTCCACGTTGATCCCCGCCTGCCCGTCCGCGAAGACGATCAGCGACACCGCTTTGTCGAACCACCGGTTCGCGCTGTCCCCGTGCAGCAGCGCGTCACACGCGGCAAGCGCGTCAGCGGGCGTTCCGGCTTCCAGGGACACGCAGAACAGCGCCGACTCGACCACGTCCAGCGCCTCGACGTTGCCCAGCTCGATCAGCCGCGCCCGGCTCGCCGCCCACTCCGCCCTGGCCTTCGTGGTCAGGTGACCGACCGGCGCGTCCTCGGCGCCATCGGCGGCCACCACCGCGCGCAGACCTTCGGTGATCTCCGCCAGCGTGTGCGCTTGCCCTTGCGCACCAATGACATCCAGCCGGAACAACTGTCCGCTGTGGAACACCACGATGTGCTTCGCGTCCGCCGCCGCGCGCACCGTGTCCTGCTCAGCACCGGGAATCCTGGTGGTGGAGAACAGATAGCGGTGCTGGTCCATCGACTGCGGCTGCCCGCGCAGCACCACCGGCGGGATGCTCTCGGTGTCCAGCGCCGCCTTGTACGCCAGCGCCGAGGCCACCAACTCGGCCGCGCGCTCCACCTGCCCGAGCTCAGAATCCTTGAACAGGAAGAAGAAGTTGGCGTTCAACGCGATCCGGTCCCGCCGCCCCAGGTACCGCGACGGCCAGAACGTGTCGAGGTAGCTGCGCACGCCCGGTGTCTCGTCGTAGCGCACCAGCTCCGCCTGCAACGCGCGCGCCGTGTCCGAGGTCAGCAACTCCTCGACGGCGGTCTCCGTCTCGGCGAGCTGGCTCTCGGTCAGCAACGGCGCGCACCACTCCAGGAATCGCGCGCAGCTCTCTTCCAGCGTGGGCAGGGGAACCCGGGGCAGCTGGTCCTCGTACTCGAAGGTGCTCACGGTCGTCACAGTCATCCTTGTCCGCTTGGCCGGCACAGGTGCAGTTGAGCGTAGAGCCAGCCCGTGTCCTCGAACCCGCGTGGATCAACACCCACCGCGCGCAGCGTTTCCAGCACCTGTTCCTGCTCTTCCGCCGAGATGAAGCGCCGCTGGCGGAACACCCCGTCCACCCGCTCCGTCTCGTAGCCCAGCTCGCGCAACGCGTCCTCCACCGGGTCGAACGGCACCATGCGCAGCACGAAGTGCGCCATCAGCGGCTGATCCAGCTCCGCCACCTTCGCGATCGTGCGCGCGCCCACGTAGCCGATGCAGCCCGTGGAGATCACCAGATCCGTCCCGGCGAGCTGCTCGCGCTGCTCCTCCGTGAGGTCCTTGTTCTCCAGGTCCGCGCACACCGCGTCGTCCAGGAACCCCGCCGTCAACCCGTAGTCCAACGCCGGCCGTGAACTGTCCAAGCCCACGATCCAGGCATTTCCCTGTCTCGTGCTCTTGATCCGGTCGCGCTCCGCCAGCTTTCCCGTCGACCAGTCCGCCACCTCGGGATCGGCATAGCGGTCGTACAAGTCCTCCATCGTCGCGCCGTGGTTGAGCAGCGCCGCGTTGATCCCGTACGAGCACCCGATGTCCAGCACCTTCTCGCGGTGCTTCATCAGATCAGCGAAGTACGGCTTCGCCAGCTCCGGGATCTGGTACTCCAACCCGCGCAACGTCGTGAAGTACGCACGCGGATCGGGCTGCGTGTAGATGTGGTCGAGGGTCACCTTGCCGGTCGCGTCGAACGCCATGAGCCCTCCTCAGTCCAGCAGCTGATCGCTTCGCACGGCCGCGCTCCGGTGCTCCGGCAACACGCGGCCGAACAACTGCCTCGTCCGCTCCACGCTGCCGATCACCCCCGGCTTCTCGCTGTACGCGAAGATCGCCGAGTGCCGCGCCCGCGCGCCCGCCACCTCCGTGACGCGGTGCAACGCGTAGCGCCCCTTGAACAACTGCAAGTCCCCCGGCTTGAGGGTCAAGTGCCGCACCAGATCCGGCCGTCTTCCGGTCAGCACACCCGCCACGTCGTCGAAGTTCTCCGACTCCGGCGAGCGGATCCCCGGGCAGTACTCGAAAACCCCGCCCTCGTCCGGCTCCTGCGTCAACATGCTGACCGTGTACTCGTTCGTGTCGAAGTGCCACGGGTGCGCCAGACCCGGCTCGATCACGTTCAACACCAAGCCCGACAACGGATCCGCCAACTCGTGCACCACCGGCAACTCGAAGCAGGCCGCCACGAACCCCTGGAACGCCTCGCTCGCGTACAGCCGGTGGATCACGAACTCCGCCGGGATGTCGTCCCGCGCCACGAACGCGTTGCCCTTCTCCATCGCGATGCGCCCCGGATGCCCCTCCGGCAACGGCGTGTCCACCGCGATGTTGTAGGCGTTCACCACCTCCAGCCGCGTGTAGGCGCGCCCCGCCACGCCCGCGCACTCCTCTTGCAGCGCCCTCGGGTCCTTGACGAAGCCCTCCAGGACCGTGCACCCGTCCTCCGCCAGGCCCTGCCTCGCGCGCTCCACCACCTCGCGCCAGGCCGCGCTCCCCGGCTCCGCCAACGGATAGCGGTCCTCGTCGATTACCGCCTCGGCCATGCGCACACCCCTTCCACCGCTGGAAAGTGATCACGAAGTGAAGTAGCACAGCCCGCGCACACGCCCGCGCCCCTGTGACCGGCACCACCGCCTTCCGAACCGATCCAGTCCCTCTGACTAGGCCATACGGGGAGCGTTTCCCCCGCTACCGTGACGAGGTGGAATGGAAGACGGACCGGATCGGAACGGCACTGCGCGGCGAGAACCCGACCGTCCTGCGCCGCATGGACGCGGGCTTCGCCAATATCGGCGACGTCCAGTTCCTCCCCGGCTACTGCGTCCTGCTCGTCGACAAGCCCGACGTCCAGCGCCTGACCGACCTCCCGCGCCCCCAACGACTCCAGTTCCTCGCCGACATGGAACTGCTCGGCGAGGCCGTCGAACGCGTCTGCGCCCGCCGTGATCCCGCATTCCGCCGAGTCAACCTGGAGATCCTCGGCAACACCGACCCCTACCTGCACGCACACGTGCGTGCCCGCTACGACTGGGAACCTGAGCACCTCGTCGGCCGCCCCGTGTGGCTCTACCCCGCCGAGCACTGGTCCGCCCCGGAGACCGCGCTCGGCCCACAACACGACAAGCTCCGCGCCGAACTCACCGCCGAGATCGACCGCCTGCGCTCCTAGGCGGCGCGGCGAGCCACCGAGGTTCGCCAGTCTTCAAGACCCGCAAACCCCGTCCCCAGCGGTCTTTAACCACCGCAAACCCTCAGCCGCGTCGAGGTAGAGGGCGCTTAGCGATGATCGACGGGCGGGTCCGGTGGTCTTCAAGACCCGCAAACCCCGCAAGGCCGTCGGGTTTGAGTCGGTTAACGATGATCAACACGGGGGTTCGGTGGTCTTGAAGACACCCCAACGGGCTGCTGGTCAGCGTCGGGGCTTGCGGCCCTTCGTGACCGGCTTCCGCTGCTGCTGCGGCTTGCGCGGCGCTTGCTTCTGCGTCGCGGCGGGCTGCTTCTTCTTCACCGGAGCCTGCTTCGCCGGAGCTTCCTGCTGCCGCCCCCGCGTGCTGTTGGCCGTCCGCCCGCGCACGATCCCGATCAGCTCCTCGATCAGCTCAGGACCGCCCTCCCGCAACCAGGACAACCCCACGCTCGACTCCGGAGCACCGACCAGCGGCCGATACGTGAGATCCCGCCGGTGGTGCAACCGCGCGAGCGACTGCGGAACCACCAGCACCCCCACCCCCGCCGCCGCGAACCGAATCGCGTCCTCCGTCGACTCCGGCCGATCCCATCCCGCGAGCCCCGGCGGCCGCTCCCACCCCAACGTGTCGTCCAGCGGGTGCAGCACCGTGGTCTCCGCCAGGTCCTCCGCCGACAGCTCATCGGCGGCGGCGAGCACGTGCTCCTTCTGCATCACAACCACGGTCGTCTCCGTGTACAGCGGGATCGTGTGCAGGTCCTCGCCGCCCACGAACGTCCGCAGCAGCACCGCGTCCGCTTCGCGCCGCCGCACCGCCTCCGCCGCGTCCTGGGCCGAGACCGCCACCAACGTCAGCCGCACCTCGGGCAGCCGCTCCACCCACATCCGCAGCCACTTCGTGGGGACGACCCCCGGCACGTAGCCGAGCAGGAACTCCGAGCCAGTCACCACCTCAGGCTATCGGCTCTGGTCAGAAGCACTCCGGCCACTCGATACCCTTCATCTCATGAAGTCGCAGAAGTCCCAGACGATGAAGCCGTCCACGGCCGCCAAGAAGCTCGAGGTGTACCTGGAGGCCACCCCCGCCGAGTTCCAGGAGGGCGTCGTCTCGCGCGATGAGCTCAACGCCCTCCAGGCCGACCCGCCCCAGTGGCTGCGCGACCTCCGCCGCAACGGCCCCTTCCCCCGCCAGATCCTCGCCCTCAAGCTCGGCGTCTCCATCAGCGGCCTGGCCCGCGGCGGCATCACCGAGGCCCTCACCAGCGACCAGGTCGAGGAGATCAAGGCCGCCTGCCCCGACTGGCTCCGCCGCGAGCGCGCCGTCCAGGTCGAGACCCTCAAGGAAGCCGCCCGGCTCAAGCAGCGCAAGGCCGACTGACCTAGGCAGCTGCCAAAAGGTGGTGGTCAGCACCTTCGAGGCCCGCGCACGTTGTTGCAGACTTGCTCCCGCCCGTGCCCAAAGCAGGGGAATTGGAACCGCCGTCGTTTCCTGGGAGCCAGAGAGTGGCACGCAAGCGAGGATTCTTCGCCGAGATGGCGTATCAGCGCGAGCAGGCCGAGCGCCGCGAACGCCAGGAACGCACACGGGCGGCTCGCGAGGCTGAACGCGCCGAGCGAGCACGGCAGCGGGCGGCGGCGCAGACGAATCGTGACATGCAGGCCGCCTACGTGCGGGCACAGCAAGAAGACGCCGCGGCGCGGACCTCGGCGACCCATGCCCGAATCGCGGAGCTGGCGGGAATCCTCACTTCGGCAGCGTTCTCGGCCAGTGCGGTGACCTTCGACCAGCTGCGCAGGCCGTTCGAGGCTCGACGGTTCAACCCCGGGCGGCTCGCGCACGCACAACAACCGCCGTACTGGCAGAACTACCAGCCGAAACCGCCATCGGCGCTCAGCCGCCTGTTCTCCAAGGCCAAGATCCAGCAGGAGTTCGCCGAAGCACAGGTGCGCTTCACCGAAGCGAAGGAACGCTTCCAGGTCAACGAACGGCAACGGCTCGCGGCACTGGCGCAGGCCGAAACGAAGCACACGAACACCGAACGCAATCGACGCGAGAAGGTCGACGAGCACAACAGACGGGTCGACGAACTCGAACGCGGTGTGAAGGCGAAGTCCCCCAAGGCGGTGGAGGACTACAGCGAATTGCTGATCGAGATGTCTCCCCTCCCCGAGGACATCCCGATGGACATCGAGGTCGCCTACCAACCGGACGCGCGCAAACTGCTGGTCATTCGGGAGCTGCCCGACGTCGCGGTCATTCCCGGGGTGCGCGAGTTCAGCTACGTGCGCAGCCGCGACGAAACCGTCGAGAAGCCCCGGCCGCAGAAGGAGATCCGCCAGCGCTACGCCGACCTGGTGGCACAGCTGGTGTTGCGGACAATGCGCGATGCCTTCCAGATCCGCCCGACCGGGGTCATCGACGAGGTGGCCGTCAACGGACAGGTGTCCACTCGCAACAAGGCCACCGGCAGACCGGAAAAGCCTTGTCTCGTCAGCGTTTCGGCCACCCGCGCCCAGTTCGAGGAGCTGGTGCTGACCGAGCTCGACCCTGCGGAGTGCCTGCGCCACCTCAGCGCGCTGGTCTCCCCGCACCCGTGGGACCTGGAGGCGATCCGGCCGATCTTCGACCCGGACCTGTCGAAGTACCGGTTCGTCGACGCCCGCGACGCGGCGGCGGGACTCGACTCCCGCCGGGTGCTGCTGGAGATGGCGCCCGTCGAGTTCGAGCACCTCGTCCGGCAGCTGTTCGAGGCCATGGGCATGAAAGCCTGGGTGACGCAGGCTTCCCGCGACGACGGTGTCGACGCCGTGGCGGTCAACGAGGACCCCATCATGGGCGGCACCTGCGTGATCCAGGCGAAGCGCTACAGCGGGATCGTGCCCGCCGACGCTGTCCGCGCGCTCGCCGGAGTGATGGACGACAAGCGCGCCAGCCGCGGCGTCCTGGTCACCACCTCCTGGTTCGGCAAGGCCACCCACGACTTCAGCTCGCGCCACGGCCGCATCCAGCTCATCGAAGGCCCGCAGCTCAAACACCTCGTCGCCGAACACCTCGGCAAGGACGTCGTCATCGGCGAGCTCAAGCGCCGCACCAGGTAGCGCCCTCGAGTGTGATCGTGTACTGGAGTTGGTCATGGCTCTTCGGTGGTTCCGCGCGACCGCGGTCACGCTGCTCGTCCTAGCGCTCATCGCAGCCGCGCTGTGGTTGCCCGATATGGTCGTGAGCGCCAGGGCCGCGGGCCTCACCGCCACCGAGCAGCTCGCGGCGATCAGCACCGTGCGCGCGCAGTACATCCAGATCGTGAGCACGGCGGGCGGCCTCGTCACAGTCTGGTACGGAATTCGCAAGTACTTCCTGGACAAGGAAAAGCAGCGCCTCGATCAGGACAAGCACGTGACCGATCGGTTCAGCGCGGCGGTGGGCCACCTCGGCTCCGGCGACGAGACGGTGCGGGCCGGTGGAGTGCGCACGCTAGAGCGGATCATGGCCGACTCACCGCGTGATCACGAGGCGGTGGTGGACACGATCTCCGGGCTGCTGCGCCACCACGCCGGCTCAGCGCCTGAGCGGTCGAGGCTCCGCGACGACGTGGTGGCGGCGGTGAACGCCCTGCGCACGCGTCCTGATCGCGCCGAGTCCGACCCGCTCGACCTGGCCGGAGTCGTCCTGCCGGGCGTGTCGCTGCGCCGCGCCCGGCTGAGCGGGGCGAGCCTGGCCAGCGCACACCTCAGCCGGGCGAACCTCGAACAGGCCGATCTGTCGCAGGTCCGTCTACTTGGGACGGAACTCGGCAACGCGCGCATGGCGGGCTCCCGGCTCGACGGAGCCGACCTGACCGGCGCGACGGCCAAGGAAGCCGATCTGACGGGCGCGAGCGCTGTCGGCGCGACCTTCACGAGATGTGTCCTCAGCGCGGCGAACTTCACCGATGCTGACCTGACTGGCGCGAATCTGAGCCGGGCCCGCCTTCGCGACGCGTCGATGACTGGAACCCGTCTGTCCGGCGCTGACCTCACAGACGCCGATCTCTCCGGCGTTGACCTGCGGACGGCCATCGGCCTCACTGCCGATTCACTGCGGAACGCCGTGACCGACAGCAACACGCTCCTGCCGGATTTCACCGGTTCCCCGCCGAAATGAGTCGGCGTCCCACAGTCGCCGTGGCGATCCACGACGGCTTCTACGGGTGTGGAACGGGAGCGGGCTACGCCAACTACGGTTTCCTGGAGACGCTCGTCGACCTGCTGCCGCGCGACGTGCGCCTGGCCGTGTTGCCACTGTGGCTGGCATCGTCCAGCCCGGAGCACCATTCTCCTTGGCACACAAGGGTTCGAGGCTTGCTCGACCGGGCGGGCGCGACGATCCACCCCGTGTCCAACGACACCTCGGGCCAGGATCGCTGGGGCGGCCTGGCGAACTTCCAGGCGCTCAGTTCCGACACGGCCGCGACGATCGTCAGGGACGTCGCCGAGACATCGGACCAGCTGCTGATCGTGGCCTTCGACGTGCCGTTCCTCGGCCTGGCCGAACTCCTCCCCCCTGAGCTACGGGACAAGGTCGTGCTGGTGCCACGCTCCAGCGCCGTGCTGCACACTCCGCACGACGCGGAACGCATTGCCTGGGAGCGACGCGCTCTCACCGCCGGAACCCGCGTCGCGACGATCTCGTCGTTCATGCGCGATCACCTCGTCCGGGACTACGGGGTGCCACGCGAGCACCTCATGCCGCTGCCGGACGGTCTGTGCGCCTCGGACTGGCACCTCCTCCAGCACCAAGCGCCCCCTGACATCCACCTGCCGGGGAACTTCCTCCTGGCGATGGGACGCGCCGAGCCGTACAAAGGCTTCGACGACCTCGTTGACGCCCTCGCGCTCCTCCGGCACGGCAGAACTCCTGTCCCCCATCTCGTGTTCGCCGCGACCTCGGAGACCGCCGAACCCACCGCCTACCAGCGTTCGCTAGCGAGCAGGCTGCGAGAACTGGACATCAGCACCACGGTCATCCAGCGGTTCACGCCAGAGGTCCCCGCCCTGTTGCGGCACCCCGGCCTGCGCGGGGTCGTCGTCCCCTCCCGCGCCGAACCCTTCGGGCGCATCCCCATGGAGGCCTTCGCCGCGGGAGCCGCGCCAGTGATCACCACCACCGCCGATGGCCTCGCCGGGCAGGTCATCGACGGGGAGACCGGATTCACCTGCGCGCCAGGCAGTCCAGCGGAACTGGCCACCGCGCTGACCCGCGCGATGAGCCTCGGCAGGAGTGATCTGGAAGCCATGCGGCAGCGGGCGACGTTGCGAGCTCTCCGCGACTACGACCACCACGCGGCGGTACGGGACTTCCTCACCAGGGCGGCCCCCTGGTTCACCGTTCCGGACCCCGACAGTCGGCTACGGTTACTGAGCACCCTCGCGCCGAGCCATTCGTCCTAGGAGAGCTGTGTCCGCCGTTCCCCCGGTCAAGGTCCCCATCGGGCTTCAGGCACAGCACTGGAACACCCTCACGCCGGACCGGTGCGTCCTCGTCGTTGCGCACCACGTCACCTCGCTGCTGCGCCTGCTCGACGTGATCACAGTGTTCGACTCCGATCCGAGGGTGCAGGTGGTGTTCAGCTGGAACGGCTCCGACCCGTTCCACCACGGACTGCACCGCCTGCTCGACGAACTCGGCGTCGTGGTCATCCCGTGGTCCCAGGCGATCGACACCGAGTTCCACCTCGTCATCGCGGCCAACCACGGCGGCCTCACCGAGTTCTCCGCGCCCGTTGTCATTCTTCCGCACGGCGCGGGGTACAATAAGAATTCGCCCGGAAACCGGAAACCGGAAACCGGAAACCGGAAACCGGAAACCGGAAACCGGAAACCGGAAACCGGAAACCGGTCCGTGTTCGGGCTCGCGCCGGAATGGCTGCTCTACGACGGGCGCCCCATCGCCGACTCGCTGGTGCTCTCCCACGATGAGCAGCTGACGCGCCTGGCCGCCATCACTCCCAGCGCCGCAGAAACCGCCGTCGTCGCCGGTGATCCCTGCTACGACCGCATGGTGCGCAGCGCGCACGCGCGTTCTCGCTACCGGGAAGCGCTGGGAGTTCTGCCCGGCCAGAAGCTGGTGACGGTGTGCACGACGTGGTGGCGCCGATCCCTGCTCGGAACGTGGCCCTCGCTGTTCCGCGAGCTGCTCGCGTGCCTGCCACGGGACGAGTACCGGGTGGCCGCTCTGATCCACCCCAACATCTGGCACGGCCACGGACCGTGGCAGGTGCACACGTGGCTCGCCGACTGCGTCCGCGCCGGTCTCATCATCATCCCGCCCGTCGAAGGCTGGCAGTCCCTGCTGGTGAGCGCGGACCTCGTGGTGGGCGACCACGGCGCGACCACCTGCTACGCGGCTGGCCTCGGCGCACCGGTCCTGCTCGCGACCTTCCCCGACGAGGACGTCGCCACCGGCTCCGCCGCCGAAGTCCTTGGCAGGACAGCACTTCGCCTGAACCGCCACGCTTCGCTGGCCCACCAGGTCAGCGCCGCGATCACGGCTCCGGCATCCGGCGACGCGGTCCGCGCGATGCTCACCTCGTGCCCCGGGGAGTCCGCAACGCGTCTGCGTGAGTTGTTCTACCGGCACCTGCGTCTACCCGAACCTCCGACACCGCCACCCGTGCCGATGATCCCGGTCCACCGCGCCACAACACCGTCCACTATGGACATTCGGGCAGATCACGTCGTATGCCGTCTGGGCGCGACCGACGACGAACCCACCACCGTGCACAGGTATCCCGCCGAGGTGCTTCTCGACAGGGCGAACGCGGACCACCTGGACGCGGCCCACCTCGTGGCGCACGAGGACCACGCTTCCCCTGCGCTGCTCGACGAAGCGGCCGTGATCATCGTCGCCGACACTCCGACCACGTCAGCCGCCGAGGTCGCGTTGGCGGACGCACTCCGCCGGCATCGCGGCGCAGCGCTCGCCGTGTCCCGCCAAGGCGAGCGCTGCCTGGCGCTCAGCCGCGAAGGCGCTCGGGCGGTGCTGCGCTGCGAGGACATCGGACTCGGCGCGGCCGTGCTTTACGAGAGAATGACGTTGGGGCACAACGACGAGGCGTTCACCGTCACGATCAAGGCAGGCCCTCGCACTCTCAACCTCGTCGTGGAGTCACTTTCCGGCGAGGCGATCGCGTAGTTCCTCGGCCCGGCCGTGCCACACTCGCGCCTGCTCCGACTGCCCCGCCGCATCGAACAGTTCGCCCAGCAGCTCGCTCGAATGCGCTTCCCAGGAAAGGATTCCGAAGCGCGCCAACAGGTCCACGGCCTCGGTCAGGGTGGAGATCGCCCGCTCCCGGTACGGCGCGCCAGCCTTGGCCAACGACTCGCCCAGGTTGGCGACCGCCTTCGCGGCGTTGTGCTTCTCCCTGCTGAGCTTCAGGTACGCGATGGCCCGCTCCCCGGCAGCGATGGCGTCCGCGTGCCGGTCCACCGAGGCGAACATGGGACCGCTGTTCATGTCGAGCACGGCGAGTTCCCTGGCGCGCATGCGCTCCGGGAAGTTCGGGTCCTCCATGAGCAAACGCGCCCGCTCAACGAGGACAACCGCCTGCTCGACCGCCCCGCGCCGACTGTGGTCGAAAGCCTTCCACACCAACGTCTTCGCCGTGGTCACCAGCACTGCTTCACTGTGTGCGGGCAACCGATCGGCCAACGCCAGGGCCTGGTCGAACTGCTCCAGCGCGCGGTCGTTGTCCTTCGCGGAGAAGTACGCGGTTCCGAGTTCGGCATGCATGCGCAGCAGCGGACGCGCGTCGCCGTCGGCCGGATCTTCCTGAATCCGCCGCGCGGCCACGAGACCCGTGCTGTAGATGTCGATGGCGTCGTCGCTGAGGTCGCGCTGGAACAGGTACGTCACCATGGCTTCGCCGAGCTGCCACGCGAGCTGGTCAAGGCGTTCGTCGAGCGCCATGCGCACGGCACGGCGCAGGTTCGGCCGCTCCAGATCGAAATCGGCCGCCGCGCGCAGCCAGGCGTCCTCGCCGTCGTAGGCGAGGGGAACCTGCCCGTCAAAGCGCGGACCGAAGTGCGGCCTGTTGCTGAAAACCTGTTCTCTCGCAACGGCGAAGTCGAGGTAGTGCGCCCCGATCCTGGCCGTCGCGGCACGCAGATCGGCCGGGTGCTCCTGTTCCCTGGCCAGCGCGGCGGCGTGATCGCGCACGAGGCTGTGCAGCTCGTAGCGCCGCTCGCCGACCACCGACAGCAGGTTCGCCGTGACGAGGGCTTCCAGGAGGACCTCTGCCTCGTCGACATCGCACCCCATGGCGGCCGCCGCGGTCGTGAGAGCGAACTGCGTGCCGGGGTGCAGGCTGAGCAAGCGATAGGCGCGCCGCTCCGCCTCGGCCAGGTCCTGGTAGGAGATCTCGAAGATCGCTTCGACCGGGCGCTCACCGTCGATCGTGAGTTGAGCGATGCGCGATGTCGCGCGCTCCAAGCGCTCCAGGTAGTCGGCGATCGGGCCACGGTGCCGGGTCACCAGCTGCGCTCCCGCGACGCTCATGGCCAACGGCAGGTACCCGCACAGCTCGGCGAGCGCCTGGATCTCGCGTTCTTCGGCGTCAGGGCGATTGGCACCGATGTCCGCCCGGATCATCGCGGCGGCGCTGTCCCTGTCGAACACCGGCACGTCGATGACGCGGTAGCGCTCCCGCGCGAAGCCCTCCGACCTGCGCCTGCTCGTGGCCAGCACGACGCTGCGGCTCGACGCGGGCAGCAGGTTGGTCAACTGCGCGGCCGGTCCCACGTCGTCGATCACCAGCAGCAGTTCTCGGTCGGCCGTCTCCGCCTGGAACCTGGCGCGCAGCTCCTGCGAGGTGGTCGGCAGCCGCTCGACCCCGAGCTGGATCAGCAGGAAGGTGAGCGCTTCGTCCACGGAGTTCGCGTCGGCGGAGGCCCCCATGCGCACGCACAGCGACCCGTGCTCGAAGGTCGTCCTGATCAGCCCCGCGACGTGCGCCGCCAACACGGTCTTGCCAACGCCCGGCAAACCCGACAGGACGAACACGCCCTGCGTGCCAGCGGAACGCGCGTGCCCGATCGCCTCCGTGAGCGCACCGACCTCGACGACGCGGTTGACGAACCCCCTCGGCAGCGGCAGGAGCCCCCTGGCGATCACTGTTGTCCCACCCACTCCGCGCACCCTACCGAGCTGCCACCCCGCGCGTGCGCCATCGCCCGAGTCACGAAGACGACCGTCACCAATATAGGTACTTGCCTGAACCTCCTCAGGGCCAGGGAAAACCTATGCCAGCGACCATCGTGGACCCGCTGCTCTCGCCCGCGCTCAAGCCGATCTGGCAGGCCGTGCACGCGCGGCTCTCGACCGGTCAGCCGCTCAGCCGCGTCCGGGTCGGCTCGCTCAGCGCAGCGAACCCTCGCCCGGCACGTCGTCACTGCGGTGGGATCGGGGCGGTCAACAGTGATCGTGGGAGGTCGGTGGCACGCGAGGACCGGCGAACCACGGCGGCGTGCGGCGCAACCGCACGGGCCGAGGGTTCATCGAACGGGGTTCGTCAAGCGGGGGGCTCAGTAGGCGGTGATGCGGAGAAGGGCGCTGTTGTTGTCGAACTTCGACTCGCCGCGGCGGAAACCGGCGACGGCGACCTCGACGTTGGTGTCGGAACCGCTGATCGTCGGCCGCACGGTGAACTTGACCGGCGGGCGGTTGGTACCGGGCGCGTGGGGGGCCTCGGAGCGGCAGTGCACGTGGGACCACGCCTCGGACAGCCGGGGCACGCAGTTCCAGGTGTCACCGGAAGCTCCGGAGAAGGCGATGCCGTGCGGGATGCGAATGGTGAACCAGTCGCCACCGGTGAGCGCGACGGTGCCCTTGTTGCTCACAACCACGGTCGCGTCGACGGTGGAGTCCTTCGCGACGTGGGTCGACATGGGCGTGACCTCGACGGCGATGTCGGCCACGGACGCGGTCGGAACCGGAGCTGGGGTCGCGGAGGCGGGAATGGCAATGGCGGTGATCGCGGAGACGGCCAGTGCGGCGGCGCCCGCGCGACGGATCGTGTTGCTCAAGGAAATGCCCTCCGGGCGAGGAAGTGTGACTGATACGAAACGACGACGCCGCAGTGAGGTAGTCGGTTGTGAGCCCGAGGCATCTTTCGGCTGACACAAAAGGCTTACTCGCGCAGCGACTCCAGGTGCGCCAGCGCTCGCGGGCGGCGAAGGCCCAGCCGCCGAGCGCTGGATCCCGCCCTGGCCCATGAAGCAGGAGAGGGTTCCGCCGACCGATCGCAAACAGGCAGGAACATCGCGACCAGCAAACAAGACTGATGATCCCGGCGCACGCGACCCTGGTGGTCACGCCGGATCTCCACACGTCAATCTTGCCCGAACTCGAAACGGCGGTGACGGAGCGCACTGCGGCAGGCGTGCCTCGCACCCATGGCCACCCGCAGGCCACCCACACGATCATCATGTCCCCCCTCGATGACCGGAAGGACGGAAGATCCCAGGTCATCGAGCGGGAAGGTGGTGCCCCCGGTGCGACTCGAACGCACACTGGACGGATATTGAGTCGGCTAGGTGGACAGGCAACACACCTACGAGCTGGGCAGAAGGGCTCTTCGAAGGCACCAACTATGGCTCTGCAGGCATGAACCGATGGATGTTCATGCCCAAACTCATGCCCTGTGGGTCCACAGTAGATGCTCCTGCGAGCAGCGTACTAACGCCACAGAGCGAGGGTGGCCCCAGGACCGCAAGCAGACATGAGCACAACACTCGCAACTATTAATTAATGAAGCATCTCGTCATCGAAGTCTCACCATACATTAGCCAAACTATAACGTTCACTAGAATAGCTGCTTAAACATTTCTTCCAATTGCCTCTTCGTATCGTCCACACCAAGACTGCGCCCCGAGGAACTAGACATGACTGACATAGGCGACACGTCACCTACAAATCTCAGCGAGTAGTCAACATCTTCGGATTCACTATCCGCCAATCCAGATAGGTCTTCCTCGAACCAGTCAGCTACATGTTCTTCAGTCCAGCGGATTCGACTAGCAATGTCGCCGTCGTCAATACCAACACGACTTGCAATACTCTTGATTTCTCGGATTCGCTCTCTCATCCCTTCGGGATCTCCGCTGTAATTAGCATGCAGGTTACTTAGGTCACTTTCCACTGAATCCAAGACGGCGGACTTGATCATAGATTTAACGTCGATCGAACCCAATACTGGAAGACCTTCACTCTCCACGAAGAAATCGTAAAGATCAACCCAATCTGCATCTTCCTGCGCCGATTCTAGGCAAGCTTCGAACCATAGCAAAAAAGCGTTCATGTCTCCCAGGGACCCACCGCGCACACGCGCATAGGAGCAGATTACTGCAAGCACCTTGTAAGCTTTTCGGAAATCTACCGTATACGATCTATCGTCGGACTCTCCTACGTCGAGAGCAGCCCTAGCCAACCAGCCACCCCAGCCTAGCGACAGATTTTTCTCGACTTCCAGCAGAACACCTAGTATTACATCAGTCCCCGAGAAGAACTTCTCAGAGCGCTGCTCGCGGGAAAACAAGCGTGCAACTACACTCGCCAGCCCATCGGCGTTTTTCTTGACATAGTGGCGAAGGCCACCGAACTTGTACGTAGGCGGGTCATCAACTGCAGCGATTGAGTACATAAGAATATTGCAGACATTCCGCAACGCCACATTATCGGACGCCAAGAATTCTAGGTAATCTGGATTCTCATCCAAGAACGACAGCACGAAGTCTCGACAACTCGGATTAGCGAACGCCACTGCAATATCCCGGCCACTTAGCTTCTCGATGCTGATCCAGCTACCTTCAAGAACCTTCAAGGCATTTTTGTAGTCCATTGGCGTCGAATCAAGTGTCGCCACCTTCTTCAAATCATCCCCCGACGCCCCCTTAACAGGGAAGGTAACAAGATGAAGCAAAATGTTTCGCGCTGCCGAAGACAAAGAATTTTCGAAACTTGGACCCCACAGTTCGACTGGACGCTCGAATGCGGCCTTGATGGCCTGCACAAGAGATTTTCCACTACTGTGCGGTCGACGGATTATTAGTTCGACGATTCGGGGAGTAAAGTTGGAATGCCGAACCAGAGACCAGATGGCATCCAGATCTCGTGCTACTTCTTGCACGACCCAACGGGGTTTATCAGAAAAGTATAGGTGATTATACAGCACATGAGCCCGTTGCAGCAGATTGAAGTCGGTCATTTCAACCACACACTGCCAGAACTCTAGGTTTGAGCGCGCCAGCGGTTCATTACGCGACTGAGCTTGCCGAAGAATATGAGAGCGCGTAGTGAGAACCATGCGCTTATCGGCATGTAAAACTACACGGTCCATGAACTTCGTCAAACTTGCTGGCTCGTTCTTCACCGATCGTTCACTGAAATCTGTCTGCCCGAGAAAGTCGTCGTACAGGAATATCTGCTTACGACCCGCTGCCCACGCCGACCACCCTTCGGCGATGTTCGAGTCGATCACAACAACTTGCCATCCCTCTTCCCAATGAGAGAGAAGAAGCATATCGGCAAGCATACTCTTGCCAACCCCCGGGGCCCCAGTAATAGCAACCACATGGGAATTTGCAAGCATCTGCACTGCCCGGTCATGGCTAACATTGGAGACATAGAGGCGGACTCTACTCTGCACAGTCTCCATTAGCGCCTCTGACCGCTCCCATACGCCGCTGTTGACAATACGCTGCAGGACAACAGAAGAAGCTAGCCATAGTTTAAAGTGATTTCTTTCGACACTTGAATGAACAGAGAGGAGGTAGTTAATATCCGAACGCGATAGTACGTCGGAAGAGCTCTCGACTAGCGTCCCCAGTTCGGTAAGTAGAATATCTTTTTGGCCACAAGTCAAATCCTGTGTCGTCGCCAATAGATAGCGATCCGGCCTTTCCTTCCTCATCTTCGCAACTTCATTAGATACGGCGCGTTTAAGATCCGAGAATTTTGATCGCGCGTAGTGCTTACACTGAACGATGAGCTTCTTTTCATCTACCTGGCCACGTAAATCTACTCCACCGTCCGGGCCATACGCAAAAGCCTCAAAGTGAGTTGAATACTCAGCACTGAGAAGGTCACGCATCAAGAGCTCAAAATCGTGCGGCGACAGGGATGAGAAGTCGTACTCCGGCACCTGTCAGCTCCCCCTCTAGCGACTCGTCAAAGACGTGTAGAGTACCGGCACCGATCTACATCCCGGTTGAAACCCGTAGGCCAGTGAACACCGGTGAAGCTGCGGCATCTGGAGCACTGGCGACATGAACATCTACAACGGCCCCGTCACCCGTGTCACCGGCGATCGAGCCCAGGCGGCCTGGAACGACCAGAACGCACTGCATACCCGGGGTGATCTGCAACCGATCGCTCCGGCTTCCCTGGCGTCACCCAGGTCGTGACAAGTACTCTGCAAGATCGCAGTTCGTCACGCGATTAGTCGATGGCAGCATAGAGCTTGGAGACTCGACGAAGTTGACGGGCTGAGCCGATCTCCTTTGCCAGACGATTAGCATGGCTCAGTTGCGCACAAGCTTCATCAGGCTCACCAGCAGCAAAAAGAGCAGTCGCAAAGTCTACACGCAGAGATTTCCCAGCTCGCGCGAATGAGGGGTCAAGTCGACCGAAGACACCACTCAATACCTCGACAGCATCTGTTTCCGCGAAGCACGCGAGAGCGTGGCCACGCCAAAGTGCAAGATGAGTCGAGTCGAGAGCAACGTATGGTTCTTCCTCATTGGCCGGTTCACCAGGAAGCAATGAGGCTGCTTTGTCAAACGCCCGGAGACTCGCTTCCTTCTCTCCATCAGCCGCAAGTGCCTCGCCGTGGGCAGCCGCGAGCCAGGATTGCAACACGAATGACGACGAGCGTCTTGCCCTGGCCCGCGCTGCGCATAGCAGGCCAACTGCATCGGTGGTCTTGCCAATGTCAAGCAGTACGAATGCTTGTTCTGCGACCGCGTGTACCTCGAACGACATGGATCCAGATTCGATGGCCGCCGACCGTCCCCGTTCGTAGTGCTGCCACGATTCGTTGAAATTCTCAAGTTCTAGCGCTTGCCAGCCAGCCAGAGTAGATAGTTCAGCCAACAAGATGACGAGCTGGGTGCGGACACGGGGTGACCACGTGGTAGTCCCACCGCTCGCCGTTCGGGGCCTCGACGTCGACCAGCCCCACCTGCACCCAACGGTTGTCGTAGACCAGCCGCTCACCGAAGGTCTTCATGCGCCGTGTTCTTCAGTCACAACAAGCAGCCTACGGATCAGCAGAAGCTCTCTTCAATCGAGGCTATTGATCAGCTGCGAACCCGTTACTGAAGATTCCCCTTCACAAATTCAACAATTTTCAAGAAATACCCAGAACCATGTGCGGCAACATATTGACGACACGCCTCCGTCATTACAACTTCCCTGGAAGAGTGGACATGATTTGCCACCACTTCAGGAAACTCATGGTGATCCATGCATGACAGAATGACTGAGGAAACATCAACCTCATACTCGCGTCGAAAGAATTTCTTCACCTCATCATTATTGAACACCTCTTTCTCGGGCGCCTGATTTCCAGGAAATGACCGAACTCGATCCGGTCCAGAATCACCAGCATCAGCATCAGTGACCCCTACAGCAGTCACACCAGCGCTCCTGAGGACCTTCACTGCGACAGCAACATCCCTTTTGTCCCCGACTGGGACGATAGATACCCCATTCAGCAAACGAGGCTCAAACTGCCTAAGAACTTCCTGCAGCAATACCTTCGCAAATTCATCCTCAACGCACACGGTGTGATCACGCTTCGCGCCCACTCCCCTCAGATATGCATCAATCTGATAAGCGGGAAGCCCAGGGAAAGCTTCAAGCTTGCGCGTATCAGCATGGCGACGAATATAGACTATAGACTCCACTGGAAGCCGCTGTATTACCGCCGTGCTATGCGTGGTGATGACCACTTGATGCCCACGTCGCTTGCACACATCGACCAAGTACTCAGCCAAACGTATCTGAGCTTCCCCATGCAGAGAAGTTTCTGGCTCTTCCAGGACGAACAAGCTCTGAGCTGGCGCTTCTTCCATGCTTCTAACCATATAGACGACTCGCCCCTCCCCAAAGCCCATATTATTCTCGGAGTAGGTCACCCCATGGGCAGTAGCCTTGGCGAGTTCCGTAGCACGCTGCTGATAAGTAAGCTCAGTGAACGAAAGATCGTCATAGGCTATACCCAGGATTGAAGAGACCTTCTTTGCCGCATCCTCTTCCAACGGGCGGCTTTGCCCAAGCTGAGCCAAGCTTCCTCTATAGATGGACAGATCTTTTCTCTCAACTTTTGGAAGAAACTGCGTGAACCCTACGTAATAGCAGGCGCGCTCCGGTTGCCGCTGATAGCCGGACCACTCCTTTTGTGCGCGAGATACAGTTACCTGCTGATTATCCAATCCTCTTTCTGCCGTATAGGTGTAGACGACCCTCGCGGCAGTAGCAAAGGGATTTGGATCAGCAACAGAGACCGGGAAGAAGTCCTTGACATAGTAGCGCTTCAAAGCCGCAGTGCTTGGCTTCTTATAAGCGCAACAGGCCAGCTGGGCAATCGTACTCTTACCAGTTCCATTGAGACCGCAGAAGGCGACGATCGGAGCCTTGATTTGAATCCGCAAGTCATCGATTCCTCGGAACCCAGAAATCTCTATCGACTGAAGTGCGGCCCCAAAGTTTTGGTAGCGATGCGCCGGAGAAAACTTCGCAACCAGCCGCTTTCTCTCATCGTCAAAGCTCATCGAGACTCCCTCGACCACCGGTGTTTTCTTGGCCAGCTCGACGAGAGGCTACGGCCTAGCACAGCGCGCTGGCCCGGCCGTTACGACTTAGACTTCTTACCTATTTCGTTTCGGCATGCGCGAACCAAGGATTCGGCTGCTTTGCGATCTGTAGCGGCGACCCACGCTGCGTCGACGCGCAGAGTGGTCGCACCACCGCCGCCATGACCGAGTCGGCCAGCGACGGTGCGGAGATCAATTCCAGCGGACAGCAACTCTGTCGCCGAGTAGTGACGAAGTGCATGCAAGTGCGTATCGATACCGAGTCGCGTTGCCATGTCCTTGTATCGCTGAGTCACTGCGTTGGGCGAGTAGGGCTCGGAGTGGCTCGGCGTTCGGGTACCGCTGAAGACGAACAGATCATCAGTGAACCTGCGACCGAGTGCGCGCACGCGCTGGACGGCTCGGTCACGCTGTTCCTTCAGCAGCACGACGGTTTCCGTGTCGAGGGCGATGCGGCGGTTTTGGTGGGTCTTGGTGTCCTTCTCCTTGCCACCGACCCAATTGCGGCGAAGGTCGATCAATTCGGCGTCGAAGTCAATGCATGAGAAGCGCAGCCCGACCAGTTCGCCCCGCCGCATTCCGGTCGTCATCACGAGCAAGACGAGCGTGCCCCAGTCGTCATCCATGCGGAACGCCTCTTCGGCGAGCTTCGCGGCCTCAGCAGAGGTCGGCGGATCGGGCTCCGGCGGCTTCTGCTTTGGGCGGCGTGCGATTCGTGCGGTGTTGCTGCTGATCCAGTCCCAGCGCTCGGCAGCGCCCAGGGTTCCGCTGATGATCGCGTGAATCTGCCGCGCAGTGCATGCCGCCATGGGCTTGCACTTGTGGGCGCGGCACCCCTTGGTCGCGCAGTCGTGCTCCCCTACGGCCTTGTGCGCCTCAATGAAGGGCTTGCCGTCGCATCATCCGGCAGCGCCGTAGCTCCGTGTAGAAGCTCTCCAGGGTTCGCGCGTCGATCTTCTTGACCGCCACGTCGCCGATCGCTGGGCGGATGGTGCGCTCGATGTAGCCGTCGTAGGTCTTGCGCATGCTGTCCTCGATCTCGCTCACGCGCATCCACTCATCGAGCGCGTACCCGAGCGTCACGGACGACGAGACGGAGCGCTGGCGGAGTACCTGGGTGCGGAACTCGGCGAGCTTGTCGTCAGCCTTCTTCCACGCGGCTTCGTCGGTGCCGTGGATGGTGGCGCGCAGGTAGACCTGCTTGCCGGTGACGGGGTCGATGCCGGAGTAGAGACGGACGCGGAGTGCTCCGTTGCGCTCCTCGATGTTGCCTCTACGGCGGCTGTCAGGGCGCGTAGCAGCCATGACACCAACGGCACTCATGCCCGCAATGGTGCCCAAAGATCAACTGAGTGGATCTTGATTCGGTTGTTTTGCCTGGTGAGGCGTGGTGCCCCCGGTGCGACTCGAACGCACACTGGACGGATTTTGAGTCCGCTGCCTCTGCCGATTGGGCTACGGGGGCGTGTTCGGGAGCAGTCTACGTGGTCTGTCGATCACGTTGTCGAGGAGGTCGGTCAGCGTGGCGCCAGTCCTCGTCGCGTTCGGGCGTCGAGGTGGACACCACGGATGGGTATGAGCCGGATCTCCGAGCGATCACGGACTTCATGAAGTTGTGAAGTTTGTGTAGCTTGAGGGTGTGACGGGGACGTGGCGGTTGGTGCGGCTGGTGCTGCGGCGGGAGCGGGTGGTGCTGCCGGCGTGGGTGGGCCTGGTGCTGCTGATGATCATCGGGATGGTGCCGTACTACGACCGGAGGTTGCCGTCGGCGGAAGCGCGGCAAGCGTTGGTGGACGAGGTGGTGGGCAACCGGGTCCTCCTGGGTTTCGGCGGGGAGATCGCGGGGCCTGACCTCGGGAGCCTGGTGGCGTGGAAGATCGGGGACCCGGTCTATTCGCTGGTGGGAGTGTTCGTGCTGCTGATGGTGGTGCGGCACACGCGCGCGGAAGAGGACGCGGGGCGCGCGGAGTTGTTGGGGGCCGGAGTGGTCGGCAGGCACGCGCAGTTGACGGCGACGGTGCTGGTGACAGTGAGCGCGTGCCTGGCGGTGGGGGTGTTGTCGGCGCTGGGGATGGTGGCGCTGGGCGTGGAGCCGGTGGGCACGGTGGCGTTCGGCCTGTGCGTGGTGGCGCCGGGCGTGGTGTTCGCGGCAGTGGCGGCGCTGGCGGCACAACTGGCGGGGAACGCGCGGAGTGCGAGCGTGCTGGCGGCGGGGGTGCTGGGCGCGGGCTACGTGGTGCGGTTCGTGGGTGACGCGAGCGGCGAAGGGTGGTTGAGGTGGTTCTCGCCGCAGGGCTGGAGTCACCTGGTGGACCCGTACGGGGAGCGCGCGTGGGCGGTGTTCCTGGTGCCGGCTGTGGTGGCGGGACTGGTCCTGGCAACCGCGTACGTGGTGAACGGGCGGCGCGACCTGGGCGTGGGGGTGTTGCCGGCGCGGCAGAGGACGTCGAAGTCGGTGCGGGGGCCGTTGGCGTTGGCTTGGCGACTGCACCGGGGGCTGCTGGCGGGCTGGTCGTTGGGGTTCCTGGCGGTGGGCCTGCTGCTGGGCGGAGTGGCGAGCGACGTGCCGGACCTGGCGGAGCGGGCGGGCGAGGTGGTGAAGGAGTTCTTCGCGCGCTACGCGGACTCACCGACGGCGACGTTGGGGGACGCGTTCCTGTGGCTGATCGTGCTGCTGATGGGCTACACGGCGGCGTTGTACCCGGTGCTGGCGACGTTGCGGCTGCGGACGGAGGAGTCCTCGGGCCGGGCGGAGGCCTTGCTGGCGACGGAGGTGAGCCGGGTTCGGTGGGCGGCGAGCCACCTGGTGTTCTCGGTGCTGGGCTCGGCGGTGGTGCTGGGCGCGGGCGGGTTGGCGGCGGGCTTGGCAAGCGGGCGGGTGGGGGCGCTCGTGGAGGGCGCGCTGGTGCAGCTGCCCGCGGTGTGGATCGTGGGGGGCGTGGCGGCGCTGGCGGTTGGCGTGTTGCCAAGGCAGGCGGCGGCGATCGGGTGGTCCACCTGGGTGTTCGTGAACGTGTTCGGGGAGATCGTGGGGCCGGCGATGGGCATCGACTACTGGGTGGCGGACCTGGTGGTGCCGTTCCACCACCTGCCGAAAGTGCTCTCCGGCGGAGCTCTTGAGCCCGCTCCGCTGCTGCTCATGACGGGTCTGGCGGCGCTGCTGCTGGGGATGGGTCTCATCGGGTTGCGGCGGCGCGACCTGGGCTGAAACGATCAGGAGAGCGCTGCGTTTACGTGATCGTCGGCCTGGTAACTACCCACTCGGCAGCGCGCCACTGAGGGAGACGACATGCAGCCGTGGCCGGGTCAGGCTTATCCACTCGGTGCGACGTACGACGGCACCGGCACCAATTTCGCACTTTTCTCCAGTGTCGCCACGAAGGTCGAACTGTGCCTGTTCGACGACGATGGCGAGGAGACGCGGGTCCGGCTGCACGAGGTGGACGCCTTCGTGTGGCACGGCTACCTTCCGCACGTCCTCCCGGGACAGCGCTACGGCTACCGGGTGCACGGGCCGCACGAGCCGGAGAACGGGCTGCGCTGCAACCCGAACAAGCTCCTGCTGGACCCGTACGCGAAGGCGGTGGACGGGGAGTTCGAGTGGCACGAGGCGTTGTTCGACTACCGCTTCGACGACCCGGACGCGCTGAACGAGCTGGACTCGGCGCCGTACGTGCCGAAGGCGGTGGTGATCAACCCGTTCTTCGACTGGTCGGCGGACCGGGCGCCGAAGACGCCGTACCACCGGACGGTGATCTACGAGACGCACGTGCGCGGGTTGACGATCGACCACCCGGACATCCCGATGGAGCTGCGCGGCACGTACGCGGGCCTGGCGCACCCGGTGATGATCGACTACCTGACGAAGCTCGGGGTGACCGCGGTCGAGCTGATGCCGGTGCACCAGTTCATCCCGGAGCACTCGCTGGTCGAGCGCGGGCTGACGAACTACTGGGGCTACAGCACGCTCGGGTACTTCGCGCCGCACGACGCCTACGCCTCGCAGACGATGCAGGGCAACCAGGTGCAGGAGTTCAAGGCGATGGTCCGCTCGCTGCACCAGGCGGGCATCGAGGTCATCCTGGACGTGGTCTACAACCACACGGCGGAGGGCAACCACCTCGGCCCGACGTTGAGCCTGCGGGGCATCGACAACGCGGCGTACTACCGCCTGGTCGAGGACGACCAGCGCTACTACATGGACTACACGGGCACCGGGAACTCGCTGAACGCGCGTGATCCGCACACATTGCAGCTGATCATGGACTCGTTGCGGTACTGGGTGACCGAGATGCACGTGGACGGGTTCCGCTTCGACCTCGCCTCCACGTTGGCGCGCGAGTTCTACGACGTGGACCGGCTGAGCGCGTTCTTCGACATCGTGCAGCAGGACCCGATCATCAGCAGGTCCAAGCTGATCGCGGAGCCGTGGGACGTCGGGCCGGGCGGCTACCAGGTCGGCAACTTCCCTCCACTGTGGACGGAGTGGAACGGGCAGTACCGGGACACGGTGCGCGACTTCTGGCGCGGGGAGCCCGCGACGCTGGGCGAGTTCGCCTCGCGCATCACGGGTTCCTCGGATCTCTACCAGGACGACGGGCGCAAGCCGTTCGCGTCGATCAACTTCGTCACCGCGCACGACGGCTTCACGTTGACGGACCTGGTGTCCTACAACGAGCGGCACAACGAGGCCAACGGCGAGGGCAACAACGACGGGCACTCCGACAACCGCTCGTGGAACTGCGGCGCGGAGGGCCCGACGGACGACGAGGGCGTGAACGCGTTGCGGCGGCGGCAGATCCGCAACTTCATCGCGACGCTCGCGGTCTCGCAGGGCGTGCCGATGATCTCCCACGGCGACGAGATCGGGCGGACGCAGAACGGCAACAACAACGCCTACTGCCAGAACAACGAGCTGAGCTGGGTGGACTGGAAGCGCGCCGCCGAGCACGAGGACCTGTACGAGTTCACGTCCTCGATGCTGGAACTGCGCCGCGCGCACCCGGTCTTCCGCAGGCAGCGGTTCTTCCGAGGACGTCCGTTGCGGCGCGGTGAAGAGCTGCGCGACATCGCGTGGTTCACGCCGTCGGGGCGCGAGATGACCGACGAGGACTGGGAAGCCGGGTTCGGCAAGTGCATCATCGTCTTCCTCAACGGCGAGGGGCTGACCGACCGGGACGAGCGCGGCGAGCTGGTAACCGACGACTCGTTCCTGTTGTGCTTCAACGGACATGACGGGGAGATCGAGGTGACGGTGCCGGACGGCGGCTACGGCGAGGAGTGGGCGGTCGTGGTGGACACGGCCTCCGGCGAGGTCTTCGCGGACGACCGCGCCTCCCCCACGCACGCGGTGCTGGGCGGCCAGCAGATCATGGTGAAGGACCGGTCCCTCGTCGTGTTGCAGCGCACGCGGTGAGCGCGGCGCCCAGCTCGACCTACCGCTTGCAGCTCGGCCCCGGCTGCACGTTCGCGGATGTGTCGGAGCTCGCGGAGTACCTGGATCTCCTTGGTGCTGGGGCGGTTTACGCGTCGCCAGTGTTGCAGGCGGCGCCGGGCTCCACGCACGGCTACGACGTGGCGGACGCCACGCGGGTGTCGGAGTCGTTGGGCGGCGAGGAACAGCGGCGCCTGCTCGCGGAGCGGTTGCGCAAGCTGGGCATGGGCCTGGTGGTGGACGTCGTCCCGAACCACATGGGCGTGGCGAAGGCGGAGGCCAACGCCTGGTGGTGGGATGTGCTCACACGCGGCCGGGAGTCGTTGTACGCCAAGTACTTCGACATCGACTGGGGTCGCGGGCCGGTGTTGATCCCGGTGCTCGGCGACGACTCGGCCGAGGACGATCTGCGGGTCGAGGGCGATCGGCTCGTGTATTTCGAGCACGTTTTCCCGATCGCGCCGGGGACTGGCGAGGGGTCGGCGCGGGATGTGCACGCGCGACAGCACTATCGCTTGGTGTCGTGGCGGCGCGCGTCGGCGGAGCTGACCTATCGGCGGTTCTTCGACATCAACGAGCTGGCCGCTGTGCGCGTGGAGGACCCGGAGGTTTTCGAGGCCGCCCACGCGGAGCTGCTGCGGTGGGTGGCGGCGGGCGAGGTCACGGGCCTGCGCATCGACCACCCGGACGGGCTGACGGAGCCGGGCGAGTACATGCGACGGCTGCGCGCGGCGGCCCCGGACGCGTGGCTCGTGGTGGAGAAGATCCTTGCGCCTGAGGAGGAACTGCCACCGTCATGGCCGGTTGACGGAACGACGGGGTACGAGGCGCTTCGCGAGGTGTGCGGGCTCTTCATCGACTCAAAGGGTGAGGCGGCGGTGACGGCGCTCGCGGCCGAGGCCGGGGTTCCGGTGAGCGTTCACGAGGTCGAGCACGGGTGCAAGCGCGCGGCGGCGAACGTGATGTTGCTGGCGGAGGTCCGGCGGATCGCACGGCTGCTGCGCGTGGAGAACGCGGAGGCGGCGGTCGCGGAGCTGCTGGCCGCGTTCCCGGTGTACCGCAGCTACTTGCCGGAGGGCGACGGTCACCTTCAGGTGGCGCTGGACGCGGCGCGCCGGGCTCGGCCGGAGCTGGCGGAGTCGATCACCGCGATCGGCGAGCAGATGCGTGCTGAGCCGGAAAGCGAGCTGACGCAACGGGTTCAGCAGACTTCGGCGATGGTGATGGCCAAGGGCGTGGAGGACACGGCGGGCTATCGGCTGACGCGGTTCGCGGCGCTGAACGAGGTCGGCGGCGCGTTCGACCGATTTGGCGTTGGTGTGGAGGAATTCCACGCGAAGTGGTCAGCGCGGCAGGCTGGTTGGCCGCGCACGATGACGACGCTGTCCACGCACGACACCAAGCGCTCGGAGGACGTTCGCGCGCGCTTGGCGGTGCTCAGCGAAATCCCGGAGGAGTTCGCGGCGGCAGTGCGGCGGTGGAGTGCACGGCGCGCGTTGCCGGAGCCGACGCTGAACCTGTTGGCGTGGCAGACGCTCGTGGGTGCGTGGCCGATCGACGAGGAGCGGCTGGGCGGGTACTTGGCCAAGGCCGCCAAGGAAGCGAAGCTGCGCACGACCTGGGTGGACGCGGACGCGGAGTTCGACGAGCAGGTGCAGCAGTGGGTGCGCGACGTGCTCGCGGACACCGAGCTGCGGGCGGACGTGGAGCGACTGCTGGAGCGCGTTCGCGTGCCAGGGTGGTCGAACTCGTTGGGGCAGAAGCTCTTCCAGCTCGCGGGACCGGGTGTCCCCGATGTTTACCAGGGCACGGAGCTGTGGGACTACTCGCTGGTCGATCCGGACAACCGTCGGCCGGTGGACTTCGACGCGCGACGGAACCTGTTGCGGCGCTTGGATGCTGGCTGGTTGCCGGACCTGGACGAGCTGGGGTCGGCGAAGCTTCTGGTGACCGCGCGAACGTTGCGCTTGCGACGTGATCGGCCGGAGCTGTTCGAGTCGTACCGCGCGATGCGGGCGGAGGGTGTCGCGGCGCGACATGCCGTGGCTTTCGCGCGCAGCAACGACTTGGTGGCCGTGTCGACTCGTTTGCCGTTGGGGCTCAACGCTTCGGGCGGGTGGGGCGACACGCGGTTGCCGTTGTTCGACGGCACGTGGACCGATGTGATCACCGGGCGCGCGGTGGATTCGCGTGCGCCGTTGCTGGCCGATCTGCTCAGCCCCTACCCGGTCGCTTTGCTTGTGAGGGAATCGAATGCTTGAGGTCTGGGCTCCGGAGCGCGAGCGTGTGCGGGCGGTCGTCGGGGACGCGACGGTCGAGCTGCGGCGCGGCGATGACGGGTGGTGGCGCGGCGGAACGGCCAGCGAGGGCGACTACGCGTTCTTGCTGGACGACGACACCACTGAGCAGCCCGATCCGCGTTCGCCGTGGCAGCCCAACGGGGTGTTCGGGCGCTCGCGTCGCTACGGCCACGACGCCTTCGAGTGGAGCGACCAGGGCTGGACGGGGCGCGCGCTGCCGGGCTCGGTGATCTACGAGCTGCACATCGGCACGTTCACCGCCGAAGGCACTTTCGACGCGGCTGTCGAGCGGCTGGACCACTTGGTAGACCTGGGAATCGACCTCGTCGAGCTGCTGCCGGTCAACGCCTTCGACGGGCCGCACGGGTGGGGCTACGACGGCGTGCTCTGGTACGCGGTGCACGAGCCTTACGGCGGGCCGGACGGGCTCAAGCGCTTCGTGGACGCGTGCCACAGGCGTGGGCTGGGCGTGCTGCTTGACGTGGTGCACAACCACCTCGGGCCGTCGGGAGCGAACCTGGAGCGCTTCGGGCCGTACTTCGCGGGCCAGAACATCTGGGGCCCGTCGCTGAACCTGGACGGAGCGGGCTCCGACGAGGTGCGGCGCTACGTGCTGGACAACGCGCTCGGCTGGCTGCGGGACTTCCACCTCGACGGACTGCGCCTGGACGCGGTGCACGCGCTGGTGGACCGGCGGGCGACGCACCTGCTGGAGGAGCTGGCGGAGGAGGTCGAAGTGCTGTCGGCGCACGTCGGCAGGCCGCTGGCGCTGATCGCGGAGTCCGACCTCAACGACGCGAAGCTGGTGACCTCGCGCGAAGCCGGGGGTTACGGGCTGGGCGCGCAGTGGAGCGACGACCTGCACCACTGCCTGCACACGGCGCTGACCGGCGAGCGACAGGGCTACTACGCGGACTTCGGGTCGTTGGAGTCGCTGGCGAACACGCTGCGCGGGGTGTTCTTCCACGCGGGCACGTGGTCGTCGTTCCGGGGCCGCACGCACGGCAGGCCGGTGGACACGCGGCGCCTGCCAGGGCACCGATTCCTGGCGTACTCGCAGAACCACGACCAGATCGGCAACCGCGCGACCGGCGATCGGTTGTCGGCGACGCTGTCCCCCGGGCTGCTGGGGTGCGCGGCGGCGATCGTGCTGGGCTCGCCGTACACGCCGATGTTGTTCATGGGCGAGGAGTGGGGCGCGAGCACGCCGTGGCAGTTCTTCGCCTCCTTCCCCGACCCCGGGCTGGCCGAAGCGGTGCGAACCGGGCGGCGGCGAGAGTTCGGCGAGCACGGCTGGGGTGAGGCCGATGTCCCCGATCCGATGGACACGGGCACATTCGAACGTTCGAAGTTGAAGTGGGCCGAGGCGGGTGAGGGACATCACCGCGAGCTGCTGGAGACCTACCGCGCGCTGCTGCGGTTGCGGCGCGAGCGCTCCGAGCTGACCGACCCGCGACTGCACCTGTTGCGCGTGGAGCACGACGAGGACGCGCGGTGGTTGGTGCTGCACAGGGGTTCTCTGCGAGTGGTGTGCAATCTGGGCTCGGAAGCGGCGGAGATTCCGCTCGGCCCGATCAAGGAGACGTTGCTCCACAACGGTGAGGTAGCTCTGTTGGGGGAAACACTTCGCGTCTCCGCGGAAACCTTCGCGATCGTGGCGTGCGATTGACTTCGAAAGCACCCGTTTAGCGCCGTGAGCATGCACTTGTGCAGGTAGCGGGCCCTCTCGGCAAGAAGTCAAATGGTCTGGCAGTGTCGCGCGGCGGACAGATCAGGCATGATTCGTTTCCGATACGTGATCTGCGCGATCACGGTGGTCGTGAGTGCTGACGTCGGGTGCGGATGAGAGGTCTCAATGAACTCACGGGGCCCGAAACCACTTCCCCGCAAGGCGTGGCTGGCCTACCTGATCATCGGCCTGACGATGGTCGGCGGCTACTACCTGATCCCCGCAGAGGGCTTCGGCGTGTGGGGACGGCTGCTCACCTACTGCCTGCTGACGTCCTCGGCGGCGGTCGCGGTGTTCGTGGGCCTGTTCCGGTACCGGCCGCGCGTGTGGGTGCCGTGGCTGCTGCTCGGGCTGAGCCAGGTGATCTACGCCAGCGCGGACGCGACCTTCTACATCTCGCACTACATCTTCGGCAAGACCGGCTTCCCCGGCTACGCCGACCCGATCTACATCAGCCACTACCCGCTGGTGGTGGCCGGTCTGCTGCTGCTGATCCGCAGGCGCAGCCCCGGCGGTGACCTGCCCGGCCTGCTCGACGCGGCGGTGCTCGCGGTGGTCGCGGCGATGCTGACCTGGCTGTACCTGATCGGGCCGCCGACGGTGTCCAACTCCCCGGCGCTGACCAGGGCGTTCCTGATGACCTTCCCGCTGATGGACCTGGTGATGCTGGCGGTGGGCCTGCGGCTGCTGCTCGGTCCGGGTCAGCGTCCGGCGGCGTTCTCGTTGTTGTGCGCCAACCTGTTCGGGATCTTCGCGGCGGACACGATCTACAGCCTGATGCGGCTCGGCGAGAAGTACTGGGTCGGCAACTTCATCGACGCGATCTGGCTGGCGGGCAACCTCGCGCTCGGGGCGGCGGCGCTGCACCCGACGATGACGCAGCTGGCCGATCGCGCGCCGACCGTGGACAAGCACCTCGGCCCGTCGCGGATCGCGGTGCTGATCGGCGCGGCCCTGGTCGCCCCGGTGACGCTGCTCGTGCAGAACGCCAACGGCTCGATGCACGACATCCCGGTGATCGCGATCGCCTGCGCGCTGCTGTTCCTGCTGGTCATCGCCCGCTTGGCCGATCTGGTGTCCGATCAGCGGCGGCTGGCCATCACCGATCCGCTGACGAAGCTGTACACCCGGCGGTTCTTCGAGGCGCAGCTGCCGTTGGAGGTCGCCCGCGCCCAGCGCAGCACCACGGCGTTCGCGGTGCTGATCATCGACGTCGACCACTTCAAGTCGATCAACGACCACTACGGGCACCCGGCGGGCGACCAGGCGCTGATCGAGATCGCGGCGCGGCTGCGCAAGGCCACCCGGGCGGGTGACGTGCTGGCGCGCTACGGCGGCGAGGAGTTCGCGCTGCTGGCCCGCGACACCGAGCTGGAGGAGCTGCCCAGGATCGCCGAGCGGTTGCGGCACCAGGTGGCCAGCAGCCCGATCGCGGTCTCGGAGGAGACCTGGCTCGCGGTCACGGTCTCAGTTGGTATCGCGGCCTATCCGCTGCACGGCACGCGGCCGGACGAGCTGATCGCGGTCGCCGACCGGGCGCTCTACTCGGCCAAGGCGCGCGGGCGGGACCGGGTGGTGATCGGTACCGCGCCCGAACTGGGACCGGGTCTCGGCGAGCACACCGGCATGATCGACTACCTCGGGCACCTGGCCGACGAGGTGGACTCGATGCTCTCCACCTACGAGCACAGCAGGGCGATCGCGCGGTGGGCGCGGCTGATCTCCGCCGAGCTGGGTCACGACGAGGCCGGGGTGCGCTGCGCCGAACTGGCCGGGCGGCTGCACGACGTCGGCAAGATCGTGATCCCGCCGGAGGTGCTCGGCAAGCCCGCGCGGCTGTCGGAGCAGGAGTGGGAGCTGATGCGCCAGCACCCCGACAGCGGCTACCGGATGGTGGCGGCGGTCCCCGGCTGCGACGTCGTCGCGGAGATCGTCCGCCAGCACCACGAGCGGCCCGACGGCACCGGCTACCCGCGCCGGCTGCGCGACTCCGAGATCCGGATCGAGGCGAAGATCATCTCGGTCTGCGACGCGTGGGCGGCGATGCTCTCCGACCGGCCGTACCAGACGGCGCTGAGCGAGTCCGAGGCCCGCGAGGAACTGCGTCGCGGTTGCGGAACGCAGTTCGACACGGCCGTGGTGAACCTGTTCCTGGAGTTGCAGGAGAAGGGCACCGTCGGAGATCTGCGTCGACTGCGCTCGCGCTCCGCCGCCAGACCATCGCAGAGGACGTCCTTCACCGGGGGTTAAACCGGGAGTACTCGCCGAAGGCCCACTTCGGCATCGCGAGCCCGGTGAGTTCCACGACCCGGTCGAGCTCGAAGTGGACGGTGCGCTGGTCCCAGTCCGTGCCGGCGCGGCCGGTGAGCTGGAGCGTGGCACCGCGTTCCCAGTCCAGGAACAGCAGTCCGGCGCGGGGGTCGAGTTCGAGGTTGCCCAGGGTCATGAACATGAAGTTGCCGACGTAGTCCGGCCAGCTGAGCCGCCGCTCGTCGGTCACGGTGACGAATCCGGGGTTGCCGCCGCGGTGCGATGTGTCGGCGCCCAGACAAGGCGCGAGCGTGGCGATGAAGAAGGTGTCGGCAGAGGCGATCCACGCCCGCTGCGCGGCGTCCAGCTCGGTCGCCGAGCGCGCGCCCGGGGCGGCGGGCGCGGTGTCGTCGTCGTCGTCGATGACGGTGCGGGTCTGGATGTACTTGGGGCAGTTGGCGTAGACCTGCTCGGTGTGCAGCACGAGCGTGCCGCCGGACTGCCGCGCCCTTCCGTTGATCCGCATCCGCCGCCGGGTGGCCGGTTCGATGGCCAGCACGCCGATGTCGCGCTCGTCGTCGAAGGCGGTGGCGAGCGGGTCCTGGGGAAGCGGCTTCCGGTCCACCAGGACGGTCCGCTCCCCCTGCGCGCGGACGAAGCCGGGCGGTCCGGCGACGGGGCTCGCCCACACCGCGCCCTCGTCGTCGGCGGCACCGAGTACCACTAGGCGCTGAGTGCTGAGGAACTCGGCGGCCACCGCCGGGATGTCCGGGCCGACCCGCGCCGAGCCCAAGGGGCGGGTGACACCGGCTCGCGACTGGAGCACCTGCTCGCCGGGGTGGCGCATCAGAAGAAGCCGCAGGTGGGCGCACCCGAGGTGGGTGCGGCGGCGGTGTCGGCTCCGCTGGGCGCGTAGATCTCCAGCCGGGTTCCGTCCGGGTCGTGGAAGAACACGCCACCGGAGGAGGCGCCCTCGCCGTGCGGCACCACGCCGTCGTGCAGGATCTCGACCCCGAGTTCGCGCAGGGTGCTCTCGGCGCGACGCACGTCGGCGATGTCGGGGACCTCGAAGGACATGTGGTGCAGCCCGGGGCGGTCGGTGGCGAAGACCCCGCCGCTCTGCTGCCAGAGCGTCACCAGCAGCGCTCCGTCCCTGCCGAGGAAGGCGTAGCGGCGGTCGGCCTCCGCGCTGGAGCCGAGCACGTCGACGCCGAGGACGCGGCGGTAGAAGGCGGTGGAGCGGTCGAGGTCGGTGACGTTGATGCCGACATGCCCGGCCTTGAGGGCTGGTGCGCCCATCGGGTCCCCCATTTCTAACGGTTGCATGCATTGCTTGCGTTAGAGTGACCCTCACACTGCTTCTAACGCTTGTCAACGTTCAAAGCGTTAGAAGCAGTGCGGACTAGCATCGGGCGGACGCCGGGACGGGGAGGGCACGTGAGCACCGAGGAGATCGCGTACCTGCTCCCGGCGGAGCCGCTGCCGATCCGGCTGATGAACACGGTCTGGGCGGACCGCGACGGGCGCCACGACGACCTGGACACGGCGCGCGGCCTGGAGGAGTGGCTCGCCAAGTCCGGCATCGCCACGGAGTCCGCGCTAGACCTCGCCGCGTTCCGCCGCCTGCGCGACGCGCTGCGCCGCATCGCCGCGCACGTGACAGCCGACGAGCGGCCCACGGCGGATTCGGCGGTGCAGGACCTCGACACGGCGATCGCTGAGCTGAACTCCGTCGCCGTGGCCAGAACGCCGCTGCTGGCCCGGCGCGGCGCGGATCTCGCGCTGGAGTGGACGAGCCCGGCGCAGGGCGCGAGCCACGCCCTCTCAGTGCTCGGACTGGCGGCGGCGCGCCTGTTCACCGAGGACGCGGACGCGCTGCGCGCCTGCCACGGCCCGGGGTGCGTGCTCTATTTCAGCAAGGACCACCCGCGCCGGGGTTGGTGCTCCCCCGGGTGCGGCAACCGCGCCCGGGCCGCCCGGCACTACGAGCGCCACCGCTCCTCGAAGTCGAACTGAGCCCTGTGTCGCGGGGGTTGGGGCGTCTTCAAGACCACCAAACCCCCCTGTTGATCATCGTTAACCGCCGGTCCTGGTCGTCGATCGTGGGCGGTCGTGACGAAGACTCTTGTTCGTGCTCGACACCGGCAAGTCCCGCTGCGCATCCATTCACGCGTTCGGGGTGCATCGGTAGCTCTGTGTCGTTGGGTGCTTCAGAGGCGTTCGACGCGGTCGGCCTGCGGGCCCCGGTCGCTCTGACGCACCGCGTACCGGACCCGGTCACCCTTCTGCAGCGGTTCCGACCCCATGATCACGGACACGTGGGCGAAGAGATCGTCGCCGCCTGCGTCCGGGGTGATGAAGCCGAAGCCGCGGTCGTTGTCGTAGCGCGCGACGACGCCCTCGCCACCTCGCACGGGCACGTCCCGCGCCGCAGGCGCCGACCGCTGCGGCGCCGCCTGGGGCTCGGCGCCCCGGACCAGGTGCACGTCGCGGGCCTGCGGGCCCTTGTCCCCACTAGCCACCTCGTAGGCGACGCGGTCGCCCTCCGCGAGCCACGTCAGCCCCTCGGCCAGGGACCGGGCGTGAACGAAGACGTCCCCGGCGCCGGAGTCGGGGTTGATGAAGCCGAAGCCCTTGTCCTCGTCGTACCAGGCCACCGTGCCGTCGGCACCGTCCGCGAGACCAGCCGCAGCGGGTGAGCCGGCCCCCGCTCCCAGCGGGATCACGTGCGCGGCCTGCGGGCCGCGCTCGCCTTCGACGATCAGGAAGGCCACCCGCTGCCCCTCGGTGACCACGCCGCCGGTCACGATGGCGGAGCTGTGCACGAAGACGTCGGCGCCGCCGCCGTCCGGCGACGCGAAGCCGTACCCCTTGCCCGGCTCGTACCAGTTGACGGTGCCGAGCAGGCCCACGGCGCTGCCGGAGCCCGCATCGGCGGTGACGCGAACGCGCAGCGCCTGGGGCCCGCGGTCGTTCTCGCCGACCTCGAACACGACGGCCTGACCCTCGCGGAGCACTTTCGCGCCGCCGTCCCCGACGATCTCGGAGGCGTGCACGAACACGTCCGGCGAGCCGTCCTCGGGCGCGAGGAAGCCGAAACCTCGTTCGGCGTCGAACCAACGGACGGTTCCTTGCAGCATCAAAGGCTCCAGGTCGAGAGGGCGGGCACTGGCCCCCAGTCTCTCTGACAGGCCTCCGGTCCGTCGGGCCGGGCCCTCAGGCGGGCGGTGCGGAGCCAGGGGCGGGCCGTTGGTTCACCTGGCGACACGCCTAGTCGGCCAGGTCGGCGAGGGTGTTCCAGAACTGGTGCTCGTAGTGCTGGAGGAGGCGGATCTGGTCGTCCACGGCTTCGCCGGTCCAGCCTGACGCGATGCCTGCCGCTACGGCTGCCGTGGCGAACTGAGCGCCCGAAGGGTCAGGGTCGGCGAAGAGGTCGAAGAAGCCGCAGCCCTCGTCGTCGAAGCCGTAGTGCTCGCGCAGGCCACGCGACGCGGAAGCGCAGTAGCCGCCCCAACCGCCGAAGCCCGCGACCAGGGTCACGAGCACGTCGAGCGGGTCGCCGTTGAGCGCGAGCGAAGCGACGTAGGACGGGTAGGACTGGCACCCAGGCTGAGTTTTGTAGGCGCGCACGGCGTCGGCATCCAGGCCGCAGTGCCGCGCGAGCACGGCGACGCGCTCCAAGGCGACGGCCTCCCCGGCGGCGAGGCCGGAGAAGAACTGCCGGGCGTTGGGCTCCTCGGCGCGCGCGGCGAGGGTGAGGAAGGCCCGCCAGTCGCTGGTGATCACGCGGTGCTGCTCGGCGGCGAGCGCGCCGATGGCCGACAGGGGCGCCTGTCCGCTCTCGATGAGGCGGATCAGTCGGTTCTCGCCGCCGGCTTCGTCGAACTGCCGTTGGGCCGCGGCCAGCCGTGCGTCTGCCGATCCGGTCATCGCCTGCCATCTCCCTGAACCGTTGCCGTGCGGGAATCTCGCGAAGGCAGCGTATGTCAGCCGGGACGCGGACTCCCGCCGAAGGTCTGCCTTATCGAAGGATTCACGGGCCAGCGCCACCGAATTGGCTGTTGACCGGCGGTCCCCGCGCGACGAAGGCTGAGACGTCCGCTGAAAGGGGTAATCCGTGCAGCCGTTTCCCGACGACAGCGTCGAATTGCTCGAACTGGTCTCGCGCTACCAACAGAAACTGCTCACCGCGCCGCCGGACCAGCTCGTCCGCCCGGAAGCGACCGAGTCGGGTCTGCCGCCGGGTGATCTCGCGCTCCCGGAGGACGGGATCGGCGCGGACTCGGCGGTGACCGAACTGTCGGAACGGTTGCTGGACACGGCGATCCGTTCTGCCGGGCCGCGTTTCTTCCACTTCGTGATCGGCGGTGTGACCCCGGCCGCGCTGGCGGCGGACATGCTCACGTCCACGGCCGACCAGAACACGGGCATGTGGGTCAGCTCGCCGATCGGCGCGCACACGGAAGTCCTTGCGCTGCGGTGGTTGCGAGAACTCTTCGGTTTGCCGGTGGAGTGGGCGGGCGTGATCACCTCCGGCGCGACGATGGCGAACTTCGTCGGGCTCGCCTCGGCACGCCGGTGGTGGGGCGCGGAGCACGGGGTCGACGTGGACGTCGAAGGCCTGTCCGGATTGCCGCGAATTCCCGTTCTGGCGAGCGGACATCTGCACTCCAGCGCGGTGAAGTCCTTGGGAATGCTGGGGATCGGCCGCTCCTCCGTGCGCTTCCACCGCAACGACGACGGAAGCGTCGACCTGGCGGGCATGCGCGCGGACCTGGCCTCGCTCGGCGGCGCCCCGGCGATCATCTCCGCGAGCGCGGGCGAGGTGAACGCCGGGGCCTTCGACCCGATCGAGGAGCTGGCCGACCTCGCGGAGGAGTTCGGCGCGTGGCTGCACGTGGACGGCGCGTTCGGGTTGTTCGCCGCGCTCTCCGAGCGGACGCGGCACCTCGTCGCCGGAGTGGAACGGGCGAACTCGGTCGGCTCGGACGGGCACAAGTGGCTGAACGTGCCCTACGACTGCGGTTTCGCGTTCGTGCGGCACCCGGAGCTGCTCGGGCCGATCTTCAGCAACACCGCCGCGTACCTGCCAGGAGTGGATCTGGAGCGGCCGAACTACGGCAACCTCGGGCCGGAGAGTTCGCGCCGCGCAAGGGCTTTCGCGGTGTGGGCGACGCTGGCCGCCTACGGTCGCTCCGGCTACCGGAGGATGGTGGAGCGCCACCTCGACCTCGCGCAGCACCTCGCCGAGCGCGTCCGCGCCGAGCCTTCGTTGGAGCTGCTCGCGGATGTTCCGCTCAACATCGTGTGCTTCCGCTACCACCCCGACGACGTCGCCGAGGCGGAGCTGGACGCGCTGAACACCGCGATCGCCGCAGAGGTGATCACCGACGGGCGCGTGCACTTCGGCTCGACGACCTATCGCGGCATGGTGGCGTTCCGGCCCGCCATCGTGAACTGGCGGACCGGAACCGCCGACATCGACCTGATCGTCCAGGTCGTGCTGGAGCTAGCCCAGCGCGTGCGCGAGGTCGGCCCATAGGTCCTCGGCGTGCTCGATGCCCACCGACATCCTGATGGTGCCCTCGGTGATGCCCGCCGCCGCCAGCCCGGCCGCGTCGAGCTGCCGGTGCGTGCTCGTGGAGGGTTGCAGCACAAGGGTTTCCACGCCGCCGAGGGAGGCCGCGAGGGTCGCCAGCCGGACGCGTTCGAGGAAGCGGACCGCGGCGTCGTGGCCCTCGGCGATGTCGAAGCTGATCAGCGAGCCGAAGTCGCTGAGCAGCTTGGCGGCGATCCCGTGGTCGGGGTGGCTGGCCAAGCCCGGCCAGCGCACCGTGCCGACGGCGGGGTGCTCGGCGAGGCGCTCGGCGAGCACGCGCGCGTTGGCGCACTGCTTCGCTTGGCGCAGCGGCAAGGTCTGGAGCCCGCGCGCGGTCAGCCAGGCCGCGAACGGGTCCGCCGAGGCGCCGTAGTCGAGCACCTGGTGCCAGGTCTGGCGGTAGAGCTCCTCCTCGGCGAACACCGCGACGCCGCCGATGACGTCGGAGTGCCCGCCCAGGAACTTGGTGCTGGAGTGCACGACGACGTGCGCGCCGTGCTCCAGCGGGCGGCACAGCAACGGCGACGCGAAGGTGTTGTCCACCACCACGGTCAGCCCGGCCCCGCGCCCGATCCTGGCCAGCTCGGGCAGGTCGTTGACGCGCGTGGTGGGGTTGGCGATGGTCTCCAGGTAGAGCAGCTTGGTGTTGGGGCGCAGCGCTTCGGTCAGCTCCTCCGGCGAGCCGGAGATGTAGGTGACCTCGACGCCGAAGCGCTCGGAGAGATCGCGCAGCACGGACACGGTGCCGCCGTAGAGCGCGCTCTGCGCGACGACGTGGTCGCCGGAGCGCAGCCGGGCCAGCAGCACGGCGCTGATCGCGCCCATGCCCGACGCGGTGGCCAGCGCGGCGACCCCGCCTTCGAGGTCGGCGACGGCGTGCTCCAGCGCGCGCGTGGTGGGGTTGCCGTGCCGGGTGTAGGAGTAGGCGCCGTCCGGAACGGAGAGCGCCTCGGCGAGGCTCGCGCTGTCGGAGAACGCGAACGTGGAGCTCTGGAAGATCGGCAAGCTCATCGGGCGGACCCCGTCGAGCTGCGGTGCGCGGATGTGCACGGCACGGGTGCTGGGGTCGACTGGTGCATGATCAGCGTCGTACGGTGGCGATGAACCCATACCTGTGAGCTTCACGACCGGGCCCGGTTGAACGGCAGCACCAATCTGGGCCAATTGGTGTGCCGAATGAGAAACCTGTCCTGCGAGGACCTCGTGACACTGCTGGGCCGCTGGTCCGGTGGTCGCGGCGCGCTCTACCTGTTGCTGGCCGCGCGGTTGCGCGCGCTGATCGACGACGGGCAGCTCGCGGCGGGCACGGCGCTGCCGACCGACCGCGCGCTCGCGCTGGCGCTGGCCGTGGGGCGCAGCACGATCATCTCCGCCTACGACGTGCTGCGGCAGGAGGGCCGGATCGTCCGCAGGCAGGGCAGCGGGACCCAGGTCGCCGACACCCGCGCCCCCTCGGCCCCGACCGGCGCGGAGGGCAGCATGAACACGCTGTTCCTGCACCTGCTGGAGCCGCCGGACGACGTGGTGCAGCTGGGCTGCGCGGCCCCGACCGCGCCCCCGCCGGAGCTTGCCGAGGCCTACCACAGGGCCATGACCAGGTTCTTCGAGCCCGACATCGGCTACCACCCCGCCGGGCTCGGCGAACTGCGCGCGGCGATCGCGCGGCGCTACACCGCGCGCGGGGTGCCGACGGGGCCCGAGCAGGTCATGATCACCACGGGCGCTCAGCAGGCGTTGTCGTTGATCACCACGACCTTCCTCACCCCGGGCAACGGCGTGGTGTGCGAGACGCCGAGCTACCCGGGGGCGCTGGAGCTCTTCCGCGACGCCGGGGCGGTGATCAGCGCGGCGGAGTGCGGTCCGGGCGGGCTGGACCACGAGGAGTTCCTGCGGCTGCTCGCCGACGAGCGCACCCGGTTGGGCTACCTGGTGCCCACCCACCACAACCCGACCGGGGCGGTGCTGCCGCCGTTGCTGCGGCGGCGGATCGTGCTGCGCGCCGCCGAGCTGGGCGTACCGCTGGTGGAGGACGAGGCGCTGGCCGAACTGGGTTTCGACGGCACCGTGCCGCCCGCGCTGGCCGGCTACGCGCCGGACGGCGACATCCTCACCGTGGGGTCGCTGAGCAAGCTGGTGTGGGCCGGGCTGCGGATCGGCTGGGTGCGCGCGCCCGCGTCCCGGATCTCGCGGCTGGCGCGGGTGAAGGCCCTGCACGACATGGGCAGTTCGGTGCTCCCGCAGCGCGCGGTGCTCGAACTGCTGCCGCACCTGCACGAGGTGCGGGCGCGCCGGGTGGCGCAGCTGCGCGACCAGCACGACCAGCTGCGCGAGCAGCTCGCGCTGCGGTTGCCGGACTGGGAACCGATGCCGGTGACCGGCGGGCAGAACCTGTGGGTGCGGCTGCCGCACGGCAGCGCGTCGGCCTTCGCCCAGACCACGCTGCGCCAGGGGATCGCGCTGCTGGCCGGTCCCGGGTTCTCCGCGCGCGGCGACTGCGACGACCACCTGCGCATCCCGTTCCTCGCGCCCGCCGAGGAGCTGACCGCCGTGGTGGACCGGCTGGCCTCGGCCTGGCAGCGGTTCTCCGCTAACAGAGCTTCATCGGTAGTTGGTGAAGTATTGACGACCTCGCGGACGCCGACCAAGGTCTGAGGCATCGCGTGTCGGTTCACCTGGAGGTCACCGATGTCCGTTTCCCCTGCCTTACGGGTCAGCACAGCGTTGGCGGTGGCCGCCGCGCTCGTGCTGCCCAGTCCCGCCGCATCGGCACTTGACGGCAGCCGTCAAGCAGACTTCGCCTCGGCCGCCAAGGAGTTCGGCGTCCCGGAGAACGTGCTGCTGGGCGTGTCGTTCCTGGAGTCGCGGTGGGACACCAACGCGGGCGCGCCGAGCCGGGGCGCGGGCTACGGCCCGATGCACCTGACCGACGCCGCCGCGCTCGACGTCGACGAGCACGACCACCACGGCTCCGACGCCGAGGACCCGCGCGGCGACCTCAGCCGCCCGCTCACGCCCGCGGACGGCGCGCCCCAGCAAGGCGTTCCCGCCGAGCTGCGCACGATCGAGGCCGCTGAGCGGCTCACCGGCGTCGACCGCGCGGTGCTGCGCGGCAACGCCCGGCAGAACATCCGGGGCGGAGCAGCTCTGCTCGCCTCGCACCAGCGCGAGCTCGGCAGCTGGTACGGCGCGGTCGCGAAGTACAGCGGCGCCAAGGACACCGCGACCGCGAAGCGCTTCGCCGACGACGTCTTCGAAGTCATCCGCACGGGCGAGGCGCGCACCACGGACGACGGCCAAGCGGTGCGGCTGGTCGGCGCGGACCTCAAGCCGGACACCGGGATCGTGGACCGGATGGGACTCAAGCCCAGTGCGCCCAACGAGGCCGAGTGCCCGCGCGAACTCGGTTGCGAATGGCTGCCCGCCGCCTACGAGCACCACACGCCGAGCAACCCGGAGAAGTACGGCAACCACGACAAGGCGAACCGCCCCGTGGACATGCCGATCAAGTACATCATCATCCACGACACCGAGGGCTACTGGGACACCACGCTCCGGCTGATCAAGGACCCGAAGTGGGCGAGCTGGCAGTACTCGCTGCGCTCCTCCGACGGCCACATCGCCCAGCACGTCAAGGCCAAGGACGTCGCGTGGCAGGCGGGCAACTGGTACGTCAACACGCACTCGATCGGCCTTGAGCACGAGGGTTTCGCGGCGAAGGGCACCTGGTACACCGAGGCGATGTACCGCACGTCCGCGCGGCTCGTGCGGTACCTGGCGCAGAAGCACGGCGTGCCGCTGGACCGCGCGCACATCCTCGGCCACGACAACGTTCCCGGCGTCTCGCCCGCCAAGGTGCGCGGCATGCACTGGGACCCGGGTCCCTACTGGGACTGGGCGCACTACTTCGACCTGTTGAAGGCGCCGTTCACCCCGCGCGGCGGTGACCGCTCCGGCATCGTCACGATCAAGCCGGACTACGCCACCAACCACCCGCCGATGTTCGGCTGCGACGACAAGAAGCCCGCCGAGCCGTGCCCGACCCGTGGCACCTCAACGGTCTTCTTGCACACCGAGCCGCGCGCGGACGCCCCGCTCGTCAAGGACATCGGGCTGCGCCCCGACGGCAGCAACTCCACGCGCCAGGTCAGCGACATCGGCGCGCGCATCGACACCGGCCAGCGCTTCGCCGTCGCCGGGCGCTCCGGGGACTGGACCGCGGTGTGGTACCTCGGCCAGAAAGCCTGGTTCCACAACCCCTCCAGCGCTCCGACCGCCGTTCCCGGAACCGGGTTCGTCGTGACACCCCGGCCCGGCCTCGCGTCCGTGCCCGTGTTCGGCGTCGCCTACCCCGAGGCGTCGGCCTACAAGGGCACGGTCGTTCCCGTGCAGGTCCCGGAACCGTTGCAGTACACCATGTTGCCCGGCCAGCGCTACGTCGCAGGCGACCTCGCGGTGCCCTCGGAGTACTACTTCGCCAAGGAGTGGAACGGTCCGCGCGTCGTCGTGCGCGGGCACGAGCGGTACTACCAGGTGTTCCTCGGCCACCGCATCGCCTACGTGAAGGCGGCCGACGTGCACGTGCTCCCCGGCCCCATCGGCGCCCCACGCTAAAACCCTGAACGGGTCGTTCAGTGCGCTCAACGCACCAAACGACCCGTTCAGTGCGTTCAACGCGTCAAACAAGCCGTTGGCGCGCGTCACCGCTCCCCGAGCCGTCGCCGCACACCCGCATCCCCACACCCGCTCGCGCCGCCGCTTGAGCCCTGAATGACTCATTGAGGTACTTGAGCGCCCTGAATGAGTCATTCAGGGCGCTCAACGCACCGAGCGGGCCATTGGGGTCAGCGGGAGTTGAGGAGGTCGGTGACGATCCGCCCGACCTGTTCGGCCTCAATGAGCAGGCCGTCGTGGCCGTAGTCGGAGCGCACCACCTGCAACGGCCCGGCGGTCGGGATGTGGTCGGCGATGAACTGCTGCTGCTCCAACGGATAGATGCGGTCGCTGTCCACGCCCGCGACCGCGACCCGGGCGGTGACCCTGCCGAGCGCGGCCTCGACGCCGCCGCGATCCCTGCCGACGTCGAAGCTCGTCATCGCCCGGGTGAGCGCGACGTAGCTCCCGGCGTCGAAGCGGTGCGCCAGTTTCCGCGCGTGATGGTCCAAATAGGACTCGACGGCGAAGCGGTCCTCGCCGGGCTGGCGCGCGTGGCCGAAGCGCGCCTCCAACTCGGCGGGAGCGCGGTAGGTGGTGTGCGCGATCCGCCGGGCCAGGCTGAGCCCGAGGTGCGGGCCGACCGGCTTGTCGTAGTAGTCGCCGTCGTGCCACCCGGGATCGCTGTAGATGGCGCTCAACTGCGTGTAGCACCAAGCGATCTGCTCGGCCGAAGCGACCGCGGTGCCCGCGAGCACCAACGCGGATTCCACCCGATCGGGTTGGTCGACGATCCACTCCAGCGTCCGCATGCTGCCGAGGGAGCCGCCGATCACCGCGGCCCAGCGGCGCACGCCGAGCGCGTCGGCCAGGTGCACCTCGGCGCGCGTCATGTCCCGCACGGACAGCTCGGGGAACCTGCTGCCCCACGGTTTCCCTTGCGGGTCAAGGGAAGACGGCCCCGTGGTGCCCTGGCAGCCGCCGAGTGCGTTGGTGCACACGATGAACCAGCGCTCGGGGTCGACGGCGCGCCCCGGTCCGACCAGTTCGCTCCACCAGCCCGGCGTGGGATGTCCCTCCCCCGCCTCGCCGATCACGTGGCTGTCCCCGGTGAGCGCGTGCTCCACCAGGATCGCGTTCCCGCCGTCGGGCGCGAGGGTTCCCCACGTCTCGTAGGCGAGCCTGCCGCCGAGCAGGACCCCGCCCGACTGCAACGGGAACGGGTCCGGCAAGGCGAAGAACTTCCGCTGTCCGGGGTGGTCCCCCTCCCGCCACGCGGCCGTGACGGGAAGGGGAGCCGAGATGTCCGGGCGCACCAGGGTCATTGACGCAACGCCGCCTTTGCCGCGCGAAAACCCGAATCCAGATCGGCTTTCAGGTCTTCGACGCCCTCGATGCCGACAGCGAGCCGCACCAACCCCGGGGTGACCCCGCTGGCCAGGCGTTCCGCTTCGGAGAGCTGACTGTGAGTGGTACTCGCGGGGTGGGCGACCAGGCTGCGCACATCGCCGATGTTGACCAAGTGGCTGAACAACTCCAACCCATCCACGAACGCGCGACCCGCTTCCACACCACCGCGAAGCTCGAAAGCTACCACCGCCCCCGCACCGCGCGGCAGGTACCGCTGCGCAAGATCGAACCACGGACTGGTGGGCAGGCCCGCGTAGTGCACCACCTCGACCTCGTCCCTGGCCGCGAGCCACTCCGCGAGGGCCTGCGCGTTGGCCACGTGCCGCTCGATGCGCAGCGACAGCGTCTCAATCCCTTGCAGCAGAAGGAAAGCGTTGAACGGCGAGAGCGCGGGCCCGAGATCGCGCAGCCCCTGAACGCGAAGTTTCGCCGCGAAAGCCCCGTGTCCGAGCGCAGGCCAGTACCGCAGGCCGTTGTAGCTGGGGTCCGGCTCGTTGAAACCGGGGAAGCGGTCGGGCTCCAGGCCGAAGTCGAACTTGCCGCCGTCCACCACGACGCCGCCGATCGCGGTTCCGTGCCCGCCCAGGTACTTCGTGGCCGAGTGCACCACGATGTCCGCGCCGTGGTCCAAGGGCCGCAACAGGTACGGCGTCGGCACGGTGTTGTCGACGATGAGCGGAACGCCCGCCGTGTGCGCGATGTCCGCGACGGCGGTGATGTCGAGGACGTTGCTGCGCGGGTTGGCCAGCGTCTCGGCGAAGAAAGCCTTGGTGTTGGGCCGGATCGCGGCCCGCCACGCGGTGAGGTCGTCGGGGTCGTCGACGAAGCTGACCTCGATGCCGAGCTTGGGAAGCGTGTAGTGGAACAGGTTGTAGGTGCCGCCGTAGAGGGAGGCGCTGGAGACGATGTGGTCACCCGCGCTCGCCAGCGTCAGCACGGTCAGCGTCTCCGCCGCCTGCCCCGAGGCCAGCGCCACCGCGGCGACCCCGCCCTCCAGCGCGGCGAGCCGCTGCTCCAGCGCGTCCTGGGTCGGGTTGTTGATGCGCGTGTAGATGTTGCCCGGCTCGGCGAGGCTGAACAGGTTCGCCGCGTGCTCGGTGTCGCGGAAGACGAACGAGGTCGTCTGGTAGATCGGCACCGCGCGCGCTCCGGTCGCGGGGTCGGCCTGGGTGCCGGAGTGGACCTGCTTCGTCTCGAACGACCAGTTTTCGGGCATGGCTGTACTCCTCAACGGGATAAGCGAGAAAAGGGCGCGCGAAATACGCGCGAGAAGAGGAAGGAGGGTCGGGGCTCAGCCCGCGAAGCGGCGACAGCCCATGCTGTTCACGCGGAGAAGGTCCACGTGCAGACGCCGTACCAGTCCGGTCACGCTGCGCAGACTAACAGCGGCACTCAGCGTCGGCCCACGATGTGAGAGCTTTCTTGACCGCATTCCCGGAACACCCCGACCATGGCGACGTGCTCCTCACCAAAAGGCGTCACGTCGACCTGTGCCGGTCGACCACATCGCGCTGTCCGGCCTGACGGAATTCCCTTTCCCCGTCAGCCATTCCCGCCAGCCTTTGTCAGGAGCGCGCATGTCCCTGTCCGAAGTCATCGACGCCACCCGCGACGCCGTCACCGACGACGTGAACCGGGCGACGGTCACCTTCCGCACCACCAACGCCCTCGTCCCCGGCACCCCGACCCAGGTCAGCGTCGAGGCGCGCGGCCACGGCTTCGCCGTCGACGAACCCGCCTCGCTCGGCGGCACCGACGTCGCCCCCAACCCGGTCGAGTACGCCCTCGCCGCGCTCGGCTCCTGCCAGGTGATCACCTACCAGTTCTGGGCGGCGCGACTGGGCATCCGCGTCGACGGGATCTCCGTGACCGTGGAGGGCGACCTCGACGTGCGCGGCTTCTTCGGCTTCTCCGAGCACATCCGGCCCGGCTTCACCGCGATCCGCGTGCAGGTCTCGCTGACCGGCCCCGAAACCCGCGCCCGCTACGAGGAACTGCGCTGGAACGCCGACCGGCACTGCCCCGTGCTCGACCTGTTCCGCGCCGAGACCCCCACCCGCACGGCACTGGCCGTGTAGTCAGCACTCGACTCAGGTGTCTGCCCAAGTCCATCGAGGTTTGCCAGGTGCGCAAACCAGTGCGGACTAGCCTGTTCTGACGGTCAAGCGTCCGCACAGGGGGTCCGGTGGCTCTGGTTCGACGAAGCGCGCAGCAACTGCTGCCCGAGGCACAAGCAGGACGTCTGCACCTCGAACTCGCCGAGAAGGCACGGGTCAGCTTCGAGTCCGGGGTCGGCACGTCGGAGATCCGGTCATGGGAGAAGAGCCTGCCGGTGTTCCTCGCGGACGTTGTCGACGCCGGACTCGGTCACGTCGAGGTCCTGCTCGAGCACCGGCTGCCGCACAACCCCAAACGAGTCGACGTCATCCTGTGCGGCACGCACCCGAAGCGGGGCACGCCCTCCTACGTCGTCGTCGAACTCAAGCAGTGGTCCACTGTGGACGAAACCGACGGCGACCTCGTCGTCATCCCACGCTACGGCCAGCCGGTGCTCCACCCTTCTGCCCAGGTCCGGGGCTACTGCGAGTACCTCATCGACTCGACCCCCGCGCTGGCCGAGCGCCCCGGCGCGCTGCACGGCTTCGCGTACCTGCACAACGCCATGAAGAGCGGAGTGTGGCGGATCTCCAACTACGCCTTCGACGAGTACGGCCTGTACACGTTGGACACGAAAGCGGAGATGCTCGACAAGCTCAGGCAACTGCTGGACACCGCTGCTGGCACGCGTGACGCGGCACGCCATGCTGCCGAGGAGTTCCTCTCCTTCAAACACGCTCCCTCCAAGCCACTGCTCGACCGGGTCGCGGTGGAGGTCAAGGAGCGGGAGCAGTTCGTCCTGCTCGACGAGCAGCAGGTCGCCTTCAAGTTGGTGAAGCAAGCCGTCGAACGGGCTCGCGTCTCCAAGCAGCAAACCGTGGTCGTCATCCTCGGCGGCCCCGGTTCAGGCAAGAGCGTCATCGCACTGAGCCTGCTCGGCGAGCTGGCCAGGCAGGGGCGGCGGGTCTACCACGCCACCGGCTCGAGCGCGTTCACAAAAACACTGCGGAAGCTGGTCAAGGACCGCACTGGCGCGATCTTCAAGTACTTCAACAGTTTCACCAAGTCTGAAGAGCAGTCGCTCGACATGATCGTCTGTGACGAGGCGCACCGCATCCGGGAGACGAGCTCCAATCGCTTCACCCCCGCAGACGTCCGTGCCCGGGGCCGCCGCCAGGTCAACGAACTGATCGACGTCGCGCGTGTGCCGGTCTTCCTGCTCGACGAACACCAAGTGGTGCGTCCGGGGGAGATGGGCTCGCTCGTGGAAATCACCGCAGCGGCCGAGGCGCTGGGATGCCGGGTCGACGTCGTCCGGCTGTCCGGGCAGTACCGCTGCGGTGGCTCGGAGTTCTTCGACGCCTGGGGTGCCGGGTTGCTCGGAACGGGAACGCGCCAACCCACGACCTGGTCGTCGCTGGTAGCGGAGACCGACGACAAGTTCCTCGTGCGCAGCGCGGACTCGCCGGAGGAACTCGAGCAGTGGCTGCTCGATCGGCAGCAGGAGTTCGGGGGCACCGCCAGGATCGCGGCGGGGTACTGCTGGCGGTGGAGCGCCCCTGCCAGCAGGGACGGCGTCAAGGTACTGGTCCCGGACGTGAAGATCGGTTCGTGGCAGCGCCCGTGGAACGCCAAGCCGGACGAGAAGGTCGCGGACGCACCCGAGTCGCACTACTGGGCGAGCGACCCCCGCGGCTTCAGCCAGGTCGGGTGCGTCTACACCGCCCAGGGGTTCGAGTACGACTGGGCGGGAGTGATCTTCGGACCGGACTTCGTCCGCAGGGATGGCTCGTGGGTCGCCGAGGCCAAGCACTCCCACGATCCCAACGTGAAGCGGGCCGACAGCGCGCACTTCCACTCGCTGATCAGGAACACCTACAAGGTTCTGCTGTCCCGGGGCATGCGCGGTGTCTGCCTGTACTCCACGGACCCGGAGACCCAGGACTACCTCCGCAAAATGACGGACTGAGCACCTACTTCGCGTACTCGCGGAGGTACTCGGCCGTTTCCTCATCGACGGAGTACACGCACACGCCACGGAGCGCCCGGGTGAGCAGCACCTTGTAGGCGTTGAGGATCAGCCGCGCGGCCGATCTCTCGACCGCGCTCTGGCTTCCCCTCAGCTCTCTGAAGGCGCTGCGATCGTGGGACTTCCCGGGCTGCGCGCGCCACGTTCCGCGCCGGACGACGAGGTCCTCGCCGAAGATGACACCTGCCCAGTCGTACTCGAACCCCTGGGCGGTGTACACGCATCCGACCTGGCCGAAGCCCTTGTCACCGAAGGACCAGTGCGACGCGGACGGTGCGCCCTCGACCGTGAACTTCTGCTTGGCGTTCCATGGACGGCACCAGTCGCCGATCTCGATGTCGTTCGCCAGCCTTCCGTCCTTGGGGTCGGTCCAGGGCCAGCAGAACCCCGCAGCGATGCGGGCGGTGCCCGCGAGGTTCTTCTCCTGACTGCGCAACCAGTCCTCCAGGGCGCGCGGAGTCGGCTTGAAGCGCACGGCGAAGTCGTCTTCCTGGCCGACAACGAGGTCGGACCACGCGATCGGGCCCTCGTCGGTGAGACCGAGCAGCCGCAGGACCCACTCGTCGAAGAGCGCCGACCCCCCGTAGCGGAACTGTCCTCTGAGTTCGATCTTGACAAGGGCGCAGTCGTTGTTCGCGGCGGCCTCGGCGATCCGTTCGACCGTCCCGATCTCATTGGGCCGCACCGCTTGGTGCTCGTCGAGCAGGAAGACCGGCACCTTCGCGACCTTGATCAGGGAGTCGATCTGGCTCTCTCCTCCGGTGCCGGTGTTCCTGACCCGGTGGGCCTCGTCGCAGATCAGGACTTCAAGGTCGTTCTCCGTGTACTCGCGGAAGTCGAAGAAGTACTTGAAAAGCTCCTGTGCCCGGCCGGTTTCCCGCGTGGTCACCTTGCGCAGTGACTCTGTGAACGCCTTGGAGCCCGTCGCGTGCATGACTCGTCGTCGTTGGTGCGCCAAGGTGTCCATCAAGCTCAGGGCGAGCGCGCTCTTTCCTGAACCAGGTCCTCCCACCACCACGACGACCTTCTTGCGCCCCTTGCCGTCCTGGTCGTCCAGCTCGCGGAGAACGGTCCTGAACGCGATCTGCTGCTCGTCCAGCAGCACGAACCGATCGCGGCGGCGGATCTCCTGTCCCGAGAACCACAGCATCGGCCCGCTCGGCGCGGCCACCGCCGACATCAGAGCCTTAGCGCAGCGCTCAGCCGCTTCCGCCAGCCCCGGCGCTCGGTCGAGGACCCCGCCGAGCCGGTCCATCAGCTCCGCACGCTGGTTGCTGAAGTAGAGACCCGTGTACGCGTCACCGGAGTCGCGCGCTGGCGCGACCTCGTTGTGCAGGTAGGCCACGGCATGGACCATGTCCGAGCAGCGAGCGAGCGACGGCACGAAGTCCAGCAGGTATCGGCGGTACTGGGAAACCTGCTCCAACGGGTCGAGCCGAACCTCACCAGATGTGCCGAACCCAGCGAGTCCCCCGTCAAGGAAGGCGACGTCGGTCCACTGCTTCAGTTCGACCAGGACGTAGGAAGGAATTCCGCTCTCGGGGCTAAGACCGCACAGCACCAGATCGATGCGCCTCGAGCTGTACGGCAGTCGCCGCTCGGCCAGGACATGGACAGCACCGAAGCCCTCCTCGACCAACTGACCGAGGAACAGCCAGAGACTCTTTTCCCAGGACCGCTTCTCCCCGTCTTCTGCGGAGATCTTCGCTTGGCGCGCGCCCGCGCTCAACAGGCGCGCGAGTTCCTCCGCGCCCAAGTCCCACAACGCACGAACGCTGCCCACCGCGTGCTGCACGTCTCCCCCAAGATGTCGGCTTCTCCCCTGCCGCCGATCTTGTCACTCGGCTGGGCGACAGTTTGCGGGAGGCGCAAACTGCCCCACGGGAGAACACCCGAACCCCGGGCTCAGCGGCGGGCCTTGGCCTTCGCCTTGGTGCGGCGGCGGCGCTTGCGCTTGGCGGGGGCCAGGACCGCCTCGGCGATCGCCACGCCGAGCGAGGCGATGCCGAGCTGGATGAGCAGCTCGATCCAGTCGATGCCGGGGGTCTCGCTGAGGTTGAACATGCCCGCGAGCAGCGTGCCGACCAGGGCCGAGCCGATGCCGACGAGCGCGGTGAGCCAGAGCGGGATGCGCTGCTTGCCGGGCAGCACGATCCGGGCCGTTACCCCGATGACCACGCCCATGACGACGGCGCTGATGACGACCGAGACCGACACGTTCTCTCCTTCGAAGCTGTGCAGGGATGATCAGCTTCTCAGACCCCACCGACAGAACTTTTGCTAGCGTCCAGCCGTGACCGACTCCCGCGAAGTGCTGACCCGCCCGGCGCCGGGGCCGGACAGCTCGGTGCCCTACGGCGAGCACCCGGACCACGTCGCCGACCTGTGGTTCCCGCGCGGCGACGGGCCGTTCCCGGTCGCGGTGGTGATCCACGGCGGCTTCTGGCGCGCGGAGTACGACAGGGTGCACGCGCGCCCGATGTGCGCGGCGCTGCGCGATGCGGGCTACCTGGTGTGTGCGCCGGAGTACCGCCGCACGGGCGCGGGGGGCGGCTGGCCGGGCACCCTCGACGACACGGAGGCCTGGCTCGAAGCGCTGCCGGAGCTGTTGGGGTCGCGCGCCGACACGAGCCGGATCGGGCTGATCGGGCATTCGGCGGGCGGGCACCTGGCGCTGTGGGCGGCGACCCGCGCGGAGGTGAAGGGCGTGGTCTCGCTGGCGGGCGTGTGCGACCTGGAGCTGGCGTCGCGGCTGCGCCTCGATGAGGACGCGGTGGGCACGCTCCTCGGGGGCACACCGGAATCGGTGCCGGACCGCTACGAGGTGGCCAACCCGGTGCGGCTCACCCCGACCGAGGTGAAGACGGTGCTCCTGCACGGAGACGCCGACGACATCGTTCCGGTCGAGGCGAGCCGCACCTACGCGGCGCAGGCCGGACCGCTGTGCGAACTCCGCGAACTCCCCGGCACCGGCCACTTCGCGGTGATCGACCCGCTCTCGTCCGCCTGGCCCGCGGTCCTCCAGGCCCTGGCCGACGTCCTCGCCTAGGCCCTGTCCTGCAAGTGGTTGCGCTGTGCATTCCGGTCACGGTGCCGCCGAGGGTTGGGGTGTCTTCAAGACCTGCAAACCCCTCTGTTGATCATCGCTAACCGCCGCAAACCCAGCGGTCTTGCGGGGTTGGGTGGTCTTGAAGACCGGCAAACCTGATGACTTACCGGACAGGGCCTAGTGTCCTGAGTCAGGAATTCTGTTCAGATAACTGGCTAGGCGGTGAAGGATCTGGTCTG
>NZ_BAABAL010000015.1:0-2540 GCF_039537405.1 Allokutzneria multivorans | reverse complement strand
GCGTACACAGTCGCCTCGGTCGGACCATAGGCGTTGATGAACACCCGGCCCGGCGACCAGCGCCGCACCAGCTCTTCCGGGCACGCCTCGCCCGCGACGACGATCGTCGACACACTCGGCAGCGACTCCCCCGCAGGCACCGTGGCCAGCGCGGACGGCGCGATCTGAAGGTGGCTGACCTCCCACTTCCGAGCAGCGCGCGCCAACTCAACGCCGATCGGCTGATCAGCCAGCACGAGCGCGGCACCGGAGGCGAGCGCACCGGCGATGTCGCCGAAGGAGACGTCGAAGCTCGGCGAGGCGAACTGCAACACACGAGCGCCCGGCCCGAAACCGAACCGCGCGGCGTGCATGAACGCAAGACTTGCCACACCGGAATGCGAGACGACAACGCCCTTGGGCCGCCCGGTCGATCCCGATGTGTAGATCACATACGCCGCGTGATCGGCGTCGACGGGGACACCGAGGTCACTGGAATCCCCAGCGGGATCGGGAACCTCGTCGAGCACGAGGGCCGGAGCGGCGTCGGCGATCATGAACGTGACGCGCTCAGCGGGGTTCGCCGGGTCGATCGGCAGGTACGCGCCGCCGGCCTTGCCGACCGCGAGCATCGCGGTGATCAGCTGCGGTGACCTGGGCAGCACCAGGGCGACGACGCTCTCCGCGCAGACTCCCCGCTCCCGCATCCACCGCGCGAGGCGGTTGGCGCGCGAGTTCAGCTCCCCATAGGTGATCTCACCACCCTCGAACACCAACGCGACCGCATCCGGAGTCCGAGCCGCCTGAGCCTCGAACACCGCCGCCAGGCTCGCCGGAGCAACATCGACCGACGTGGCGTTCCAGTCGACGAGCACCCTCCGGCGCTCGTCGTCCTCCAGCACGTCGACGTGATCGACCCGGGTCGTCGGCTCCGCGACGAGGGTGCTGACGAGTCGCGACCACCGCTCCAGCAGCGTCGTGACCGAGACCTCGTCGAACACGTCGGTCGCGTAGTCGAGCCGCCCGGAGATCCCCGTCGGAGCGGCGCCCTCGTGCCGCTCCGACAGGGAGAACAGGAGGTCCACCTGGGCCGCGTCGGTCGCGACGGGCTCGGCGGTCACCTCGACCTCGCGCAGCCGGGCCTCCGGCGCCGGGGCGTTCTGCAGGGCGAGCATGACCTGGAACAGCGGGTGGTGCGCGAGGGACCGGGTCGGATTCAGCTCCTCGACCAGGTGCTCGAACGGAACGTCCTGGTGCGCGTAGGCGTCGAGGTCGGCATCTCGCACGCGCTGCACCAGCTCCGCGAAGGACTGCGAGCCGGACAGGTCGGTCCGCAGCACCAGGGTGTTGACGAAGAAGCCGATCAGGCCGTCCAACGCCTCGTCGGTGCGTCCCGCCACGGGGGTGCCGATGGGAATGTCCGAGCCCGCGCCGAGGCGGCTGAGCAGCACGGCGAGCGCCGCCTGCACGACCATGAACACGCTCGCGCCGGTCTGCTTGGCGAGCGCCACGATCCCCGCGTGCACCTCGGCGTTCCAGTCGAACCGTGCGGTGGCGCCGCGATAGGAGGCCACCGGCGGGTGCGGGCGATCGGTCGGCAGCTCGATGCGCTCCGGCAGTCCGTCCAAAGTGGACCGCCAGAACCCGAGCTGTTCCGGCAGCACCGAGGCGAGCAGTTCCTGCTGCCACAACGCGTAGTCGGCGTACTGCACCGGCAGCGGAGCCCACGACGGTGCGGAGCCCTCCACGCGCGCGGTGTAGGCCGTCGCGACATCGTCGGCGAGCGGGCGCAGTGACCAGCCATCACCCGCGATGTGGTGCAACAGCAGCAGGAGCACGGTCTCGGTCGGGCCTGTGACGAACACTGAAGCTCGGATCGGCGGCTCGGCGGTGAGGTCGAACCCGCGCTGAGCAGCGGCCCGAACGGCGTCGGACAGGTCGGCCGGATCAAGCTCGACGCGGTCCACGCTGAGCACAGCGTCAGTGATCACCTGTTGCGGCAGGCCGTCCACCTCCGGGAACACCGTGCGCAATGACTCGTGTCGAGCCACCACATCGGCCAGCGCCGCGGCGAGCGCGCTGTGGTCCACATCGCCGTTCAGGCGCAGCACGAGCGGCATGTTGTAGGCGGCGGACTGCCCTTCGAGGCGGTTGAGGAACCACAGCCGCCGCTGCGCGGAGGACAGCGGCAGCACGTCCGGACGTGGCCGGGCGACGATCGACGCGCGTGCGCCCTTCGCTTCCTGGACGGCTCGGGCGACTCCGGCGACGGTGGGCGTGTCGAACACCGCGCGGATCGACACCTCCACGCCGAGCACCGCGCGAACCCTGCTGACCAAGCGCGTCGCGAGCAGGGAATGCCCGCCCAGCTCGAAGAACCCGTCGTCCACGCCGACCCCGGGGACGTCGAGCACTTCGGCGAACAGTCCACAAAGGACTTCCTCGACGTGGTTCCTCGGCGCGCGACCGGCGACCTCGAACACAGGCGCCGGAAGCGCCGCGCGATCGAGCTTTCCGCTGGTGTTCAACGGAATCGCATCCAACGACACGATCACCGACGG
>NZ_BAABAL010000014.1:0-74793 GCF_039537405.1 Allokutzneria multivorans | reverse complement strand
ACCAGCACAGGCTGGAAACCCAGCCGACCCCACGCTGGTACCAGCACAGGCTGGAAACCCAGCCGACCCCACCCGGAAGCCCCGCTAAGACGCAAAAATCCGCCCCTCCACAGCACCCCAATCCACACCACCCCGAGGCAGGTACCGCACAACCTCCCCACAAGCCACCCCGCGCACCCCCAACTGCACCAACGCGTTCCCCGCAGCAGCCCCCTCCACCGGCCCCGCAACCACCGGCATCCCACAGGCGTCAGCGGTCAGCTGGCACAACAACGCGTTCTGCGCCCCACCACCCACAACGTGCACGACATCCACATCCACCCCAGCCAACTCCATAGCCGACCGCAACGCCCGCCGATGCGCCAACGCCAAACTGTCCACAATGCACCGAACAGTCTCCGCGCGAGAAGACGGAACCTTCTGCCCGGTCCGCGCACAAGCAGCCGCGATCCGCGCAGGCATATCACCAGGCTCCGAAAACTTCTCAACATCCACAACGGAACCAAAAGAAACAGAACCGACAGAAGACAGCGGAACACCCCAAGACCGCAAACACTCCTGCAAAATCCACAACCCGGTCACATTGCGCAGATACCGAACGGTCCCATCCACGCCCAACTCATTGGAGAAGTTCGCAGCACGACTCTCAGCACTCAACACCGGCGAAGGCAGCGAGAGCCCCACCAGAGACCACGTGCCACACGAGATGAACGCGAAACGAGACGAAGAAGCAGGCACACCCACAACAGCGGAAGCGGTGTCGTGGGAGCCGACGGCGACCACGGGAACCGGACCCAACCCGAGGTGCGACGAGAGCACACCGATGCGCGAACCGGGCTCTTGGAGAGAGCCGAACAGCGACGGATCAAGACCGACGCGGCGCATCAGCTCGACGTCCCACTGACGCCGACGCACGTCCAGCAATCCGGTGGTGGACGCGTTGGTGACCTCGGCACCCATCGAACCGGTGAGCCAGTACGCGAGCAGATCCGGAATCAGCAGCAGCTGGGACGCGGACGCCAACAGCGGCTCGACGGCGAGCTGGTAGATGGTGTTGAACGGCAGCACCTGCACTCCGGTGCGCGAATACAGCTCCGAAGCGGGAACCGGGAACGACGAAGCGACTCCGGCGGTCCGGGAATCGCGGTAGTGCACAGGATTCCCGAGGAGCGCCCCAGACGGCGACAGCAAGCCGTAGTCGACGGCCCACGAGTCGATGCCGATGCTGTCGACCGGCCCAGCTTCACGCAACCCGGCGAGAATTCCCCTGTACAGAGCCAAAATGTCCCAGTACAACGAGTCACCCACGCGCACCGGCCCGTTCCAGAAGCGGTGCACTTCGGAAAGTACCAACGAACCGGAAGCCAGCTCGCCGACCATCACCCGGCCGCTGGACGCACCGAGGTCGACCGCGGCGACCCTCACGCGCCGACCCGGACTTCGCGGAACTCCAACCCGATCAGCTCCGCGACACAGCGCAACGACGCCGCCTGGTGCCCGATTCCCAGTGCCCAGTGGTGATCGACACCGGAGGCGCTCCACGCATCGGTCCACTCGCCGGGGTCGCAGCCGAAGTCGACGCGCGAGGTGGTGTTGCCGATCTCCAACACCGGCCCGGGAACGACAGTGCCTTCAGCCGCCACCATCACGTAGCTGCCGTCGCGTTCCTGACCGAGCCCGAGCAAGGTCACCGGCCCCTGGCGCACGTCGAACTCGACGGACACGCCCCACCCACGCTTGCCGTGGTACACACCGAGTCCGCGCAGCAGCGGCCGCCGCGCGCTGATCGCCAGGTGCGCGGGGCCGTCGTGCCCCATCTCCACCACGTTGTCGACGAAGTTCAACGCCTGCAACTCGGTGAACGAGCCACCAGCGCCCAACCGATCCATGATCAGCATCGCGAGGGAGTTGCGCAGCTCGTACTCGCCCGCAAGTGGAACACCACGCGCGGTCAGCAGCGACGCGCCCAGGATCATGCTCGCGCCGAGCCGCTCGTGCTGCTCGCCGTCGAGACCGCGGTGGTAGTACGCCAGCGAGTCGAGCGCGAAGTCCGAGACCAGCCGGTCCAGGCCGACGGAAACCTTGGCGCCCCAAGCGAAATCCTCTTCGACGACCGAAGAGTCCAGCTCGAACACGGAACGCGCCAGCTCCATCCGAGCGGACACCTCAGCATCCGTCACCGCCGCGACGCGCACGCGGAGGTCGTCCAGCTCCAGCACTTCGACGTGCCCGCCGAGCTGCGCCGACACCGAGGTCAGGTCCGTGGAGACGTCGAGCATGCCCGGGTAGAGGTGGCCCATCAGCCCGTGCCTGCCGTGCCGCAGCGCACCGCGCACCCCGGCCGCCCGCACCCACCGCGCGATCCGCGTCCACGCGCGCTCGTCCTCGACATAACCCGACACGCTGCGGAAATCCACGCCCGCGCGCCGGAACGCGTTGGCCATCTCCGGCAGCGGGCACGCGCCGCAGTACGCCAGCCACGCGCCGGTGTCGAAGTTCGCGTGATCCATCTTCTCCGTGGGCTGGAGGTTGATCAGCAGCACCGGCGCTCCGCTGCGCTGCGCCACGGGCACGAGCATCGAGGCCGTCATGTACGTGGTGAGGAAGCCGACGATCAGGTCGCAGCCCGCGACGCGCAGCTTCTCCGCCGCCACGGCGCCTTCCTGAGCATCGGAGATGAACCCGACGTCGACCACGTCGATGTCACCGATCGCGCTGAGCCGCTCCGACACCCGAGCAGCCGATTTTTGCAGCTGCGGCAACAGGTTCGGGAACTGCGGCCAGTACGCGCCGAGTCCTCCCGAGACCAGTCCGACCCTGGTTCGCCGAGCGGGCACGCGATCCATCCAGTCCTCCTCAGCGCAGGAACGCGGCGGCGACGCCCGCGTCGACGGGAATGTGCAGTCCGGTGGTGTGCGACAGCTCTCCGGCGGTCAGCACGAAGACGGCGGCGGCGACGTGCTCCGGCAGCACCTCGCGCTTGAGCAGGGTCCGCTTGGCGTAGAACGCGCCCAGGTCCTCCTCCGCGACGCCGTAGACGGCCGCGCGCTGAGCACCCCAGCCGCCGGCGAAGATCCCCGAGCCGCGCACGACGCCGTCCGGGTTCACGCCGTTGACCTTGATGCCGTGCTCGCCGAGCTCGGCCGCGAGCAGCCGGACCTGATGCGCCTGGTCGGCCTTGGCCGAACCGTACGCGAGGTTGTTCGGCCCGGCGAAGACGCCGTTCTTCGAGGCGATGTAGACGATGTCGCCGCCCATGCCCTGCGCGATCATCGCCTTCGCCGCCGCGCGCGCGACCAGGAACGAGCCGCGCGCCATGACTCCGTGCTGGACGTCCCAGTCGGCGTCGGTGGTCTCCAGCAACGGCTTCGAGATCGACAGGCCCGCGTTGTTGACCACGAGGTCCACGCCGCCGAAGGCCAGCACAGCCGCATCCACAGCGGCCGCAACGGCTTCGCTCGACGTGACGTCCACAGTCACCGGCACGGCCACGTCCGTGGAGCCCAGCGACGCCGCAACCGAAGCTGCCGCCGAAGCATCGCGGTCGGCGACGATCACGCACGCGCCCTCAGCGGCCAGTCGCTCCGCGATGGCGCGGCCGATGCCTGAGCCGCCACCGGTCACGAACGCGACGCGCGCGGCGAGCGGCTTCGGCTTGGGCATGCGCGCGAGCTTGGCCTCTTCGAGCGCCCAGTACTCGATGCGGAACTTCTCCGACTCCGTGATCGGCGCATAGCTCGAAATCGTCTCCGCGCCGCGCATCACGTTGATGGCGTTGACGTAGAACTCACCCGCCACGCGCGCGGTCTGCTTGTTGGCACCGAAGGAAAACATGCCGACACCGGGCACGAGCACGATCGCGGGGTCCGCTCCGCGCATGGCGGGCGAATCCGGCGTCGCGTGCCGCTCGTAGTAGGCGCGGTACTGCTCGCGGTAGTCCGCATGCAGCTCGCGCAGGCGCGCGACCGCGTCCTCAAGTGGCGCGTCGGCGGGCAGGTCGAGCACGAGCGGAGCGACCTTGGTCCGCAGGAAGTGGTCCGGGCAGGACGTGCCGAGCGCGGCCAACGGCGCCAGCTTCTCGCGCGCGAGGAAGTCCAGCACCTCGTCGGAATCGGTGAAGTGGCCGACCTGAGCGCGGTCCGTCGACGCGAGCCCACGGATCACCGGAGCCAGCGCCGCAGCACGCGCGCGCCGCGAAGCGACCGGCAACGGCGCGAATCCTGGCTTCACAGAGCCAAACGGCTCAGCGACACCCCGCGAGGAGATGTACTCCTGAGCGGTGCGGATGATCTCCAGCGAGCGGGACTCGCACTCCGCCGAGGTCTCGCCCCACGCGGTGATGCCGTGCCCGCCGAGGATCACGCCGATGGCGCGCGGGTTGGCCTCCTTGACCGCCGCGATGTCCAGGCCCAGCTGGAAACCCGGCCTGCGCCACGGCACCCAGACCACGCGGTCGCCGAAGATCTCCTTGGTGAGCGCTTCACCGTCGGCGGCGCACGCGATGGCGATCCCGGTGTCCGGGTGCAGGTGGTCGACGTGCGCGGAGTCGACGAGCCCGTGCATCGCGGTGTCGATCGACGGAGCCGCGCCGCCCTTGCCGTGCAAGCAGAAGTCGAACGCGGCGACCATCTCGTCCTCGCGCTCGACACCGGGGTAGACCTCGACGAGCGCGCGCAGGCGGTCCAGCCGCAGCGCCGCCAGCCCGGACGCGGTCAGCGTGCCGAGGTCCCCGCCGGAACCCTTGACCCACAACAGGTCCACGGGCGAGCCGGTGACCGGGTCGGTGGCGCTGCCCTTCGCGGAGGTGTTCCCGCCCGCGTAGTTCGTGTAGCGCGGGTCGCTGCCGAGCCGGTTGCTGCGCTCCAAAAGCTCCTGAACCGTGGTCATGCTCCCCAACCCGCCTGTGTGCCGCCAACGCGGTCGGCTTCGATTCGTTCTTGGTAGCCCGACGCGCGGTACGCCGCAACCGGATCGGGGTCGAGCCCCGCATCGGCGCGCACTTCGCGCAGCAACGGGCGGACATCGGTGGAGTAGGCGTCCATCAGCACCGCGTTCGCGGCGAGCACGTCGCCGGAGCGCTGCGCTTCCGCGAGGGCCTCGGCGTCGATGATCAGCGCCTTCGCCGTGGCCTCCTGGACGTTGAGCACCGAGCGGATGATCGCGGGGATCTTCGCCTCGATGTTGTGGCACTGGTCGAGCATGAACGCGATCCCCGCCTCGGGCCGCAGCGCGTCGGCGGAGACGATCTCGTGCATGATCCGGAACAGCTGGAAGGGATCGGCCGCGCCCACCATCAGGTCGTCGTCGGCGTAGAACCGCGAGTTGAAGTCGAAGGCGCCGAGCTTGTTGGCGCGCAACAGGAACGCCACGATGAACTCGATGTTGGTGCCCGGCGCGTGGTGGCCGGTGTCGATGCAGACCGTGGCCTTCTCGCCCAGCTCCACGCAGTGCGCGTACGAGGTGCCCCAGTCCGGCACGTCCGTGGTGTAGAACGCGGGCTCGAAGAGCTTGTACTCCAACAACATCCGCTGGTCCGGGCCGAGCCGGTCGTAGACCTCGCGCAGCGCTTCGGCGAGCCGGTCCTGGCGCGCGCGGATCGAGTCCTGGCCGGGGTAGTTGGTCCCGTCGGAGAACCACAGCTTCAGATCGCGGGAGCCGGTCGCGTCCATGATGTCGACGCACTTCAGCAGGTGGTCGACGGCCTTGCGGCGGATTCGCGCGTCGGGGTTGGTCACCGAGCCGAGCTTGAAGTCCTCGTCCTGGAAGACGTTGGAGTTGATGGCCCCGAGCGAGACGCCGTGCTCCTCCGCGTGCGAGGCGAGCTTGCCGAAGTCCTCGACCTCGTCCCAGGGGATGTGCAGCGCCACGGTCGGCGCGACCCCGGTCAGCCGGTGGACGACCGCGGCGTCGGCGATCTTCTCCCACGGATCGCGCGGGACACCGGGCTGCGGGAAGACCTTGAAGCGGGTGCCCGAATTCGCGTACGCCCAGGAAGGCGTCTCGATCCGCTGTCCGGCCAGTGCCGCGCGGACCTCGCTCGTGGATGGCATGGTTCGCCCCTCCCCCAAGGTGCTTTGAAAGGTTTCATGTGCGGTGCCACCACCGTAGATCTCCGCCTCGCCCAGGGTCAAGAACCCAGGTAACGAGTCGACACTCATGGGCTTGTGTGCCCCTGACGGCGTAGTTACAGTGCCGATTAATACGTTTCATTTTGTGAGCGGGGTCGCACGGCAGTGTCGCCGTTGGAAGACGAGGAGTCGCCATGACCGCACCCCAGGACGTCCGCGCGGACGACCACACGATCAGCAGACAGCAGTGGAAGATCTCGGTACTGGCCGCGATGGCCTCCTACCTGGACGCGGGCTCGATCGTCGCGCTCGGCGCGGGGATGAGCGTGTTCCAGGCGGAGCTGGGACTGACGAGCACCGGGGTCGGCGTGCTCGCCGCGATCGGGCCGAACGCCATCGGCTGCGCGATCGGCGCGTTCATCGGCGGGCGGCTCGGCGACAAGCTCGGCCGCAAGCGGATCTACAAGTGGGACCTCATGGTCTACGCGCTGGGCATCCTGCTCGTGGCGGGGTCCTTCAACGCTCCCATGCTGTTCATCGGCACCTTCATCGTCGGCGTCGCGGTCGGCGCCGACGTGCCCACCTCGCTGGCGCTGGTCGGCGAGCTGGCACCGGCGAAGGGCAGAGGACGGCTGATCGGGCTGACACAGGTGGCGTGGAACCTGGGCCCGGTGGTGGTCCTGCTGCTCGCGCTCGTGCTGACCCCGATGGGGATCACCGGGACCAGGATCGTCTTCCTGTCCCTGTTCGTCGTCGCCATCGTGACGTGGGCGCTGCGCCAGGGCATCGCCGAGTCGGCGCGCTGGAAGAGCGCGGTCGCCAGCTCCAAGCCCTCCCCGGTCAACCAGGTCAAAGCGCTCTTCAGCGGCCAGAACCTGCGCGCGCTGGTGTGGACCGGCACCATCTACACCTTCTGGGGCCTGGCAGCGGGTACCGCGGGCATCTTCACCCCGTACATCGTGACGACCCTCGACGCGGGCTCGCAGGCGGCCGGGGTGGCGCTCAGCTGCGCGAGCTTCGTCATCGGCATTCTCGGCACGGTCTTCCTGTTCATGCGCCTCAACGACCAGAGCTACCAACGGCGTCGCACGATGTGGGCCGTCGGTTCGCTGATGCAGATCGTGGCGTACGCGCTCTTCCTGGTGCTGCCCTTCACCGTGCCCACGGTGATCGCCAACATCGTGCTCTTCGCGCTGGGCGCGACGATCGCGGGCGAGGCGACCTACAAGGTGTTCAGCCAGGAACTGTTCCCGACCGTCCTGCGCGGCACCGCCCAGGGCTTCACCTTCGGCTTCGCCAGGGTGCTGCTGGGTGTCTGGAGCTTCTTCGTGCCGTTGCTGGCCTCGGCCTCCATCGGCCCGGTCGCGGCGCTGCTGTCGGCCTTCCTGCTGGTCAGCGGGATCGTCGGCTTCTTCTTCATGCCGGACACGGTCGGCAAGTCGCTTGAGGACATCGAGAAGGAACGTGGCGTCGCGGTATGAACAACGAGTTGCTTGCCCGGTTCACCGATCCGGCCCCCGAGTACGGCCCGCTGCCGATCTGGTGGTGGAGCGGGGCCAAGGTGACCAGGGAACGGCTTCGCGAGCAGATGGAGAAGCTCGTGGCGGGCGGGGTCAGGCAGGCCGTGGTGCTCTGCCTGGCCCCGACCGGGCCGATGTTCGGCTCCGTTGCCGATGATCCGGCGTTCCTGACGCCCGAGTGGATCGAGCTCTTCGACGGGGCGTGCGCCGACGCCGAGGAGCTGGGGTTCACGCTGTGGCTCTACGACCAGATCGGCTTCTCCGGGGCGAACTTCCAGGGCAGGCTGATCGCGGCGACCCCGTCCTTCGCCGGGCAGGGGCTCTACCGCACCTCCGTCGAGGTCTCCGGCGCGGAGCGCGTCACGCCTCCTGAGGGTCACGTTCCCCTTGCGGCGTATGCGGTTCTCCCCTCCGGCGAGCGGACCGCCGTCCCGCTCGCCGGAGGGGCGGTCCAGTGGTCCGGTGGGGCCGCGCGCGTCGTGATCGTCCACAGTGGAACGAGCGGCTTCGACTACTTCTCGACCGACGCGTGCGCGGCGCTGCTCGACGACGTGCACGGCACGCTCGAACGCGGTGTCGGCCACTGGTTCGGCCGTAGCATCGGTGGTTTCTTCCAGGACGAGCTGCCCGCGATGCCCACGTGGGGTTCGGACTTCGCCGAAACCTTCGCCGAGGTTCACGGCTACGACCTGCTCCCGATGTTGTGGGCGCTGTGGGAGGACGACGCTTCGCCGGAGGCCGTGCGGGTCCGGCGTGACTACCACGCGCACCGTGCTTCCCTTGCCCGGCGCGGGTTTTTCGACCAGCACAACGAGTGGTACCGCTCGCGCGGGCTCATCTGCGGCTTCGACCAGGCGACCCCGTCGCGCGAGGGCGATCCGGCGGGTGGAGTGCGGTTGTACGGGGACTACCTCGGCACGCACTCCGGGTACGGCGCTCCCGGCAGCGATCACTGGGGCGACGCCAAGGTGCACAGCTCGCTGGCGCACGCCAACGGCCACGGCCGCACGTGGATCGAGGCGTTCCACTCCACCGGCTGGGGTGGCACGCTGGAGGAGACCTACGACTGGCTAGCGCCGTTTTTGAGGCGTGGAGCCACTCTCTACGACCCGCACGCGGTCTACTACTCCACTGTGGGCGGTTGGTGGGAGTGGGCGCCGCCGTCGACCTGTTGGCGTCAGCCGTACTGGCCGTCCTACCACGTGTTCTCGACCGCGGTCAGCCGCCTGTGCTCGGTGCTCACGGCGGGGCGGCACGTCTGCGATGTCGTGCTGCTGTCCCCGACTTCGACCGCGCAGGGCCACCTGACGCTCGACGGCCCGCTCGACGCCGCGACCGAGGCCAACGAGGCTTTCTTCGCGCTCAACGGTGTTGGCACGTGGTTCGCGGAGAAGCCCGGAGTGCTGGAGCGAGCCGGTATCGACCACGACGTGTTCGACGAGGCGACCATCGCGCGCGCATCCGTCCTCCCCGGCGGGCGGCTTCGCGTCGGTGACGAGGAGTTCAGCACCGTCGTCCTGCCCGCCGTGCACGCGCTGCGCGCCGACGCCGCGAACCGTCTGCTGGAGTTCATCGACGAAGGCGGGCGCGTGGTGTGCGTCGGCCGCGTTCCCTCGCTGTTCCTCGACGGCTCGGTCGAGTCGTTCCCGGTCACCCTCGTGTCCTCTGTGGACGAAGTTCCCGGTGCCATCCACAGTGGACCGATTCGCGTCACGGCTGATGCGCCGTACCTGTTGCGACAGGTCGGCGATGCCTACGTGCTGGCGTTGACCGCGCACGACGATGTCAGCGGGACCGCCGCGCCGATGCTGGACCTCGGCGAGGGTTACTGGTGGTCCAACGGCGTTGAGTTCGATTGGCAGGGCTACAACGAGCAGCTCCGCACGCGTGGGTACGACTTCCGTGCGCCTGGCGATCGGGTGGCGCATGTCCGGCTCTCGGGCATTTCGAACGTCCGTGCGCAGAGCTGGGCGCCTGGGCGGGGCACGCGCACCGAGCTGACGATCGATGCGGACGGGTCCTTCGAGGTCCCCTTCGACGACGGCTCGGTCGCGCTGGTGGTCCTCGCCCCCGAGCTGCCTCCCGCCGAGCCGCCTCGCATCGTTGTGTCCTCTATGGACGTTCCGGGACCGTGGACGGGTGTCGCGGAGTCCACTTTGGACAACTCGCGCGGAGATCTGGCAGCGCCGTCGCGGACCGGAGTGCTACCGATCGAGATCTGGCGGCTGTCGCACCACACCGGCTTCGAGTGGCGCGAGGTCACCGCGTCCTACGGTCCATTCGCCTCGGTCCACGACGGCGACGGCGTGTGGCGCTCGGCCGAGTGGTCGCTCGCGCGCGGCATCCAGAACGACCCGCTGCACTCGGACACGTTGGAGCCCAAGGGACAAGTTCCCGAGGAGTTCATCGACTGGCGTGAGGTCAGCGCCGGGAGCACTGTCGCGATCCGCACGCACATCGACCCGCCCGCCGCCGCGCACCTCGTGGTCGGCGCAGGCGCTCCGCGTCGCGTGCTGCTCAACGGCGTCGAACTCCCGATCGAGGGTGATGGGCACCAATCGGTGAGCCCGCTGCCCTCCGGCGGAGAACTCGTCATCGAGCTCACTGCGACGCGCACAGGGCCGCTGCGTGCGTCCTTCGCCGTGGTCACCGATGTCGACGCCTACCTCCGTCCAGAGTGGATTCGTCCGGACTCGCCCGTGGTCGTCGGCGCCTCGCACGACATGACGCTCTCGTTCCTGCTCGACTCCGTTCCGGCCTCCGCCTCCGCGCTGATCGGTTCGGACGGCGCGTGCAGCGTGCTGGTCAACGGCGTGGAGATCGGCAGGCAGGGCGACTTCAACCCCTATCCGGAGCACCGCGAGATCCGGCTGCACACCTATGAACTGGCTCCGCACCTGGTCGTCGGCGCGAACACCGTGGTGCTGCGCGTGACCCACCAGAGCCGCCACGGCACCGCCGCGACCTTCGACTCCGCGTCGCTCGGGCTTCGCAGCGGTCCCGGTTGGACTTCGGCTGAGCTGCAACGGGAACACCGCCGCGATCCGCGCTTCGTCTGCGCGTACCCACGCCCGCATCCGTTGCCAGGAGCGGACTGGCTCGACCCGGCCGTGTCCTCCGCCGGAGTCGTCGTGCCCGTCGTTCCGGACATCGCGCCCGCCTCGCCACGCACGGAACAACTGCGCTTCGAACTGCCCCCGGGCACGGTCTCCGTCCGTGTTCCGTCCACTTTGGACATGGTCGCGGTCGTCGGCGACGAGGAGGTCAAGGTCGCGGACGGCATCCTGCGAATGCCCTCCCCCGCACGCGCGGGCGATGTCGCGACGCTTCTTGTGTCCGCTGTGGACGGTCGACGCGGCGGTGCGCTGCTGGACGGTCCGCTCGAAGTCTCAGTGGTGGAGGCGGAGTTCCCCTTGGGAGACTGGGCATCGCTCGGGTTGCGCAACCTCGGCGGCCACGTCCGCTATCGGACGACGTTCTCCGTCCCCTCACTTTCCGAGCGGCAGGTCCTGGACCTCGGTTCGGTGCGCGGGGCCGTATCGGTGATCGTGAACGGCGAGCACGTCGGAGACCTCGTGTGGGGGCCGTGGCGGGTCGACGTGAGTGATTTCCTCGTCACCGGGGAAAATCACGTCGAGATCGTCGTGCGCGGAACGCTGGCCGGATATCTGGACGACGCCTCGCCGACCTCAGGGGTGTACGCCGGACAGGTCCGAAGCGGACTCTTCGGACCTGTCCGGCTGCTGTCCACTCAGACAGTCAGCAACCCCCAGTAGGCGGCCCACGGCACGAACACGACAGCTCCGGCGATCAGCATCATCTCGCGCAGCTCGGCTCGCCGTCGAACGACCACGAACACGGTCGCGATTAGCACGCCGACGGCCGCAATCTGGAGCAACAGCCAGGGAAGCGGTCGACCGAGCACGCTCGACTGCACACCGGTCGCTCCTGTTTGGACGATCGAAAACAGGAACACGAGGGAGCCCAGCACCGTCACGATCCCACCCGCAGCAAGGAAACGAGCAGGCCAGCCCACCGGCGCGGGCGCACGGCGACCGCGCAGCCGCCGCACGAGCGCGATGATCGGATACGCCAGGAACACCAGGAGCATCAGCACCACTGCGCCAACGTGCAGCCACGGCGACTCGTACCACGCGAGCAGCGTCACGGGTTCACTCCGAATCGCCTGCGCTGGCGGCGAATCAGCGCTCGGCGCCGCAGTGGTGCCGCCAGTGATCCACGACGCCATCAGCTCGACGTAGCCCGGCGCGAACTCGGCGGTGCGAGGCAGTTGGCCGAACCCGTCTTCGCTGCGCCGCAGGTTGTGGTTGGCCTCGGACACCACGCGGAGCGAGTAGTGCTTGTTCCCGCCGCGCTCCAACGCCTCCCGGAAAGCGGCAAGGCTCTCCCCCGGCGCCGTCGAGCGGTCGTTGTCGGCGAACACCCCGAGCAGCGGCTGGCGGAGCTTCGCCAAGGTGGCAACGGGGTCGTAGGCGGTGTCACCGAACAGGCCCACACCCATGAGCATGCGGCTGAGGTTGGCGCCGATCGGCTTCGCCACACGCTCGCTGACACCGGCGTGCGACAGGTAGGTGCGATTGCTCCAGAGCTGCGTGCGCGCGGCGTCCATCGCGCTGGCGCCCACGGTGATCACGAACGCGACCTCGGGAGACTTCGACGCGGCAAGCGGCACGACCCATCCACCCTGGCTGTGCCCCCACAGACCGACACGGTTCACGCGGGAGAAGCCGCGCAGCGCGGCGGCTGCCGCGAGCGCGTCGTCGGCCAGGTCGTTGATCGTGGCCGTGGCCCGTGAGTATCCGGGCCGCTTGTCGTAGATCAGGGCCGCGATCCCAGCCCTGGCAAGCGCTTCGGCTTCCGGGCGGTAGCTGTCGCGGCGCGTGTGACCGGCTCCGGCCACGATGACGACGCCGGGCCGGTCTCCGGCGCCGGTCGGGGCGACGACGGTGCCGTTGAGGGTGTGCTCGCCGCTGCGGAAACTGACGGCTGTGTCGGTGAGATCTGCTGGTTGAGCGCTCGCGGGCGCGGGTAAGAGCGCCAGGACGAAGGCGAGCAGGACTGAGTTGCGGGTGAGCGACACGGAATGATCTCCTGTGTGCGGAAGCGCGGTTACGTGGTTCTCGCTTTGCTGGGCGAGGTGGATCGGCTTCCCGTGCCCGGGTCGTCGAGCGGCAACTCGACGGCCCGGGGTCAAGGCCCGGGATCGGCTACGAGGACGGCGTGATGTCCTCCTCCGGATCGGGGAAGGCGAGGAACCGGGTCTGCACGGTCCGCGCGCCCGGAGGCCGCTCGTCGGCTGCGCGCTGGTACTTCTTCAGCAGCGCCAAGTACTCCTCGAAGAACGCGGGCAGTTCCTCCAGCGAGACCTCGATCGAGCCGCGCGAGTACGGCACCGCGTCCGCCCACGGGCCGAGGCCGGGGCGCGCCGCGAGGAACCGGCCGAACAGCTCGACGTCCTCGGAGAGCCAGAGCTGGTTGAGCTCGTCCAACGCCCGGCGCATCTCCTCGCCCTGCTCGCCGCGCCGGGCGAAACGCACGTCCTTGCGCGCGTGCCGCCACCACCGCTCGCGGCCGGCGCCCCGGCCCTCGATCTCCTCGACGAAGCCGTGCTTGGCCAGGACGCGCAGGTTGTAGCTCGTCCCGCCCGTGGTCACGCCGAGCCGCTCCGCCAGCGTCGTCGACGTCGCCTCCCCCAGCAGCTTCAGCTCACGCAGCATCCGCTGCCGCAGCGGGTTGGCCAGCGCCTTGGCCGCGCCGAGGTCGATCGCGCCCGGGTCAGTCACCCTTGCACGATATTTGATGCATCACTTCTCGTGCAAGCCCGGGGCAGCGCTGGCGGGAACGGGCAGGCCGAGCTCTGGAAGGCGGGCACGAAGTTGTTGCCCTTGCCAGGAATCCGGTCCGTGTCGAGACCTTCGACCGTCTGCGCGTAGTTCAGGCCGACGTCGACAGAGCCCGCCGACTCGCCTCGGCGGGCTCTCGCGTCCCCTGGTTGACCTCGTTGGGCACGTTCACGGCGCCCTGCTCACAAGCCTGCTACGCCACGAGCGGACGATCTCGCCGACGGTGTCGCTGACCGTGCTGGGCGTTCCGGTCACGGTGTCGCCGGGGGTTGGGATGTCTTCAAGACCACCAAACCCCCCTGTTGATCATCGCCAACCGCCACAAACCCTGCGGGGTTTGCTGTCGTTGGAGACGGCTGGGGCGGGGGTTGGGTGGTCTTGAAGACTGGCGAACCTGATGACTTGCAGGACAGGGCCTAGGCGGCGGTGGCGGTGCGGTACCCGGCGATGACCGTGCCGGGGATGCGGCCGCGGTCGGAGAGCTCGTGGCCGTTGACCTTGGCCCACTCGCGGACCTCCTTGGCCTCACGCCTGGTGAGCCCCGGCGCGGTGTCCGCGGCGCGGCGGCGGACGCGGCGAGCGGCGGCGACGTAGCTCTGCAGCGCGGCGTTGAGCTTGGCCGCGTTCTCCTCGTTGAGGTCGATCTCGTAGACCACGCCGTCGAGGGCGAACTCCATGCGCGAGACGTCGTCGCCGACCTGACCGGTGAGGTCGTCGATCATGTGGACGACCGTGCGCTGGGCCATGGTGGAACTCCTCCGAAAAAGTGCGGCGACGGCCGCCACAAATGAACCGTTCTTCGTTTTTGCGCTATCGCACGACAGAAACTATGGAGGCCGCCCCGCGCGCGACAAGGGTTTCATCCACGACGGAAACGTGAATCGCGCCGGGTGCGCCGACGTGCCCGGCGCGGGCGCGGGTCGCCGACTCGGCCGTCTTCGGTGACCGTCGGCCGCGAACGCGTCGACATATCCGGAGGGAAGCGGCGGCGCGGTCCGGGCACCATTGCTCACCACGAGTGCCAGATCACTCCCGCCGACTCGATCATGGCCGACGACGAGCCCCGTCCTCCCTGGTTCCGGAGGCGCCGGAACCCCATTGTTCCGGCGGTTGGAACGGGTCCCGGCCACCAATCGGCCCGGTGTCGAAGACACATTTCCGCGACACGTCGACGCCGAGCAGCGCCCGTTCAGCAGGGCAGGAGCGATTGCCGACCCGCGCCGCCCGTGCCGGAGAAGCTGCCCTAGGCAAACGATTCCCACCATCGGTTTTGATGTTGGTGCCTCCCGGAACACCGGGCGGCCGGGCAGTCCGATATGCGCATTCCCTTGTCAGATCGCCATGTTGGGGACTTGCCACCGCGACACCGCGACTGGCGACAACTTCCGCCAGTAGCGCGCCGGGTGTCCGTTCGCGCCCGATTGCTTCCCACGCCGTTCACCACGAGGACATTTCCGGACGGTTCGCAACCGTGGTCGAGCGTTCCGCCGCAGATCTGTGCGTCCTCAACAGCTATCGCCGCGACCGAGGAACTGCTCGGCAGGCACCGGCCGGAGGAGGTCTCGATCGAACGGGTCGGCAAGGGCACGGTGTTCCACCGCTTCGCCGGCCGCATGGGCCTGATGGTCGCGCTCATGCAGGAACGCGCCCTTGAGCTGAACGAGGCCGTGGAGCCCGGCCCGCCCCCGCTCGGCCCCTCACGCGCACGGCGCGGAACATCCCGTCCACTCGGTGTGGCACAACCACATCAGCGCGTTGATCACCGCCGAGCGGCTGAAGCGGTCACTGCACGTCTTGGCGAGCTCCGCCATAGCGCGAGACCAGCTCCGCGCCGATCCGGCCGAGCTCGGCGCGCACGGACGGCGGATCGAGCACGTCGATCATCGAGCCCCAGCCCGCGAGGTTGCGGGCGAGGTCCCTCGGCGTCGGCGCGGCGAGCCGGACGCGGGTTCGGCCGTCCGCCAGCTCGGCCTCGATCTCGCAGTGGCGGCCGAAGTGGTCTTGCAGCACCCACAGGAACCGCGACTCGACGAGCACGGTGGCCCAGGTGCGCGACCGCTTCTGTTCCACTTGTCCCACAACGGTTTCCCAGGCTTCAGCCAGGGTGAAGTCGTCCGGGCGCTCCGCAGGCTCCTCGGTGGGCTCGGCCGAGATGATGCGATCGACTCGAAACGTTCGCTGCCCCCGGTCGGTTCCGGCGATGAGGTACCAGACGTCGTCCTTGTCGACAAGACCCCACGGATCGATCATGCGCTCGCCGCGGTCGCGGTAGGTCAGGCGGACCTTGACCCTGCGGACCACGGCGGTCTGCAACAGCTCGACCAACGGCGGGCGCGGGCGGTCGCGCTCACCCCACCGCGTCGGGTCGATCATGGTCGCGCTCGCGGCGGCCTCGGCCTCGGCGCGGAAGGTCTGCGGGAGCGCGCGGACGAGCTTGCGCAGCGCGGCCCTGGCCTCCCCGGACACCGCTGCCGCAGGCCCCACCAGCAGGAACAGGGCCTGCGCCTCGGCCGAGGACAGGCCGGAGAGGTCGGTGCGGGCACCGCCGACCAGCGACCAGCCGCCCCCGCGCCCGGGCTGCGGGTAGACGGGGATGCCCGCGGTGGAGAGCGCCTCCAGGTCACGGCGGGCGGTGGCGACGGAGACCTCCAGTTCCCGCGCGAGGTCGGCGGCGGTGACCCGGCCCCGCGACTGCATCAGCAGCAGGACCGCGACCAGGCGATCAGCTCGCACGAGAACTCCTCGATAAAAGTGCTCAGTTGGTGAACACTTTAGCTCGCAGGATGGGTTCCATGTTGCGAGGACTGACCACCGTGAACCTGTTCGCCGACGACGTCCCGGCCGCTGTTGCCTGGTACACCGAGCTGCTCGGCGTCGATCCCTACTTCTCCCGCGAGGTCGCGGGCCGCGCCGCCTACGTCGAGTTCCGCATCGGCGACTACCAGCACGAACTGGGCCTGCTCGACCGCCGCTTCGCCCCGCCCGGGTGGGCTGCGGGCGTGGTCGGCTCCATGACCTACTGGTGCGTCGACGACGTCGAAGGCGCGTTCGCCCGGCTGCTGTCGATGGGCGCCACCGAGCACCAGAAGCCGACCGAGCACGGCCCCGGATTCATCACCGCCTCGGTCACCGACCCCTTCGGCAACGTGCTCGGCGTCATGGTCAACGTGCACTACCTCGCCGTGCTGGAGCAGCGGTCATGAGCGCCGTCTCCGCGAGCACGCCGGCCGAGTGGCGCGCGTGGCTGGAGCGGAACTGCCGCTCCAGCGAGGAGATCTGGCTGATCATCCACCACAAGGACAGCGCGACGCCGAGCGTGCGCTACCACGAGGCGATCGAGCAGGCCCTGTGCTTCGGCTGGATCGACGGCCTGCACCGCAAGCACGGCGAGGACAGCTCCCGGCTGCGCTTCACCCCGCGAGGCCCGCGCAGCACGTGGAGCCAGCTCAACCGGGACCGGGCCGCCAGGATGGTCGCGCAGGGCCTGATGACCGAGCACGGGCAGGCCGCCATCGACCTGGCCCGCGCCAAGGGAACCTGGGAACTGCCCTTCCCGGACGATCTCCGGCACGCGCTCGCGGACGACGAGGCGGCGGGGGCGAACTTCGCGAAGTTCCCGCCGTCCTCGAAGCGGCTCATCCTGGAGTGGATCGCGGGCGCGAAGAAGCCCGAGACCAGGCAACGCCGCATCGAGCGGACCACAACCCTTGCGGCGCAGAACATCCGCGCCAATCACCCCAGCACAAGGACCGCCACAAAGTGATTACCTAGAGTAATCTTCCTGGTACATTGGGTCATGATCTCGCAGGGGCGACACCAGAGCGCGGAGGTCGCAGCCGCCCTGGCACGAGCCAAGAAGCTCGGGTGTGATGTGACGCCGAGCAGGAACGGTCACCGCTGGGGCTGGGTGATCTGCTGTACGTGCGGGAAGAACATTACGGTGTACTGCACGCCCAAGAACCCGGGCGACCAAGCCAAGCGCATCAACGAGTTCGTTCGTCACCATCAGCATTGAAGGAAGCGCACCTGATGCCCGCGTGGAGCTTCACTCTGCTTGTCAATCAACCCCTCACGCCCGAGCAGGCCGACGCGTTCGACCACTGTGACGCGTTCGGCGACGGATCGGTGTCCTACATGCGTGGCCCGGCGAAGCCGGAGCAGTACCCGATCCAGTGCGACCCTTCCGACTTGATCGAGCTGTGGTGCGACGTCGAAGCGCTGACGTTGTTGGATGCCATAGCTCAGACTGCGCGCAACGTTCAGCTCATCCCCGGCCTGCGCGCGGTGGGTGCCACGCACAAGGACACAGTCACCCTCAGCGACGCGGCGCAGCGCTGTGATCGCAGTTACGAGTCCCTGGTGGAACTTTCCCAGGAGGACGAGCACTTCCCGGAGCCGTTGGAAACCGACGGAACCGTCTTCTACTCGTGGCTGCACATCGCCGACTACCTCCGCCGCCTCGGCGACGACGTCCCACACACGCCCCGCGAACTCGTCATCGCCGACCGCACGTTGCGGCTCGTCGAAGACCTTCGAGGAACGGACGTGCAGCCCGGCACCCTCCGCGCCCTTGGCCTACCGTAGAGCCGCCGCGAGGCACATCAGCATTGAAGGAAACGCACCTGATGCCCGAGTGGAGCTTCACCCTGCTGCTCAACCAGCCCTTCACCCCCGAGCAGGCCGATGAGTTCTCCCAATGCGACGCGTTCGCAGACGGCTCAGCGGCCTTCGTCCTCGGCCCCAGGAAGCCGGAGCAGTACCCAGTCCGCTCAGACGAGTCGGAGCTAAAGAAGCTGATCTGCGATGTCGAAGCGCCGACGCTCTTGGACGCCGTGGCGCAGATGGCCCGCAACATCCAGCTCATCCCCGGCCTCCGCGGGGTCGGTGCCCTGATGGAGGACAAGGTGGCCCTCGAAGAGGCGGCGCAGCGCTGCGATCGCAGCTATGAGTCCCTGGTGCAACTTTCCCAGGAGGACGAGCACTTCCCGGAGCCATTGAACCCAGACACCGAGGGAACCGTCTTCTACTCGTGGCTGCACATCGCCGACTACCTCCGCCGCCTCGGCGACGACGTCCCACACACGCCCCGCGAACTCGTCATCGCCGACCGCACGTTGCGGCTCGTCGAAGACCTCCGAGGAACGGACGTGCAGCCCGGCGTCCTGCGCGCCCTCGGCCTACCGTAGAGCCGCCGCAAGACGCTCAGCGAGTTCCTGGCCGTTGGTGTGTTCGAGCGTGGACACGAGGATCTTCGGCAGATCCTCGGCGGGGCGGTCGAAGTCGCGGGACAGTGCTCGCCCCAGTGCGGGGCCGTCGGCGACGACCTTGAGGTCCACGGCGGTCTCCACGAGCGCGGCCCACACCCGAGGGTCGTCGACGGCGTCGCGGACCGTTCGGATGCTGTGCGGCACAACGGGATCTGGCACCTGCCACCGGTGTTGTCCAGGGCCGACGTCCTCCGTCACCGAGCCCGGGACGTGCACGGTCGCGGTCGCGCCGTCGGGGACCTCGACGTCGAGGGTGAGCGTGCCGTCTTCCCGTTGCCACGCAACGGAAGCACGGCCGTAGGGCGTCTCGTGCTGAGCCGAAGCGCGGGTCAGCCCGCCACCGAGCAGCGGACGCACCAGCAGCGATCGGTAGCCGGGCGAGCCAGGTGCGAGACCGGCGACCGTCCTGTGCAGCCAGTCGGCGACGGCGCCGAGCGCGTAGTGGTTGAAGGAGGTCATCTCGCCGGGGTTGATCGTGCCGTCCGGGAGCATGCTGTCCCACCGCTCCCAGATCGTGGTCGCGCCCATCGTCACCGGGTACAACCACGATGGGCAGCCACGCTCCAGCAGAAGTCGGTAAGCCACTTGAGGCTGCCCTGCCATGCACAGGGCATCGGCGATGATCGGCGTTCCGACGAAGCCCGTCGCGATGCGGAAACCGTTGGCGCGCACGAGGTCCGCCAGCCGCGTGCCCGCTCCGGCACGCTGCGAGGCCGTGGGCAGAAGATCCCAGACCAGCGCCATGGCGTAGGCGGTGGGCGCGTCGCCGACCATCCGCCCGGACGGAGTCACGTAGGCGTCGGCGAACGCTGTCCGGACGGCGCCTGCCAAGGCGGCATACGAACGCGCTTCCTCTTGGCGGCCAAGGACTTCAGCCGCGCGCGCAACGATCGACGCAGAGTGAGCGAAGTGAGCGGTCGCGACGATGTCGTGGTCGGTCTTCGCGGCGAACGGGTTCTCCGGCGGCGCCGCCGGGTCGAGCCAGTCGCCGAACTGGAAACCGCCGGACCACAGGAGATCCGGCCCGGCGAGCGCGGTCTGGCGGTCGACCCACGCGCGCATGCTGGCGAACTGGTCGGCGAGCACGCGAAGGTCGCCGTAGCGCTCGTACAGCGTCCACGGCACGACCGTCGCGGCGTCACCCCACGCGGCGGCGCTCGGCGCGTGCTCACGCAGAACATCCGGGATCACGAAGGGAACGCAGCCGTTGTCGTACTGGTCGGCCGCGAGATCACGCAGCCAGGAGGTGAGGAAACCGGCGCTGTCGGCGAGGAAGGACGCGGTCGGGCCGAAGACCTGGATGTCGCCCGTCCAGCCGAGCCGCTCATCGCGCTGAGGACAATCCGTCGGCACGTCGAGGAAGTTGCCGCGCATCGCCCGGCGAACGTTGTCGTGCAACGTCTCCAGGTCGGGCTCCGAGCAGCTGAACCACCCGGTGGCGGGCAGATCCGATGACAGCACAACGGCTTCGAGGTCGGCGACGTCGAGCGAGTCCACTCCGTCGACCTCGGCGTAGCGGAACCCGTGGAAGGTCAGCGACGGCTCGCACACCGCATCCGCGTCGCCGGACAGGAGGTAGCGGTCGGTGGCCAGGGCGGAGCGCAGCGGCCTGGTACCGAGTTCGCCGTGTTCGAGCACTTCGGCGTGCCGCACCGTGACCCGCGTGGCCCCCGCGCGGACGCGGAGCCGCACCCAGCCGACGAGGTTCTCACCGAAGTCCACGAGAAGCTTGCCCGACGGCGATCGCGTCACCGAAACGGCGGGAACCGTTGCCACCACGCGCACTGGCGGCCCGAGCGGCACCTCAAGCCGGCTCAGATCGACATCGAGCACGTCCACGGTGTCCACAGTGGACTCCGACGCGCGCAGGTCCGTTGTCTGACCGTCGTAGAGGTCGTCAGCGGTGATGTGACTCGACCGCGCGGTCCACGTGGAGTCCGTGCCGAACACGTGCTCCGAGCCGTCCTCGCACGTGACTTCGAGCTGAGCGAGCAGGGCGAGACGATCACCGTAGTGGGCGCGCTTGCCCTGCCAACCGAGCCTCCCCCGGTACCACCCGTTGCCGAGCAGCACATCGATGTCGTTGTCTCCGCTGGACAACAGCGACGTCACATCGTGCGTGCGGTAGCGGAGGCGGTGCTCGTAGGAGGTCCAGCCCGGGTCCAGGTGGATGTCGCCAACGCGCGAACCGTTGATCGACGCCACGTGAACGCCGAGCGAAGTCATGTGCAGGCGCGCGCGAACTGCCCTGCTGGGCAAGGAAATCCGCGAGCTGAGCAGCGGAGCTGGATCGCCGATCCGACCGATCGCGCTCGGCGAGACGAACCGAGCCGTCCAGTCCGAAGGGCTCAGCAACGGGGTCTCGAACTCGATCGGCTCACCGCCGCGCACACGCAGGCTTCCCCGGAAGCGCGAGCCGAGCGGCGCGAACGGCCACGGGACGAGCACCCGCTCCTCGCCGTCGACGCGGCACCGGCTGACCTGACCGGAGGCGTCGGTCAGCTCCAGCTCCGTCGCCCTCCCCTGCCAGCTCAGGCGCGGTTCGGAGGTGCCGACGACCACCAACCCACGGCGCGGGAGGTGCTCGAAGCGGACGGCACTCGGCTCGGCCATGAACTCTCCTCCGGCGCGTTGGAACGTTTCAAACCGTGGTCATGACGGTACGATGGCCGAGCGCGACCGTCAAACATCGGCTGGTCCGCACGTTTCAGAGGTCGGAGTCAGGGGGCGGCGTGGCGGGTCCGGGAACACCGAGCATGAAGGACGTCGCGGCGCGCGCCGGGGTGTCGCTCGGCACCGTCTCCAACGTCCTCAACAAGCCGGACCGGGTCAGCGTGCAGACCCGCGACCGCGTGCGCGCCGCCATCGAGCAGCTCGGCTTCGTCCGCAACGAGACCGCGCGCCAGCTGCGCTCCGGGCACAGCAGGACCCTGGCCTACGTGGCACTGGACTCCGGCAACCCGTTCTTCACCGACGTGGCCGAGGGCGTGCAGGACGCCGCCGAGGCAGCCGGGCTCGCGGTGTTCCTGTGCAACAGCCGGGAGGACGGCGGGCGGCAGGACTTCTACCTCGACATGCTTGAGCAGCAACGGGTCGAGGGCATCCTGATCACTCCGACAGACAACGCCACCGATCGGCTGGACCGCGTGCGCGGGCGCGGCATCCCGGTCGTGGTGGTCGACCGCGACGCGGGCCCCGATTTCTGCTCGGTGACCGTGGACGACGTCGCGGGTGGGGAGCTGGCCGCGACGCACCTGCTGGAGGCGGGCCACCGCAAGATCGCCTACATCGGTGGCCCCCTGACCATCGGCCAGGCCGCCGACCGCCTGACGGGCGCGCGCAAGGCCGTCGCGGCGGTCCCCGGCGCCGAGCTGATCGTGTTGGAGACCGCCGCGCTCAACGTCGCCGAGGGGCGCCGCGCGGGCGAGCGCCTCGCCGGGCTACCCGGCTCGCGCCGTCCCACCGCCGCGTTCTGCGCAAACGACCTGCTGGCGCTCGGTCTGTTGCAGCGCATGGTGCGGCTCGGCCTCGACGTGCCGGGCGACCTCGCGATCGTGGGCTACGACGACATCGAGTTCGCCGGGGCCGCCGCCGTGCCGCTGACCTCCGTGAGCCAGCCCCGCCACCTGCTCGGGCGCACGGCGGCGGAGCTGCTGCTCGACGAGGCCGCGGGTTCCGGCGACGGCCACGAGCACCGCCAGGTCGTCTTCTCCCCCGAACTGGTCGTCCGCGCCTCCACCGCCCTGCGCGCCACCCTCTAGCACTCCGCAGGACCTACATCACTCCAGTGAGCCGGGCGGTTGATCTTTTCCCGGTAGCGGAGCTGTGTTCCACCGCGCCACCCTCCAGCCCGCTCCCTTTCACCCACAGCGGCGACCTGCCGAGGTATTCCACGCTCGCCCTGCCGGAGTGGATACCGGACACGGTGAACGGCTGTCCTCGTCAGGTCGCCGTTGTACGGTCGCCGAGTTGCTCGAAGCCTTTCTTGCGCATATTTCCGATCATGGAGCTGAATGATCCAGATGTGACCGTCCGCGACCTTTGACTGGCTTCCTCCCAACAGGGCCGGATATCAGCAGAGACGGCCGGTGTACCAGGCGTTGTTGACTTGGTCCGCCCTGCCGAGGTAGTACACCCAGGGCAGGGGCGAGGTGCAGAAGGAACGGTCCGGTTGCGAGACGTAGTCAACCCAGATCTCGACCCTCGTGCTGGCGCAGTGGTTGTACTTCGCGTCGCGGTACCGCTCGGGGTGGCCGGTGGGAGTCGACTCGTCGTACCCGCACCGGACGGGCTCCGCCATCAGATTCGCGCTCGCTGGCGCGACGACGGCTGCCGTGGCAATGATCGTCGTCGCCATCACGACAACGGCCCGAAGATTTTTGCGCATGATGCCCTCCTTTTCGTACCGGTCGAGCAAGCACGCAGAACGGTAACCACGAGAAAACGGGGCCGTGAGCGACTTCACACATACCTGAAGAAGTTTGAGAATTCAAGATCGATTCGCCGACAAAAAGGATCATGCTTATTTCCACGTGACATGATCCACCACCTACGACGCAAATGCCGTTGCAGTACTAGAACATCGTGTTGTCGTTGGCGGAGTGCTCGGGGATGTCCTGCACGACGTCCCAGTGCTCGATGATCCGATCGCCCTCGAAGCGCACGATGTCCACGATCGCCGAGCCCCGGCTCTCCGGCGTCAAGCGCATGTGGCAGTGCACGATCACGTGGTCCCCGTCGGCCAGCACGCGCTTGAAGTCCAGGCGCAGCAAGGGGAACTGGTCGACGAAGCCGCGGAGGAAGCGACCGGAGGCGGCGGCCCCGGAGGGTGCGTGCGGGTTGTGCTGGACGTAGTCGGGGTGCAGGTGGGTGACGGCGGCCTCCTCGGGGCGCTTCTCGTTGAACGCCAGGTCGAGGAACGCCAGGACGGTCTTCTTGTTCGCGTCACTCATGGTTTCTCCAGTCACTACCAAGGGACGGTGGAATCGTCGCCCCAGAACTCGCCGGTGGGGCCGTCGGCGCCGAGCAGCGCGAGCCGCAGCGGTGCGACGGCGCCGTCGACGGGCGTCCGCTCACCCCGAGGGAACGGGGAATCGGTGTTGAGGTCGGTCTTGACGAGGCCGGGATTCGCCGCGTTCACCAGGATTCCGTCCTGCCGCAACGCGTTCGCGTAGAGCAGGGTGATCGCGTTGAGCGCGGCCTTGGACGAGCTGTAGGCGAGCAGGCCGCGCGAGGCGATCGGGTTGCCGGGATCGGCGAGCAGGTGCAGCGACCCCAGCGGGCTGGACATGTTGACAACGCGTCCCACCGGCGCGCGCCGCAGCAGCGGAACGCACGCCCGTGTCACCGCGACGACACCGAAGACGTTGACCTCGTAGGCTTCGCGCACGAGGTCCGCGGTGAGATCGGGCACCGCCACGCCCCACTCGACGGCCACGCCCGCGTTGTTGACGAGCACGTCCAGCCGCCCGCACTCCGCCTCGATGGTGGCGACCGCACTGTCCACTTCGGACTGGTCGGTCACGTCGAGCCGGACCGCGCGGACGTCGCCGCTCAGCTCGTCGGCGGCGCGCTGCCCCAGTTCGAGGTCGCGCGCCCCCAGGTAGACGGTCATTCCCTCGGCCGCGAGACCGCGCGCGATCTCCTTGCCGATCCCCTTGTTGGCGCCGGTCACCAGCGCGACTTCTCCGCTCATGAGCTCACTCCACCAGCGGACCCCGCCGCCGGGGAAAGACCACTTCGATCCATGCTTATACCCTGGGGGTATGGCAGATGTGGAGGTGCGGGAGCTGCGGTACTTCCGCGCGGTCGCCGACGAGCTGAACTTCTCCAAGGCGGCACTGCGGCTCGGCATCGCCCAACCACCGCTGTCCAGGGCGATCCGCCAGCTCGAACGTCGCGTGGGCGTGCAGCTGTTCGTCCGCGACACTCGTCAGGTCGCGCTCACCCCGGCCGGGCACGCGCTGCTCGCGGAGACCGGGCGCGTGTTCGACGCGGTGTCGGCGGCCGTGCACAGGACGCGCCGCGCGGGCCAAGCTACGCCGTCGGTGGTGGTGACCGCGAAGGCCGGGGTGGCGACCGAACTGCTTCGCCGCGTTGTTCGCGCATATGCCGAAGCGCCTGGCGCACAAGCGGTTGAGGTCGTGGTGAGCGGCTACGGCGAGCAGGCCGTCATGCTCCGCGACGGCCGCGCGGACCTGGCCCTCATCGGCTCCCCCGCCGACCACTCGGGCTTCGACACCGAGCACCTGGTCAGCGAGCCGAGGGTGGCCGCACTGCCCGCCGGGCACGAGCTGGCCGAGCGGGAAGCGTTGCACTGCAAGGATCTCCTCGGCCAGCCGATGTCGCAGTGGCCCGAGTCGTGCCACGCCGACCGCGTGTACTGGGCGGGCCGCGACCACGACCTGCCGACGGGCGGCCCGGAGATCCACGACAACTCACAACTGATGGAGAACGTGGCGCTCGGGCTGACCGTCGCGCTCATCCCCCGCTCGCTGGCCGAGCACACGCCGCGACCGGACATCGTCTACCGGCCCGTGCTCGACGCGAGCCCTTACACGACGGTGCTCGCGTGGCCCGCGGGCTCGACCGCGCCGTGGATCGCGCGCTTCGTCCAGGTCGCGTGCGCTCAGGTCGTGACGACGGTGATCGACGGCCCTTCCTCGCCGTAGCGCGGAACCCAGACCTGGTAGCTCTGCGCGGGGGCCTCGCGCTCGCGCCAGTAACCGCCGATCTTGTGCACGATGTCCCACCGCACGGTGTAGCTCTCGCGCGGGCGGACGCCGACGCCGCCGGGCGTGGAGTCCACCTCGACGGGGCCGTTGCGCGCCTCGGTGACGACATTGCTCCACGAGAACGACCACTGGTGCCCGGAGCCGCGCTCCACCACGGTGGTCTGCCCGTCGACCTGGGCGCTCATGAACGCCACCCGCGCGGGCTGTTCGAAGTGCCAGCCGAAGTCGTCGCGGTACTCCGCGCTCACGACGGTGCTGGCGCGCAGCACGTTGCCGTCGTCCACTCGCACGCACAGCCGCAGGCCGATCCGCGATCTCCCGTCCGGCGAGTAGTGGTGCGTCAGAGCGATGGATTCCGTTGGGGTGCAAGCGGAAACCGGAGCGATCGGCGCTGGGGTGAGCGCCGTGACCATGAGCATGGCCAGAGCCGTGGCACGCATGCGACAAGCTTGCACACCGAGGAGGGAGCACGCCTGGCGAACGCCCGTCCTGGGTGACCACCGACCGGGACCCCTCCCACCGCTGAGGGATCATCCTGACCGGGTGCGACTCTTCGTCAACCTGATCGTCGCCATCTGCCACCCACCGCTGGTGCTGTGGACGGCGCACAGCGGCGCGCCCACGGTCCTCACCTGTGCGGTCCTGGTGGCGGGCGTACTGCTGGTGGCGGACACGGGCTGGCTGGTCGCCGGGATGCTCGCGTCACTGCTCGCCGTCGCGGGGACCATCTCCGCCCGCGACGACGAGGCCGTGCGCGAGCGCAGCGTCCGTGCCAGCTGCGCGGTGCTCAGCGTCGTCAAGCGGGACGAGCTGCGGACGCACACAACGGCGGACGGCTCGATCTTCGTCAACACCGTCACCTTCCACGACCACCGCCTGCGCTGCGACGGGGCACCGGTCGACCTGCTGAGCTGGACCTCCCGCGTCGCCGAGCCGGGTCAGCGCCTGGAGATCGTCCACGACCCGCTGCGCCAGGTGGGCCCGGTTCCGGCGAGCACGGTGCGGGACGACGGCGGCACGGCGCACTACCTCGCGCTGATCCTCACCGGGGTCGCCGTGGTGTGCCGCGTCGGCGGAGTGCTGCGCGGAGAGAACTGAGCGCTCAGCTGATCCCGGCCAGCGCGAAGAACTCCTGGCGGGAGCGCGGGTCCTCGCGGAGAACCCCCTTCAACGCGGAGGTCACGGTCCGCGAACCGGTGGCGCGGACCCCGCGCAGCGACATGCACATGTGCTCGGCCTCGATCACCACGCCGACGCCCTTGGGCGCCAGGTGGTCGCGCAGCCAGTCGGCGATCTGCTTGGTCAGGCGCTCCTGAACCTGGAGGTCCCTGGCGAACAGCTCGACGACGCGCGCGAGCTTGGACAGGCCGAGGATGCGCTCGCCGGGCAGGTAGCCGACGTGGGCGACGCCGTGGAAGGGCAGCAGGTGGTGCTCGCACAGCGACTGCACGGGGATCGACCTGGCCAGCACGAGCTCGTCGTAGCCCTCCTCGTTGGGGAAGGTCGTCAGGTCGAACTCGCGCGGGGTGAGCAGTTCGGAGTAGGCGTGCGCGACCCGTCTCGGTGTGTCCGCGAGGTGCTCCGAGCCCGGGTCGCGGCCTAACGCGACCAACAGGTCGGTGACCGCGCGCCGGGCGGCTTCGACGTCGACACCGGTGCGGCCGTGCACCACGCGCAGCTGAGCGGTCATGGGCTCCTCCTTCTATCGCCAACTCACGCTAACATTAGAAGAATGTCCCACCTCTCCGCCATCGCCGCACTTGACGAGCCGACCCGGCGGCGGCTCTACGAGTTCGTGGCGCGGCAGGGCGCCCCGGTCGGCAGGGACGAGGCCGCCGACGCAGTCGAGCTGCCGAGGACGACCGCCGCATTCCACCTCGACAAGCTCGCCGCGGAGGGGCTGCTGGAGGTGGTCTACGAGCGCCGCACCGGCCGCTCCGGACCGGGAGCGGGACGCCCGGCGAAGCTGTACCGCCGCTGCCCCGAGCACATCGCGGTGTCCCTGCCGGAGCGCCACTACGAGCTGGCCGCGCGGTTGCTGGCCGACGCGGTCGCCGAGGCGCAGGAGACCGGGGAAGCTCCGCGCGCCGTGCTCGACCGGCACGCCCACGCGCTCGGGACGCGGTGGGGGCGCGAGGCCGCAGGATCGTCCACTGTGGACGAAATGCTGGAGCGGCACGGCTTCGAGCCGAGGACCTCGGGCGCGGTGACCTCGCTCGGCAACTGCCCGTTCCACAGCCTCGCCGAGCGGCACGCGGCGATGGTGTGCGGGATGACCCTGCGCCTGCTGGACGGGCTGCTCGAAGGCTTGGGCGCCGAGGGTGTCAGCGCGCGCCTGGAGCCGACCCCGGGGCACTGCTGCGTCCGGCTGCACGCATCATGTCGGGGTGACGACGCCCGAACGCCCGATGCCGAACCCGACCGCCGATGAGCGCACGACGCTGGAGAACTGGCTCGACTTCTACCGCGCCACCCTGGTCGTGAAGTGCGCGGGGCTGACCGAGCAGCAGCTGCGCACCGCCTCCGCGCCGCCGTCCTCGCTCACCCTGCTCGGCCTGCTCCAGCACCTGGCCGAGGTCGAGCGGAACTGGTTCCGCCGCGTGCTGGCCGGGGAGGACGCGCCGCCGATCCACCCCAGGCCCTCGGAGTCCCACGGTCACGACGGCGGTTTCGAGCTCGCCGAGGACGCCACCTCCGCCACCGCCCGCGCCACCTGGGAGGCGGAGGTCGCCGCAGCCAGGAAGCACTGCGCCACCAAGGAGTTGGCGGACACCGGCACCTTCGGCGGTGCCGAGTTCAGCCTGCGCTGGATCTACACCCACATGATCGCCGAGTACGCCAGGCACTGCGGTCACGCCGACCTCCTCCGCGAGCGGGTGGACGGCGCGACCGGCCTCTGATCCGCCCTACTGGTTGATGAACGAGCCGAAGGCCGCGTGCACCTTGTCGTCGGTGGTGATCACGTGCACCTGCGAGGGCGGGCCGATGTCGGCGAGCAGGCGCGGCCGGGAGTAGGTGAGCACCTTCGGGCAGGTCGAGCCATCGATCTCGATCTTGGTGTCGGTGACCAGCTTCCCGGTGCGCAGCTCGTAGGCCTTCACCGGGATCGCGATCTTGTGGAAGGTGACCTGGACCGGGAAGCGCGGGCTCAGCTTGCTCTCGTACGGGCAGGTCCGCATGGCCGCGCCGAACTCCGTCGTGCCCGCGCAGACCACCAGCACGGCATCGGCGACGTCTCCGGCCTTCCACTCGCCGGGGAGCTTGTCGGCGTACTCGCTGTTGCCGTAGATCAGCGAGCGGTTGGTGCCCTTGCCGTAGGGCGCGGCGCCGCTGTACTGGGCGGGCCGCGAGCAGTAGGCGGGCTGCGAACCGGCTGAGCCGCGCAGCAGGTCGCGCACGTTCGCCAGTTCCAGCGCGAGGGTCGCCTGCTTCACGCCCTCCCGCGCCTTGGCGATCAGCTCGTGCCCGGGGTACTGGTCGATCAGCTGCTGGTAGCGCTGCCGGGCCTGCTGCCAGTTCTTGGCCTTCATCAGGTCATCGCCGCACGCGAGCAGCGCCGCGGGCGCGGTCCTGCCGACCACGTCGGAGGAGCGGTCCAGCGCGATCCCGGTCGGCTTGCGCTCGCGGAGCCAGTCGGTCACAACGGCGGTGTGGCAAGGGTTCTTCGCGGGCAGCCCGGCGAGGAAGCCGTCCAGGACGACGTCCACCACCTTCTCGTGGCCTCGGAACTGGAGGAGCACCTGGGCGAGGCCGTCGAAGCCCTCCTTGAGCGAGTCGGTGCGCCCGGTCAGCGCGGTCGCGAGCTTGTCCTTGGCCGTGCCCACCAGGCCGCACGCCTCGCGGGTCAGCTCGCCCCGATAGGTCGTGGTCAGGTCCAGGACGCGGTGGCCGAACCACAGCTGATCGACGGAGTCCACCGCCCGCGCGCAGTCGCCCGCAGCACGGGCATCTGCCAGTGCGACGTCGATCCGGTGCAGGTCGAAGCGCAGCAGGCTCACGGTGATCACCACCGGGAGCGTGAAGGCCAGCAGCACCGCCCAGCGCCCGCGTTTCGCGCTGCGACCGCCCGCGAGGAACCAGCCGTGCCAGATCATGGCGGCCCACCACAGCAGCACGACCACGTCGAACCACCACACGCGCGCCACCGTGGCGAGCAGGGCGACGAGCACGACGGTGACCAGGCTCGTGACCAGGGCGAGGCGGCGCTTGCCGAGCGCGAGGTAGCCCGCGCCGAACAGCGACGCGTTGCCGAGCGCGGCGCCGAGCGGACCCACTTGAGGCGCAGCCTGGGGCTCGACCGGAGTCGGCTCGTCCATCGGGGTCCCTTCAGGGAAGGCAGGGCAGGGTTCGCCCATTGTGGCCACCGGAACCGGGAGGGGTCCCGAAGCGATCTCAATCCGTGACCGGGTTCTCCATGCTTCTCCACAGTCCACAGTGGACGCTGCGAGGAACTGATCGGCGGATTGACGTGCCGCCGAACGGGCGCCTAGGTTGCCAGAGATCGTTTTCTCGGTCGGGAGGCGGCACGATGTCCTACGGCAACCACGGGAGCAGTCTGCGCGACCTCGCCCGCCTGCGGTCCTCGCGCAGGCGAAGGGCCTCCAGCCGGGACCGCAGCGGCGGCAACGACGACCGGCTCACCGTCCAGCCCGGACAGACCGCGCTGCTCGCCGACATCGAGGGCAGCGGCTCCATCACCCACATCTGGTGCACAGTGGCGCTGCCGGGCGATGCCGAGCAGGAGCCGGACTTCCTGCGCAGGCTGCTGCTCAAGATCACGTGGGAGGACAGCGCCGACCCCAGCGTGCTCGTACCGCTCGGCGACTTCTTCGGCATGGGCCACGGCAAGACCGGCAACTTCGTGTCCGCGCCGCTGCAGATGAGCCCGGAGGACGGCAAGGGCTTCAACTGCTGGTTCCACATGCCGTTCCGGCGCCGCGCCAGGCTCGAACTGATCAGCGAGATGTCCAGCGCGCCGGTGTACTTCTACTACTACGTCGACTACGAGGTCTTCGACTCCCTCGAGGACGACCTCGGCTACTTCCACGCGCAGTGGAACCGCGTCAACCCCACCGACGGCGTCGAGCAGGGCGAGGAGTCCAACGAGGAGTTCCTCTTCGGCGGCACCAACCCCGACGGCGCCGGCAACTACGTGGTGCTCGACGCGACCGGGCGCGGGCACTACGTCGGCTGCGTGCTCAACGTGCACAACCTCCGCGAGACCGAGCAGTGGAACTGGTACGGCGAGGGCGATGACATGATCTTCATCGACGACGAGCCGTTCCCGCCGTCCTTGTACGGCACCGGGACCGAGGACTACTTCAACACCGCGTGGTGCCCGACGCAGTCCTACTCCGCGCCCTACCACGGGCTCACGCTGCCCGGCGGGCCGAACTGGAGCGGGCAGATCTCGATGTACCGCTTCCACGTCGAGGACCCGGTGACCTTCACCCGGTCCATCCGCGTGACCATCGAGCACGGCCACGCCAACAAGCGCTCCGACGACCTGTCCTCGGTCGCCTACTGGTACCAGACGTTGCCGCACAAGCCCTTCGGCATCCTGCCCGTCACCGAACGCCTCCCCCGCCCCAGCTAGGAGCCGGGGCGGGTGGTGGTGTCGACGACGCGGTCGCGGGCGATGGCGCTCTTGGAGCCCATGCCGATGGTGGTGTAGACCTCCGGCCACGCGCCGCGCAGCCACAGGCCCCACGCGAAGCCGACGAGGGCGATCACCAGGTAGGTGGTGGGGATGCCCCACGCCAGCGGTGAGTCCGGGTCGACGCCGAGCAGCTTGTCGAAGTTGGCCAGCACCAGCACCATCGCCACGCACATGCCGATCGCGGCGAGCACGGGGGCGATGACCCTGCGCCACGCGGACTCGGCGGTGGGGCGTTTGACGAAGAAACCGATGACGGCGAAGGAGGTCGCGGTGATCAGCAGCATCACGCCGAGCGAACCCGACGTGCACCACCAGTAGAACAGGTTGATCACCGGGTCGAGGTCGAAGAGCGCGTAGACGACGATCACCGCGAGGGCCAGCGCGCTCTGGATGAGCGAGCTGTTCTTCGGCGCCCCGGTGCGCAGCGAGGTCCTGCCGAGCACGGCGGGCAGCACGCGTTCCCGGCCGAGCGCGAAGGTGTAGCGGGCGGCGAGGTTGTGGAAGGCGATCAGCGTGGCCAGCGCGCCGGTGACGTAGAGCGCGCGGCCGATCATCGCGAAGCTCGTGCCGAGGCTGCTCGCGGCCAGGCTGTAGATCAGGTTGGTGCTCTCGGTCTGCGAGGCCTTGCCGATGTGCGCGGGACCGGTCGCCACGCTCATCGCCCACGAGGCCAGCGTGTAGAGCCCGACGAGCACGCCGAGCGAGGTGAAGGTGGCCACGCGCACCGTCTTGCCGGGCCGCCTGGCCTCCTCGCTGAACACCACCGAGCTCTCGAAGCCGACGAAGGCGGTGATCGCCACCGCGAGCACGGCGCCGACACCGGGCGAGAACAGCGTCTCCGGGTTCAGCGCGTCGACGGTGACCACGCCGCCCGCGGGGTGGGTGAGGTTGCCGATGCTGTAGACGACGATCACCAGGATCTCGGCGACCAGCAGCACCGCGAGGATCTTGCTGTTGAAGTCGACGTGCTGCAGGCCGAGGAAGGCCACCAGGGCGCAGCCCACCAATGCGATGAGCCACCACGGCAGGTCGACGCCCCAGTCGCGGAACAGCGCCGCGCCCGCGTCCCCGATGGCGCCGTAGACCCCGATCTGGATCACCGTGTACGCGATCAGCGCCACCAGCGCGGCGGACACCCCGAGCGGCCGGGTCAGTCCCCTGCTGACGTAGGCGGAGAAGGCTCCCGCGTTCACCACGTACGGCGCCATCGTCACGTAGCCGACGGAGAACAGCGCGAGCAGCCCGCCCGCGACGACGAAGGCGACCGGGATGCCGATCAGTCCGGTGACCGAGTAGCCCGAGGTGATCACCATCGTGACCGCGGTCAGCGGGGCGGCCGCCGACATGGCGAAGAAGATCACGGAGGGCACGCCGAGCCGGTTGGCCGCGAGCGCGACGGCGACCCTTCCACGTGTGCCGTGCGCCTTGTTCTGGGACACCTTCTGCGGCATCGGGTTCTGGGGCATCGGAGAACTCCTGGCTTGAAGCGATCACGCGGCCAGAGCGAGTTGATCACGCGAGTGGGCGGAGCATAGCGGAGCGCTCCGCTCACCCAGAACTCCCCCGAAGGAATGGAAGAAGTAGCGTCTCAAGAATCTGATGTGCCACCCCGACCGGAACAGAATGCATTTCGCGAATCTTCGGTCGAACACCTTGTGGCAGGCCTGTCCGCACCGCCACGCTGATGGTTCCCGCGCGCACGAGCGCACCCATGACGCCGCCTCGACGTGGAGGTTTCGTTGTCACTGCAACGATCGGTGTTCTCACGAAGCATTCCGCTGGCGCTCATCGTCCTTCTCACCCTGACCAACCTCACCCTCCCGGCGGTTGCGGCGACCGGAACGCCGCTGCGCGAGGGAACGGGCCTGTATCCGCGCGCCCTGCGCTTGTCCGACGGCGCGGTCGTGGCCAGCGTCGTGACTTTCGAGGGCAACCGAGGAATAGCGGCGATCTACCGCAGTACCGATGACGGTGGAAGCTTCACCCAGATCGGCAACATTGCCGATCCGGCCGCTTCAGAGGGTCGCGGCCTGTGTTGCGGGAGTTTGTTCGAGTTACCGGGTCGAGTGGGTGATCTACCGACCGGAACGCTGCTGTGGGCGGCCTCGATCGGCCAGAACGCGCCGGACCGGCGGATGTCGCTGCGCGTGTGGCGCAGCCCGGACCAGGGGCGCACCTGGTCCCACCTTTCCTCCTGCCGCGTCGCCCCGAACACCGGCGGCCTGTGGGAGCCCGAGCTGTCCGTGGACGCCTCGGGGCGGCTGGTCTGCCACTACGCAGACGAGACCAGGAGCGGCCGGCACAGCCAGTTGCTCGCGCGGGTCTCCTCGACCGACGGCGTGACGTGGAGTGCGCCGGTCGACACCATCGCCCTCGCTGTGCAGGGCGAGCGCCCGGGGATGCCCGTGGTGCGGCGGATGCCCGATCGCAGCTACGCCATGCTCTACGAGGTGTGCGGCGTCCCCGGCCAGTTCGACTGCGCCGCGCGCTTCAGGACCTCGGCTGACGGGTGGAACTGGGGCGGCGTCGGGGACATCGGGCCGCTCGTGCGCACGCGGGACGGCGGCTACCTCGCGCACGCACCGACCTTCTCCTGGGCGGACGACGGGACCGCGCGAGGTCGGCTGATCGCCGTCGGCCAGCAGCTGCGCCGCGCGGACGGCAGCACCTCGCCGGAGAGCGGGCGCGCGCTGCTGGTCAACACCGAGGGCGGGCACGGCAACTGGTTCACCGTCCCGGCTCCGGTCCAGGTGGCCGACCCGCCGAACAACTACTGCCCGAACTACAGCTCGACACTGGTGCCCTCCCGCGACGGGCAGCGGGTGCTGGAGATCGCGACAGACTACGACGGACCGGTCTGCAAGCCCTACTACGCAACGGGTTCAGCCGTGGGAAGCGGCGGCGCCGACGGCTCGGTCCCCGATAGGACCTACCGCCACATGAAAGTCCAAAGTGGACACTGATTGTTCAGTCACACCGTTGCGGGGAGCCGGTGCAGGTCCGCCACGATGTGCTCGACGAAGGAGTCGACCTTGTCCAGGTTCCGCGTGTGCAGCGCCGAGACGAGGTAGCCCGCGCCGATCGTCGCGTCCCACGCCCGCGCGCGGCGGTACGTCCGCTCGTCCACCGCACCGCGCACGTTCTCCCAGCCGTGCCACGCCATCAGCGCCGCGTCGATCGCGGGATCGGTGACGAGCGCGAGGTCCCAGTCCAGCACTCCGACCAGGTCGCCGTTGTCGCCCCAGTGCACGTTCCCCATGCCGATGTCGCCGTGCACGAGCGCGTCCGGAACCGGCTCCATGGCCAGCGCCTCCTCCAGGCGGCGCGAGCGCTCGGCGCGCTCGCCCCGAGGAAGGCGCGGGATGACCTCCTCGGCGAGGACCTGCGCCCAGCCGCGACCGTCCGGGTAGGTGGGCGGCACGTGCAGCAGCGCCTTCAGCTCGGGGCTGACCGGGCATTCGCGGACGGCGCGGAGCAGGTGGCCGATCTTGTCGGGGTCGCCGTACCCCTCCTGCCACGGCTTGCCGCCGATCCACGACAGCGCGACGGCCGCGCGCTCGCCGAAGGTGGTCACCGGCGTCAGCGGCTCGGGAACGGCGAACGGCGGATCGGCGGCGGCGATCAGCCGCAGCACCTCGGTCCGGCGGGGCAGGGCTTCGGCGTGCATCGCGCGCCTGCTGATCCGGATGGCGGCGACCTCCGGCACGAGGACGACCTCGTGCATCGAGCCGCCGGCCATCCGCGCGGAGTCCAGCGGCACTCCCGGCAGGAGCGCGTCGGCGATCTCCAGCAGCTCGCCGGAGACCGCCGACCCGTTCTTCTCGTCTGTCACGGGCCGTACCGTCGCACAGAGGGCGAGGTCCCGCGCCAGGATTTCAGCGCGTGTTTCAGCAGCCTCCGAGCAAGTCGACGACCACCGGCTCCTGACGCCCCTGGAAGGCGTTGGAGACGTCGTGCAGGCCGGGGCCGACGCACCAGGTCGTCGTGCGGAAGACCGCGCGGATCTCGGTGTGCTGCTTGCGGCCGCTGCAGTTGTTCCAGTGCAGGTGCTTGGGCAGACCGTACTGCGGAGCGTCGAGCGCCCTGATCATCTTGTTGCAGGGAATGCCTCGCGCCTGCTCGGTGGACGCCGAAGCCGAGGCTCCTGCGGACACCGACAGCGACAGGCTCGCGACGGACAGCGCGGCGACGACGGCAAGACGAAGAGCGGTCATTTTCTCCCCATACCAAAAATTGATTTTCTGAATTGTTCAACACTCGGATTTCGAATCCGCACTACAAGGTCCGCCCTGAGCAGTCACCGATCTTCGTGACGGCAACCGGCTCCTCGCGCCCCTGGAAGGTCAGGCCGAGGTCGTGCGGGCGGGTTGCTCCAGCCCAGGCACGCGGCAGTCGCGCTCCGCGGTGACGACGGCGGCAAGACGAAGAGCTGTCATTCCCTCCCCGTTCAGGAATTGCTTTGATAAGCATGCTGACAGGATCGTTCGATCACAGCACGAGCCCCTTTCAGGGGACAGCGATAATTGCGAGCGATCTTCAGGTGAATTTCGAGGAGATACTGAGGACCGGTCGAGCGCCGACGCGCTCGCGCTGGCACCCGCCGTGCCGTTCAGGGCCCTGGTCCATCACCGTTTCAAGATCCTTGTTGGCGCCCTGCATCGATTCGGATACCTTGTGTGGCTTCTCCCCGACTCAGCGGCTCAATGGAGAGCGATGAAGACGGTCAGCCAGCTCCTGGTCACCTTGCTGCTCGCCGCTGGTCTGCCGACGCTCCAGCTCCAGCCCGCGAAGAGCACCTGCTCAGCGATCGCCGCTCCGGCCGTCCCCGGCGCCCGCGTGCTCTCGGTGACCGGTGTCGAGCGCCCCGCCGGTGAAGCCGGGGTTCCAGGTCGCCCGCCGATCCCCGGGGTTCCGGCGCGGTGCGAGGTGACGGTGGAACTCAGCCACGCCGACGCGGGTGACCGCGTGCGGGTGGAGGTGTGGCTGCCGTCGAGCGGCTGGACCGGGCGGTTCCTCGGCACCGGCGGCGGCGGCTTCGCGACCGGGTTCTCCGCGGAGGGCCTGGCGCCCGCGGTCAAGAACGGCTTCGCGGCGGCGGCCACCGACGGCGGGATCGGGATCAACCCCGCCAGCCCGCAGAGGTGGGCGTTGGACGCCTCGGGCCGGGTCAACTGGGGGCTGCTGACCAACTTCGCCACGCGCTCGGTGCACGACATGACCCTGGTCGGCAAGGCCGTGACCAGGAGCTTCTACGGCCGCGCCGCCTCGTACTCGTACTGGAACGGCTGTTCGACGGGCGGGCGTCAGGGGCTGGCCGAGGCGCAGCTGCACCCGCGCGACTACGACGGGATCGTCGCCGGGGTGCCCGCGATGGACATGCCGCGCTTCTCGCTGGCGCAGTTCTGGCCGCAGGTGGTGATGAACCAGGAGCGCACCCGGCCCTCCGCCTGCGAGTTCGACGCGTTCACCAGGGCGGCCGTCGACGAGTGCGATCTGCTCGACGGCGTCGAGGACCGGATCATCGGCGACCCGGCCACGTGCCGCTTCGACCCCGCGCGGCTGATCGGTGCGCCGCTGCCGTGCGGAGGAACGGTCAGCGCGGCGGCGGCCGAGGTGGTCCGGCGGATCTGGGAGGGGCCGCGCGGGTACTCCGGCAGGCTCGGGCAGGGCCTGGTCAAGGGCGGCAGCTTCGCCGCGCTCGCCGGTCCGGCCCCGCTGCCGATCGCCGACAACTGGATCAGGTACTTCGTCGGCCGCGATCCCGGCATGGACACCTCGAAGATCGACTACACCGGCTTCGAGCGGCTGGTGCTCACCTCCACCGGCGTGTACGACCACCTGCTGGCCACCGACCGCGCCGACCTGTCGGCCTTCCGCGCGGGCGGCGGCAAGCTGCTGTCCTGGCACGGCCTGGCGGACGCGGAGATCGCCCCGGGCACCACGATCGACTACTGGGACCGGGTCCGGCGGGCCACCGGTGGCACCGACGACTTCTTCCGGCTCTTCCTCGCGCCCGGCTCCGGCCACTGCGGCAGCGGGGTAGGCGTCTCGCCGGTAGACCCGGTGCGCGCGATGATCGACTGGGTGGAGCACGGTCGCGCCCCGGCGACGCTGCCCGCCGCGACGACCGACGCCAAGACCACCCGCGACCTGTGCCCGCACCCTCGCAAGCCGGTCTACGACGGCCACGGCGACCCGAACTCGGCGGCCAGTTTCACCTGCGCACCCGCGTGAAACCGGTCTGAAACCGCGGTAAAGCTCTCGGCACGCACGCTCTGCGGCATGACCATCGCAATAGCCGCGGAGGGACTGCGCAAGTCCTACGGGGACAAGGTCGTGCTCGACGGCATCGACCTGACCGTGCAGGCCGGAACGATCTTCTCGCTGCTCGGGCCGAACGGCGCGGGCAAGACGACCACCGTGCAGATCCTGTCCACGCTGATCTGCGCCGACGGGGGCACGGCGCGGGTCGCGGGGCACGACCTCCGCCAAGCGCCCGAGGCAGTTCGCACCGAGATCGGCGTGACCGGGCAGTTCGCCGCCATCGACCGGCTCCTCACCGGCGAGGAGAACCTGCTGCTCATGGCCGACCTGCACCACCTGGACCGCGTGAGCGGGCGGCGGCGCGCGGCCGAACTGCTGGAGCGCTTCGACCTCGTGGAGGCGGGAAAACAGCTGCCGGGCACGTACTCCGGCGGGATGCGGCGACGGCTGGACCTGGCGATGACCCTGGTCGGCAGCCCGAGGGTGATCTTCCTCGACGAGCCGACCACCGGGCTGGACCCGCGCAGCAGGCAGACGATGTGGCAGATCATCCGCGAGCTGGTCGACACCGGTGTGACGATCTTCCTCACCACCCAGTACCTGGAGGAGGCCGATCAGCTCGCCAACCGGATCGCCGTGCTGCACAACGGGAAGCTGGCCGCCGAGGGCACGCCCGACGAGCTGAAGCGGCTGGTCCCCGGCGGGCACGTGCGGCTGCGCTTCACCGAGGAGCACGAGCTGATCGCCGCGTCGCGGGTTCTCGGTGACGTGGTGCGGGGCGAGGACGGGCTGAGCCTGCGCGTGCCCAGCGACTGCCGCGTGCGTTCGTTGCGCGCGCTGCTGGACCGGCTCGACGACGCCGGCATCGAGGTCGAGGAGCTGTCCGTGCACACCCCCGACCTCAACGACGTGTTCTTCGCGTTGACCGACTCCCGCCAGGAGGTGCCCAGTGCGTGACTCCATACATGACAGCGTCACCATGCTGCGCCGCAACCTCTTGCACGCGCGGCGCTATCCCTCGATGACGATCAGCACGGTGGCGATGCCGGTGCTGATGCTGCTGCTCTTCGTCGGCGTGTTCGGCACGGCGCTGGGCACGGGCATCGGCAGCGGGAACTACGTCGACTACCTCGCGCCGGGAATCATCCTGATGGCGGCGACCTCCGGCAGCGTCGCGACGGCGGTGTCGGTCTCGGTGGACATGACCGAGGGCATCGTGAACCGCTTCCGCACCATGGCGATCTCGCGGACCTCGGTGCTCACCGGGCACGTGGTCGGCGGCGTCCTGCAAACCATGACGAGCATCGCGTTCGTCGTCGGAGTGGCTCTGCTGCTGGGTTTCCGGCCGTCGGCAGGACCGATGGAGTGGCTCGGCGTCATCGGGCTGCTGCTGGCGATGACCTTCGCGATGACCTGGCTGGCCGCCGCGTTCGGCCTGGTGGCCAAGGGGCCGGAGGCCGCGAGCAACGCGCCGATGCCGCTGATGTTCCTGCCCATGCTCGGCAGCGGTTTCGTGCCGCCGGAGCGCATGCCGAGCGGGCTGCGCGTCTTCGCCGAGCACCAACCGTTCACCCCGGTCATCGAGACGCTGCGCGGCCTGCTGATGGGCACGCCGACCTCCTGGGGCACCGCTGCGCTCGCGCTCGGCTGGTGCGCGCTGATCTCGCTCGCCGGATTCCTCTGGGCGCGCCGGGCGTTCTCCCGCGCCGTCGCCCGCTGACCCACTCCCAGAAAGGGACCACTGCCATGACCCTGCCCGCCGACACCTGGGGCCTGCACGATGCGCACTTCTGGCTGCGCGGCCAGACCCGCGAGCACCCGGTGGAGTTCGACGCCGAGCGCGGGATGTGGATCATCACCGGCCACGCGGAGGTGCTCGCCGCGCTCAGCGACCCCACCCGGTTCCTGTCCAACCTCAGCTCCGCCTTCCCCGACACCGTGGACATGTCCTTCAACGAGGGCAACCTGATCCAGATGGACGGCGATGCCCACCGCAAGCTCCGCAGGCTCGTCAGCAACGCCTTCACGCCGAAGGTCGTCGCCGACCTCGCGCCCAGGATCGCCGAGCTGACCGGTGAGCTGCTGGACGCGGTCGACGGGCAGGAGGAGATCGAACTTGTCGCCGCGCTCGCCTACCCGCTCCCGGTGATCGTCATCGCCGAACTGCTCGGCGTGCCCGCGAGCGACCGCGAGCTGTTCCGCCAGTGGGTCGACGTGCTCTTCGAGAACCCGCAGGCGTTCTCGCTCAACGACGACCAGGAGAAGCTCAAGGAGGACTTCGCCGAGCAGACCACCGTGCTCAAGCCGATGACCGAGTACCTCATCGGGCACGCCGCCGAGCGCAGGCGCGCGCCGAGGCAGGACCTGCTGACCAGGCTCGTCCAGGCCGAGGTCGACGGGCAGCGGCTCAGCGACACCGAGGTGGTCAACTTCGCGGGACTGTTGCTGGTGGCCGGGCACATCACCACGACCATGTTGCTGGGCAACACGGTTCTGTGCCTGGACAGCTTCCCCGATCAGGCCGAGCGGGTGCGCGCGGACCGCTCGCTGGTGCCGACCGCGATCGAGGAGTCGCTGCGGATGCTCAGCCCCTTCGCCACCACCGCGCGGGTCACCGCCGAGGATGTCGAGCTGGCCGGGCGGGTGATCCCCGAGGGCCAGCTGGTGCTGCCGATGCTCGGCGCCGCCAACCGCGACCCCCGGCAGTTCGACCGGCCGCAGGAGTTCGACCCCGCGCGCGATCCCAACCCGCACATCGCCTTCGGCCGGGGCGCGCACTTCTGCCTCGGTGCTCCGCTGGCCCGGCTCGAAGGCCGCATCGCGGTGAACCTGCTGCTGGACCGCTTCCCCGCGATGCGGACGATCCCCGGCCGACCGCCGACGTTCATGGCCTCCCCGGACATGACCGGCGTCAACGCCCTCCCCCTCCGCGTCACCGCCTAGCCACTCCCCCGGGTCACCGAAGTTCGCCAGTCTTCAAGACCAGCAAACCCCCGCCCCAGCGGTCTCCAACGACGACAAACCCGCAACCCCGGTGACACCACCGCCGACATTTCGCCGTTTCGTACTCCTAGCGGAGATCCCGTTAGGAGTGCGAAACGGCTCAGGCGCGTGGCCAGCGGGCGCGGACGACCGCGAGCGCGTCCGTGCGCAGCTCCACCAGGCTTCGGTCCGCGTACTCCGCCACCGCCTCGGCGTAGGCGGGGCCGTTCGCGTTCTCGGCCGCCTCGCGGATCGCCGACGCGGACATGGTGGGCTGGAAACCGCGTTGGAAGCGGAAGCGCTCAGCCAGGGCGATCAACCGCACCCCCGCGTCGTCTCCCCTGGCTATGTCCGCCATGCCCAGCGCGGCCAGCAGCGTGCCGTAGAGCACGTGGTCCATCAGCACCGACGGGGATTTCAGCGGGCGCTTGGTGAGCAGCGCGGCGAGGACGCTCGGCAGGCCGTCGACGATGCCCGCGATCAGCTCGATCCGGCCGTGCCGCGCGTGGGCGACGACAGCCACGCCGTGCACCTCCACGACCCACGGGTTGATGCCCAGCTCGGCGGTGCCGACGCCGGGGTCGTCGCCGACGAGCACGCGTTCGGCGACCAGCCGCCACTGGCGCAGCCCCGCATCGACCTCCCCGCGCGCCAGCTTGATCTCCGCCCGCGTCGCCATCTCGAAGGTGATCAGCCCGACGGCTTCGGCCAGCCGGTCCGGGACGATCCCGTCGACCCCGCGCTCCGCCGCGTCGACGTCGCCCGCCTGGAGGTCGGCCAGCACCACGCCGAGGCGCATCTGCGTCAGGTTGAACGCCCCGAACTCGGCCAGCTCGCGCACCGCCGCGCGGGAGTGCTCGCGTGCCGCGTCGGAGTGCCCGAGGTACAGGCACAGCTCGCTCAGCCGCCCGTGCGCGGTGCTCAGCAACAGCGGACTTCCCTTGTCGTGCAAGCACTCCAGCATTCGTTCACTCACCGCGAGCGCGCGTTCGAGGTCGCCTCGGTTCTCCCACAGGTAACCCACGACCGCGCTGGCGAAGCCCGCGACCAGCGGCCAGGGACTGTCACACAGCGCCTCCAGCTCGTCGACGTCCCGCGTGCCCAGCACGATCGTCAACGCACCGCTGACCGTGTGCGGGGGCGGTGGTGGCAGGCGGCGCAGCACGACGAGCGAGCGGACGGCGTGCGGGCCGAGCACCATGAACGTCGTGATGGCGCTCAGCACCGCGATCGTCCTGGTCACCTCGGCCAGCTCCGGCCCGGGGTCGTAGCGCACGAGCACGTCGTCCACCTCGCGGGTGATCATCGCCATCCGCGCGTAGTTCGACTCCAACAGCCACAGCCCGCCGAGCGTCGCCGCGGTCGCCGCGACCACCGCGCCGTCACGGCGGTCCAGCCCCATGCGCAACGCGAACCCCAGGTTGTCCTCCTCCGCCCGGACCACCTCCGCGCCGCGCACCGTGGGCCGCCCGAACACCAGGTCGTGGTTGCGAATGCCGAATTCCCTTGCCCAGCGGAGGAACTCCTCGCGCACACGGTCCGATTCGCCCGCGGCCTCGCGCTGCGCGGCACTGAACTCGCGGACCGCCTCCAGCATCCGGAAGCGGATCCCGCTCGGCGTGTCCGCGACCTTGACCAACGACTGGTCCACCAGTCGCTCCAGCAGGTCGAGCGTCTCGTGCCCGCCCAGCAACCGCTCGGCCGCGACCGCGCTGAACCCGCCGGGGAACACCGACAGCGCCCTCAGCGCGGTCTGGCCGGCCGGATCGAGCAGCGTCCAGCTCCAGTCGACGACCGCGTGCAGCGTCCGGTGCCTCTGCGGCGCGTCCCTCGATCCGCCGCGCAGCAACGCGAAACGGTCGCTCAGGCGGTCCGCGACCTCCGCCACCGACATCACGCGCACCCGTGCGGCGGCCAGCTCCACCGCGAGCGGGAGCCCGTCCAGCTGACCGCACAGCGACTCGACCGCGTCCTCCGGCAGGTCCACGTCCGGCCGGGCCGCACGCGCGCGCTGCCGGAAGAGCTCGACCGTGGTGGGCAGACTCAGCTCCGGCAACGGGTAGACCGACTCCGAGGACAGCCCGAGCGGCGCGCGGCTCGTCGTGAGCACGCACAGGTCCGGCGTGAGGGCCACCAGCGCGCGCACCAGCTCCGCGACGCGCCCCAGCACGTGCTCGCAGTTGTCCAGCACCAGCAACGCCGACGCGGCACCGCCCAGGCGGGCGATCCCCGGGACGAGGTCGGCCCGCTGGACCTCGCGCAACCCGAGCGCCGCCGCGACCGCGCGGGTCACGTCACCGTCTGCGGGCAGGCCCGCGAGTTCGACGAAGTACACGACCCGCTGGTCCGCTCGCCTGCTCACCGCGTGCGCGAGCCGGGTCTTGCCCAAACCGCCCGCGCCGATCACGGAGGTGACCCGCGAGGTCCGCAGGAGGTTCAGCACCGCGTCGATGTCCTCGTCGCGGCCGAGCAGCGGGTTGGGCTCGTGCGCGATGCCGTGCCGCACCACGGGCGCCTCGCCCCGCAGCAGTTCCTGGTGGATCTTCTGGAGCTCCGCCCCCGGGTCCGCGCCCAGCTCGTCGCGCAGCGCCCTGCGGTGGGCCTCGTAGCGCGCCAGCGCGGCGGGCACGGGTTCGCAGCGCAGGAGCTCCGCCAGCAGCTCCTCGTCCCTCGGCAGCACGTCGGCGAGCGAGGTCAGCGCTTCGAGCGCCTCGTCCTTTCGGCCGAGCCGCGCCAGTGCCACCGCCCGTGCCCGCTCCAGCGCGCGGTGGGTTCCGGCCCGCTCGGAGCGCAACGCCGCCACCGGATCGTCCGGCTCCGCCCTGCCCGGCTCGGCCCCGTCCAGGTCGGCGCCCGCCCACAGGGCCAGCCCCGCCTCGGCGCGCGCCAAGGCGGCCGCGTGGTCGCCTTCGCGGGCGCACCGCGCGCTCTCCGCCACGCTGAGCACCACCGCCGCGGCGTCGACCTGCTCTTCGCTCAGCGACAGCCGGTAGCCCGTGGCGGTGCTGACGATCAGGTCCGCTCCGAGTTGCGACCGAGCCCGGGAAACCAGCACCTGCAAGGCTTTCGCGGGGTTCTCCGGCAGCGCGTCCGGCCACAGGCCCTCGATCAGCCGACCCGTGCCGCACCCCGCGCGCAGGTCCCCCGCGAGCAGAGCCAGCAGGCCCCGCAACCGTGGCCCGGTGATCTCGTGGTCGCGGTAGGCCACGCGCGGCAACAAGGTCAACTCGGTGGTCACCGGCTCAGGTTAGAGCCCCGCCGCCGCTCGGAACCGCGCTTTCGGTCAGCGCCGCGCCACAACCGGCGGTGCGGACCCGGGCACCCTGCGTGACTCAGCCTTCCGGCTGCGCCGTCCGGCCGTTGGGCCGAGCCGCAGCACCCCGCTGACCAGCCATTGTGGTGACATCACGACGAAAGTGAGGCAGCCATGATCACCATCATCACCACCTGGGTCGGCGTCGCCGCCGGGTTGGCCGTGCTCGTGCTGATGGCCGTGTCCGACCACATGAACGACAAGGCCCAGCCCGACGGCCGCGTCGCCCCGAAGCAGGCCAGGCACACGCTGCACCGGGGCGCGACCACGACGACGGCGACCGCCACGGCCACGGTCGTGCGCAAGCACCGCGTGCTGCCCAGCCGCTTCGCACGGGTCCACCGCGCGGCCTGACCTCCCGCTAGCTGGGCAGGTCGACCGCGCGGAGCTGGTTCTCCAGCGGCAGCCTTGACCGCGTCCGGTCCAGGACGAAGTCCGCCGCGCCGGGCAGCACGAGGCCTGGCACAAGCTCCCGGTACGTGCCGTCCGCGTTGAGCTGCCACAGACCCGGCCTGTCCCAGGTCGTCACCGCCACCCGCCCATCAGGCAGCACCTGCACGCCGTCGACGACGCGGCCCGCCAGGTGCTCCACCTGCTGGAGTGCACAGCCTTAGCGATCGAGCACTGGCCGCGCGAACCGGTTCCGGCACCGCCGAGGGCCTGTCCTGCAAGTCGTCAGGTTCGCAGGTCTTCAAGACCACCCAACCCACACCTCAGCCGTCGTCACCGACAACGCACCCGACAACGCCGCCAGGCGAGAGGCGGTCAACGATGATCAACAGAGGGGCTTGCCGGTCTTGGACACCTCGACGCCCGACGACACCGTGACCGGAATCCACAGCTGACCGAGCTCAGTCCGGCGACGCACGCGCTCTCGGGAACACGGTGTCGGGGTCGACGTTGAACATCACCTCGCAATCGCAGTGGCCGCCGTACCCGCGCAGCCCACGGTGGAGATCATCGAGCGAGACCCCGTTGCGCACCGCCCACGCGTCGGTGGCCCGCAGTCCGTGGTCGCAGCCCTCGGCCTCGACGGCCGTTTCCACGTGGCCGAGCAGCGATTCCAGTCGTGGTCGGTCCAGGGGCAGGACCGCCGCGTCCGCCCAGCGGTCCTCGTCCTCCTGCCACTCGTCCCACTCCACGCCCTCGACGCTGTCGTCCTCTTCGAGAGCCGCGAGTTCCCGAACGTCGTCAAGGTCGAGGCCGTTCACCCGGTCCACAGACATCCTCCCTTCGCCGCAGGGCCGGAGACCGCCGAGAGTCCACAATGGACAAAGGCGTTCACGCACAGAAAACAGTGGCAGGCAACATGATCGGCGCCCATCGATCACGCCGCCATCCCGAAACCATTATTCACCACAATCCCGCGCTGTCAAATTCCCCTTGCACACCAACAATAAGTCAGCACAACGCGAAAATAGCACCCTCACAATGGCGTTATGTGGGCATAACGCGGGAGAGCTCAGCCCTCGGGGTCGGTGACCCTCGCGAGGAAGTGCACGGCGCCGCTGCTGTCGTGGCGGAGCACGAACAGGAACGGCCGGTCGATCCGGACCTCCACCGGCGGAGCGGCCGGGGCGGACATCCACGAGATGGCCGCGGTGGCGGCGGCGCCTTCGACACCGTTCTCGTCGATGGAGAGCACGGCCTTGTGCTGGACGCTGCCCAGCGGCACCCCGTCCGCCAGCTCCGCGCCCGACGCGAACGCCTCCACGACGCCGAGACGCCCCAGCGCCTCGCGCAGTTCCACACCGGTGGACAGGCGGAACCGGGGCAACCGCAGATCGACGTGCGCGTTCGGGGCCGGGGCGAGCAACGCGGCGAAGGACTCAGGCGTCAGTTCGCTCTCCTGGTCAGCCAGGTCGCCGCGCGGCAGCAGGACCACCCCGGTCAAGCCACCCGCCGCCGGAAGGTTCACGACGTGCCAGCCACCGGTGGTGGTGTACTTCGCGTCCTCGGTGACCACGCGCATCGTGGGCACATGCCGTTCACCTTCGGGCGTGTGGAACACGGCCGAGTGAGTCAGCAGCTCGCTGAACGCAGTCAACCAGGCGCTCCGCAGGTACACGGCGACCACGAGCGCCGAGACCGAGCCAGGTGGCAGCCGATCGATCAGGGACGGGACCAGCCCGCGAGTGGTGGCCGCGACATCGGCGTTGATCAGGCTCCTGGCCTCCTCCGGCGCGGCGAGGAACGGCGCGGATCGGGTCTCCGGCCGCTTCGCGACGCTCGGATCGGCCCAGTGCGTCGTGGACACGGCCAGCTCGGGCGGCTCGACGTAGTCCGGCACGGGGGCCAGCTCCTCCGCGTCCCGCTCTGCGAAGTCGTCCAGCACATCCAGCATTTCCTCGCGCGTGGTTCCGCGCGCACCCTCCGCGACCTCGCGCAGCGCCTTGGCGACGCAGTAAGGCGCCCACGCGATGTTCGCGCGCGGATCGAGGACGTGGTGCAGCGCGAGCGTGAAGGGAAGCATGCCCGGATGCTAGTTCGAGTGCGGCCAAGCGGCTCCCCTGCGCGGGGGACGTCACGGCCCACGCGGCCGATTACGCTGCGCCGGGCACGATGAGCGGAAGGCAGCGGTGAACACACCCGGAACGTTGACCAGGCAGTCCCGGCTCGTCGCGGCGCTGTGCATGTGCGTCGACTCGGTGCTCTACGTGACGAATCTGCGCAAACCCGCGTTCGGCTGGGTGGACGTCGTCGCGATCGCGCTGATCCTTCTGGTGAACGCGGGACTCGCCAGCTCCGCAAAGCGCTCAGGGCTGGTCGCTGTCGCCGTGGCGGCCGTACAGATCGTCATCCCGCTGGCGCTCGATCCCGGCTCGCACCACATTTGCACCACGGGCGGCATGATGGCCGCTTATAGGGTCGGCGCGTGGCTGCCCGCGTGGCCGGGACTGCTTTCGATCGGCGCGCTCGCGATCGCCGACTTCGCCGACAGCAAGTTCCCCGGCACAGGACCACTTCCGCTCATCCTCACCATCACCAGCAGCGCAGTGCTGCCGTGGATCGTCGGCCGCCACACCACCACGCGCAGCGCCTACATAGCTGAGTTGGAGCGCCGTGCGGACCGCCAGGAGCAGGCGGTGCAGCGCGCGCTCGCGGAGGAACGCAGCTCCATCGCGCGCGATCTGCACGACATGATCTCCCACCACGTCAGCGCCATCGGTGTGCACGCGGGCGCCGCGCGCCTCGGCATCGGCTCAACGGGCAACACGGCCGCGCAACGCTCGCTGAGCGCGGTGGAGACAGCGAGCCGCTCCGCCATGACGGACCTGCGAAGGCTGCTGGACCTGTTGCACGGTAAAGACGACCACCAGCACCGTCAGCCCGGGATGAGCAACGCGGACGAGTTGCTCGCCGGAGTGCGCGCGGCGGGGCTGCCGGTCACCATGACCACGAGCGGAGCGCCGTTGGAGCTGCCGGGCTCTGTCGACGTCGCGCTCTACCGCATCTTCCAGGAAGCACTGACGAACGCGCTGCGGCACGGCGACGGGGTGGCCGACGTCGTACTGGAGCACCGCGACGAGGAGGTCGTCCTGACCGTGGCGAACCCCTTGCGGTTCAACAACAACGGCACAGAACCCGGTTCCGGGCTCACCGGCATCAGGGACCGCGTGGCGCTCTTCGGCGGACAGGCGCGGTTCGGGCCAGACGGCGCGAACTGGGTGCTTCGGGTGAGCCTGCCAACGAAGGAGGCCGCGTGAGTCTCAGTGTGCTGTTGGCCGACGACCACGCGTTGTTCCGCTCCGGGTTGCGCGCGGTGCTGGACACACAGGAGGACCTGGAGTGCGTTGGTGAGGCTGAGGACGGACGTGCGGCTGTCGCGGAGACCGCGCGACTGCGACCGGATCTCGCTGTGCTTGATGTGCGCATGCCTCGGCTCGACGGGCTTGCGGCGGCCGAAGCGATCCTCAATACGCCCGGCAACGCCACTAAAGTCCTCGTCCTGACCACCTACGACAGCGACGAGTACGTCTATCGCGCGTTGCGCGCGGGTGCGAGCGGCTTCCTGCTGAAGAGCCTGCCACCCGAGGAGATGATCTCGGCGATGCGGGTGGCGGTGCGCGGCGACGCGCTCATCGACCCGTCCGTGACCAAGCGGCTGATCTCGCGGTTCGCCACGAGCATCGAGCCGCCGTCGAAGCCGCCCGAGGTGCGCCGGCTGACCAGCCGGGAGTTCGAGGTGCTGCTGCTGATCGCGGCCGCGCACAGCAACGCCGAGATCGCCGAGCGGCTGCGCGTCGGCGAGGAAACGGTGAAAACCCACGTCTCCCGGGTTTTGTCGAAACTCGGACTACGCGATCGGGTGCATGCTGCCGTGTACTCCTACCTGCACGGACTCGTTCCGATATCCCCCACGAGAGGGACGGCCACTCACCCGCGACCGTGACGATCTCGTCGGTGCCAGGGCTTACCTTCGGCGTCGATGAGAACAACAGCCACAGCGCTGGTCGCGTTCCTGCTGATGCTCTGCGGGGCGCCGCACGCGTTCGCCGACGGGGCGACGGCCGGGGCCGACGTCCACGTGGCGCAGACCCTGGGCTCCCGCGAGCTGACCGTGGTGCTGCGCCGCGTCGACGCCGTGCCAGGACCGTTGCGCATCAACGTGATCACCCACGCGGGAAGTCCTCCGGGGCGGCTCGCTCTGCGACTCGTGCCGACCGGCGCGGGCTCGGCGGGTGGCGTCCGCGCGGAGAGCGCCACGACCGTGGAGCTGCGCGATCGCCCCGGCTCGCACGACGCGACGCTCTCGGTCAGCGTGCCCGGACCGCAGGAGCTCGTGCTCGACGAGGTCGCGCGCATCCCCTTCGTCGTGCCCGTGACCGTGCTCTCCCCGGCGGAGCGCGTGACCTACGGCGGCTTCGTGGCCGCGGGTGTGCTGTTGCTCGTTTCCCTTGCGGTGTCGGTGAAAGCTCGGCGGCCGTGGCTCGCACTGGTGCCGGGCGGCGGGGTGGTCGCGGCGTTGGCCGTCGCGGTGACCGGCGCGTTGCTGTCGGCGGCCACGCCCGCTCCACCGGTGCCGGGCGCGGACATCGACGCGACGGTGGACAACGTCCTCGATCCGTACTCGGTCCGCGCGCAGTCCCTTGTGGACACATCACGGCCTCCGGTGAACGTGTTGGTGTCACAGGGGACTGTGCCCGGTGGCGTCGAGCTGGCGCTGCGCTTCACCGATGGCGCGAGCGGGCGACCGGTGGACGATCTGCTCATCCACGACAGCGCGTTGGCACACCTGCTCGTCGTGCCGCCGTCCGGAGCGCTGCGGCACCTGCACCCGGTCCGTGTCGCTCCCGGCGAGTACCGGGTGCACCTCGCCGAGCCGGAGCCGGGCTACCACGCGGTGTCCGTGGAGATCGCACGGCGCGGCGGTGGCGTGCAGTTATTGCGCTCTGCCAGGGGTTTCACGCTGCCTGGCACTCCGCGTGCCGCCGTGCCGACCGTTGAGACCGTTCGCGCCGAGGACGGCTTTCCGGAGACGATCACCGCGCGGTTCAGCGAGAAGCGGGACCTGCAACCGTGGCTCGGCATGGTGGGCCACCTGATCGTGGTCGGCCCGCTGTCCGATGAGCCGGAGGTCGGGCGCGCGGCGGCCGGTGCGGCGACGTGGTCGCACGTCCACCACATGGCACCGCTGACCCGGGGCGGCGCGGGCGGCCTCCCTGACGAAACCGTTGCGGCATATGGGCCGGAGGTGTCGTTCACGCACACCTTCCCGTTGCCCGGTCGCTACCGCGCGTGGATTCAGGCGGAGCGCGAGTACGCCCTCACGACCAAGCCGGTGGAGATCCTCGTGTCACCGAAAGAGGACGCCCCATGACCGCCCCCACTCCGAGCGCGAACGTACCCAATGTGGCATTGGTTACGTCAGACGAAACAAATGCCACATTGGGTACGTCCCCGGTGTGGGCGCGGTGGGTAGCGGCGGTGCTCGCGGTGGTGGTCCTCGTGGCGGGTGCGGTGCTGCTGTTCGGCGGTGGGGACGGCGGCCGGGTGGAGCTGACGTCGAGCTCTGCCAGGCATTCCGTGCGCCTGGTGGTGGAGCGGGCGCGCGTGGGCACGACGGCGATGGACGTGGAGGCCACCGGAGCGTCCACTGTGGACAGTGTGCGGCTTGAGCCCGCGATGCACATGGGTCACGCGATGCGGCCCGCCGCGACAACGACGGTGGGACCGGGGCGCTTCCGCGCCGAGAACGTGCTGCTGGAGATGACCGGGCAGTGGGAGGTGACCGTCGTGCTGCGCGACGGCACCGGCACCGAGCGCGTCGTCTTCCCGTTGCTGGTGAGCTGAGGAGAAGGAGAACCATGGCTGTGATCGCACCGGCGGAGCGCGCCGGGACCACGGGGGCGAGGGGGCTCGTGCCCGCGCTGCTGGTGTTGTTGGGCGCGCTGTCGTCGTTGGTGGGCCTCAGCTGGGACGTGCAGTGGCACGTCGACGTCGGGCCGGACACGTTCTTCACGTTGCCGCACCTGTTCATCTACGCGGGCAGCGCGCTGACCGGGCTCACGGCGCTGACGGTGGTGCTGCGCACGACGGTGGCCGAGCGCGCGGGCCGCGAGGTCGACGCGGCGGTCGGCGGACGGGCGGTCGGCGTGTTCGGCAAGACCTTCGCCGCCCCCGTGGCCTACCTGGTCACCGGCACCTCAGCGGCGGTGTTCCTCGTGTACGGCCTGTGGGACCAGTGGTGGCACGGGGTCTACGGCTTCGACGCCACGATCGACTCGCCACCGCACATCGGGCTGCTGCTCTCGGTGTCCGCCACGATCATCGGCTCGCTGATGACCTTCGCGGTGGTGGCGGAGCGCGAGCGCTGGGGCCGCGCGGGCGTGTTCCTCGCGGTGGCCATGCTCGTGGCGTTCTGCACCATCACCTCGCTGGCGTTCAGCAGCGCCAACCTCGGGGTCAACGCGGTGGACATCAGCATCGCGTTCACCACGGTGATGCTGTTGCTGACGGCGACCTCGTTCTTCCGCAGGCCCGGCGCGGCGCTGCTGACCGCGGTCACGGTCGCGGGCGTCCAGGCGGTGCTGTGGGTGTTCACGCCGTGGGCGACGACCACCTACGCGGACTCGGTGGGCCTGCCGGTGCGGGACTACGTCGAGGGCGTTCCGGCGATGCCGAACCTGATCCCGATGAGCCTGCTCGGCGTCGCGCTGGTGGTGGAGCTGGCCAGGCGCGGTCGCTGGTCGGCGCGCGTGCTCGCTCCGACACTCGGGGCGGTGGGCGCGGTCGTGATCACCGCGCTCGCCCCGGTGCAGCGCCTGATCACCAGGGGGTTTCCGATCGTCGACCTCGGCGCCCTGGCCCTGACCTGCGTCGTCGCCGCGCTCTTCGGCCTGCTCGCCGGATTCCTCGGCTGGCGCTTCGGCGTGATGCTGCGCGCCCTGATCCCCACGAACGCAGCCCCCGCCGAGGAGGGAGTTCGATGATCAAGCGTCTGTCGGCGTTGGTGGTGGCGCTCGGCGCGCTGTTCGTGAGCGCGCCGACCGCGACGGCCTACGAGCCGGTCAACATCGTCCACACCGAGCGCGTGCAGGTCGGGCCGTACGGGCTCACGGTGGGCTTCAGCACGTGGCCCGTGCGCGCGTTGCAGTCGCTGGACTTCACGTTCGTGCCCGATGACGGCATCGCGGGCAAGAGCGGCACCCTGCGCCAGGTCCACCAGGGCTCCGAGCAGGCCGAGAACCCCAGGCGCGGGCGCAACGCCCCGCTGGCCCGGCACCCGCGCAAGCGCGACGTGTGGGGCCTGGACATCCACTCGCTGAACCGGCCGGGCGAGTGGTCGTTGGTCTTCAGCGTCGACGGCCCGGCCGGGCGCGGCGAGGGGACGCTGAGCGGCATCCAGGTGCTCGACCAGCCAGGCCCGCCGCTCGCGCTGAGCTGGGCGGTGAGCGCGCTGCCGTTGCTCGGGCTCATCGGCTTCCTGGCAGTCGCCTGGCGGCGTACACCGAACGAACGCTACGAACCCGTAGCGATTTAGGGCAGGATGGGGCGCGATCTATCACCCGACCGAGGGAGTGTGTGGTGGCGTCCTCTCCGTCCCGCCTGTTCGCCGAGATCAGCACCGCCGAGCGGCCCGGCAGCACGCGCGTGCTGATGCGCAGGGCCGTGGTGCTCGGCGCCAGCATGGCCGGGCTGCTCGCGGCGCGGGTGCTCAGCGACCACGCCGAGGAGGTGCTGATCATCGAGCGGGACGCCAGCGAGGCGGACAACGAGCCGCGTCCGGGCGTTCCGCAGGGCACGCAGGTGCACGGGCTGCTCCCGGCGGGAAACCTGCAGCTGGACCGCTGGTTCCCGGGCTTCACCGCCGAGGCGATCGAGGCGGGCGGGACGCTCCCGACACCCGAGAGCGCGCGGATCTACCTCAACGACGTGCTCCGGCCGCCCGCACCGCCGGTGGCGGGCATCGGCGCGCTGGTCAGCACGCGACCGTTCCTGGAGACCCTGGTGCGGCGCCGGACGCTCGCCGTCGAGAACATCTCGCTGGTCACCGGCCAGGTCAAGGGCATCGACCTCTCCTCGACCAAGGTCACCGGCGTGCGCTACACCCCGACCGGCGCCGACGAGCCGGTGACCGAGGCCGCGGACATGGTCGTGGACGGGATGGGGCGCTCCAGCAAGCTCAGCGACTGGCTGGAGGACGCGGGCTGGCCCGCCCCGGAGCTGAAGCGCATGCCGATCAAGCTCAACTACGCCACCGCGCTGTTCCGCCGTGACACCGACATCAGCGACAGCATGGTGGTCGTCGCGCAGACCACGGCGGGCAAGGGCCGCGTGGCGCGGATGGGCGGCATCAACGCGGTGGAGGACGACCGCTGGATCATGCTCATCGCCGGGTACGGGGACGACCGGCCGACCAGGGACTTCGACGACTTCAAGGCGCGCTGCCGCCGCGACTTCCCGTCGGTCTTCGGCGACATCGCCGAGCGCGCGGAGCGGCTGGGCGAGGTGATCACCTACCACCAGGCCGACAGCAGGCGGCGGGAGTTCCACAAGCTCTCCCGGCTGCCCGGGGGCCTCGTCGCGGCCGGTGACGCGGTGGCCTCCTTCAACCCCGTCTACGGCCAGGGCATGACCTCGGCGATGCTGCACGCCTCGTGCCTGTCGGCGCACCTGCGCTCCGGCGCCTCGCCCGCCGAGCCCGCGCACGGCTACTTCGAGCGGGTCAAGGTGGTGGTCGACGCGGCGTGGCAGATCTCCACCCAGGCCGACCTGGAGCTGCCGCACGTGGACGGCCCGTACCCGAAGGGCTACCGGGTCACCAGCTGGCTCGGTGACCTGGTGTTCGCCGCGTCCATGAAGGACCAGGAGCTCAACGCCCGGCTGAGCGCGGTGACCATGATGCTGGCGCACCCGATGTCGTTGGCCCGGCCGAGCACGCTGCTGCGCGCGGTGAAGGCGAAGCTCTCGCGCTGAGCCGGTACCGGCGGCAGGGCACAGCTCAGTCGGCGAGGCGGTGGATCACCACGATGCCACCCATCGCGGGCTGGTCGAGGCGTTCGTCGTCGGTCTCGATGTACTCGTCGAGCACCGCGCAGATGCGCCGGTCGAGCTCCTCGACCTGCTCCTGGGAGAGGTGCAGCATGAAGCGCGCGTAGGTGCGCACCGACTCGGGGCCGGCCTCGGCCAGCTCCTCCTGGAACGCGGCGATCGGCGCCTGCGCGGTCCCGCCGACGTCGTCCGGCGGGGCGGAGAGCCACCAGGTGTGCGTGGCGCAGCGGTAGGGCTTCTCCAGCGCGCCGCTCTCCCCGGAGCGCACCGGCGCCTGCTCCAGGAATCCAGCCTTGACCAGGTGCCGGACGTGGTGCAGGACCGTGCCGGGGTCGCGGCCGAGCCGTTCGGCGAGCTGCTTGTTCGTCATCTCGCGCTGGCGGCACAGCCGGAGGATGCGCAGGCGCAGCGGATGACTCATGGCCTTGGCCTCGTCGGCGGTGATCTCCCGGCGCTCGCGCATCGGCCCAGGCTAGGGCCTGGTGGGCTTTTCTACCATCGATGGACTTTTCCCCATCGATGTGTGAGCCTCCATCGCATGACGAACGCGCTGGGGGCGCAGTACTGGAAGCTGTGGACGTCGTCGGGCCTGTCGAACCTGGCCGACGGAGTCGCGAAGGTCGCGTTACCGCTGGTCGCGGTGCAGTTCACCCGCTCGCCCGTGCTGGTCGCGGGCCTGGCGTTCGCGGTGACCGTGCCGTGGCTGCTCTTCGCGCTGCCCGCGGGCGCGCTCGCCGACCGCCTCGACCGCCGCCGGGCCATGATCGGCGCGAACGTCGTGCGCACGCTCGCGCTGGGCGTGCTCACGGTGGCCCTGCTGACGGGTTTCGGCTCGATCTGGGCGCTGTACGCGGTGGCGCTGTGCATCGGCACCGCGGAGACGATCTACGACACGTCGGCGCAGTCGATCATCCCGCAGATGGTGCCGCGCGAGGGCATTTCCCGGGCGAACAGCAAGCTCTACGCGGTGGAGCTGACCGCGAACGAGTTCGCCGGTCCCCCGCTGGCCGGGTTCCTGGTCGCGGCGGGGGCGGCGTTCGCCTTCGGCGCCCCGGTCGCGCTCTGGGCGCTCGCGGTCGCGGCGCTGCTGCTGGTGCGCGGGTCGTACCGGATCGAGCGCGAGCACCGCACGACGCTGCGCGCCGACATCGCGGAAGGCCTGAAGTTCCTTGCGCACCACAGGGTTCTGCGCACGTTGGCGGCCATGGTCGGCATGTCGAACTTCGCGACGAACGCGGCGTTCTCGGTGTTCGTGCTGCACGCCGTCGGGCCGACCTCGGCGCTGGGCCTGTCCGAGCAGTCCTTCGGCCTGCTGATGACCGGCGTCGCGGCGGGCAGCCTGGTGGGGTCGTTCGTGGCCGAACGCATCGAGAAGCTGTTCGGCCGCTCGCGCACGCTGGCGCTGACCGTGCTCGGCACGGCCGGGGTCGTGGGCGTGCCGGGCCTGACCACCAACCCGTTCGTCATCGCGGGCGTGTTCTTCGTCGGCGGGGTCGGGCTCATGACGTGGAACCTGATCACGGTGTCCCTGCGGCAGCGCATCGTGCCGGGCCGCCTGCTCGGCAGGGTCAACAGCGGCTACCGGCTGCTGGCCTGGGGATCGATGCCGCTGGGCGCGGTGACCGGAGGGCTGATCGCGCAACTGCTCGGCGTGAACGCGGTGTTCCTGGTGATGGCTCCGCTGATGCTGGTGCAGCTGCTCGGGATGCGGGTGCTCACCGAAGCGAATCTCGCGGCCGCCGAGGACTGACGGCTCGACAGTCCTATGAGGACGGACGAGTGCTCGTTCGGGCTGGTCACCAGGGGCCTCCGGTTGCCGGTCGACGGGGCCGATGTGATGATCAGCGCGACGACGACGGCTCAGCGAGACGCGAAACGGTGATCAGGTGCTGCTCCAGGGAACGGGCGAGGTGCGACCGTCCGGGCTGGAGCGCGCGCTGGTGGGCGGGGGCGTCGCCCGGTTCGAGGGCAGGCCGCCGACGCTGGAGGACTTCCGCGCGGCGATGCGGCCCCGGCTCGCCGAGTGGCCCAGCCTGGGACTTCCCGAAGCCGACATCACCACGCACGTGCGGCAGTGGGTGTGCCGGACCGGCACCGGCCTCAACGCCGCGGTCGAGCAGGTCATGTCGGTCAACCTGCGCACCGAGCGGCCGCTGTGGGAGCTGTGGCTGATCCGCGGCTACGCCAAGGACGAGTGGGCGGTGGTGCTCACCACGCACTCAGCGCTGCTGGACACCGCCTCGATCATCCACGTGGTGACCGGCCTGTTCGACCCGGTGCCGATCCCGCGCCAGCGCGGACGGCGCGACCCGCTGCTCTCCGGCTCCGACCGGACCACCCGGGGCTGGCTGCCCGCGCAGCACCGACCGCTCCCGTTGGCGCGCAGGGCCTTCGCCCAGTTCGACGGCTCCGGCGAGCGCCAGTTCTTCTGGGCCGCAGCCGATCGCGAGCGGCTGGACCGGATCGCCGGGCGGCACGGGCTCACCGTGAACGACGTGTTCCTGGCCGCGCTGACCACCGCGATCCGGGAGTGGCGGCACACCCCGTGGGAACGCGGGCTGCCGTGTCCGGTGTGGACGGTGGTGCCGGGGATCGACCGGCTGGTGCTGCTGCCGTGCCAGGAGCCGGACCCGGCGACCCGGCTGGCCGTCATCGGCGCGGCCACCTCGCAGGACGGCGAGGGCAGCCGCCCGTCATGGTTCGCCCAGCGGTCGAGGCGGATCGGCCTGGTCGCGGGCAGCGTGCGCGGCTCGGATCGGGAGCTGGCGTTCCAGGACTGCCGGATGCGCCAGCTGGCCCCGCTCGGGCCGCTGCCGCGCGGGCACTGGCTGAGCGCGTACCTGGTGGACAACGCGGGTCACGTCGGCGCGGGGTTCGTCATGGACCAGGCCGTGCGCGACGGCGCGCAGCTGTGCCGCCTGTGGTCGCTCGCACTGGCCGAACTCGCCGAGATCTGAGCTGATTTCTGCGTTGCGCGAAATATTGCGCACCACGCAAAACGTCCGTGTACTCTCCCCGCCATGGGTCTTCGGGAGCGCAAGAAGCTGGCGGCGCGCGCCGCGCTGAGCTGGGCAGCGCTGCGCCTCGCGATGGAACACGGCCCGGAGAACGTGCGCGTCGAGCAGATCGCGGCCGAGGCGGGGGTCTCCCCGAGGACCTTCAACAACTACTTCTCCTCGAAGGAGGAGGCGATCTGCGCGATCGGGCTCGACCGCCAGGAGCGGGTGCGAGCCGCGCTGCTGGAGCGCCCGGCCGAGGAACCGCTGTGGGAGGCGGTGATCGCCTCCGTGCTGGAGCAGTACGGGGGCGAGCCGGACCGCGAGATGGTGGCCAGGGTGCGGATGCAGATGCGTCACCCGGCGCTGCTCGGCGAACACCTGAAGGCGGGCATGGCGCTCGAACGCGTGCTCGCCGAGGGCATTGCCGAGCGGATCGGCACCGATATCCGAATTGACATGTACCCGAGCCTTGTAGCGGGCGCGGTGGCCAGCGCGACGCGGGTGGTCATGGGCCGCTGGCTGAACGCCGACCCACCCGTGGAGCTGCTCCCGCTCATGACTGAGGCCCTGCGGTCACTCGCCGCGGGCCTTCCTCAACCACCACGCCGAAAGAAGCCCTCGTGCTGACCAAGCTGCTCCGCGCGCATCTGGGTGCCTACAAGCGGCCCCTGCTGTTCGTCGTCCTGTTCCAACTGGCCCAGACGCTCGCCGCGCTCTACCTGCCGACGCTCAACGCCGACATCATCGACTACGGCGTGGTGAAGGGCGACACCGGCTACATCCTGCGGATCGGCGCCGTCATGCTCGCCGTGTCCCTCGTGCAGGTGGTGTGCGCGCTCGGCGCGGTCTACTACGGCGCCCGCAGCGCGATGGGGCTCGGCAGGGACATCCGGGCCGCGGTCTTCCACCGGGTGCAGGACTTCTCCGCCCGCGAGGTCGGCCAGTTCGGCACGCCGTCGCTGATCACCAGGACCACCAACGACGTCCAGCAGGTGCAGACGCTGGCCGTGATGATGTTCGTCATGGTGGCCTCCGCGCCGATCATGGCCGTCGGCGGCATCGCGCTCGCGCTCGACCAGGACGTGCCGCTGTCCGGCCTGCTCCTGGTCGCCGTGCCGCTGCTGGGCGTGGGCGTCGGCTTCATCATCGCGAGGATGCGCCCGGCCTTCCGCTCGATGCAGACCCGCATCGACGGCATCAACCGCGTGCTGCGCGAGCAGATCACCGGTATCCGGGTGATCCGCGCCTTCGTCCGCGACACCCATGAGCGCGAGCGCTTCACCGGCTCCAACAGCGAGCTGCTCGACGTGTCGCTGCGCGTCGGCAGGTTGACCGCGTTGATGTCGCCGGTGGTGATGCTGGTGTTCAACGCCTCCAGCGTCGCGGTGCTCTGGTTCGGTGCCGGGCGGATCGACAGCGGTGCCATGCAGGTCGGCGCGCTCACCGCGTTCCTGTCCTACCTGATGCAGATCCTGATGTCGGTCATGATGACCACCTTCATGTTCATGATGCTGCCGCGCGCGGAGGTCTGCGCCGAGCGCATCCAGGAGGTGCTCGCGACCGCGCCCAGTGTCGTGCCGGCGAAGAACCCTGTGCGGCTGCCCGAACCTCGCGGCGAGGTGGAGCTGCGCGGCGTGGAGTTCCGCTACCCCGGCGCGGAGCAACCGGTGCTGCACGACATCGACCTGGTGGCGCGGCCGGGCGAAACCACGGCGATCATCGGCGGTACCGGTAGCGGCAAGACGACCCTGCTGAGCCTGGTGCCACGCCTGTTCGACGTCACGGCGGGCACCGTGTTCCTCGACGGCGTCGACGTCCGCGAGCTGGACGCCGACTCGCTGTCCTCGGCTATCGGCATCGTGCCGCAGCGCGCCTACCTGTTCTCCGGCACGATCGCCTCGAACCTGCGTTACGGCAACCCCGACGCGACCGACGAAGAGCTGTGGCGCGCCTTGGAGATCGCCCAGGCGCGCGACTTCGTCGAGAAGCTCCCGGACCAGCTCGAAGCACCGATCGCCCAGGGCGGCACCAACGTCTCCGGCGGTCAGCGCCAGCGGCTGGCCATCGCCAGGATGCTGGTGCACCGCGCGCCCGTGCTGCTCTTCGACGACTCGTTCTCGGCGCTGGACTACGCCACTGACGCGGCCCTGCGCGCCGCGCTCGCCGACGAGACGACCGACTCCACCGTGGTCATCGTCGCCCAGCGCATCAGCACCATCCGGCACGCCGACCGCATCGTCGTCCTCGACGAGGGCCGCGTCGTCGGAACCGGCAGGCACGAGGAGCTGATGGGCTCCTGCGAGGTCTACCGCGAGATCGTGCTTTCCCAGCTCAGTGAGGCGGAAGCGGCATGAGCACCACGACCAACTCCCGGCCGTCGGCTCCGGTGGGCCCCGGCGGCAACGCCATGGCGCGCATGATGGGCGGCCCGCCCACGTCCAAGGCCACCGACTTCCGCGGCTCGGTGAAGCGGCTGCTCAAGCTGCTGGCGCCGTTCCGGCTGTCGCTGTTCGGCATCCTGGCGGTCAGCGTCGTCAGCATCGCGCTGACCGTCGTCGGGCCGCTGCTGCTCGGCAAGGCGACCGACCTGATCTTCTCCGGCGTGGTCAGCAAGCAGTACCCGGAAGGCCTGGACAAGGCCCAGGTGCTGGCGCAGCTGCGCGCGGAGGGCAACGGCACGCTCGCCGACACGTTCTCCACGCTCGACCTGCGGCCGGGACTGGGCGTCGACTTCGGCGCGGTCGGTCAGGTGCTGCTGCTGGCGATGGTGCTGTTCCTGTTCTCCTCGCTGTTCGCGCTCGTGCAGGGCAGGCTGACCGCGCGCGTGGTCCAGCACGCCGTGTTCGACCTGCGCGAGCGCGTCGAGGAGAAGTTCGCCAGGCTGCCGCTGCGCTACTTCGACAAGCAGCCGCGCGGAGAGGTGCTGAGCCGGGTCACCAACGACATCGACAACGTGGCCATGTCGATGCAGCAGACGATGGCGCAGATGATGACCTCGCTGCTGACCATCGTCGGCGTGCTGGTGATGATGCTGGTGATCTCGCCGCTGCTGGCGCTCGTCGCGCTGGTGACCGTGCCGCTGTCGATGCTGGTCGCGGCGAAGATCGGCAAGCGCGCGCAGCCGCAGTTCGTGAAGCAGTGGGGCACCACCGGCAAGCTCAACGGGCACATCGAGGAGATGTTCACCGGCCACGGGCTCGTCAAGGTCTTCGGCAGGCGCCAGCAGGCCGAGCAGACCTTCAAGGAGCACAACGACGACCTCTACGACGCCGCGTACCGCTCGCAGTTCATCTCCGGGATGATCCAGCCCGCGATCATGTTCCTGAGCAACATCAGCTACGTGCTGGTCGCGGTCGTCGGGGCGCTGCGGGTGTCCTCCGGCGCGATCTCGCTCGGTGACGTGCAGGCGTTCATCCAGTACTCGCGGCAGTTCGGCCAGCCGCTGACGCAGATCGCCGCGATGGCGAACCTGCTGCAGTCCGGTGTGGTTTCCGCCGAACGGGTCTTCGAGCTGCTGGACGCCGAGGAGCAGAGCCCCGAGCCCGCCGAGCCGGTGCGCCAGCCCACCGTGCGCGGGCAGGTCGAGTTCGACAACGTGTCCTTCCGCTACGAGGAGGACAAGCCGCTGATCGAGAACCTGTCGCTGAGCGTGCGGCCGGGGCGCACCGTCGCCATCGTCGGCCCGACCGGCGCGGGCAAGACCACGCTGGTCAACCTGCTCATGCGCTTCTACGAGCTGGACGGCGGCCGGATCACCCTCGACGGCGTCGACATCGCGGAGATGACCCGCGAGGACGTGCGCGCCAAGACCGGCATGGTGCTCCAGGACGCGTGGCTGTTCGGCGGCACCATCGCCGACAACATCGCCTACGGCTCCCCCGGTGCCACGCGCGAGCAGATCGTGGCCGCCGCGGAGGCCACGCACGTGGACCGCCTGGTGCGCACGCTGCCGGACGGCTACGACACGGTGATCGACGAGGAGGGCGACAACGTCAGCGCGGGCGAGAAGCAGCTGATCACCGTCGCACGCGCGTTCCTCGCCGAGCCCGCGATCCTGATCCTCGACGAGGCGACCAGCTCGGTGGACACGCGCACCGAGGTGCTCATCCAGCGCGCGATGAACGCGTTGCGCGAGGGCCGCACGAGCTTCGTGATCGCGCACCGCCTGTCCACGATCCGCGACGCCGACCTGATCCTGGTGATGGAATCCGGCAGCATCGTCGAACAGGGCTCGCACGCGGAACTGCTCGCGGCGGAAGGCGCCTACGCCCGCCTCTACGCCGCCCAGTTCGCCAACCCGCTCACCACCGTGGAGTCCTAACGCCGGGTGCAGTGGAAGGCCGTGACGGGCGGGAGGTTGGCCCAGATCGTCCGGCTGCGGCGCACTTCGCCGAAGGTGTCGGCGAGCAGCGACGCGAACTCCCTGCCGCTGTCGGTGCGCGCACGGTGCACCGACAGCAGGGTGGCGAAGGAGCCTTCGGGCTGGAGCACCTTGGCGACGGCCATCAGGACCGCGCGTTGGTCCTCGGGGCGCATCACCGTCCACGGCAGCGCGCTGACCACGGCGTCCACCCGCTCCACCTGGCGCTCGTCGAGGATGCGGGGCAGCTCGACGGCGGAGTCGCAGACCACCTCGACCCGGGGCGGCGCGGTCCGGCGCAAGCGCGCGGCGAACCCGTCGTTGATCTCCACCGCGATCAGGCGGGAGGAGACGGGCAACGCGGCGTCCAGCGCGCGGGTGATCGCTCCGGTGCCCGCGCCCAGCTCGACCACGGTGTCGGTGGCTTCCGCGCCGATCCCGTCGAGCAGGGCCGCGGCGCAGCGCCGAGTGCTGGGCACGAACGCCCCCGTGCTGACCGGCCTGCGCAACGAGCCGAGGACGAACGGGACGAACTCCCAGGAACGACTCATCCCTGTGCTGTTCCCCTGCCCCGCGCGGTCGGAAACATCGCACGCACCTCAACGTCGGCCAGGCACACCGGTCACGGGTGCTTGAAGGTCCAGCGGGTGGCGCCGTGGGGCTCGGCGCTGGCCACTCCGACGGCGTCGTGCAGGGTGAGGCGGTAGAGGTGCCACGGCGCGGGGCCGGCGCTCGGTGCGGTGAAGGGTGCGGTGAGCGCGTCGCCCTCCACAGTGGCGGGCCAACCACTTGCGCGGTAGACGGCGGCCACGCGCTCCAGGGTCTCGGAGTCGGAGACTCGACGCGCTTCTCCGTTGAGCACGAGGTCGATTCCGCGCAGGCGCACCGAGACGCTGCACGCGGGGTTCTCCGCTAGGTTGCGTGATCTGCGCGTGGCGGGACCGCCCTTGAAGTACAGCGCGTCGTCCACCCACACGGCTCCCACGCCTGCGGAGTGCGGACGCCCGTCGGGGCGCACGGTGGACACGAAGAACGTCAGGTCGGCTGAGCCTGAGTCGCTGAGGACGTTACGCGCGCGGCTCCACGGCAGCTCGGCGCTGCCGTACTGGTCGAGGTTGCGGGTGGAGATCGGTGCTTTCTCAGTCATACCCGTGCGTCGAACGGGCCGCGCGTGGTTCGACACGCCTACCGAAAAACCTGTGAAAGGGGTGCGCCGATCAGCGGGTTGTCACGCCGTGGGGCGGCCAATAGGCAGGAGACATGACTGAAATGCCCCGCCGCGCGATGTTGCGCTCCGCCGCCGTCGCAGGCACCGCCGCCACCCTTTCCCTTGTTCCCGCAACGGCTTCCGCCGCACCGAACCGGTGGACGCCGGAGGAGTTGAAGGACCGCAAGCGCGTGCTCGAAGCCGGGTTCACCGAGGCCGAGGCGGACTGCTGGTTGCTCGTGGTGCGGGCGACGGCCGCGTTCTTCGCGCTGCCCGAGCTGCACCCGTTGGCCAAGCCGGAGGTGGTCACGGCGGTCCACGTCATCCAGGACAAGCTGATGATGCGCCCCGCCTACCGCAAGTACCGCGCCGCGAATCCCTAGCGCTGCAACGAGGACAGCGCACACAGCGCCGCCCAGCCGACGGCGAAGACGGCGACCTTCTTGCGCGCCTTGCGGTCTGGGAGCGTGAGACCGAAGACAAGCGCGTCGGCGGCGTCACAGGCCACTCGGGTCATCACGGCCACCCGTAGCGCGCGGCCGGGTGCAGCGCACAGCATCGCCACGCCGATCGCGGTGTCGCGCACGCCGATCGCGGAGACCAGGGTGCGCACGGGTGCGGTGGTGTCCCCGGTGAGCGTGGTCAAACCGCAGGGCTTGGCCAGTACGCGAGGACGCGCGGTGATGGTGGCGCCGTAGGCCGCGGTGGCCGCGCCGAGCACACGAGTCAGAGCAGGCATGCCACCAGAGGTACCCGGCGCCTTGTGCCCGAAACGGCTCAGGTCGCCGCGGCGATCACCCTGGTCAGCGCTTTGTGCAGGCTTTCCAGCTCGTCGAGCGGGATGCCGAGCCGGGCGACGACGGCGGGCGGGATCTTCTCCGCATCGGCACGCAGCTCGCGCCCGGCGGCGGTGAGCGTCACGGCCAGGCTGCGCTCGTCGCGGCTGTCCCGCTCGCGCCGCAGCAGACCTCCGGCCTCCAAGCGTTTGAGCAGCGGGGAGAGCGTGCCGGGGTCGAGCTGGAGCAGGCCGCTGAGGTCCTTCACCGACAGCGGCGCGTACTGCCACAGCGCGAGCATCACCAGGTACTGCGGGTGCGTCAGCCCCATCGGCTCCAGCAGCGGCCGGTAGATCGCCACCACCGAGCGCGACGCCACCGAGAGGGCGAAGCACACCTGCCGCTCCAGTTCGAGCGGATCCGTCTGCTGAGTCACAGTGGAGAGCGTACCAATAGTTGGTACACTAACCATTGGTCCGGCAAGAATTGGGCCAGCAATCGAGGAGGCTCCCGTGAGACGACCGAACCCGGCGTTGTGGCTGTGGTACGCCTTCGGCGGCAAGCTGCCCGCGCGCTACCGCGACTGGGTGGTGCGCGACCTGACCTGCCGGACCTGGTTCGCCCGGCACGTCGTGCGGTCGCTGGTCCTGGTCTCCCCCGTGCTCGCGCTGCTGTACCTGGTGTTCGGCGTCGCGCTGGCGGGGCCGGGCGAGGTCGTGCTGCTCGCGCTGGTGCTCGGCATGATCGTCGGCGTGTACTACTCGCTGTCCTACGCGCCGGAGAACGCCGACACGCGGCTCACCAAGTACGGCTTCCCGCGCGGGCACGCCACGAACACGCGCCGCGAGCGGGAAGCCAGGTCAGCGGCGGCCGCGGTGGCAGAACGCGCCGCGCGGGCCTCGGCGCGCCGCTCCGGAGTTGACGCGTAGAGCAGGCGCCAAGCGCCACAACCGCGCGTCGATCTCCGCGTCGCCCATGGCGAGCACGAGGACGTCGGTCTCCACCCCGGCCATCGCGAGCACTCCGTCGGGCGCCTCGTCGCCGAGCGCGGCGCGGAGGTGCTCGGCGAACTGCTCGCGGCTCCACGGCCCGGCTTCCATGGACCGCACGACCGCTCCATCGCGAGCGAGCGCATCGCGCAGCGCACCGGTCAGCGGCTCGTCGGCGCAGTCCGCGGCGGTGACCACGAGCCACGTGCCGGACTCCGGAGTGCCGCGCCACAGCTCGCCATCCGGCCGCGACGGCACCGTGACGTGCTGGAACGGGTAGGTCGGCAGGTCCACGCGGCGCGCGCCGGTGTCCGCGAAGAACTCCGCCCAGTCGAGCTCGACGCCCCGGTCGTGCAGCTGGGCGAAGCCGGTCACCAGGGACCGCGGCTCCGCCTCGTCGGGGTGCAGCAGCGCCAGGCGCGCGGTGCTCGGCGCGGTGCCGAACGCGATCTCCGGCATGGTCGAGAGCACCGCGAGCGGGCCGAGGTCCAAGCGCGACAGCGGAACGATCTCCGAGTCAGCGGCGAGCACGCGCACGCACGCCTGAACCAAGGACAGCTCGCCCATGCAGTACGCGGCGCTGATCTCACCGACGCCACGGCCTTCGACGCGGTCGACCAGCAGGCCCCAGTGCTCAGCGAGCCGGTGCAGCGCGACCTCGACGGCGAAGGTCGCGGCGCGCTCGTAGTCGGCCTCGGGGTCTTCAGACTCGAAAACCACGTCCTGCAACGGCTGGTCCAACAAGGCGTCGAACTCCGCGCAGACCTCGTCGAAGGCCTCGGCGAAGACGGGGAACTCGGCGTGCAGCTCGCGGCCGAACGCCGGGGGCGCCTCGCCGGTGCAGAAGTACGTCGGAGAGACCTGGGTCGCGCGGGTCACGTCCAGCTCGCTCGCGGCGATGGCGGTCAGCCCGTCGAGCACCTCGTGGCGGTCGCCCACCACGGAGATCCGCAGCGGCAGCGCGGCCCGGCTCGTCGCGAGCGAGTAGGCGACGTCGGTGAGGTTGGCGTCCTCGTCGGCTTCGAGGTGGTCGAGCAACCGCAGCACCTGTGCGCGCAGCCCCGCGCGGTTGGCCGCGGACAGCAGCAGCGGCGTGTCGGGCAGCTCGACGGCGGTGCTCGGCTCGACGGCGGTCTTCACCGACTCCAGCACGAGGGAGGCGCCGGTGGCCCCGGGCGGCGAGGACACGCCCACCGCACCCGGGAGATCCGGTGTCAGCGCGTGCAGCCCGGCCAGACTGTCCACTTCGGACGGTTCGAGGCCCGCAAGGCGCAGCACGGCGTCGTTAGCGCGCTCTACCGTTGAGCCCACAGCGCTCGCCACGATCACGGCGAGGACCGGGTGCCCGTGCCTGCGCGCGTCGGAAAGGCGCTCCAGCAACAGCATCGCCGCGCCGTCGGTGGCGGTCGCCCCGCCCGCGACGGCGAGGTCGCACTCGTCCTCGCGCAGCGCGCGGGCGGCCACGTGCACCGCGACCAGCGGCGTGTGCGCCGTGTCCACGGTGATCGCCGGCCCGGCCAGCCTGAACGCGGCCGCCAGCTCCGCGCCAGCGCAGCCGTAAGCGCCCGTCCGGCCCTCGCGCGCCGAAGCCGGATCGAGGCCGCCGCGCTCCAGGACCTCCCACGCCAGCTCAAGCGAGACCCGCCTGGCCGCGTCGAGGTCCGCGGCGTCGATCCCGAACAGCGCCGAGTCGAACCCGGGCTGCCCCGCGCAGGGCTGCCGGTGCGCCACCGACACGATCGCGATCCGCTCGTCCCGTGCGGACATTGCCGTCCCCTTTCTCGACGACCCCGAGGGCCGTCAAGCACGCCGGCGACACGCGGTCGGTGCCGAGCACGCCCCCAAGCGCGCACGGCACCACCGAACCTAGGGACGGTGGCACCGAAAGCCGACCCCTATCCCCGTCGAAGACCCCCAGATCCACACAGGGGTGCAGGGATTGACTTCCCGCGCCGCGCCCGTCATTCCGTCCCAGGAATGGTTCGCCGGTACTTCGGAACGGGAACTTACCAGTGCGGGGATGTCTCGCTTCGCCTGGAATCAGGAACTTCACACCGTACTCAGCCGCCATAGCGGCAAGCCATAGCTCCGTCCTATCGCTCCACCTAGCAAGGCTGGCGCCGCGGTGAAGCGGGGGTGAATTTTCCCCCTTCCCGTCCCGTTTTCACAACCCGAGCAGCGATCACGAAAAGAACACACAACAATGATCGAGTAATGAAACGGACCCGTTTCCCCACGTGGCCCCCCAGGAATCGGGCGGGCGGTGCCGCGGGGGCAGCGCGGTTAGGCTCGGACGGCGGAGGGCACTCCGAGCGCGAAACGATCACCGAAACACGGGGGTTCCTCGGATGCCGACGACGTTGCCGGGACGGGTCACCGCGTGCCTGTTCGACATGGACGGGGTGCTCACCAGCACCGCCGAGCTGCACCGCAGGGCGTGGAAGCAGGTCTTCGACGAGTTCCTGGCCGCGCGCGAGGGCCCGTCGTTCACGCCGTTCAGCGAGCAGGACTACCTGGACCACGTCGACGGCAGGCCGCGGCGGGACGGCGTGCGCGCGTTCCTCGCCTCGCGCGGGATCACGCTGCCGGAGGGCGGGCCGAACGACCCGCACGACCTGGCGACCGTGCACGGGGTCGGCAACCGCAAGAACGACCTGATCGACAAGATCCTCACCGAGGAAGGGGTCTCCCCCTACCCGGGCTCCGTGAAGTTCGTGAAAGCCGCTCACGAAGCCGGGATGGCGCTGGGCGTGGTGACCTCCTCGGCCAACGGCGAGCGCGTGCTGGCCGCGACCGGGCTCGCGCCGTTGATCAGTGTGCGGGTGGACGGCGTGGTGATCGACGAGGAGGGCCTGCGCGGCAAGCCCGCGCCGGACTCGTTCCTGGCGGCTGCGCGCAAGCTCGGCGTGGAGCCGTCGGCGACCGCGATCTTCGAGGACGCGCTGTCCGGCGTCGAGGCCGGGCGCGCCGGGAACTTCGGCTACGTGGTCGGCGTCGACCGCGCGGGCCAGGCCGAGGCGCTGCGCGCGCACGGGGCGGACGTCGTCGTGAACGATCTGGAGGAGCTGCTGTGAGCTACCAGACAGATCCGTGGCAGCTGGCTTGGCGGGGGTTGGACGTCGGCAGCCTCGACCGCACCGAGTCGAGCTTCGCCCTGTCCAACGGGCACATCGGGCTGCGCGGCACGTTGGAGGAGGGGGAGCCGCGCGGGCTGCCCGGCACCTACCTCAACGGCTTCTACGAGGAGCACCAGCTGCCCTACGGCGAGGGCGGTTACGGCTACCCCGAGGCCGGGCAGACCGTGGTGAACGTGACCGACGGCAAGATCGTCCGGCTGCTGGTCGAGGACGAGCCGCTGGACATGCGCTACGGCCGCGCGCTCTCGCACGAGCGCGTGCTGGACTTCCGCTCCGGAACGCTGCGCAGGCGGACGGAGTGGGAGTCGCCGACCGGGCGACGGGTCACCGTGCGCACCGAGCGGCTGGTGTCCTTCACCCAGCGCGCGGTCGCCGCGATCCACTACGAGATCGAGCCCGCCGAGGACATCCAGCTCGTGGTGCAGTCGGACCTGCTGGCCAACGAGCCGATCGAGCAGCGCTCCGGTGACCCGCGCGTGGCCGCCGCGCTGGAGGACCCGCTGGTGGCCGACTTCGCGGCGGCGCGCGGCAGCCGGGCCGTGCTCGCGCACCACACCAGGCACTCCGGGCTGCGGATGGCCGCCGCGATGGACCACACGCTGCACACCAAGGACAACCTGCGCACCAACATCCACGCCGAGGACGACCTCGCGCGCTTCACCGTCGCGGTCGACGTGCGCAAGGGCGAGCGGCTGCGGCTGACGAAGTACCTGGGCTACGGGTGGTCGGCGAACCGGTCCGTGCCCGCGCTCCGGGCTCAGGTCGAGGCGGCGTTGGACGGCGCGTTGCAGACCGGCTGGGAAGGGCTGCTCGCCGAGCAGCGCGCGTTCCTCGACCGGTTCTGGGCGGCGGCCGACGTGGAGATCGACGGCGACGAGCGCGTGCAGCAGGCGATCCGTTTCGCGCTGTTCCACGTGTTGCAGGCGGGGGCGCGCGGGGAGACACGGGCCATCGCGGGCAAGGGCCTCACGGGTCCCGGCTACGACGGGCACGCCTTCTGGGACACCGAGATCTTCGTGCTGCCGCTGCTCACCTACACGGTCCCGGAGGCCGCGCGGGACGCGCTGCGCTGGCGGCACTCCACTTTGGACAAAGCGTTGGAGCGCGCGCAGCAGCTCGGTCAGCGCGGCGCGGCGTTCCCGTGGCGCTCGATCAATGGCGCGGAGTGCTCGGCGTACTGGCCCGCGGGCACGGCGGCCTTCCACGTGTCCGGCGACGTCGCCTACGCCACCGCGCAGTACGTCGCGGCGACCGGCGACGAGGACTTCGAGCGCGAGTGCGGCGCGGAGCTGCTGATCGAGACGGCGCGGTTGTGGGCGGCGCTCGGCCACCACGACCCGCAGGACGGCTTCCGCATCGACGGCGTCACCGGTCCCGACGAGTACAGCGCCATCGTGGACAACAACGTCTACACCAACCTGATCGCGCAGAAGAACCTGCGCGAGGCCGTCGCGGCGTGCGAGCGCCAGCCCGATGTGGCTCGTCGGCTGGAGGTCTCCGATGACGAGGTCTCGGCGTGGACCACGGCGGCCGACGCGATGACCGTCCCCTATGACCGCGCGCTCGACGTGCACGAGCAGTCCGAGGGTTTCACCGCGCACGCGGAGTGGGACTTCGCGGGCACGCCGGACTCCGGTTACCCGTTGCTGCTCAACTACCCGTACTTCGACCTCTACCGCAAGCAGGTGATCAAGCAGGCCGACCTCGTGCTCGCGATGCACCTGCGCGGCGACGCGTTCAGCGACGAGGAGAAGGCGCGCAACTTCGCCTACTACGAAGCGCGGACCGTGCGGGACTCCTCGTTGTCCGCCGGGACGCAGGCGGTGCTGGCCGCCGAGATCGGGCACCTCGACCTCGCGTACTCCTACCTGCTCGAAGCGGTGTTCACCGATCTCGACGACCTGCACGGCAATTCGCGCAACGGCCTGCACATGGCCTCGCTCGCCGGGGCGTGGACGGCGGTGGTCGCCGGGTTCGGCGGGATGCGCGACCACGGCGGGAAGGTGACCTTCGCGCCGAGGACGCCGCCCGCGCTGAACCGACTTTCTTTCCGAATCCGCTTGCGGGACACCAGGTTCTCCGTAACCGTGGACCGCGACAGCGCCACCTACCGCGTCGACTCCGGTCCACCGCTGCACACCTCGCACCACGGGGAGGCGATCGTGGTGGAGACCGGCTCGGAGGTGACGCTGCCGATCCCACCCGCACCCGAGCCGCCGAAGGTGAGTCAGCCGGAGGGGCGCGCACCCCGAGGACGCACATGACGACCATGCCGATCTGCCTCACCTGTGGCACGCAGTACGCGGCGCCGCGCCCGGACTGCCCGATCTGCGAGGACGAGCGCCAGTACGTGCCGTCGACCGGGCAGGCCTGGACCGATTTCGCGGCCCTGCGCGCGGGCGAGCACCGGGCCGCCGTGCGCGAGCAGGGGCCGGGCCTGATCGGCATCGGCAGCGAACCGCGCTTCGCGATCGGGCAGCGCGCGCTGCTGGTGAGGGCGAAGTCCGGGAACGTCCTGTGGGACTGCTCCGCCTACCTGGACGACGAGGTCGTCGAGCGGGTCCGGGAGCTCGGCGGCATCACGGCCATCGCGATCAGCCACCCGCACTACTACACGACGATGGTGGAGTGGGCGCACACCTTCGACGTGCCGATCCACTTGCACGAGAACGACAAGCAGTGGATCGGCCGCCCCGATCCGTCCGTCGAGCTGTGGAGCGGCACCACCAAGCAGCTCGCCGACGACCTGACGCTGATCAACCTCGGCGTGCACTTCGCGGGCGGCACCGTGCTGCACTGGCGCGATGGCGCGAACGGCGCGGGCACCCTGCTCACCGGCGACATCGTGCAGGTCATCCCCGACCGGAACTTCGTCGGCTTCATGTACTCCTACCCGAACCTCATCCCGGAGCGGCCGAGCGTGGTGCGCCGCGCGGCCGAGCTGCTCGCCGACCACCGCTTCGAAACGATCTACGGAGCGTGGTGGGAGTCGGAGGTGCCGCGCGACGCCGAAGAGGTCGTGCGGCGCTCGGCCAAGCGCTACCTGGAGCACGCCCGCGACTGATGCCGCCCGTGGTGGGTAAGCCTTCCGCATGAGAATCGTGATCACCGGAGCATCGGGCAACCTCGGAACGGCTCTGCTGCGGCGGCTGGGTGAGAGCGGCGAGCAGCACGAGATCGTGGGCGTGTGCCGCAGGCCTCCCCCGGCTTCGTCGCCGCCCTACCACCTCGCCGCGTGGCAGGCCGCCGACATCACCGACACCGAGCGGTTGAGCGAGATCTTCGCGGGAGCGGACGCGGTGGTGCACCTGGCTTGGGCGGTGCAGCCGATCCGCGACGAGCAGTGGCTGCACCACGTCAACGTCGAGGGCAGCCGCGCGGTGTTCGAAGCGACGCGGAGGGCCGGGGTCCCGCACCTCGTGCACGCCTCGTCCGTCGGGGCCTACGCGCCCTCCGCGCTCCCGGTCGACGAGTCCTCTCCGACGACCGGAGTGCCCAGTTCCATCTACAGCAGGCACAAGGTCGCGGTGGAGCGGGAGCTCGCGGGCTTCACCGACTTGTCCGTCGCTGTCGTTCGGCCGACCTTGGTCATGCAGCGGGTCGCTTCGGCCGGGATCGCCGCGCTGTACCTGCGGCCGTTGGTCACGCCCTTCCTGCTGCGCGTGCGGCCTCCGCTGCTCCCGATCCCGGCCGGGCTCAAGCTCCGGCTCGTGCACGCCGACGACGTGGCCGACGCGATCATCTCGATCTTGGAGAAGCGGGCCACGGGCGCGTTCAACCTCTCCGCCGACGACACCCTCGACCGCGACGCGCTGGCGGAAGTCGCGCGCGCCAAAGCAATTCCCGTGCCGGACGTGCTGGTGAAGGCGATCGTCGCGCTGTTGTGGCGAGCCAGGCTGATCGGCACGTCGCCGGGGTGGTTCGACCTCGCCGCTGTGTCGCCGCTGCTGGACACCTCGCGTGCTCGGCGCGAACTCGGCTTCTCGCCCCGGCACAGCAGCGCGGACTGCGCGCGCGAGCAGCTCGCCGGGATGCGCGCGGGTGTCCGGGGCACCAGTCCCGCGCTCAGCGCCGGCAAGCTCAGCGGCTCCGGCGAACAACCCGATCGATCCACTGTGGACGGAGGAGTGCGCAGGGACTACCGCACGCTGCGGAGGTTCGCCCTCGCCGCCGGCACCACCGTGCTGCTCGGGCTGCTGGGCAGATCGCGACGCGCGGGTGCGACGCCGAGCAGCTCGGAGTAGATCTCGATCTTCTTCTCGATGGCGGCGAGGTGGGCGCGCTGCTCGGCGAGCGAGGCCACGATCTTGTCCCGGTGGTCTTCCAGCAGGCCGAGCCGGGCGCGCTCGTTGCCCTCGCCCGCGCGCACCAGGTCCGTGTACTTCTTGATCTCACCGATCGACATGCCGGTGCTGCGCAGCCGCAGGATGAACTCGATCGCGCCCAGGTTGCGCTCGCTGTAACGGCGACGGCCCGACGGTCCGCGCTCGATGTGGTCGAGCAGCCCGGCGCGCTCGTAGTAGCGCAGCGTGTGCGTGCTGACCCCGGCGGCGGCCGCGGCCTCGCTGACCGTCAGCGCCCCGTGCGATTCGTCCATGCGCGCATCCTCACCGTTGGAGTGCGCTCCAAGTCAAGCACTGGTGAACCTGAACCGCATGATCCTGCCGAAGTCACGCAGCGCGGGGATGGCGGAGAACACCTTCAACCCGATCCGCGCGGGAAGCGGCAGCAGCTCGATCCCGGGCACCGCCACGCTGCGCAGGGCGTTCACGCAGGTCAGGCCGGGGTGCAGGCGCTCGATCTCGCGCGGGTCGTCGATGCCCCAGTGCAGTGTCGAGCCCGAGTTGCGCACGGCGGGGATCAGCTTCTGCGCGCGGATGCCCAGCGAGCTGAAGCAGTCGAAGAGCAGTTCGCCCGACGGGAAGCTCTCGGTGACGCGGCGGATCAGCCGGGCGCCGTCCTCCTCGCGCAGGTACATGCTCAGCCCCTCGAAGACGACGAGCACCGGGCGGTCGTCGGGCACCTGCTCCAGCCACGCCTCGTCGGTCACCGAGGAGCTGATCATCGCGTAGTCGCCGGGCGGTGTCGGCAGCAGGCGCTCGCGCAGCTCGACCACGTCGGGGAAGTCCACGTCGAACCAGCGCGCCGACGGCGGGGCCAGCCGGTGCGCGCGCGTGTCCAGGCCGCACGCGAGGTGCAGCACCGTGCATTCCGGGTTGGCCGCGAGGAACTCCCGCGCCCAGTCGTCCAGCGTCTTCGCCCGCAACGTGACGCTCGCGGACTTGGTAGCGCTGGTGATCCCGGTCTTGCGAAAGTCGTAGTCGATGCGCCGCACCGCCTCGGCCGAGACCGCGTCACCGAGGATCGGCCGGGGCAGCGCGCTGTCCAGTGCCCGGCCGTAGAGCGTGGCCAGCATGGTCTCCTGCGTCCCGGTGAGCGTGATCTTCTCGCGGCCCATGCCCACCAAGCTACACCCGTTTCACAAAACCGTGAATGTTCAGTGGCGCGTGGTCAGTAGCGCTGCGCGTACCGCGTGGGTGGTTCGCCGAACATGGCGCGGAAGTCGCGGACGAAGTGCGCTTGGTCGGAGTAGCCAAGGTCGGCCGCCAGCACCGCCCAGTCGATCGGTTCGCCCCCGGCCAGCCGCTCCGTCACCTCGCGCAGACGGTAGCGCCTGATCACCCACTTCGGACCGATGCCCACGTGCTCGGAGAACATCCGCTGCAAGGCCCGCACGCTCACGCCGAGCTCCCGCGCGAGCGCGTCCACCCTGGTGATCCCCGGCTCTGCGATGATCTTGTCGACCACCTCGGCGGCGTGCTGCGCCCGCGCGTCCGGCTCCGGCAGGTGCGCCCGCAGGAACGCCTCCACCTCCGGCACGTCCGGCTCGCCGGGAAGGGCTCCGGGGAAGATCTCCGCCGCGTCGACCACGCGATCGGTGATCGTGCTGACCGACGCCCCCAGGAACGGCCGGAACACCCCCGGCCGAAACGCCACGCCGAGCACTCCTCCGTGCCCGTCGAGCACCTTGACCTGGTGCCCGCTGGCCACGCCGTTCACCGTCGCGCGACCGCCTTGGAAGGTCAGGTGGACGTTGGGGTAGGGAACGATCAGCTGCCGGTACGGCTCGTCGTACTCCCACGACACCACCCAGTACCGCGCCACATAAGGCTCCAGGTCCGCCGACGGCCCCGGAAAGGCGTGCCGCTGGTGCTTCACCCACGCGCCGCCGAGCCCGCGTGCGTCCCTGCCCATGGCGCGCAGCCTATGTCGCCTTTGTGCAAGACACCCGCCGACCGCGCGGGTTTGCTCTCCTGTCATGAGCGACCTGATGGCCCGCGCCGCCGCGCCTTTCCTGGAGATCGTCGGCAACATCGAGCCCCACCACCTGTCGGCTCCCACCCCGTGTTCGGAGTTCGACGTCCAAGCCCTCATCGACCATTTCCTCCACTGGGCCCCGTCCCTGGAAGGCGCCGCGCGCAAGGAGGCCGTCGCCCCCGGCGCGCTCCCCGGCCCCTGGTCCGAGGCCTTGAAGACCCAGGTCGCCCGCACTCTCACCGCGTGGCGTCCGGCTTCCGCATGGGAGGGCATGACCACCATGGGCGGTTCTTTCGAGCTCCCCGCAGATTTGGTCGCAGGAATGGTGATCGGCGAATTCGTCCTGCACGGATGGGATCTCGCCCGCGCCACCAACCAGCACGCCGAGTGGGACGCCGATGTCGTCTCCTACGTTTACGCCGAGGTCGCTCGAAGCGCCGATCAGGGCCGTTCAATGGGCGTGTACGGCCCCGAAGCTTCCGTGTCGGAGAATGCACCCATACTGGAGAAGGCCCTCGCTTTGAGCGGCCGCTCCCCTTCGTGGAGTGCGTGAGTCTTAGAACGGCGCCGGTTCGGCGATGGGTTCCGGATGCACATCCTCGGTCTTCCCGTTCGGTGTCGTCCAGGTGTGCGTCCCATCAGGCTGGTTGGTGCACTTCCAGTTCGAATGCGTCTTCATCCGGTGATGCCTGCGGCACTTCGGCCGCAGGTTGTTGAGTGTGGTGTTCGTGCCGTCGAACGGGCAGCAGTGGTCGAGGTCGCAGCGGTGTGCGGGTTGGTTGCATCCGATGGCCATGCAGGTCGGGTAGCGGGCTGCGATGAGTTCCCGTTGTTTCGGGGACGGCCGGTAGACGTGGCTGATCTCTTCAGCCATCCCCGTCATCGGATCGGTCAAGATCCGCTTCCAGATGCCGCCTGCGGCGATATCCCGGCCGATGCGAGCCGGGATCGGCCCGTAACCACCAAGGATCGCCGGGTCGTTGGTCATACCGAACGCCGAGGTGATCGGCATCGTCAGATACACCATCGTCTGACCCTGCGGCGCCGGAGTGTCATGGCCCAACAACAGATCCCGGGCGACATCAGAGCGCTTCTGATCCAGAGTCCGGTCATCCTTCGGCAGGGAACGGGCAATGCGGTTCACGTGGTCATACACCATCGCCGCGTCATGGGCGGTCATCATCAACCTGATCAGAGCCATGCCGTCATCCAGGTTGATCTTCTCCACCATCCGCTGCTTGCGTTTGGCCTGGAACCGACGTTCAGCGGCCTTCGGATCAAGACGGTGAATGAACCGAACCGCGTACTGACGCGTCGTCGAGTAAGAGTTCTTCTCCGCATGCGCCAACAACGCCTCCTCAGCGACCGCCGCATGCGCGACCGAGAGAACCCGCAACAGATCAATGATCATCAACGCTTTGCCCTCATCAACCCGGCCTTCGACCATCGCCTTCAACACTCCCGGGCGGGAGGCGAGGTCCGTGGCACGGTCAATCAACCAACCCGCTTTCACCCTCGACACGCGCAGTTCACGCATCAACAGCTCTTCAGAGAATTCCCGATCACGAGGCTCAAGATCGGATACATAGTTGAGCAGGGTCACCGAAAACTCAGCCACGGCTTTACCCATGCCCACGAAGGCCGCTTTGAGGACGGCATCAGGGTCCATACCCCTATTCTATACGAATAAAATAGACGATCATGGCTCTAAAGGATGAATTGCCAGGCGCCCACAACGCCGAAAACGCAACCCCAGACTAAAGCGAGCCGCACAACTAAGCCGGGTCGGCTTTACCTGGGGTGCGCGTGCCATACGCTTCCCAGCGGGGCCGGGATCCATC
>NZ_BAABAL010000013.1:0-216132 GCF_039537405.1 Allokutzneria multivorans | reverse complement strand
CCCTCACCCGATCACTGATCGCCTACGACCACTGACCCCGTTAGGAATTACTCGTCTAGCGCCTGTCCTGTAAGTGGTTGCGCTGTGCGTTCCGGTCACGGTGTCGCTGGGGGTTGGGGTGTCTTCAAGACCAGCAAACCCCTCTGATGATCATCGCTAACCGCCGCAAACCCTGCGGCTTGCGGGGTTTGCCGTCGTTGAAGACGGCTGGTGTGGGGGTTGGGTGGTCTTGAAGACCTGCAAACCCGGTGACTTACAGGACAGGGCTTAGTAGCGGCTGGTGCAGGCGGCGACGGGCGTGGTGGACCGCTCGGGGAGGTAGATCAGGCAGGCGCGGAACCACGTGTCTTCCTTGCCGTCGCCGTCGTTGTCGCGGATGACCGCCGCGGTGACAGGGCGCTCGTGCTCGCGGAGGAAGGGCTTCGAGCACGTGTGCCATCGGCCCTCGACGCGCGAATCGGTCCACTGGAGAGCGACGGTGAACCGTTCGGGGCTGAACTTCACGTAGCCCTCGGCCCAGTAGAAGTCCTCGCGCCCGCCGTCGGCGGTGATGCGCGAGTCGCGGAAGAGCTGAGCGGCGCCGACAGTGCCCGGGCCGATGCTCACCTGGCCGCGCACGGCGTCCGAGTCGCGGATGAAGACGCGGGGCCCTTCCCATGCGACGGCGGCGACATCGACGACCGCGCGGCCGTCATCGCAAGGGCGGTCCTTACCGCCACCGGGGTACTCGGCGGCATCGGTGCCGACGACGCCGCCCTGGCTCACCCGCGCGGTTCCCGCACTGGTCGTGGTCATCGGGGCAGGAGCAGCGGAGACCTTCCACAGCTGCGTGCGCTTGCCCTTCTCGCACGGGCGCTGAGCGAGGTTCATCCCGGCGTGCGCCGAGGCCCCGGCCATGCTCAGGCAGAGGCCGCTGTTGAGGTTCGCGATCTGCGCGGCGCCCGGAGCGTGGGGCTGCACCTGCCAGTACTGGTGCCTCTCCCCGTTGCACCCCCACTGCTGCGCGGGAGCGCGGTCGTCGTGCCTGCCGCTCACGACCTCCAGGCACATCAGGAGCTTGCCCTGCGGGCGGATCTGCACGAATTCGGGATTGTCGCGGTAGGGCGTGGTGAACTCCCACACCGCGCCCGGCGCCGAGCCGCCGTTGAGCACCACAGCGCCCGCGCCGGGGCTGTCGGTCGCGCGGTCGATGGCCAGCCGCAGTCCCGTCCCGCTGACTTCGATCACCGACGGTTTCGCGAGGTCGATGTGCTCCACGGGCGGTTCCGGCCGCACGACGAGCCACGTCACGAGCGCGATCACCGCCAGCCCCGCGACGGCGGCGGTCACCAACGGCCACCGCCGCCGCTGCTTCGGAGCAGCGACGGCCGGAGGAACCGGGGCCGCCGGGAGCTGCGTCTGGGCCAGCAACACGTCGAGCGCGGCGAGCCACGGAGCCGGGTCCATGCCGAGCGTTGTGACGTAGGCCCTGACGAAGCGGTGCGGATCGCGGCTGAGCGCCAGGTCGTTGCGACCGGTCAGCAGCCGGTGCGCGGTCGCCTTGGACAGCATTCCGTGGCCGACGGCGGGATTGGCGCGCGCCATGTCGTCGAGCTTCTTGAAGCCGATCGGCGCGTCCGGCCACCCGGCGACGGCTCGCAGCTCGTCCAGTCGCGCGACGTACTGGGCGAGGTCCGTCGCCGTCGCCGGATCGGGTGGAACTCCTCCCGAGCCGCCCTCGTTCTCGTGCTTCACCGGCCCGAGCATCTGCTTCCCCCTGTGCGTCGGTCCAGCCGTCCGCGGTCCCACTTACCCCGGCTGACCTGTGTCTCAGCGTGTCCCACTGTCTCAACCAAGGTCAACACCTGTTCGTGGGACAGCGCCCGGCGTTAGCCAGGAAGGGCGGCACCGGCAGTCGTCGGGGCCCTCACGAAAGGCATGATCGACATGAAGAAGTCTTCGCGCTCCGGCGTCCTGGCGACCGGGACCGTCGCACTCGCGACCGCGCTGACGATGATCGCGACCGGCACGGCCAACGCGTCCGAGGCCCGCTCCGGCGGCAACCGGGGGTGGGCCAGCCAGCACTGCGCGGCGGCCTTCGACGGCGAGGGCGACGGCCACGGCGTCTACGTGGACGTCCGCCTCGTCAACGGAGTGCACTTCTCGGTGTGGGACGGCAGCGGCGCGGACGGCCACTGGGGGCCGCAGACCTGCTGGAGCGTGCGGATCGCGAAGTTCAAGGTCGTCGAGGACAAGGGCCCGGCCTCGGACTGGGTCCACAACCCGAGCTGATCCACCTCTCCTCGAAGGGAAGGGCACGCACATGTCCAGCACGGCAGCACGGGCACGCCGGTTCGCCGTCGTCGTCGCCGCGACCACGTTCCTCACGGGACTGGCGGGGGCGAGCGCGTCGGCGGGGGAATGCAAGATCAACATCGGCGGCTTCGGCATCGGGTGCGGCCACGCGCTCAACAAGACCACCTTCCCCTTGCGCATCGCCTCGATCGTCAAGAGCGGCGGCACGACGTGCACCGTCCGCGACACCGGCGGCAAGGTGCTCGACCGGAACTGGCGGTGTGAGAGCCGTTCGGTGCGGCCGGGCGCGATGAGCCCGGTCCTCGGTGGTGGTCAGGACGTCGACGCGATCACCTTCGACCGCTCGTTCAAGGTCAACGAGCATCCGTTCAAGGCGGGTGAGTGGGTGAAGATCAAGTCCGTGGCGCTCTGCGTGAACCTCTGGGGATCGCAGCCGCATTGCTACACGAAGTGACCTGACGCGGTGGCCTCCCGGGGGATCGGGAGGCCACCAGCAGCTCGTGCCTCGGTCTCGCGGTAGCAGCGACGGCCGTCAGGTGAGCTGCTTCGTGTTGATCTACCGAGTGCCGACTGACCGCAGGGTCGCGAGCACGAGCGCTCGCGTCACGGTGACGATGTCCTTGACGCTGACCTGTTCCTGCGGGCTGTGCGCGTGGCGCACGTCGCCGGGGCCGTACTGCAACGTCGGGATGTCCGCGCCGGAGTACAGTCGCAGGTCGCTGCCGTAAGGAGCGCCGCGCTCGGCCGGTCGTGCGCCACCGGTGACGTCCGCGACCGCATCGCCGACGAGCGCCGCGAGCGGGTGCCCGGGGTCCAGCCGCCCGCTGGCGAACTGTCCGCCGGGCCAGGTCACCACGGCCGGGTTCGCGCGCAGCCAGGGATCGCCCGTGCAGGCTTCGGCCACGCACTCCTCCAGCTCGGCGCGCGCCTTCGCCGGGTCCTCGCCGAGCTGCACGCCGAGCCTGCCCTCGGCGACGAGCAGGTCCGGCACGCTGCTCGCCCAGTCGCCCGCCCGCACGGTGCCGACGGAGAGCGGGTACGGGATGGGGTACTCCGACATGAGCGGGTCCGCGCTGGTGTTGCGGCGGGCTTCCAGTCGGGCGAGCGCGTGGTGGACGGGCAGGTAGGCGTCGATCGCGCTCGTCCCGACGTAGCGGGTGCTGCCGTGCGCGGCCTTGCCGGGGACCTCGATGCGGAAGGTCAGCGCTCCGGCGTTCGCGGTCATCAACGCACCGCTGGTCGGCTCCGTGATGATGCAGGCGTCGCCGGTGTGACCGCGCTGAAGCGTGCCGAACGCGCCGAGTCCGCCGTCTTCCTCGCTGACCACGAAGTGCGCCGAGACCTGTCCGCGCAGCCGGGCGCCGCCACGGCGGATCGCGTCCAGCGCGGCGACGATCGCGACGATCCCGGCCTTCATGTCGCAGGCGCCCCGCCCGTGCACCACGTCGCCGACGATCCTCGGGCGGAACGGGTCGCCCTCCCACTGCTTGAGGTCGCCCGGTGGCACCACGTCGGCGTGGCCCTGGAGGATCAGCGTCGGGCCGTCACCCCCGTGCTGCGTGCCGCCGACCACGCCCCACGCCTCCGAACGCGGTGCCTCGCCGCCGGGGAAGTCGGGGTGCTCGCGCAGCTCGTCCAGGTCCATGGACCAGAGGTCGACGTCCATGCCGACGCGTCCCAGCTGCCGGGCGAGGACGTGCTGCAGCTCGGACTCCGCGGCGGTGCCCGTCACGCTCGGCACCGCGAGCAGCTCCACCAGGTTCTGGCCGATCGCGCACTCGTCGATCGCGGCCAGCGCCGACGCCTCCACGCCGCTCATCCGTGCTGTCATCGCAACCCCGCTCCCGGTCGTGATCATCAGAACGACCCGGGAGCCTACGGCACTCGTCCGTCCACAAATCGGCAGTCACAATTACTTCAGTGCTGAGTGAAATCAATCCACCGGGACCGAAGGGAAAACCCTGCCAGGAGCCGAGGTCAGGTCGCGGCAGCACCACGTCGTCCGGGCGCGACGCGTCGATTCCTGCTAGCTGTCGTAGCGCGCCCGCGCGTCGGTGACCTCGTTGATGTGGATCTCCGCCCAGTCTCGGATCGCGGCGAGCGGTCCGGTGAGCGTCCGCCCGAGCGGCGTCAGCCCGTACTCGACCTTCGGCGGCACGGTGGGGTGCGAGGTGCGGGTGAGCAGACCGTCGCGCTCCAGGCTGCGCAGCGTCTGGGTGAGCATCTTCTCGCTCACCCCGTCGATGGCCGCGCGCAGCTCGCCGTAGCGCTTGGTGCCCGTGGACAGGCAGCCGACGATCAGCGCGGTCCACTTGTCGGCGATCCGGTCGAGGACCTGCCGGGAGGGGCACGGCGCGCTGTAGACGTCGGCCGGGCGGCCGTCGGGCAACCACGTCAGCACGGGTCCGGGCGTTCCCGGGCGCGGTCGGCGGCTGTGCGGGGGCATGCGCGGACGCTAGCCGACGCCCAGCCCGCTGGCCCACGTTCGCAGCGGCGTCGCGGTCAGGACCCGGCCGAACACCTGGCCCGCGAAGTGCCCGCCCGCCAGGATCGTGCGCTCGTCCTCCACGTCCTTCACCACGTGCTCGCGGGTCGCGACGCCCTGGGCCGGGTCCACGTCGAAGGCGAAGCTCCAGTGGCTCTCGGTGATCTGCACCTGGCAGTGCATGACGTCGCCGAGGATCAGCACGCGGCGCGGGTCGGCTCCGCCGGGATCGCGGACCTCGACGCTGCTGTGCCCGGGGGTGTGGCCCGGCGTGGCGAGGACGTGGACACCTGGTGCGACGGTGTCGCCGTCACCGACGAAGCCGATCACCTCGGAGAGCGGCCTCTGCACGGCGTCCGGGTCCGGGCCGACGAGTTCGGCGGTGCCGTGCCAGTGCTCCCACTCGGCCTCGCTGACCAGGTGCCGCGCGTTGGGGAAGGTGAGGTTGCTGTCGCGCGTCGTCCAGCCCACGTGGTCGTGGTGCAGGTGCGTGTACATGACGGTGTCGATGTCGTTGGGGGACAAGCCTTCCTCGGCGAGCGCGGTGAGCAGGCCGCCTCCGTGGAACTCGGCGGCGCCAGGTAGGGCGAAGTCGACGGCGCCGAGCCCGAGATCGACCAGGACGGCGCGATCGGCGGTGCGGATCAGGAACGACCCGATGCTCACCGGGAACCACCCGCGCCGGTCCAGGAACGCGTCGTGCGCGGCCCAGCCTTCGGGGACGCTCGCGGGCAGGAACACCGCCGGGTTGAGCCACGCGTGCCCGTCCGGCAGGTAGGTGACGGTGGTCTGACCGACGCGGACCTGTGCGCGCTCAGCGGGTCTGGACATGGTGCTGCTCCTCGGAAAGCGGTGTGAACGGGTACACCGAAACCTTCGAGGAGCAGCTCTCCGCGCGGAAGTACGCACTTGCAAGTGCGTGTTCAGGCTCAGCTGAAGTGGTTATCGCGCCGGTGAGCCCGGGTACACCAACGAATCGCTTGTGTGAAGGGAGAAAACGTGGTGGTGCCGGTCGCGCACAGGACTGTGGAGTTGGACGGAACGCGGATCTTCTACCGCGAGGCTGGGCCGCCCGACGCGCCAGTTGTCGTTCTGCCGCACGGGTATCCGTGCTCCTCCTACCAGTTCCGCAACCTCATGGGCGCGCTCGGTGACCAGTGGCGGCTCGTCGCTCCGGACTACCCCGGTTTCGGGTACAGCGGCACACCTGATCAGGTCGACTTCGCTTACACCTTCGACGCCTACGCGGAGCTCTTCCAGCGCTTCGTGCAGTGTCTCGACCTGAACCGGTACGTGATCTACCTCCACGACTACGGCTCCCAGATCGGTCTGCGGCTGGCGATGTCCGACCCCGGTCGGGTCGCGGGCCTCGTCATCCAGAACGGTGACATCTACGAGGACGCGCACGGCCCCAAGTACGCGCCGCTCAAGGAGTACTGGGACAACCCGACGCCGGAGGGCCGCTCGAAGCTCGGGAACGCCGTCAGCGAGGAGGGTTTCCGCGACGAGTTCGTCGGCGAGATCCCTTCCCAGCTCGTCGAGCGCGTCTCGCCCGACCTGTGGCGGCTGCACTGGGCGCTCATGTCGACGCCCGCGCGCCGCGAGAACCTGATCACGCTGCTGGCCGATCAGCGCAACACCGTGCCGTGGTTCGCGCGGCAGCAGGAGTACCTCCGGCAGCACCGCCCTCCGACGCTGATCGTGTGGGGGCCGCACGACGGCTACATGCCGGAGGACGCCGCGCGGGCGTACCTGCGCGACCTCCCCGACGCTGAGCTCCACCTGCTCGACGCCGGTCACTGGGCCCTGGAAACCCACCTTGAGGAGATCTCCACCCTCATGCGCGACTTCCTCTCGCGCATCCACCCCACCACCTGAAGGCGAACAGCGGCGGCGCGCGTAGGTCGGCTCGTGCGGGGTAGTTGGACCGCATGGACACCACGACCGCTGAGCAGTCACTGTGGCTGGACGCGCCCCCAGGACCCGGATTTCCGTCGCTGAGCGGTAGGCATCGCGTGAAGGTCGCCGTCATCGGGGGCGGCATCGCGGGGCTGACGACGGCTTTGCTGCTGCGGCGGCGCGGTGTTGACGTCGCGGTGCTGGAGGCGGAGCGCGTCGCGTCCGGCGTGAGCGGTAACAACACCGCCAAGGTCACGGCGTTGCAGTCGACGATGTACTCAACGGTGGAGCGACGGCACGGCGCCCCCTCGGCGGCTGGATACGCGGCGGCGGCCACGGCGGGAGTGCGGCTGCTCTCCACGTTGGCCGAGGGTATTGACTGCGACTTGCACAGCGCGCCCGCGGCGACGTTCGCCTACGCGGAGGACGAGCGCGACGCGGTGCGAGCGGAGGCCGAGGCGGCTCAACGAGCGGGACTGCCGGTGACGTGGACGGAGGAGCTGGACCTGCCTTTCCCCACGTTCGGCGCGGTTCGCTTGGAGGGCCAGGTCGTCCTGCATCCGGCGAAGTACTTGCGCGGGCTCGCGGCGGCATTCACCGCAGAAGGCGGGCGGATCTTCGAGAACAGCCGCGTCACGCGCGTCTCCGCGTCGGCACCGTACGAAGTGCGCACTGCTGCGGGGCTCGTCGAAGCGGAGCACGTGGTCGTGGCGACGCACTACCCGATGCTGGACCGCGGGTTGTTCTTCGCGCGGCTGGACACTGAGCGTTCGTACTGCGTGGCCGCGCGGCTGCGCTCCGGGACGCCACCGCAGGACCTGGCCATCAGCGCGGGTAGCCCCGCGTGGTCGTTCAGCCGCCACGGGGACCAGCTCATCGTCGGCGGCCAGTCGCACTCGGCGGGCGCGCACGACGTCAGTTTCTCGCGCTACACGGCGCTCACCGAGTTCGCCCAGCGGCACTTCGACGTCGAGGAGATCACCCATCGGTGGTCTGCCCAGGACGCGAAGGCCTACGACGTGCTGCCGATGGTCGGCTCCTACCTGCCGGGAGCTACGGGGCTCTGGGTGGCGACCGGCTTCGCGAAGTGGGGCCTGGCGATGGGAACGGTCGCGGCGGAGATCCTCGCGGACCGCGTCACCGGAGCGGAGAACCCGCACGCGGAGCTGTTCTCACCGCACCGGCTCAGCCTGCGCAGCGCACCGACGCTGCTGAAGCAGAACGCCAAGGTCGCCAAAAACCTCGTCGGTGACCGGGTGAGCCCGGCCGACTCCACCGAGGTCGAGGCCATTCCGGTCGACACCGCGTGCGTACTGCGCGACGGGATCGGCAAGAAGGGCGTCTATCGCGACCGAGCCGGTGTCGTGCACGCGGTGTCGCTGCGCTGCACGCATCTGGGGTGCCTCGTGCGCTTCAACGGGGCGGAGCGCAGCTGGGACTGCCCCTGCCACGGCTCGCGCTTCGACGTCGACGGCGCGGTGCTGGAAGGCCCGGCGACGAAACCGTTGCCCAGACGAGAACCCTGAGCACGGGATTGGCGCCGCGCCGCCGGGGTACTGGGCTGCTATGACGAGTGAGCGCGCTGAGGGCAGGCGGCCCGACGGGGTGGACGACGCGACGGTGCGCGCGGTGGGCGCGCTGACCGAGGCGCTGGAGACCACGGAGCGGGCGCGGGGCCGCCTCTACGACTTCCACCAGCTCACCGGCAGCGCGGACGCGAAGCTCGGCGAGGCCGCGAAGCTGCTGCACGAGGCCGGGCACGTGGAGCTCGCCGACCGCCTTGAGCGGGAGTTGGTGGGGCGCAACGTGGTCACCGGCCGGTGGACCTTCCAGCTGGTCGAGGAGTACGACGACGGCTACTACGAGGCGTTCCGGGGGTGGGAGCGCGCGGTGCGCGAGGAGCTGCTGGGCGGAGCCCGCCACGTCGCCGAGGCGGAGATGAAGGGCCGCAACACCACTCCGGGCGAACCCGGACAGGACCTCAACCCGTGACCTCGCCGGGAACGACCCTCGGCGTCGAGGAGGAGTTCCTTCTGGTGGACGCCGAAACCGGACTGCCCGCGCCCGGCGCGACGGCAGTGCTGGCGTGCGCCGGGCAGGGGCCGACCTCGTTGCAGAGGGAGCTGCTGAGCACTCAGGTGGAGTCGGCGACCGGCGTGTGCGAAACCCTTGCACAGCTGGGAGATCAGCTCTCGCGGGGTCGTGCGCTGCTGGCCTCGGCGGCCTCGGCGAACGGAATGCTGTTGCTCTCCACGGGAACCCCGGTGCTCGACGGCGGACCACCACCGCACACGGTGGGCGAACGTTTCGAGTCGATCATGGGATCGTATGCGGGAGTCGTGGCGAACTACCAGGTCGGCGGCTGTCACGTGCACGTGGGGGTGCCGGATCGGGACACGGCCATCGCGGTGATCAACCACGTGCGCCCGTGGTTGCCGAGCCTGCTGGCGCTCTCCGGGAACTCCGTCTTCGCGGCGGGGCGCGACTCCGGCTACGCGAGCTGGCGGACGATGGAGCAGACCCGCTTCCCCGGCGGCGGAGCGACCCCGTGGTTCGGCTCGGCGGCGGAGTACGACGCGGAGGTCGCGCGCCTCGCGGAGTGCGGGGCGATCGTGGACGAGGCGATGTGCTTCTGGCTGGCAAGGCCCTCGCCGCGTTTCCCGACGGTGGAGATCCGCGTGGCCGACGCGGTCCCCACGGTGGAGGAAGCGTTGTTGCAGGCCGCGTTGACGCGTGCGCTCGTGCGCACTGCTCTGTCCGAAGTGGACAGTGGGAGGGAAGCCGTGCGCGTGCCTGACCAGGTCGCTGCCGCAGCGCTCTGGACGGCCGCCCGTCACGGTGTCACCGGATTCGCCGTGCACCCCTTCGAACATCGTCGAGTTCCCGCGGCCTCGATGATCGCGGACCTGTTCAAGCACGTGCGCGATGCCTTGGCGGACACGGGGGACGAAGACTTCGTGGAAACCACGACCAAGGCCGTTCTGCGTGAGGGCAACGGTGCGGACCGCCAGCGCGCGGCGGCCGTCGACGGACCGCGCGCGGTGATCGACATGTTGGCGGCAGCCGTATCGCGGTGAGCCTTGCTCGTGGTGCCGAAGAGGTTTAGGCGCGCATGGACTGGGCAACCTTTCTGTCTCTCCCAAGCACTTTCGGCGTTCGGAACTGAATTTCTCCGATCACCAATCCGGGTGCGGGACGGCGTCGAATGGGTCACGAGGCGCCGGAAGGCACTCGAACCCGATCGAAGGAGAGAAGTCATGCACGGTATTCGTCGCAAGACCGCTGTCGTCGCCGCGGTTCCCGCAGCGTTGGCACTGGTGATCGGCGCACCCGCGCTGGCGTTCGCCGACACCTCGGGGCCGGCCGCCTCGCACACGTCGACCAGCGTCTCCGGCACCGCCTCGACCACGGTCAAGGTCGGGCTGAAGCTGAACCTCGACGGCCGTGGTCACGGCCACCACGGTCACCACGGCTCCGGGCTGCGCGGCGTGCTCGACCTGGGTCTGGACCTGGACCTCGGACTGGGTCTCGGCATCGGCCTGGGCTCGCACGGCCACGGCCACTGAGTGACCTGAGCCAGCAGAGTCCATAGTGGACAGTCCCGGCGCGCCGTGGGAGCCCGACCCCGCGCCGCGCCGGGACTTCGGCGTGACCGGTGTTCTGACGCGATTCGACCGCGGTGTTCGCGCTCAGCGCTCACCCCTGGGGCCGCCGAATTCGTTCGCCCCAATGATGGTGAAAGGGGAGTTCGTCGCGGGAAGTGCGTCTAACATGCGCCTACCGACGACGAGAACTGTGGGAGAAATCGATGCGGTACCTGCGCGTCACCGTGGCGGTGATGTCGGCGATCATCGTGCTCGGCGCGTGCACCACCGCCCTGCCAGGCACTCCGAAGGCGGGACCGTCGACGCGCAACGTCGAGGAGGAGCTCGCCGGTACCAAGCCGAGCGACCTCCGCAAGGTGTTCACCAGTACTCCGCAGGAGGTCAACGAGTACTGGACCAGCGAGCGGATGAAGAACGCGAAACCGCGTCAGCCGCAGCCGGGACAGATCACCGACGTCCCCAGGGACGAGCCCGTCGCCGCGGTGGTCCACCCGACCTCGGGGCCGGTCGGGCCGACGAAGCCGTTGCCGCGCGATGACTCCGGCGCGGTGTGGACGAGGGCCGGACTGACCGCGACCACGTCCGGTCGCATCTACGTCGCCTTCAACGGGCTCTCGGGGTTCACGTGCTCGGCGTCGGTGGTGAACTCCGCCTCGGGCGTGCTCCTGGCCACCGCCGCGCACTGCATCTGGGACTTCTCCGGCAAGTACGGGGGGAGCTGGGCGGACAGCGTGCTGTACGTCCCCGGCGACACCAACGGCCAGACCCCGTACGGCCGGTGGACCGCCGAGTCCATGTACGCGCCGCGACAGTTCCAGGAAAAGGGCAAGGTCAACTCGGACGGCAACTCCATCGGCGAGGGCTGGGGCTACGACATCGCGTTCCTGCGGATGCGCCCGCTCGGCGGGAAGAAGATCACCGAGGCGCTCGGCGGTCAGGGCATCGCCTTCGACGCCACCGCGGAGAGCATCCGCACGCTGGGCTACCCCGCAGTGGGGGCCTTCGACGGCTCCACCATGCGCTCGTGCTCGTCGCCGACCTGGACGGCCAACCGCAACAACACCTTCAGCTTCCCGTGCAAGATGACGCAGGGCTCCTCCGGTGGGCCCTGGTACACGCGCTTCGACGACCAGCGCGGGGTCGGCTACCTGGTGTCGACGAACTCCACGCTCGGGGTCAACGGGTCCCTGCTCGGCAAGGTCGCCCACGACCTGTTCAAGAGCGCCGACGCCGGCAGCTGAACGCCGTGGCCGCTCACGGTCGTCGTGAGCGGCCACGGAGGATCACGGCACGATGAGCGCCTTCACCGTCCGCCCCGCCGCGACGTCGTCGAGCGCCTGCTGGGTCTGCGAGAGGTCGTACTCGGCGCTGATCAGCTCCGCCCACGGGAACTGGTGCCCGTACCTGGCGACCACTTGCACCGAGCGGAAGACGTGCCCCACGTCCGAGCCCCAGCAGCCGCGCACGTCGAGGTGCTTCTGGTTGAGGTCCAGGTGCGGGTTGAACGAGGCGTCGCCGACGTTGCTGTACTGGCCGACCACCACGTAGCGCCCGGCGTCGCGGGTCAGCCGCATGCCTTCCGGCACGGCGGCGGGCACGCCGGTGGCCTCGACCGTCACGTCGGCGCCCCGGCCGCCCGTGAGCTCGCGGACCGCCTCGATCCGCTCCGCCTCGGTGGTCGACTCGATGCTGATCACCGCGTCCACGCCGAAGCGCCGCGCCGCCTTCAACCGCACGTCCGGTCCGCCGACGACGATCACCTGGCCCGCCCCGCGCAGCTGCGCCAGTGCCGCCGCGCTCAGCCCGACCGGCCCCGCGCCCTGCACCACGACGGTGTCACCGAAGGCCACATCCGCCAGCGTCACCGCGTGCAGCGCCGTCGGCATACCGCAGCCCACCGCCAGGAACGCGCGCCAGTCGAGGCCTTCCGGCAGCGGGATGACGTGCACGCCCGGCCGCAGGTAGACGTGCTCCGACCAGCCGCCGTACAGGCCGTCGTCGGAGGACATCGTCACGCCGTACACCTTGCGGTTCGGGCAGCGCGTGCTCGCGTGGGCCACCGTGCAGTACCAGCAGCGACCGCACGTGCCGTAGACGTCCAGGTAGGTCACCACCTGCCCGACCTCCAGCGGCGCGCCCGAGACGTCGAGCACCGGGCCGTCGCCGATCTCCTCCACCACGCCGACCGCCACGTGCCCCGGGATGATCGGGTAGGGGACACCGGCCAGATGCCCTTGCTGGAGGTGGACGTCCGTGCCGCAGACCTCGCTGCCCAAGGTCTTGAGCAGGACGGCGCCGGGCTCGACGTCGGGGCGCTCGAACGTGCGCAGCTCCATCGGGGCACGGGGTTCGCGCATGACCGACGCCGTGATCACAGTGGCACTCCTTCACCTGGCGAATGGGGGCGCCCATGCTCTCACGAGGACGAACACGTGAACGCCGATCCTGCACCCGGTGCCGGGGTTGGGGGTCAGTCGGCTTCTTGCCACGCGATGTTCGCGGGGCGACGACCGCCGGTGCGCATGTATTCCAGGGCTGCGGCGATGACGCTGTCGGCGGGGATTTCCGCGCTGACCGGGTATTCGGTGTCGGAGGTCATGTAGTAGTACAGGACCGGCTCCGAGGTGCTGCCGGAGGCGTCGGGGTTGTGGTCGGGGTTGTAACTGTGGCAGCTCGCGTGGTCGGGACCGGAGTACCAGAGCACGCCCACGCCGCGGTCGCCGTCAAACCCGACATCCAGTGTCGCGGCTGCGGGGTCCTCGGCGGGCAGCAGTTCCACGAGCGCGGCCTTGCGGGTGCGCCAGACCTCGTCGAGCATCGCGGCCAGCTGCTCCTCACTGGTGATGCGAGGCGGGGTCTTGCCGTGTTCGAAGTCGTAGTAGGCGTTCAGCGCGACCACCATGGCGTGGCGCCCCCTTCGAAGGTCTCCCGGTAGCCGTCGCTGCCGAGCACGGTCAACGTGTACTCGGGAGGCAACACGATCGGCACCAGGGTGTCACAGCCGTACGGTCCGACGCAGGGACGGTGGTTGATCACCACCGTGACGTGTCGCGTGCCGGTCTCGACCATCCGGGCAGCCAGCTTGAGCTCGACATCGGCCGAGCGCGCCGCACGACGGCGAGCGGGCAGACCTCGCTTCAGCAGCAGCCGGTCGACGTGGTCGGAGTCCGCGTCGCGGCCGGAGACGATTGAGTTGACCGCGCCGTCGGCGGCCATCCACCGCCCGTGTGTTTTCACGCCTGAACCCGCCTCAACTGGCGGTGGCAGCTGCTTGCGCAGGCGTTCAAGGGTCTGTTGCTGCTCTGCGGGGGACATGCGCGACGGGGTGACAGGGGCTTGCTGCTGCGTGGAGGCGATGGTCGCGTCGATTCCGAGTTGAGTGATCCACCGCTGCACTGTCTCCGGCACCGCGACCTCGGCCGAGTGCCGGACGTTGTCCAAATCGTCCTTCGCGGCGTGCAGCAGGCCGTGGACTTCCTCGGCAGCCGGATCGGCGCTGCCGCCTCGGCTACCTCCCGCAGCGACGCCACACCTACCGACCCTGGACCGTCACACTCGGCGTGCGCTCTGGCTCAGAACGCTGATCCTGCACCCGGTGCCGACGTTGGGGCGTCTTCAAGACCACCCAACCCCCTGTCGATCATCGTCAACCGCGTCCTACTTCGGCGCAGCCGAGGGCTGCTGGAGTTCCACGAGACCGGTGCGGGGTGAACGCCCCTCATGGGCGGTTTCGTCCGAGTGGCCCCGTGTCCGGCGTCCCTCAAGCGCAAGGCCCGTTGACTGTCTTATGCGGGTACATCACCTGGTGGACGCCGAACGGGTCTCCCGCGCGGCGATCCGCTCGCGCTCTGCGACGGTCGGGGATGTGGGACTTTCCGGGGGGACGCTGAGCAGGCTGCGCGCGTTGGGTGATCCGACGTACCTCATCGCGCAGCCGGGCAAGCAGCGCGCGCTGCGCTTCCTCGCGCTGATCCTGATCGGCCAGCGGCTGAGCTACCTGGTGCTGGCGGCGGTGAACGCGATGAGCTCGACCGCGCGGGACTTCCGCAGCCAGGTGCTCAACGGGACGCTGCTGTCGGTGGCGGTGGTGTGGACGATGGTGTTCGTCCTCTTCGCCTGGCAGCGGGGGTGGTTCCCGCGCTGGACGGTCTTGGCGGACATCGCGCTCTCCTGCGCGCTGATGTGGGTGGTGACGGCGAACTGCCCGCCGGGCTTCGAGCTGACCTCGATGAACTGGTCACCGAAGATGGCGCTGGCCACGGCCTCGCTCATCGGGGCGGCACTGGCGGGGCGCCAGGCGCTGGTGGTCTCGCTGATCCCGATGGCGGGCTACGTGATCGCGCTGACCGAGCACGTGGGGCCGGAGGCGCGGCTGTTCCCCGGGCTGATCGGCCACCTCAACAGCTGCGTGTGGTTCGGGTTGCTGCTGTTCTTCATGCGCAACTACCTGTGCCGCCAGTCCAAGGCGCTGGACGAGGCGGTGGCGCAGCGGGTCGCGGTGGAGCGCGAACGCGCGCGGGTCGAAGAGCGGATGGCGCACCACCGGCAGCTGCACGACACGGTGCTGGCGACGCTGACCGCGATCGCGCGCGGAGGCTTGGACCACCGGCGCGAGCAGGTGCGGAAGCGGTGCGGCAAGGACGCGGAGTACGTGCGGCGGCTGATCCTGGAGGACCGCTCCGCGAGCACGGACGGCCTCGCCGACGAACTGGGCGGGCTCATCGCGGAGGCGGAGGAAGCGGGTCTGCGCGTGCACCACATGAACGGCGACGTCCCGGAGGAGCTGCCGAGCCGCGTGGTGGCGGCTTTCGTCGGTGCCACGAGGGAAGCGTTGAACAACGTGGTCAAGCACTCCGGTGCCGACCAGGTGTGGCTGACCTGTGCGCGCGAGGACGAGGTGCTGGTGGTGCGCGTGGTCGACCGGGGCGAGGGCTTCGACCAGGAGCACAACGCCGACGGCTTCGGGCTGCGCTGGTCGATCCGCGAGCGGATGGTGGAGGTGGGCGGTGAGCTGGAGCTGTTCTCCATGCCCGGCAACGGGACCAGCGTCGAACTGCGCTGGCCCGCTCACCCCGCCGAGCGCACCTCGGCCACGCCCGAGCTGGTGGAGCAGCCGCGCGGGTAGCGGTCCAGTTCGTCCTCGCGGACCCGGTTGGCCAGGTCGATCTTGGTGTAGGTGGCCCTGCCCGCCTGGCAGTACTTCTCCTTGACGCGGTCGAGGTACTTCTTCGCCGTCGCGGGCTGCACACCGGCCCGCCGCGCCGCCGCCGCGAGCGTCATACCGGAGGCGTAGGCCACCAGGATCTTGCGTTCCTGTGTGGACAGTCGCGGACGGTCGTCGCTGGTGTCGTTGGCCCACGCGAAAGCCAGCTCGGGGGAGTGCGCGAGCCCGTCGGCCGCGACCGAGCGGACGGCGTCGGTCAGCGCGCGCAGGTCGTGGTCCTTGGTGAGGAAGCCCCGCGCGCCCGCGCGGACCACGTCGATGCCGTGCGTCCGGTGCGGAACCACGCTCACCACAAGGACTTTCCTGCCCAGCTCGGCCAGTCTGCGCACGTTGCGGACCGGGTCGGAGCCGTCGGCCAGGAACAGGTCGAGCACGACGACGTCGGCCGGGCTCTGTTCGCGCTCCAGCAGCTCCTGCACCGTGCGCGCGGTCGTCACCATCCCCACGTCCGGCGCGCAGCCCAGCCACGCGGTGAAGCCGTCGAGCAGCATCTGGTCGTCGTCCACAGCCGAAACCGTGATCAAGCCGCACTCTCCAGTGGCTGAAGTCGTTGTCCCTCAAGGAAGAGCGCCGTCCCCACGCAGCCCGTCCAGCATATCCGCCACACGGGGAAGTCCCACCCCTCAACGCGAAAAATAGGGGCACTTACCTGGCGAAGGCCGTGCGGTCAACACCCCAAAACAGCGGCGATGCCCCGGCCGGGCGCGGCGATGCAGAGTTTCGCCATCGCTTCGAGGACGTGACAACGCGACCGATGAGGGGGCTGGACAGCCATGCGCGACGCCGTGATCAAGGCCAGCTCGCTGGCGGAGGCCGAGGGAAGCGGCTCGATCGACGGCTTTCCCTTGCGGGCACTGGCCGAACTGGCCGTCACCTCGCGCAAGCGCACCGGCTGGACCGTCTCGGACTCCGGCTTCTGGTGCCGCGTCGGCCCGGCCAAGCGCACCGAGCGCGTCCAGGGGTGGAAGCTGCACGTGTCGGCGACCCCGCTGTCGGCGGCGCTGGTGCTGCACCGCGCGGCGACCGTGCTCGTGGAGGCCGAGTGCGAGTTCAAGTTCGCCGCCGACATCGCCAAGGTCGAAGAGCTGACGTCGAGCCGCTACCACCGCGCGCAGGCCGGGAAGTTCATCACCGCCTACCCGCGTGACGACGAGCAGTTCGCGGATCTGGCTCAGCGGTTGGACATCGCGACCGCCGGGCTGCCGGGCCCGCGCATCCTCTCCGACCGTCCTGTGAGGACTGGAAGCGTCGTGCACTACCGCTACGGCGCGTTCACCGGGATTCCCACGCTGACCAACGACGGCGTGTTCGAGGCCAGGATCGAGCGGCCCGACGGCGTCGCGGTCGCCGACTCCCGGTTCCCGTGGTTCGCCCCACCGGCCTGGGCGGAGACACCGGCCGGTGGGGTGGTCGAACCGCCGAAGCCCCGCCCCGCCGGAAAGCCCGTGCTGCTCAACGATCGCTACGCCGTGCGCGAGGCGCTCCGCCACTCGGCCCGGGGCGGTGTGTACCGAGCCGAAGATCAGCACACCGGTGCCGAGGTGATCGTCAAGCAGGCGCGGGCGCACATCGGCGCGCTGCTGAACGGGCAGGACGCACGCGACGCGCTGCGCAGGGAAGCCCGGTTGCTGCGGGAACTCGAAGGCCTGGGGCCCGATGTGGTCGAGGTGTTCGAACAGGACGAGCACGTGTTCCTGGCCGAGACCGCCGTGCCCGGCCAGAGCCTCGGCGAGTGGGTGTACGCCAACCACGGAAGGGACGGTGACGGGCGCGGGCTGGAGCTGTCGCGCGCACTGGAGCTGGCGCGCCGGTTGACGGCCCTGCTCGCCGAGGTGCACGCCCGCGACATCGTGTTCCGGGACTTCACGCCGGGCAACGTGATGCTGACGCCCAGCGGTGCGCTCAAGCTCATCGACCCGGAGATCGCCGCGCGGCCGGGGGAGTGGACCTACCTCGCGTACACGCCGGGTTACGCGGCTCCGGAGGCGGTGAACGGGCCGAAGCACGGCCCCGCGCCGGAGCTGAGCGTGGACCTGTATTCGCTTGGCACAGCGCTGTTCTACCTGGTGACAGGTGTTGATCCGGTGTTCCCCGACGACACGCCGGGAGGACGCTCGCACGGGGAACGCCTCGCCGAGGTCCTGCGCGCCCTGGAGGGGCGGAACACCGCCGCCCGCGTTCTCGCGCCCGTTGTGCTCGGGCTGACCACTGTGGACCCCGGCACGCGTTGGTCGCTTGAGCGCGCGGCGATGTACCTGGTGGAACTACCTTCTCGTCCGTCCACTGTGGACGCGGCACCTGACCGTGCGGATCGCCTCATCCAGGATGGGTTGGCGCGCATCCTTGCGACCATGACGCCGGGGCGCGCACGGTTGTGGCCCAGCGGTGACTTCGGTCAGCAGACCGATCCCTGCAACGTCCAGCACGGCGCGGCCGGCGTGCTCGGCGTGCTCACCAGGGCGAGCGAGATCTTCGGGACCGCCTCGCTGCGCGATGGTGTCGCGGCGGTCGCGACGTGGATCGACGAGCGCAGGGACGACGTTCCGGTTCTGCTGCCCGGCCTCCACTTTGGACGGTCGGGTGCGGCGTGGGCTTTGCTCGACGCGGGATTGCACCTGGGCGACGCGGATCTTGTCGAGAACGCGAGCGACCTCGCGCTCAGAATCCCTGTGCGGTGGCCGAATCCCGATGTGTGCCACGGTGCTGCGGGGTCGGGGATGACGCAGCTGCACTTCTGGCACGAGACCGGCAGGATGGAGTTCCTGGAGCGCGTGGAGGAGTGCGCCGACGGCCTGATCGCCGCCGCGATCTCCACCGACGAGGGCGTGTTCTGGCCAGTTCCCGAGGACTTCGATTCCAACCTCGCGGGCATCCGGCACTACGGGTTCGGGCACGGAGTCGCGGGAGTTGGCGCGTTCCTCCTCGCCGCAGCGGAGGAAACCGGCCGCGAGGTCTACCTCCAAGCCGCTCGCGCTGCCGGCGACACGCTCGCTGCCGCTGCTGTGCGCCAGAGGTGCGAGGACGGCTCGGCCAGCGCGTACTGGCGGACCGATCAGCGGCAGGCGGAGAACGACACCGACATGCGCTACCACTGGTGCAGCGGCTCCTCTGGCATCGGCACGTTCCTCCTCCGGCTCGGCAGGGCCACCGGTGCCACGGAATACCTCGCGCTGGCAAGGGAAGCCGCCGTCGCGGTGCGGCGAAGCCGGTGGTCAGCGTCCACAGTGGCCTGTCACGGGCTCGCGGGAAACGGCGAGTTCCTGCTGGACCTGGGCGGAGAGGGCGCCGAGGACCTCGCGACCTGCATCTCCGTTCGTGCGACCGAACGCGACGGTGTGCTTGTCCTGCCTGATGAAAGTCGGCTGACGATCACCGTCGACTACGGCACCGGCCTCGCGGGAGCAGTGGGCTTCCTCATGCGCCTGCGCCACGGCGGCCCGCGCTGGTGGATGCCGGAGAGGGAGCTGCCGTGAACACCTCGCTGACCGTGTCCCGCATCAACGTGCGCTTCTCGCCGCAGGGCGACTACGCGACCTGTGTGGCAACCGACGACGACGGCAGCGTCTACGTGGAGCTGTGGCTGCTCGGAGCGCAAGGCCCGACGTGCCAAGGCCGGTGGCCGATCACGACGCCCGCCACGACCACGCTCGCGCTGCCGTTGGACGACGGGCGCGTGCTCATGACCTACAGCCACCGCTCCGACGGCCAGAGCTTCGCGTTGCTGCACAACGGTGTCTGGATGAAGCTCGGTGCGCACACGCCACCGATCCTGCGCTTGCTGCCCGCGCCGCCGAACTCGGAACAGATCGTGGGATGCGCTGTGAGCGCTCCGCAGGACGGCAAGACCACGCTTTACCTGATCCGCAGCGCGGAGCCGTGGCTGGAAGCGGTGTGCACGCTCCCGACAGTGCTCATCGGTGGGGTCGTCGCCGGATCGGACCTGCTGTTCACCGCGATGGAGGCGGGCCAGCGGACACCGGTGCTGATTGACCCGCTCTCCGGCCGGAGCGTCCTGCCGACCGAGAGCCGTTCGTGCGCGGCGGTGCTGGCCACCGGCGAGGTCTTCCTGCTGGCGGAGGAAAACCGGCTGTCGTTGGCGGTGCTCGACGGCGAGACTCCAATGTGGACACTCCCACAGCCGGGCGACCTCGGCGGATCGGTGACCCCGGTCGCGCTCGATCCGACGGCCTCCTTCCTGGCGCTCGTGGTCAACCGTGGCGCGCGATCGGGCTTGGTACTGATGGACGTTCGTGACGGCTCCGTGCGCGAGGTCGACGTGCCGCCGTGCACGCTCGGCACACACGCGGCCTGGACCTCGCACGGGTTGTGGATCACCGCGTCCACGCCCTCGCGCCCGGAGGACTTCCTGTGGGTCCCCGATCCGAGCACGGTTCGGTGGTCGCAGCCGGAGGAGGCGTGGGCGCGAGGCCGCGTCGAGACGTTCAACGGTCCCGCTGGCCCGATCGAAGCGGTCGTGCACGGCCCGGACTGGCGCGAGAGCGAGACGGTGGTCCTCGCGCTGCACGGCGGCCCGGCAGATCGCTGGCGGTTCGGCTTCGACCGGTTCTTCCAGAGCCTGGTCGCGGCGGGGGCGAGCGTTGTCGCGATCAACCAGCGCGGCAGCACGGGCTACGGCGCCGCGCACGCCGAGGCGATCATCGGCGACTGGGGCGGACCCGACCTGCAAGACGTGCTCGCGGTCGCGGAGAGTTTGAACGCCGAAGGCCAGCGACCCCCTGTGCTGTACGGAATCAGCTACGGCGCGCACCTCGCGCTGCTCGCGGCCGCCGTCCGGCCGCAGGCGTGGTCGCGCTGCGTCGCCGTGGCTCCCTTCGCTTCGGCACGGCGGTTGTACGCGGAAACCACCGACGCGGTGCGGGCGATGATCGACCGCCTCGGTGGGCGGAGCACCCGCGTTGACCTGATTCCCACGGCTCCGGCGATCTCGATCCCGGTGCTGCTCGTCCACGGGGCATTGGACGAGTCGATCCCGGTCGGCCAGTCGAGGGCGCTGGCCGACCGGGTCCCCGGCATCACCTACTACGAGGTACCCGATCGCGGGCACTTCGCGCTCGGCGACGCCGCCGCCGACCCCGTCATGTCGACGGTGGTCGCCTTCGCCGCCGGGCCCACGAACTCACCGACCACGGTGGGCAGGAAGAACAACGAAAGAGGTGGGCATCATGGAGCTCGAACTCGACGCTCTGCAGCAGCTTCCCGCTGAGGAAGCTCAGCTCGGCGCCTGCGGTCGCACCTGTACCTGGACGTGCAGCTGGACCAGCATCGCCACCCGTCTGCCGGAGTGACCCGGCGGTGACCAGGCGGGCGCCGGAGCCACCCGCGGTTCCGGCGCCCGCACGGGCTTTTGTGGAGGGAGGGGCGCGTGCCGCTCATCAGCTACGGGGTCGCGGTCGCCGGGCGCGCGATCGCGCTGCTCGCTTCTCCCGCCCTGATCGCGTCCACTGTGGACGCTGTGATCTCCGGTAGCACCAGGGGTTTCACCGCGCTCGTGCTGGTCTTGGTCGGCGGAGCGGTGTGCGAGGTCGCCGTGTCGTTGCTCGGCGCCTCCGCGATCGGTTCGCGCACGGCGGCCCAGCGCGTTCGCGCTGTTCGGCACCTGCTGGCGCTCGGCCCGCGCGGCAGCCTGAGCGCGGGCGACGGTGTTTCCCGCATCGTGCACGCCTGCGCCGAAGCCGCCGAGGCGCCGCTGATGATCGTCCAGGTGGTGGCGGGCGCGGCGACCTCCGTCGGCGGGCTCGTGCTGCTGTGGACGACCGACTGGCGCTCCGGCGTCGCGTTCGTGCTGGCGATCCCGCTGATCCTGTTCCTGGCCAAGCGATTCCTCGGTGACGTCACCAGTGCGCAGGGCGAGTACTTCCAGGCTCAGTCCCAGATCGCCGACCGCCTGCTCAACGCGCTCACCGGAATCCGCACGATCCGTGCTTCCGGCACCGCCGACCGCGAGACGACGCGGGTGTTGCGGCCCCTGCCCATGCTCTCCGCGTGCGGCAGGGCTCTGTGGTCTGTGCAGCGCGGAGCGGTGTGGCGCATGGGCCTGCTGGTCGCGCTGAGCGAGATCCTGGTGCTCGCGGTCGCCGGTTGGGGTGTGGCGGGCGGAGTCGTGTCAGCGGGTGAAATCCTTGCTGTGGTGGGATATCTGTCCTTGGCGAGTGCGGGTTTCGACCAGATCGACAGCGTGCTCGAACTCGGGTACGCGAAGGCGGGCGCCGCGCGTCTGGCTGAGGTGCTCGCCGAAGAACCGCCCCGCGCCGGATCGGTGTTCAGCCTGACCGGCCCGGGCGAAGTGCGCTTCGAGGGCGTGACGCTCGTTCGGGGCGAGCGCCGCGTGCTCGACGAGGTGGATCTTGTCGTTCCGGCCGGTGTGGCGATGGCGGTGGTCGGTCACAGCGGCTCCGGCAAGTCAACGCTCGGCGAAACTGTTGGCAGGCTCAGTGATCCGTCGAGCGGTCGGGTCACGGTGGACGGTGTCGCGGTGGGCGAGCTGCCGTGGCCGGTGCTGCGCCGCGCGGTGACCTACGCCTTCGCGGCGCCCGTGCTGCTCGGGGACACCGTCGGTGCGGCGATCGGTTACGGCACAAGGAAGTCCAACGTCGTCGCGGCGGCACAGGATGCGCGAGCGGATGCGTTCATCCGGCGGCTGCCGCAGGGCTACGAGACCCCGTTGACCGACGCGCCGATGTCCGGTGGCGAGCTGCAGCGCGTCGGCCTGGCGCGGGCGCTGGCCAGGCGGAGCCGGGTCTACGTGCTCGACGACGCGATGTCGGGGCTGGACAGCATGACGGAGGCCGAGGTCGGCGAGGCGATCACCGCTCGGCTCGCCGGACGCACTCGCTTGATCATCGCGCACCGCGCCGAGACCGCGCAGCGCTGCGACTTGGTGGCGTGGATGGACTCCGGCAAGGTCCGCGAGGTCGGCTCGCACGGGCAGTTGTGGTCGAACCCCGACTACCGAGCGGTCTTCGGGAGGTGAAGTCCTTGCTGCTGAGCCACTTGCGCACGCGCGGTGCCGCGCTGACACGCATCGCGGGCTGGTCCGTTGTGGAGGCTGGGCCCGCGCTCGCGTCCGGGCTCGTGATCGCGACCGCGCTGGACACGGGGTTCTTGGCGGGCTCACCCCTGGTCGGCACGGCCTGGCTCGGCGTGCTCGCACTGCTGCACGTGCTGCGCGGGGTGGCTGAGCGAGCCGTCTTCCCGCACCTCGCCGAGGTCGTGGAGTCCTTTCGCGACAACCTGGTCACGCGCGTGGTCGAAGGCACCATTCACGCCGCCGTGGCGCATCGGGGCAGCCACAGCACGACGGCCGACCCCGCGGTGATCTCCAGGCTGACCGGGCAGGTCGAGCAGGCGCGCGGCCTGACCGGAGCCCTGGTGCGGACACTCCGCCCGCTCGTGCTCACCCTCGCCGTGGCCGTCGTCGGAGCCGCCGCGCTCGCCCCCGTCATGCTGCTGATCATGGGCGTGCCGCTGGTGGTGGTGCTCCTCGTCTTCCCGTTCACCGTCCGCGCGCTGGCCCGGCGACGCCGCGCGGTCGTGCTGGCCGATGAGCGCGTCGCCGCCGAGACCGGCCGCGTTCTGCTGGGGCGCCGCGACATCACTGCCCTCGGTGTTGAGGACCGCGCGGCCGGAGCCGTCGTCGACGCGGCTGAGGAGCACGCCGCCGCCACCGTCGCGCAGGGCCGTGTCGAAGCGCTGCGAGTCCTGCTGACCACAGCGGGCGGCTACGTGCCGTTGGTGATCCTGATCGGCGCAGGCCCGGCACTGCTGGCCTCCGCGACGCTCACGCCAGGGGAGTTCGTCGGCGCCGCGACCTACATCTCCGCGCACCTGCTCCCGGCGCTACGGATGATCACGGGCACGGTCAGCGGCTTCTGGACGCAGTTGTCCGTCACCCTGACGCGCATCGAGGAGACCTCCCAGCCGCCGGCTCCGGCCGCGCCCCGCACCGCGCACCCGTCGTCGAACGAGCTGGTCGCGGAGGAGCTGTCGTTCTCCTACGGCGTCTCCGCCGAGCCGATCGTGCGCGGGCTCGACCTCACCGTGGGCGCGGGCGGCCACCTGGCCATCGCCGGGGCGAGCGGTATCGGCAAGTCCACGCTCGCGTCGCTGCTCGCCGGGGTGGACGAGCCGCACTCCGGCCGTGTGCTGCTCGGTGGTGTGCCGATCACCGAGGTCGACCGCGCGGAGGTCGCTCTCATCCCGCAGCAGGCGTTCGTCTTCGTTGGCACCCTTGGCGAGAACCTGCGCTACCTGTCTGAAGCCAGCGATGAGGAACTCGACCGCGCGGTCGACGTCTTAGGTGCTCGGGCGCTCGTCGACCGCATCGGCGGCTACGAGTCCACTGTGGACGCTTCCGCGTTGTCGGCGGGGGAGCGGCAGCTGATCGCGCTCGTCCGGGTCTACGTGTCCAAGGCGCGTTTGGTGGTGCTCGACGAGGCGACCAGCGACCTCGACGCCGCCGCCGAACGCCACGTCGAGCGCTCGTTCTCCGCGCGGCCCGGCACCCTCGTCACGATCTCCCACCGGGCTTCTCCGGAGCTGCCGCGCCAATCGCTCACCTATTTCGGCTGAGCACGCAGCTTGTAGTACTCCGACGACACGGGTTGATAGGCGAGAACCGCTCCGGCGATGAACAGCGCGGTGGCGACGAACACGTAGATCGCGGCTTGTTGTGTGGAAGCCGAGTCATTGCCGTGTTCGACGGCACCCGGCAACCACAGAATCGTCAGGAAAGCCAGGAACGCGAGCGAGGTCGCGCGCGCCCAGCCGAAACGGATCGCCAGCAGCGAGAAGACCAGTGCGATGACCGGTGGGCTGGTGTCGGGATTTCTCGGACCGCCGAGGTGCGTGGCGGCCATGGCGAACAGCAGCGACGCCACGGGCAGGATCACCAAGGCCGCGATCAGCGCCGTCGGGCGCCGCGGCCGCTGTGTTGGTTCGCTCATGCCCCCACTGTCACGCCACCCGCCCGGGACCGGTCCCGCCGCGCGTCCGGTCTAGCTGCGGATTCCCTCGACGAAGGAGCCGGGGCGGGTGGCGCCGTCCTGGCGGAGCACCGGCAGCTTCGAGTTCCACTCGGCGATCATCGGCTGCTCCAGGCCCTTGGGCGTGATGTGGGCGTGGGTCGGCGTCCATGCCGTCGAGCCCGAGGTGCCGACCGAACCCGGCGACTGCGTGAGCACGACGATCTCCGTGGTGGTGGCCGTCCCGTCGGGGGTGAGGAAGCTCGCCGGAGCCTCCGTCACGCCGTGCGCCAGCGTGTAGACCGGGCCATTGGGGTCCTCCGGGCCGACGAGGTCGACGGTGGGAACGCCCTCGGTGACGCAGGTGCGGTCGGAGATGTTCGTGAAGGTCACCGCGATCCGGAACTGGCCCTTCGCCTGCGCGGACTCCTTGGCGGTGTCCAGTGCGACCGCGAGATCTCCCGACGCGCACGGCGGGATGGCGGGCTCCTCGCCGGTCGGAGGTGCGGCCAGCGCGGCGGAGGACCCGGCGAGACCGAGCGCGAACGCGATCGCGGTACCGGCCGACATGCGCTTGAGGAATGTCTGGTTCACAGATTCTCCCTTTCTTCCACGGCGGCAAGAATTGCTGGGCTAACACAGGGAAGACGGGCTCGTCCGCGATAAGGTTTAGCCGGTGTGATATGGACCACTATCCACTCCGGAGTGGTTTAGCCGAGAAGAATCGTTAAGGCTGACACAAGATGTCAGTGTTCCGCCCGAGGATGGGACGGCACGGAACCGACGACAGGACAAGGAACGCCATGCGCGAAACGCCGGAAGACCTCACGCGGCTGCAGGAGCTGCTCGACGCCTCGCTCTCCCGCTCCACCGCGCACCTGCGCTCGATCATCAACACCGAGAACAGCCTGTCGGCGGAGCAGCTCACGCAGGTGCTGACGGGCATGTGCACGCTCGCGCTGTCGACCGTGACCGCGAAGAGCGAGCCGAGGATCAGCGGCGCGGACGGGCACTTCCTGCGCGGGAAGTGGATCTTCGGCACGGCGCCCGGAGCGGCGAAGGCGCGTCACATGAGCGCGCGGCCCGCCGTGAGCGTCGCGCACATGCGGGGCGAGGACCTCGGCGTGTTCACCCACGGTGCGGTCGAGATCCTCAACCCCCACAAGGAAGAACCGGCGCACGACTGGCCGGAGGTGGTGGCCTACCTCAAGGACTTCTACGGCGACCACGCCTTCGACTGGGACAACGAGACCGTCTACTACCGGCTGAACCCGCACTGGATGACGGTGTTCGCCCCCGACGTCACAAAGCTGCTGGGCTGAGCCGGGCCTCGGCGCGCCGCACGACCGGGCCGAAAGCGAGGCCCGCCAACAGGAACAGGCCGCCGAGCACCAGCCAGCCGACCGTGCCCCAGCCGATCAGCAGCGTGGTGAGCAGCAGGGGCCCCATCATCCGCGCGATCTGCGGACCCATCCCGAAGAAGCCCTGGTACTGGCCCTGGCGCTCCGGAGGTGCCAGGGCGAAGCCGATCTCCCAGCTGCCCGCGCCGTGCGCCATCTCACCGAACACCTGGATGAGCGCGGCGACCACCAGCAACCCGACGGCGACCCAGGCTCCACCGTCCACTCCGGACAGCGCGTAGGCACCGCATGCCGCGAGCATCAGCCAGCCCGCGCGCCCGGTGGCACGGGTGGCGCTGCGCAGGCCGGTGACCTGCCGCGCCACCCGCACCTGGAACAGCACGACGCCGAGCATGTTGAGCATCAGCAACATCGCGGCCACCGGCGCCGGAGCGTCTGTGCGCTGGGCGACCCACATCGGCAGGCCGAGGCTCAGCAACGGCATGTTGAGGCACATGATCGCGTTGAGCAGCGTCACCGCGACGTACGGCCGATCGCGCAGCACACCCGACTTCGACTCGGTGGTGCGCGGGACGGGCGGCGTCGGGGGCAGCTTGCGCAGCACGAGGGCCGCGAGCAGGAAGCTCACCGCGTCCATGCTGAACACCGCCAGGTAGGCCGTGTACGTGCCGGACCACAGGGCCAGCGCGCCCAGCCCGGCACCGAGCGCCAGGCCGACGTTCAGGGTGGACTGGAGGTGGGCGCGGGCCGCGGTGCGCTCGGCCGGGGGCACGAGGACGGCGAGCAGTGCCTGCCGCGCGGCGCCGAGGCCTGCCTGACAGCACGCGTAGCCGCAGATCACGAGCAGCACCAAGGGGAACGAGCGCACGAGCAGGACCGCGCCGAGCGTGAAGGCGACGGCCACGGACAGCCAGATCGCGGTGCGGCGCGGTCCCCAACGGTCGGCGAGCGCGCCGAGCGGGGTCCCGGCGGCCATCGCCGTCGCCCAGCCGATCGTCAGCGCGAGCCCGACCTGGGTGGCGGAGAGCCCGGCGACGTGGATGAAGAACAACGCCGAACACGCGTAGAAAGCGCCGTCACCGACGGAGTTCGCCAGTTGCGCGATGGCCAGCGCTCGCAGTGGCCCCTGCGGCAGGACACGAGACATCAGTCAACCCTCTGAAGTTCAACGCTGGCGGACTCTGTGCGACCGCGCTTCAGCTCGAAGAAACCGGGAGTACCGCAGACCGCCACGACACCGTCCCACAACCGCCCAGCCGCCTCGCCACGGGGAACCGGGCTCACGACAGGGCCGAAGAAGGCGCTTCGCGTTCCATCCGAGCCGGTGATGTGCAGAGCCGGAGTGCCGAGGTTCTCGCCGACGGGGTCGAGCCCGGCGTGGTGGCTGACGCGCAGCGCGTCGTCGTGGCTGGACACGTCAGCGGCCTCGGCCAGCCTCTGCGGCAGCCCGACCTCGGCGAGTGCTTCGGCGTAGAGCTGGGGACCGATCTCCACCTTCTCGTGGTGGATGCGGTTGCCCAGCGCCGTGTACAGCCCGCGCAGCACCGCGCTGCCGTGCTCCTGCTCGGCCGCGATGAGGACTCGGACCGGGCCGAGCGTGTCCGCCAGCCAGCGCTCGTACCACGGCTCCAGCCCGGCGCGGCCCTCGTTGAGCAGCCACAGGCTCATCACGTGGAAGCGCACCCGCACCTCGCGGACGCGCTCCACCTCCAGCAACCACCGGGAGGTGTTCCACACCCACGGGCACTTCGGGTCGAACCACAGGTCAGCGCTTGTCACGCCGTGATTCAACTTCTCGGAATTGGTTCGCAGAAGCGCCAATTCCGCGCTATCTGACCAGGCCAATCTGAGCGGGAGAAGGGTACGGTCCGGTGGTGGACGTGCACATCTCCCTGGCGGGTCCGGGCGATCTCACGTCCCGGATCTACCGCCAGCTGCTCGACGCGATCCTGGACGGGCGCCTGCGCCCCGGTGACCGGCTGCCCCCGACGCGCGAGCTGGCCCGCAGGCTCCAGGTCGCGCGCAGCACGGTCGCCGTGGCCTACGACCGCCTCGCCGCGGAGGGCTACGTCGCGGCTCGCGTCGGCGCGGGCACGTTCGTGGAGAACACGCCTATCCGCCCTCGCCGCCGGAGCGCGTCTTCGGACAGCGCGGTCCGCGCGCGTCCACTGTGGACGGAGCTGGAGCGCGTGGAGGACGAGCCGGGCCCGCCGCCCGTGCACGACTTCCGCCTCGGCACCCCCGACACGGGTCTGTTCCCCTACGCCGCGTGGCGCCGCCTGGTCGCGAGCGAGCTGCGCGCCTCCACGGTGCGAGCGATCAGCGGCTACAACGACAGCGCTGGTCACGCCGGGTTGCGCGAAGCCGTCGCGCGCTATGTCGGCGTGTCCAGGTCCGTGCGCGCCGACGCCGACGACGTCGTGCTCACCCACGGCGCTCAGCAGGCGCTCGACCTCATCGGCAGGGTGCTGATCGAGCCCGGAGATCCCGTCGCGGTCGAGGAGCCCGGTTATCCGGCCGCGCGGCTGCTGTTCCGCTCGCTCGGCGCGAAGGTCGTCGGCGTTCCCGTGGACGACGAGGGCTTGATCGTTGCCGCGCTGCCCGCGTCGGCGCGGATCGTGTACGTCACGCCGTCGCACCAGTTTCCCTTGGGGATGCCGATGTCTGCGGCGCGCAGGGCGGAACTGCTCGACTGGGCGGAGCGGCACGACTCGGTGATCGTCGAGGACGACTACGACAGCGAGTTCCGCTACGGCGAGCACCCGCTCGACCCCGTGCAGCGACTGGACCGCACAGGGCGCGTGATCTACGTCGGCACCTTCTCCAAGACGTTGCTCCCCGTGCTGCGCCTGGGTTTTCTCGTCGCGCCCGGGCCGCTGCTGCCCGCGCTGCGGACCGCGAAGCGGCTCACCGACTGGCACGGCGAGAGCATCAGCCAGGCCGCGCTCGCCGGGCTGGTCGACTGCGGCGAGCTGTCCAGGCACGTGCGCAGGGCGACGCGCGTCTACGCTTCGCGGCGCGAGCTGATCCTGACCGGCCTGCGCGATGAGCTGGCCGAGTGGCTGGATCCCGTGGAGTCGTTGGCGGGCCTGCACATGGCCGCGCGGTTGCGACCTGGAACGGACATCGATGTCGAAGCCGTGCGCGCGCGGGCGCGGCAGCGCGGGGTCGCTGTCGAGAGCTTGGCGTCCTATTGCGACGGTGGCATCGGGGAGCGCGGCCTCGCGTTCGGTTATGGCGCTGCGACGGGGATCACTGAAGGAATGCGGTTGTTGGCGGAGTGCTTCACCCACGCCTGAAACAGGGGCGCATTCCCGCGACCAGGGGTGCTGCGGATGGGTCTGTGCGAGGATGCGGCCATGAGGCGTTCAGTCGTGTCCTTTTCCGGCCTCGCGGTGCTCACCGCCGTGCTGACCAGCGGTTGTGGTTCCAGCGTCGTCGGCTCCGCCAGCCCTGCCAGTGAGCAGCAGGTGCAGGCGCCGACGACCACCAGCCGTCCGGCGCCGACGACCACCACCGGCGCCGCGCTGCCCGCGAACGGCATCGGGGACCCGGAGGGCAAGTTCTACACGGCCGAGCTGCCGAGCGGCCTCACCAACGCCACGAAGCTGGTCAGCTGGGGCGGCAGCTACCACGCGGTGCTGACGCCGCAGAGCAACCCGCAGGACAACCAGAACTACATCACCGTGGGCTCTGAGTCGCTCTACAAGGGCGACGCCGCCGCCATCGAGCACTCGCTGAAGAACCCCAGGGTGATCGCGAAGGACCTCCCGCCGACGCGGTACTCCCGCAAGGCCGTCGACGGGCGCGACTCGGTCGTGCAGACCATCGGCCCGTCGAAGGCGCCGCGCGACCCGAACGTGACCGTCAACCAGCGCGTCTACTACATCCCGAACAAGGACCCGCAGGGCAAGCCGGTCTCGATCCGCTGCCGTTGGACCGACACGAACAAGGACGCCGCGAAGGCCATCGACACCGGCTGCGACGCCCTTGTCGCGCAGCTCAAGCTCGTGAAGTAGCCGCTCGCAGCCCGTCGAGCACGCGGTGCAGCGCCACCGCGTCCGCTGCGCGGGGAACTGCGGGATCTCCGCGCCGGAGGGCTTCGTAGAGCCTCGAAAGGTTGCGCGCGGTGAGCGGGAGGTGGCTCTCCGGGGAGTCGATCCGCTCGCCCGCGATCTCCGCTGTCCACTCCGCCATCTGCGGCTGGTTCAAGCGGAGGTCCGGCGCGGTCAGCGTCTTCGCGTACGCACGCCCGGCGGTGCCGACGATGGTGATCTCCGTGCTCGGCGCGGTGTCGCCGGTGACGAAGCTGAGGGAAGCGACGCCCGACTCCAGTTCGAGCACTCCGGCGGCGGTGTCAGGACTGGTGGAGTGGATCGTGGTGCCGTCCTCGCCCAGGAACTCGTGCTTCACCTGCTTCACGAGGCCACCGATCGGGAGCGGCGCGTTCGCGAGGTCGATTCCCAGCGCGGTCAGCAACGCGGAGATCCCGTGTCCGCCAAGGATCTCCAGCATCCCGGCGCCGTTCTCCGCTCGCAGCGTGTAGGCCCAGGAGGAGGGGAGCGGCTCGTTGTTCGCGCGCGAGGAGCGAAAGACAACGCTGACAACGGTTCCTAGCTCTCCGGCGGCCACGCGCCGCCCGAGTTCGACTAGCACCGGGTGAACGGTCGCTTGCAGTCCGACGAAGCCAGGCGTCCCTGAGGATTCGAACAGCTCGGCGAGCAGTGCGGCTTCGGCGGCGGAGGTGCCCATCGGCCACTCGACGAGCACCGGTTTGCCCGCCGCGACGACCTCTTCGATGACGCTGCGGTGCAGGGGTGCCTTGACGGAGACGGTGATCAGGTCGACGTCCTCGCGCTTGGCCAGTTCGGCGGCGCCGGTGTGCCAAGCAGGGACGTTCCACCGCTCGGCCACCTCGCGCGCGGATTCCTCGCGGCTGGTGGAGACGGCGGTGACCCGGAGTCCTTCCGTCCCGGCCAGCGCGGGCAGGTGGCTGACGTTCGCCCAGCCCGAGGCACCGATCACGCCGACCCGCAGCTCTTCGTTCGAGTTTTCTGGAACCATACGGGGGACGGTACGCCTTAGTTCGATGTCTGTCGAACTTAGGTTCCAGGGCAGCGGCTGTCCGCAACGCGTGTCAGGGTGGCGCTCGCCGACCCACGAACGGAGCTACGCGATGAGCCGCCACATCCAGGTCACCTTCGACGCCCACGACCCGAAGGCGCTGTCGACGTTCTGGGGCGAGGTCCTGGGCTACGTCCACCCGGCCCCGCCCGGCGTCGAGCTGCCTCCGGGCGCCGATCCGCTCGCGGCCTGGGACGACTTCCTCGCGAGCGTGGGCGTGCCGGAGGACCAGCGCAACACGCGCTCGGCGATCGAGGACCCTTCCGGGCACGGCCCGCGGATCTTCTTCCAGCAGGTCCCGGAGGACAAGGTGGCGAAGAACCGCCTGCACCTCGACGTGCGCGCGGCTCCCGGTCTGCGCGGCGAGGAGCGCATGGAGGCGTTGGAGGCCGAGTGCGCGCGGCTGGTCGCGTTGGGCGCCACGCGAGTGCGCCGTGACGATCCGGAGCCGCCCATGAACGCGGGCTTCATCGTGATGACCGACCCCGAGGGCAACGAGTTCTGTCTCGACTAGGGCTAGCCCTGCAAGTGGTCGCGCTGCGCATCCCAGTCGCAGTCCCGCCCGGGGGTTGGGGTGTCTTCAAGACCAGCAAACCCCTCAGTTGATCATCGTTAACCGCCGCAAACCCCGCGGTCTTGCGGGGGGTTTGCTGTCGTTGAAGACGGTTGGGGTGGGGGTTGGGTGGTCTTGAAGACCGGCGAACCTGATGACTTGGCGGGGGCTAGGTGTAGAAGCGGCGGAGGGTGGGCCAGAGTTGTGGCCAGGGGGCGGCCGGGGCGGCGCAGAGGGTGATCTGGGTGCCCTGCTCCTGGTTGTCCAGGCCGATGCCGTTGTCGTGCGCCGTGATCACGCGACAGCCGGTGAAGCCCTCGTGCGACTTGAAGCCGACGAGCACCACGGGGCCGTTCTTGGACTCCGGCGGAGGACCCCAGTCGGCGTAGGACATGTGCCCCGAAAAGGCTTGGGGCAGGCCGTGTTCCGGGCCGTAGCGGTCGATCGCCCCGGCCTGGCCGTAGTTCCTGGCAAGGATGACGGCCTTGTCTCGCTGCCCCAACGGGATCTGCTGCCACACACCCGCGACGGTCGCGGTGAACGCGGGCCAGCCGACCTGCTCGGCCTGCTCCTTGTTCACCGCCAGCACGAAGCTGCCGCCGAGCGCGGAGGCGGGCAGGAGCGGCAGCGCCACGAGCACGGACGCCACCACCGAGACGAGCGCGCCCGCGCCGTTGAGAAGCCGCCCGGAGAGGGGTGTGCTCCGCGAGAACCAGTCCGAGGCGGACCCCGCGCCCGCAGTAACCAGCAGCAACAACAACGGCATCGAGTAGTACGGCTTTCCGCCCAGCACCAACAGTTCCACGCAGACCACGAGGTAGCTCACCGGCAGCGCGCGGGCCCAGCGCAGCTCAGGTTCGCGCCACAGCCGCCGCATTCCCGCCAACCACACCGGGACGAGCACCGGCAGCAGGTACACCAGTTGCAGCGGAACGAACATGAGCCGGTTCTCGCCGCCGTCCTGCGAGCTGATGCCCGCCGCCACGGTCAGCTGCGGGAACCCGTGCGCGATCTGCCAGATCACCAACGGAGCCGCCAGCAGCGCCGTCACGCCGACCCCGGCGGCCAACCACCACGTGCGCAGCACCGAGCGGGGCCCGACCAGCAGCACCGCCGCGCCCAGCGCTGAAACGAGCAGCAGCACCAACCACTTGTTCGCGAGCCCGACCCCGATCGCCGCGCCGATCGCCAGCCACAGCCGCCCGTCGCCGGTGCGCAGCAACCTCAGCGCCAGCAGGCCGATCACCGACCACACCAACAGATCCACGGTCGCGGTGGACAACATGTGCGACACCACGAGCACATAGGTGGACAGCGAGGTCCCCGCCGCCGCGAAGACCTGCGCCCTGGCGTCGCCGCCGAGTTCGCGCGCCACCAACGCGATCACCACCACGACCCCGACGGCGAGCAGCGTTGCGATCACCCGCACTCCGCTCGGCGTGTCACCGAACAACGCCGAGCCGATCCTGGCCAGCAGTGGCGTGATCGGCGGCTGGTCGACGTAGCTCCAGTCGAGGCGCTTGCCCGCCGCGAGGAAGTACAGCTCGTCGCGGTGGAAGCCGTACCGCCCGGACAGCACGGTGAGGACGAGCGCCTGGAGCACGGCGACGAGCCCGACCCCTCGGAACGCGAAGGGCGGCAACGGTCTCGGTTGGTCCATCAGTCCTCCGCGGCTCGGGGAAGTCCCGCTAAGAGTACGAAACGGACAAGTGGGATCGGTCGGGGTGTCTTCAACGCCGGTCAGGTGGGATCGGGGCGGTGTTGGCTGGCGAAACGGGCGGCGCGGGCTCGGTTGCCGCACGAGGTCTTGCACCACTGCTGGCGCCCGTGGTCCTGCACGAAGTACCGGACGCAGCGCGGTGCTTGGCAGGAGCGCAGGCGTGCGGCGAGCGGGCCGGTGAGGAACTCGACGACGGCCAGCGCGAGCACGCCTTCGATGAGTTTCTGATCTTGCGCGGCGGTCTGGAACCCGCGCCGGACGCCGGAGTCGTCGATGGCCACGGTCGGTTGCAGGCGCAGCGCCGTGATCGCGGCCTGGAGCACCGAGGCGGCTTCGGCGTCGCTCATCCGCTGCTGGCGCTCGACGCGGCTCGGCGGGTGCGGTGAGACGGTCGCGGCGAAGGCCGACCTGGCCGCGAAGCGCAGCGCGCGCAGCCGCTCCGCCTGAGCCGATGAGCGTGGCGTGAAGTCGGAAAACCTTGCGGCACACCAGGAGTTGACGCCCGCGTCGTCGGCGAACGCGTCGGCGACACCGCCGTTGCCGTCGTGCGCGATCGTGCTGACGAGTGCCATGGCGGTCTCGCCGCCGGAGCCCTCCGCGAGCTCGAACATCCCCACCTCCGCTAACGGTTAAATCAGATTATCCGTTATGTTGGCGAGCATGACAACCACCCTGCTGCACGTGAGCGACCCCCACCTGGACGGCTCGGCGGCGCGGGCGGCCCGGCTCCGAGCCGTGCTCGACCTGCTCCCACCCTCGCGCACGCCCGACGCGATCGTGATCACCGGAGACATCGCCGACACCGGATCAGCCGGCGAGTACGCGCAGTTCAACGGCCTGGTCTCGGGGCGCGCGCCGTGGCTGGCCGTGCCGGGCAACCACGACGACCCGGCTCAGCTGCGCGGAAGCGTGCTCGACGTCGGTGATCTTCGCGTCGTGGGGCTCGACACGACGGTTCCCGGCGAGGACCACGGCGTGCTCCGCGAAGACGTCGTCGAGCAAGCGATCGAGCAGGCCCAGGGGGCTCGCCGGGTGGTTCTCGCGCTGCACCAACCGCCGGTCGCGATCGGCCACGCCTACGCCGATCCGACGGGCCTGCGCAATCCCGACGCGCTCGCGCGGCTCATCGAGCGCATCGGCACCGTGACGGCCGTTCTCTGCGGCCATGTGCACACGCCCACGGTGTCGTCCTTCGCCGGAGTGCCTGTGATCGTCGCTCCCGGAGTCGTCTCCGCGCTGCGCCTCGATCCCGATCACCGGCCGTTGACCAACCGCGAGCACGCGCCGGGCTTGGCGCTGCACCGCTTCGACGACGGCGCCGTGACCACGACGTTCCACTACGCGAGCTGAGCGATGCCACCGCTCGCGGCGATCATCGGATTCGGGTTCGCGATCCTGCCGGTCGTGCTCACCCCCGGCGCCAGCTTCACGCTGGTCGCGGCACACGGGGCTGCTCCCGTTGTCGTGCGGCGGGTCGTCCTCGGCACGGCGCTCGGCATCCTGAGCCACGCGGCGCTCGCGGCACTCGGGCTCTCCGTGATCGTCATGGAGTCCGCGCAGCTCTACCGGCTCGTGCAGGTCGCGGGTGCCCTGTGCCTGATCGGCCTCGGAGTCGCCTCACTGCTTCGCGGGAGGCGCGTCACAACTGCGGCTCGGTCCGAAGAACCCGTGCGCGTCCACACGGCCTTCCTGATGAACCTGCTCAACCCGAAGGCGGCTGCCGTCTACCTCACGCTCGCGCCACAGTTCCTGGCCAGCAACGCTTTCACGGCCGCGAACGTGCTCGTGCTCGCCCTCGTGCACGCGGTGCTCATGGCGTGCTGGCTGACCACGTGCGCAACTGTCCTGCGCTCGCTGCGTGCTTTCGCTCTGCACATGGCGCGCATCGGCGGAGTCGTGCTGATCGCGTTCGGCCTCACAACGCTGCTGCGAGTGCGATGATCGCGCACATGGAGCGCGTTGCTGAGTTCATCGAGGCGGAGATCGCAGCCGGTCGCGTGCCGGGCGCGGTGATCGGTGTCGTCCACAATGGACAGACGGTCTTCTTCGAGGCGTTCGGGCACCTCGACCCGGCGCAGGGGGTGGCGATGCCGGAGGACGCCCTGTTCTGGATCGCGTCGATGAGCAAGCCGATCACGGCGGTCGGCGCGCTGCTGCTGGTGGAGCGCGGGCAGCTCGTGCTCGACGAGCCGATCGGCACCTACCTGCCCGCGTTCGCCGACAACGCTGTCCAGCCGACAGTGCTCGATCTGCTGCGGCACACCGCCGGTATGCCAGAGGGGCTCCTCGGCGACACGCCGGTGCACCGGCTCTACGCCGAGGCGGTCGGTGACGGCATGACGGACCTGACCGGCGCGGAGTTCGTCGAGCGCTTGAGCGCGCTGCCGCTGCTGCACGAGCCCGGCGCGATGTGGCACTACGGCTGGGGCCTCGACCTCACCGGGCTGATCATCGAGTCGCTCACCGGCCGCTCGCTCGGCCAGTTCCTGCGCGAGGAGGTCTGCGCACCGCTGGGGATGACCGACACCACCTTCGGCGTGCCCGACGGCCGGCGCGACCGCTACGCCCGCCCGCTGACCGGACACGTGCTGCCCGAACTGTCCCGCGCGCGATTCCACTCCGGCGGAGCGGGGCTGGTGAGCACGGCGGGCGACTATCTCAAGTTCGTGAAGATGCTGCTGGACAAGGGAAATCCCGTGCTCGGCCGCAAGACCGCCGAGTACATGCTCGCCGACCAGCTCGCGCCCGGCACCGACACCAGCAGGCTGGAGAAGCGCGGGTGGAACCCCGGGCACGGCTTCGGGATCGGGCTCGCCGTGCGGCGGCGGATCGGTGGCGCGCCGACGCCGGGCTCCGTCGGCGAGGTGACGTGGCCCGGCGCGGGCGGGACGACCTGGTGGGCCGATCCGAGCGAGGGCCTCGGCGTGGTGGTCATGGCGCACACCACCGCCAAGATCGAGCCCCAGATCCGCTCGCTGGTCCTGCGCTCGCTGGACAGGGCCTAGCGCCTGTCCCGCAAGTGGTCGCGCTGCGCATCCCGGTCGCAGTCCCGCCGAGGGGTTGGGGTGTCTTCAAGACCACCAAACCCCGCTGCTGATCATCGTTAACCCCCGCAAACCCTGCGGTGTTGCAGGGGTTTGCTGTCGTTGGAGACGGTGGGGGTGGGGGTTGGGTGGTCTTGAAGACCGGGGAACCTGAGGACTTGCTGGACAGGGCCTAGATCGTCTGCCTGGCGCGCTCCGCCTGCTCCTCGGCCAGCTCGATTTCGGAGTCGTCCTCGTCGGGTTGACGTCGCCCGGCTCGGGAGCGTTCCCTTGACCATGCCGTGACGGCACGGTTTCTACTCGGTTCCAGCGGGCTCAGCGCCCGCACTCGTTGATCGGGGGAACCATGAGGAAAGCCGTACCGATCGTCCTCGCCGTGGCGATGGCGACAGCCGTGCCCGTCCTCGCGCAGGCCGCGCCGCCGCAGACCGCGCTGAAGTGGGGAGACTGCCCGAAGCCGGGGGCCACCGCGCCGGGAATGCAGTGCACCACCCTGGACGTGCCCTTGGACTACAAGGACCCGAAGGGGCGCAAGATTGAGATCGCGGTCTCGCGCCTGGCCAGCACGAACCCGGCGAAGCGGCGGGGGGTGCTGCTGACCAACCCCGGTGGGCCGGGCGGGTTCGGGCTGGACTTCCCGGCCACGCTCGTCGCGCTCAAGGTGCCGCAGAGCGTGCTGGACAGCTACGACATCATCGGCTTCGACCCGCGCGGGGTCGGCCGCAGCACGCCGGTGACGTGCGATCTGACCGAAGAGCAGCAGCTGAGGGGCAACGTCCCGCCCTACGCGCGCGACGCGGCCGACGTGGCCAAGCACGCCGAGAGGTCCAAGGCGGTCGCGAAGCAGTGCGCCGAGTCGAAGACCGCGTACATGCTGCCGCACACGAGCACGGCGAGCACCGCGCGCGATATGGACAGCATCCGGGAAGCCTTGGGGGAGAAGAAGATCTCCTTCCTGGGCTACTCGTACGGCACGCACCTCGGCGCGGTCTACACGACGTTGTTCCCGCAGCGCAGCGACCGCATCGTGCTCGACAGCAACCTGGTCCCGGAGGGCTTGGACCGCGAGGGCGGGCGCATGATGGGCCGGGGCGTCGAGGACCGGTTCCCGGACTTCGCGAAGTTCGCCTCCGCGAAGCCGGAGTACGGCCTGGGCAGCACGCCTCAGCAGGTGGAGGCGAAGTACTTCGACCTCGCCGCGCGCCTGGACCGCGCGCCGGTGCAGGGCGTGGACGGAGCGACCTTCCGCCTGATGAGCTTCGGCCTCAGCTACGGCGACGGGCAGCTGGAGCTGATGGCCAGGATCTGGCGCGCGCTCGACACCGACCAGCCGTTGCCGCCGATCCCCGGGGACCCGACCGGCCTGGAGAACAAGATCGCCAGCCACCTCTACGTGATCTGCAACGACTCCCGCTGGTCGAGGTCGGTGGCCTCCTACCAGCACGACGTCGCCGTCGACCGCGTGCGCTACCCGAAGTTCGGCGCGGCCGCCGCGAACATCCGGCCGTGCGCGTTCTGGCAGACCGAGTCCGCTGAGCCGCCGGTGCGGGTCGGGGACAACGGGCCGTCGAACGTGCTGCTCGCGCAGAACACCCGCGACCCGGCGACGCCGCTGGCCGCCGCGCGGAAGATGCGCCACGCGCTCGGTGATCGGGCGCGCATGGTGACCGCTGATCAGGGCGGCCACGGCACGTTCCTGATCGGCAAGAACACGTGCGCCAACGACGTGGTCACGAAGTTCCTGACCACGGGCGAGCGCCCGACGCGCGATCTCACCTGCGGTGCTTGACCATGCCGTAGCGGCATAGTTTTCACTGGATGACGGCGGAGGGGAGAAGTCGTGGGGTGGAGCACCAGTCAGCTCGCTGAGCTCGCCGGGACCACCCTGCGCGCCGTCCGGCACTATCACGAGGTGGGCCTGCTCGCCGAGCCCGAACGCCGTTCCAACGGCTACAAGAGCTACGGCGTCGCCCACCTCGTGCGGGTGCTGAAGATCAAGCGCTTGACCGGCCTCGGTCTCTCGCTCGCGCAGATCGCCGAGCTGGGCGAGGACGACGAGCACCCGCGCGAGGTGCTGGACGAGCTGGACGCCGAGCTGGCCGCGAACATCGAACGGCTGCAACGCGTGCGCGAGGACCTGGCCGTCGTGCGCAGCCACGCCGTGCCGATCGAGCTGCCGCCGCACATGGGCAGGGCCGTGGTCGACGCCGCGGTCTCGGCGGCTGACCGCTCGCTCGCCGCGGTGCTGAACCAGGTCCTCGGCCAGGAAGTGCTGGAGACCTACTCGCGGGCGCTGACCGAGGCCGGTCCCGACCCCGTCCAGCAGGAGTTCGACCGGCTTCCCGCCGACGCCGACGAGGCGACGCGGCAGGACCTGGCCGAGCGCATGCGTGATTCACCCCAGGTGGTGAAGATGCGCGAGACCTTCCCCGAGGTGGAGGACCTGTGCGCGGATTCGCCGCGCGGCAAGGACTTCGCCATGCGCACGATCGGACTCGCCGTGGTCGACATCTACAGCCCGGCGCAGATCGACGTCCTGCTCCGGATGAACAACACCGACTGAGAAGGAACACCATGCGCAGAACCGTCACCCTGGTCGCCGTCGCCCTGGTCGCGGCAGCGATCCCGGGGGCGACCGCGACCGCCGAGCCGAGCGCGGTGCGCTGGGGCGCCTGCCCGGAGGGTGCGAGCGCGCCGGGGCTGGAGTGCTCCACTGTGGAGGTCCCGCTGGACTACCGGCAGGAGAAGGGACGCGAGATCGCGATCGCGGTCTCGCGCCTGGCCAGCAAGAACCCGGCGAAGCGCCGGGGCGTGTTGCTGACCAACCCGGGCGGCCCCGGCATCGCGGGGCTGACCTACCCGGCGACGCTCGCCGACCCGAAATGGGTCCAGCGCCTGCCGCAGGAGGTGCTCGACGCCTACGACATCATCGGCTTCGACCCGCGCGGCATCGGCCACAGCTCGCCGGTGACCTGCGACCTCACGGCCGAGCAGCAGGCCCAGGCCACGTTGACGTACGCGAACACCTCCGCCGACGTCGCCAAGCACGCCGAGAAGATGAAGGCCGTCGCCGAGCAGTGCGGGCGCTCGAGCTCCGCGTGGATGCTGCCGCACATCACGACGGCGAACACCGCGCGCGACATGGACCGCATTCGAGAAGCCTTGGGGGAGAAGAAGATCTCCTTCGTCGGAGCCTCGTACGGCACCTACCTCGGCGCCGTCTACGCGACGTTGTTCCCGCAGCGCGGCGACCGCGTCGTGCTTGACAGCAACCTCGGCCCAGGCGGCTACGACCTCACCGCCATGCGGGCGTTCGGTCGCGGGCTGGAGGACCGCTTCCCGGACTTCGCGAAGTTCGCCGCTGCCAAGCCGGAACTGGGCCTCGGCAGGACTCCGCAGGAGGTGCGCGCGAAGTTCTTCGACCTCGCCGCGAAACTGGACAAGAAGCCCGCGCTCGGCATGGACGGCACGCTCTTCCGCGCCGCCACGTTCGGATTCCTCTACCGCGACGAGGACGTTCCTGCGCTGGCCGACCTCTGGAAGGAACTCGACAAGGACCAGTCCGCCGCGCGCTCGGCCGCCGCTGCTGCGCCCGCGGACAACGGGAAGGTCGGCCGTCTGCACGTGATCTGCGGCGACTCCAGCTGGCCCAAGTCCGTCCAGTCCTACCAGCGCGACGTCGCCGTCGACCGGATTCGCCACCCCCTGATCGGGGCGGCCGCCGCCAACATCGGGCCGTGCGCGTACTGGCCCTCCGAGCCCGTCGAGCCGCAGGTGCGCATCACCGACCGTGGCCCGTCGAACGTGCTCCTGGTGCAGAACGAGCGCGACCCCGGCACTCCGCTCATCGGTGCGCAGAAGCTGCGGCGCGCCTTCGGTGACCGGGCTCGGCTGGTGACCATCGACCAGGGCGGCCACGGCGTCTACGTGTTCGCCAAGAACAAGTGCGGCAACGACGCCGTGAACGAGTTCCTGCTCGGCGGTCAGCTCCCGGCGCGCGACGCGACCTGCGCGGCCGAACCCGCCTGACTGCCTTTCTGGGTTCGCGTTCTTGAAGTGCCGGTGCGCTCGGCGACGGGGGTGGGTAGGCATGCGCCCGACATCCCCTGCCCCTGTCGTCGAGAAGCCCGAGGAGTCCTCGTGCCGAGAAGAACCACGACCCTGCTGATCACCGCCGCCATCGCGATCGGCGTGCCGCCGCCCACCCACGCGGACACGCCGATCTGGGTCGGCGCGAGCACCGGCTCCGACGGAAAGGCCTGGTCAGTCGCTCAGGAGGAGATCGGCAGCGGCAAGCTGAGCTACCGCCGCTCCTTCGACCAGACGCTGCCCGAGCCGTCCTCGGCGAACTGGCACGCCGCCGGGTCGAAGCACTGGTACTCGGCCAAGCCGATCGGCAAGGACGTGCAGGCCTACATCGACGGCAAGCACGACGAACAGCTGGGCGCGCTCGCCCGCTCACTGCCCGCCGGGACGATCTTCACCGTGTACCACGAGCCCGAGGACAACATGTCCGGCGCGACCTTCGCCAAGCTCATGCGCAAGACCGTCACCGTGGTGAAGGCCGCCAACCCCGGCGTGCGCGTCTGGTACTCGGCCATGGCCTACCAGTGGGAGACCAACTCCAAGGGCAACGTGGGCAGCTCCGACGGGTGGATCGACGCCGCCCGCGCGGCCGACGGCGTCGCGCTGGACATCTACGCCGGACCGGGCGACGCCACCCCGATCCGGGCCGACAAGGGCTTCAAGCGGTGGTGGGACCTGATCAAGGTGCCGAGCGGGAAGCCTTGGGGCATCAGCGAAAGGGGTATCGCCGAGGAGCACGGTGAGCAGAAGCGCGTCAGCATGCTCATCGACGACTGGGCGCTGGCCAAGGAGCGCGGCGCGCACCACTTCCTGTACTGGCAGCACAACAACGACGGCAGGTGGAAGCTCTCCACGGAGGCGGAGAAGGCGGCCTTCCGCGTGATCGCCGCCCAGGGCCGCCAGCGCTGACCCCTCCACCCGCGAGCCCCGCCCCGACCGTCTCCAACGACAGCACACCCCACCAGGCCGCAGGGTTTGCGGCGGTTAACGATGATCAACAGCGGGGTTTGGTGGTCTTGAAGACACCCCAACCCTCGGCGACGCCGTGACCGGCGCGCCTGGGGGTTGGTGAGGCCGGGGTGGGGTCAGCGGGCGTGGACGGTGTCGAGCTGGTCGGGGATGACGGTGCCGTCATCGCGTCGCACTGGGCCGAGCGAACCGTTCGGGTTCACATATCCCGTTGAGGCGCAGGGGTAGCTGCCTTCCTTGCGCGGCAACGGTTCGATGAACATCGGGTTGATCACCCAGCGGCCGTCGGCGTTGTCGTAGGCCTTGCAGAGGACCTCGTTCTGGTTGCGGTTGAGCACCACGTGCGCGCCCGTGGCGTCCTCGACCATCGACACGTCGGTGTTGGCGTCGCCGCCGACGATCACCGGCCGGTGCGCGAAGTCCTGCCGCTGCCACGCGGCGGGGCCGCGCACGCCGAAGGCCTCCTGGTTCAGCCAGCAGCGCTTGCCCTCCACGTACGGGATGTCCTCGCCGCCGCCGTCGGGTTCGCCGCCGCAGCCCTTGACGGTCGTGGTGATCCGCCCCCTGCGGTCGAGCACGTTGCGGATCGCGATCACGCGGTGCCCGCCGATGCCGACCCCGGCGGCCCACGGCTCGGTGATCGGCGCGGCTCCCGCGGAGTCGATCCACACGTCGAACCCGGCCCGCTTCAGCGTGGTGATCAGGTCGCGCATCTGCGGGTAGTAGCGCGCGTAGGCGTGGATGGTGTGGCTGCCGACCTTCTGCGTCGCGCCGATCGGAGCGGCGAGCGCGGCGGCGCGGGAAGCGCGCGCGATGGCGTTGACCTCGGCCTCGGTGTGCCCGGCGAACAGCTGCGCGACCCACGCGTACTGCGGCACCGTGCGCCGCCGGTTCCAGTCGCCGGAGAACGCGTTCTCGCCGCTGGTCAGCTTGGCGCCCTCGCGGATGGAGAAGATCTCGTCGGTGCACGCCGGGTTCGTGGAGGTGCGCAGCGGCCTGCCGACCGGGACGTCGGTGCCGCACGCCTCGGTCAGGCGCCGCACGGCCTTCTCGGTGAGCCACGGGCTGGTGTCGGCCCAGTTCGCCGGGCGCAGCAGCTCGTCGTGCTTGAGCGCCCACGCGATCGCGAGGTCGGTGATGTCGTTCTTGGTGACCGTGTTGTCCCAGTCGAAGGCCGCGACCGGGCGCTTGCCGTGCCCCCTGAGCAGTTCCGGGTGCGAGCAGCTGCCGCGCTCGTCGATGACGCGCTGGAGCCGCTGCCTGTTGTCGCCGAACCACTCCAACGAGGACGACAGCTTCGGGCACCTGAACGAGTCCACAGTGGACTGTCCTGGTGGCGCGCCTGCCGCGGGCAGTGCGGTGCTCAGCACCAGGACCGCCGCGACGGCTGTGCGAAGGAACGTCATGCGCATGGATCGACTCTCCGGCTGCTCGACTGCACCTCGGACCGGCCCACGGTACAGACAGGTGCCGCCAGTCAGCTCGTGGAAGTGAGGGGGTGGGTGAAATCTGTTTCTCTCGCGCGCTGACTCCCGGCCCACGGCCCTTCCCCTGCGTCGCTCTACCTGCTACTTTCCCCTCAGGAAAGTAGATGCCTGGGGGGAAACATGGTGGAGCGGATCGATCCGGAGGACGCGGCGCGCGCACTGGCCGATGTCGAGCGCCGCCGGGTGCAGGTGGCGCGGGCGAGCAGGGTTCGCTGGTGGATGTGGCCCGGGCTCTACGTGTTCACGTTGCTGATCGGAGGCTCGGTCGAGCTGTTCCCGCTGCCGATCGCCATCGCGGTCATGGCAGTGGCGATCTCGCTGCCCCTGGTGCTGCTGCGGGTGCGCCAGCGCCGTCCTGACCTGGCCGCCCGCCTCGGCATACCGGTGATCCACCGTGCCAACCGTCCTTCGGAGAACGCGTTCGGCGCCGCCGGCATCATCACCGCGATGTGCGTGCCTCAGGTGGTCATGTTGGTGTTCTTCCCGATCCACGGCTTCGCGCGGACCGCGGTCCAGCTGTTGATGACGACGCTCATCCTGATGGCCTTCTACTACCGCTGGCTCGCGATGACGAGGAAGTCGCGGTAGATGGCCTACGTTCCCGCCAAGCTCGACCAGGTGCTGCTCGACCCGACGCGGTTGTCGATCGTCGCGTTGCTGGCGGCGTCGGAGTGGTGCGAGTTCGCCTTCGTCCGCGACTCGGTCGAGCTGAGCGATTCCGCGCTGTCCAAGCAGATCAGCACGTTGCGCACGGCTGAGCTGATCGAGGTGCGCAAGGGCTACGCGGGCAACCGGCCGAAGACCTGGGTCAGGGCGACGGCCGAGGGCTGCGCACGGCTCGACGGGCACGTGCGCGCCTTGCAGGACATCGCGACCCGGGCTGCCGAGCGCGCGGGGGAGTCCGGCTGAGCGCTCAGCTCGTGCGCGGCCTGCTGGGATCGCGTGGCGGACGGCGGTCCGGGTCGGCCCCGGGTCCGGCGACGGCGACCACCTCGGGGGCGGTGGGCTGCTGAGCGCAGTCCTCGCACCGTGCGTGCACGTGCACCGGCCCGCCGCAGTCCTCGTGCTCGAACAGGATCGGCGGGCCCTTCGGCGCCAGCCAGCGATCACCCCACTCGGTCAACGCGATGATCACCGTGCCGAGCTGGCGGCCCTTCTCGGTGAGCAGGTAGTCGCCGTCGCCACCGCGCCGCATGAGCCCGTCGGCCACGAACCCGTCCAGCCGCTTGGCCAGGATGTTCGGTGCCACGCCGAGCCTGCGCTCGAAGTCGGAGAAGCGCCGCATGTCCGCGAACACCGCGTTGCGGATGATCAACAGGCTCCACCGCTCACCGATCAGCTCCAGCGCCCGCGCCGCCGAGCAGTTCTCGCGTTCGTACGTCCGACCCAGCACGCCTCGATGATCCGCCCTCCACTTGCGTGATGCAAGTCGCGCTCCTAGCCTGCTTGCATCACGCAAGTTCGAGGAGCGGAGGACGTCGTGGACCGACCGGTGATCGTCAGCAGGCACGAGTGGCTCACCGCCCGCCGGGAGCACCTGGCTCGGGAGAAGGAGCTGACCAGGGCGCTTGACCGGCTCAGCGCCGAGCGCAGGCGGCTGCCGATGGTGCGGGTCGGCAAGGACTACCGCTTCACCGGGCCCGACGGCGAGGTCGGCCTGCTCGACCTCTTCGAGGGGCGGACGCAGTTGGTGCTCCAGCACTTCATGTACGACCCGGCGTGGGACACGGGGTGCGGCAGCTGCACCGCGATGGCCGACGACCTCAGCGACGGCGCGCGTGCGCACCTGGCGTCGCGGGACACCTCCTTCGCCGCGGTCTCCCGCGCTCCGTACGCGAAGTTGGCCTCCTACAAGGAAAGCCGGGGCTGGACCTTCCCCTGGTACTCCGCGCACGGCAGCGACTTCAACTACGACTTCCGGGTGTCGCTCGACCCGGCGGTGACGCCCAACAACTACAACTTCCGCGAGGGTGAGGAGCTGGTCTCGGCGGGAGAGGAGTGGCTGGTCGACTACGTCGGCGAACAGCCCGGGGTGAGCGCGTTCCTGCGCGACGGCGACGAGGTCTTCCACACCTACGCCACGTACGGGCGCGGGGTGGAGGTGATGATGCACGCCTACAGACTGCTGGACATCACCGCGCTCGGGCGCCGCGAGGACTGGGCGGAGCCGAAGGGCCCGCACCCGGCCGACCCGAGCTTCACCAGCAGCGCTAGCTGAGGGCGGTCAGGCTCCCGTCGGCCAGGTGCGCCTCGATGGATTTCGGGAGCAGATAAGCGGTTCCGCCGCCAGGCTGCTCGTGCCACGGCACGACCTGCCCGGTCAGCACGCGCAGTTCGCGGGCGATCCGGTAGCGGTGCGGTCCTTCGTGCAGGCGTTCCGGGCGCAGCGACATCGCGCTGAACTCGGTCCCAGCGGCGAAGGTGAGGTTGCCCGCCGGCGCTCCGTAGCGGTCTATCTCCTTGCCGGGCAACAGAACCACGATGCGCTTACCGGCGAGCAGCGTCAGCGGGGGCTCGCCCGCGAGCGGCTGGACGGGCCAGTCGTTGAGCGCCCACGTGGTGTTCACGTCGCGACCGCCGGCGCGCAGGCTGGACGGCGTCATGGCCAGCATGCCGAGCAGGTAGGCGCCCGCGTCGCGCAGTGAGGCGAAGCGGTGGGCGTTGCGGGCTTCACCGCGTTCGTGGTCCGCGACCCGCCAGGCGTCCTCGACGCGTTCCAGGCACAGCGCGCCCTCCGCTGCGGCGAGCAGGCGATAGGCCTCCGGGATCGCGCCCAGCTCGCTCAGCCGCTCCTCGATGAGCGCGAGAACCCTGCGGTCGCGCTCGGTCAGCTCGGGAGATTCCGGCTTCGTGACGGAGACTTCTCCGGTGAGCGCGGTGTAGGCGGCTCCGGCCTGCTCCGCGTCGAGCTGGGGGAGCGCGTGGCCGTTCTCCCGGATGTGCGCGAGGAACTCCGGCTCAAGTGGGACTCCGTGCTTGGCCAGGTAGTGCGGCACCGACGCGGGCCAGATCCACCGGCCGTCGGTGTGGAAGCCCTCGGGCACGTCCGGAGTGCTCGACGGCGCGAACAGGTCACGGGAGAAGCCGCGGCCGACGACGAGCGCGTGCGCCTCGTTGAGGTAGTCGAGCACCCGCGCCCGCTCTTCCTCGGGCACCGGCGGGCGGTTCACCACGGGGCGGCCGTCGGCGTCGCGGCGGTCGAAGACGCGCGCGTGCTTGAACAGCGGAGCGACCTCCGCGACCCGCTCGGCGTTGGGCAGCAACGCCTTCATCCACGCGGGGACCTTCTCGGCGGCCCTCGGGAACGTTTCCAGCTCGCTGAGCACGTCCATCCGGTGCGGCGTCTGCCGCCAGCGCGTCTCCTCGAAGTCGTAGTTGATCGTGGTCTTGAGCGGGTACTCGATGACCAACCGGGCCGCCGTCCACGTGCCGACGCCCTCGCGGTAGGTGTCCTTGCGCAGCTGGGCGAACAGCTCGCCGAGCCGGCGCGGCGGTTCCCAGTCCCGCAGCTGGCCGTCGATGCCGAGGATGTGCCCCACCAGCTCCACGTGGTTGCCCACCGCCCGGTAGACCGCGCGGATCTGATCGCGGTCGGTGGGCGCGTGCATCACCAGCAGGTCGCCGATCCTGCGCTGGGCCTCCCGCTGCGCCTCGATGCCGAACGGCGCGGTGCGCGGCGGCAAGGGCGGCATGCCGAGCACGGCCCTGAGCCAGTCCGGGACGCGCTCCTCCGGTCTCGGGTAGGTCGCGAGGTCCTGCGCGTGCACGCCCGGCGGGACCGGCGGTGACCACAGCGGGTCGTGGTCGTAGTTGAAGAAGACGCGGAACTCGCCGGGCGGGTTGACCACGTAGCGCGCCGACAACCACGCGCCGCGCTCCGGCCGGTACATCAGGTGGCGCAGCTCGACCATCGCGCGCGTCGCCCCCTGCGGCGGCGTGACCTGCGTCGACGACCCGTCCGGCATGAGCACCGCGAGCGCGGAGCCCTGTGCGCCGACGACGATCCTGGTGGTCAGGTCGAGGCGGCGCCAGCCCTGGGGCACCACCTCCAGCAGCGACGCCCCCACCTGGTTCAACAGCTCGCCGTAGCGGCGTTCCCGGTCCTGATCGCTCAGCGGCTGCGACATCGTGTCCCTGCTTTCCACTGGTCTTCGGCCCGACGCATCGTAGTGAGCCACCCCCACCCATCCGCACCCGAAAGCCCTGAACGACCCGTTCAGGTACTTGAGCGCGCTGAACGACCCGTTCAGTGCGCTCACCGCGTCAAACGGGCCGTTGGCGGGCGGGGTTCAGCCGAAGATCTCGGTCAGCAGGGGCGCGGCGTGCTCGGGAGCTCGGACGCGCAGCTCCACGACTCCGCGCGCGAGCACGAGGGTGAACTCGAAGAAGGGACAGCAGGCCTGCTCAGCGGCGGCCAGCTCGGCCAGGGCGGCGCTGCGCGATGCGGGCAGGCGCAGGACCACTCCGCCGTCGACGTGCGAGCGGTCGGCGTCGGAGAGCACCTCCTTCCACCGCGCGATCCGCGAGGACTGCTCCTCGCCGTCGAGCGAGCACGCGATGGGCGGCGCGGGCTCGTGCAGGTAGCCGCATCCGGGACCGCAACGTCCCTCCGGCGCGGGGTCGTCGAGATCGCTCAGCGCGCGCCGCAACCGCTCGCTGAACGCGTCCAGCTCGGCGGTCCTGCGCTGCGCCTCGTCGATCCCGGCGAGTACCAGGGGACGCAGGCGCGCTCGCACGTCGGCGCACAAACCGTTCTCCCACACGGCCATCAGGTCGCGGATCTCCTCCAGCGGCAGGCCGAGGCGTTTGCCGGACTGGATGAACTCGATGCGCTCGACGGCGGTGTCGTCGTAGAGCCGGTAGCCCGACTCGGAGCGCCGCGCGGGCAGCAGTCCGGCCTGTTCGTAGAAGCGCAGCGTCGTCGGCTTGACCCCGACGCGGTCGGCGAGCTGGGAGATGCGGAGCGCCGTCATGGCTCGACGGTAAGCCTTCCAGTCGACTCGAAGGTCAAGCCCGAGCTGAGCCTGCGCGCGCCCTTGGCGAGATCGGAGAGGTCGGCGGCGGCAAAGCTCATGCGGAGGTACTCGCCCGGCGGTTCGGCGGCGAAGTGCTCGCGACCGGAAGACACCAGCACGCCGCGTGCGCGTGCGGCCTCGACAAGACCAGCGGCGGAACCGTGCACGCCGACCCACAGGTGCAGGCCGCCGAGCGGAAGCCGCACGCCGGGGATTTCCCTTGCCAGCAAAGCACAACGCTCACGCAGAGCCGAGGACAGCGTGCGCAGGTGGCGATCCCACGCGGGCGTGCTGAGCAGCTCGACGGCCGCCTCCTGCAACGGCCGTGACACGAAGAAGTCGTCGACGAACCGCAACGCGCGCAACCGTTCCAACACCGGCCCGCGCGCGAGCAGAGCACCGACGCGCAGGCTCGGCGCTGCGGGTTTGGTCAGCGATGTCAGGTACACCACGGTGCCGTCACGGTCGTCGGAGAAGAGCGGACGCGGCACGTGACCGCCGTGCCCGAGACAGCGCGCGAAGTCGTCCTCCACGATGAACGCCCCGGCGGCACGGGCGACGTCGACGACCTGGCTCCGCCGGTCTTCGCTGAGCACGGCGCCGGTCGGGTTGTGGAACGTGGGCTGGCAGTACACCGCACGCGCGCCGCTCATCGCGAAGGCGTCGGCGAGCAGGTCGGGACGGATGCCCTCCGCGTCGACGGGGACGGGCACGGGTCGCAGTCCCGCTGCGCGCGCGGCGGCAAGGGCGCCGGTGTAGGTGGGCGACTCGACGAGCAACGGGCTGCCGGGAGCCGCGATAGCGCGCAGCGCAAGGGAAAGCGCGTTCTGGCCGCCGCCGGTGATCACCACGTCGTCGGGCTCGCCCCCGGCCATCCGGGCGAACAGCGCGCGCAGCGGCAGCAGGCCGATCGTGGGCGCGCGGTCCCATGCGTCGGGACGGCGGGCGGCGCGGGCGAGCGCGGAGGCCAGTGCGCGCGTCGGTTGCAGCGACTCGTGCAGGTAGCCGCCCGCCATGGTGATCGTGCCCGGCGGGGGCGAGGTGAGCAGGCCGGAGACTCCGCGTGTGTCGATGCTGCGCCCGGCCAGCGCGACGGCCTGCCAGGACGTGTCGGCCTCCTCGGTCCGCGCGCGGCGCCGGGCGACGAACGTGCCGCTGCCGGGCCGCGTGACGACCACGCCCTCCGCCGCGAGCAACGCGATTGCCCTGGACACGGTCACCGGGCTGACCTCGTGGCGACGCACCAGATCGCGGCTGCTCGGCAGGCGGTCACCGGCCGCGAGCCGGGCGATCTCGCGGCGCAGGGCTTCGACCAGCGCCGCGATACTGCTACTCTCGGACATGAGACATCAGAGTAGCGCTTCTCTGCGGAGCCCGGAACCGCTTCTCGACGTCGCGGCGCTGCGTGCGGACACCCCCGGCTGCGAGTCGGTGATCCACTTCAACAACGCGGGCTGCGGCCTGCTCGCCACGCCGGTGCTGCGCGCCATGGTCGAGCACCTGGAGCTGGAGGCGTCCATCGGCGGCTACGAGGCGTCGGCGCTGCGTGCGGAGGCGGTCGAGGACTTCTACTCCGCGCTCGCCGAGCTGATCAACTGCGCGCCGCGCAACATCGCCTTCGCGGGCAGCGCGACGCACGCCTACAGCCGCGCGCTGTCGGCGATCCCGTTCCAACCCGACGATGTCATCTTGACCACGCGCAACGACTTCATCTCCAACCAGATCGCGTTCTTGGCGCTGCGCAAGCGATTCGGCGTGCGGGTCGTGCACGCTCCGGACCTGCCGGACGGCTCCGGCGTCGACGTCGACGCGATGGCCGCGCTGATGCGCCGACTCCGGCCGAAGCTGGTCGCGGCGACCCACGTGCCGACGAACTCCGGCCTCGTCCAACCGGTCGCCGAGATCGGCCGCCACTGCCGCGAACTCGGCCTGCTCTACCTCGTCGACGCCTGCCAGTCGGTCGGGCAGTTCGAGATCGACGTCGAGGAGATCGGCTGCGACCTGCTCACCTCGACCTGCCGGAAGTTCCTGCGTGGGCCTCGCGGCTCCGGCTTCCTGTACGTCTCCGACCGGGTGCTGAGCGAGGGCTACGAGCCGCTGTTCATCGACATGTACGGCGCGCGGTGGGCCAGCCCCGAGGAGTACCGCCCCGTCGACACGGCGGCGCGCTTCGAGGAGTGGGAGTTCCCGTACTCCACCGTGCTCGGGTGTGCTGCCGCCGCTCGCTACGCGCTCCAGGTCGGGCTCGGGGCGATCTCGCGCCGCACCCCCGGCCTGGCGGCTCGCCTGCGCGCGGGCCTGGCGGAGATGCCCGGGGTGCGGCTGCTCGACGGGGGAGCGCGTCCGGCCGCGCTGGTCACCTTCGAGATCAAGGGCTGGCAGGCGAAGCCGTTCAAGAAGGCGTTGGACGCGCGCGGCATCAACTCCGCGTTGAGCTTCCGCGAGTTCGCGCAGTTCGACTTCGCCGACAAGGACGTCGAGTGGGCGTTGCGGCTGTCCCCGCACTACTACAACACCGAAGAGGAGGTCGACGCCGTCGCGGCAGCCGTCGCCGAGCTTCAGCGGATGGCTTGAGGCAGACCGGTTCTCGCGGACAGCTCGATCGACGCGAGCAACCGGTGGTGCCTGAGCGCCGTCTCAAAGCTCGGGTGGGGCTGCCGTCCGTCCGCGATGGCCTGCGCGATTTCCTTGTACAGTGCGGAGATCCTGACGTTCGGCCCCTGCTCCGGCGGCCGGGTGAAGCTCACCGGTTCGCCGTCGACCGCGACCGCCCAGTCCGTCCAGTGCATGTACATGCCGGGTGTGGCGGCGGTCGCGGTCAGCACCCCCTCGCTGCCAACGAACTTGAGCAGGAATCCCTCGGGGCTGTGCCCGCCGCCGTGCACGGTCACCGAGGCTTCGGCGCCGCTCTCCAGCCGTCCGCGCACGAGCACGTGGCTGGGCTGCTGGTTGGGCACGGTCCGTCCGGTTCCGGCCACCCGCACCTGCTCGTGCAGGCGGGGCAGTTGCGCGGTGACCTCGCGCCAGCGGCCCGCGATCCGCTCCACCGTCGCGAGGAAGTGGCCAGCCATGATCGTCAGGATCGAGCTCCCCGCGGCCGGATCGAGGCTCCACTCCAAGGCCTCTGGCAGCGTGCCCCCACCGAAGGGGTCACCCGCCGCGACCACCGACACGGACTCGATCTCGCCGATCCGACCCGCCGCGAGCAGGTCGGCGACGAACGCGGCGTCGGGGGAGTGGTAGCCCTGCAGGACGATCCCGTGCAGCACTCCGGCTTCCGTCGCCGCCTCGGTCAGCTCGCGGGCCTCCTCGGCGCTCACGCCGAGCGGCCACTCGGAGACCACGTGCTTGCCCGCCGCCAGCGCGTCCCTGATCACCGCGGCGTGCTCGGGCACCTTGACCGAGACCACGACCAGATCGACGTCGGGGTGCGCCGTGAGTGCGCGCGCGGAGGCGAACGCGTGCCGCACGCCGAAGGCCGCCGCCACGTCGTCCGCGCTGTTCTGCCTGGTCGTGGCTACTGCGGTCACCTCGAACTCGGGCAGTCCGGTGAGCACGGGCAGGTGTGAACCCGCCGCCCAGCCGCTGGCGCCGACGACTCCGACCTTGATCATTCCGGTTCCTCCCAGTTGTGTACCATGCGGTATATAACCATAGTAATGTACCGATGGGTATACAACTGGGAGGGGAATGCCGTGCCCGGTGGCCGCCCACGCGCCTTCGACATCGACGCCGCGCTCGACCTCGCGCTGGAGGTGTTCTGGCGCAACGGCTACGACGGAACCTCGGTGGCGGAGCTGACCGCCGCCATGGGAATCACCAAGCCGAGCCTCTACGCGGCCTTCGGCAACAAGGAGGAGCTGTTCACCGCCGTGCTCGCTCGCTACGTGGAGGGGCCGGGCGCGTACGCCGCCGCCGCGCTCGACGCGCCCACCGCGCGTGAGGTGATCGAGCGCTTGGTCCTGGGCGCGGTCGACCTGACAGCGGAGTGCCCGGGCTGCCTGACCGTGCGCGCCGTGCACGCGGCTGGGCCGGAGGCGGCGCCCGTACGAGAGGCCGCCGTCGCACGCCGCAAGGCGGGGGAAACGGCTCTTCGCAGGCGTTTGGAGCGCGCGAGCGATCTGCCCGACGGCACTGACGCGGCCGTGCTGGCGGCACTGGTGCACACCGTCACCGACGGGATCGCCGTCCAGGCCGCCGCCGGACGCGGGCGGAAGGAGCTGCTGCGGATCGCCGAGCAGGCGCTGACCTACTTCGCCAGCAGTTCCTCGGCGACCTTGAACACGACGGACTTGGCCGTCTCCACGGGAAAGGCCGAGTCGCCGAAGAATCCCTTGTCGTGACCCCAGTACTTGATGAGGTAGTAGACGGCTCCCTTGCGCGCCACCAGGTTCGCCTCGGTCGGCGACGTCTGCAACGAGGAGGGGTCCACGAACGTGGCCTCGTCGGCACCCGCGAGCGGCCTGTCCAGTGCGATCGGGTCCCTCGCGGCGCCGCTGTAGGAGCCCCTGGCCTGCTCGACGTCGCGCTCCGGCAGGCGGTTCACGCCCCGGAAGTCGTAGACGTGGATCTGGAGCTTGCGGGTGTCCTTGCCGTCCTTGCCCCTGGTCTGCTCCCAGAAGCAGTTGCTGTGCTTCATCCCGCGTGCCCTCGGCGGTTCACCGGCGAGGCGGAAGCTGCTGACCTTGGCCTCCTGCCGCAGTCCCGCGCTGATGTCGCACTGCGCCACCGGCTGCCCGCCCGGACCGCCGCCGGGGTCCTCGCCGGAGCTGTAGTTGAGGTACAGCACGCCGAAGTACCCGCCGACGCCCAGCACGAGGACCGCGATCACGATGCCCACGATGAGGCCAGTGCGCTTCTTCCTCGGCGGCTGGTGCGGTTGCCATTGCGGCGGTGGTGACGGGTACTGCTGCCAGTTCGACGGCGCGTTCACGGTCGACAAACGTGGCCAGCACCGTCCGGATTGTCAAATTCTCGTTCAACCGCTCCATCTTGCGAGCTAGAGGGAGACGAGGAGGACTCCGGCCACCACGGCGGTGAGGCCGGTGGTGCGGCTGAGCGTGAGGCGTTCGCGGAGGACGAGGACGCCGAGCAGGACTCCGACCACGACGTTGAGGGTGCGGCCGGTGGCGACGGCGCCGATGGGCTCGATGGCCATGGCGACGAGGACGAGGCAGTAGCTGGCCGGGGCGAGCAGTGCGATCGGCAGTGCGCGCTGCCACTGCGGCAGCACGGAGCGCAGGCGTCGGCGGGGCGCGAGCACGGCGGTGAGCACGACGACCTGGCCGAGGCTCGCGACGGCGAGGTAGGGCAACGGGTGCACGCCGAGCGACGCCATCGCGTAGCCGTCCCACAACGTGTACGCGCAGCTGCACGCGGCGACGGCAAGGCCGAGGAGCGAGCCGCGCGCGAGGCCGTGCCCGGGACGCACGCGATCCATGATCAGCACGCCGGCGAGCACCGCCGCGACACCCCACCACGCCCGGGGTGAGGGCGGGCCGGTCCACGGGATGACGGCGAGCGTGACGAGCACGGGGGTCATGCCCCGGCTGACCGCGTACACCACGGAGAACTCGCCCTCGCCGTAGGCCCGTTGCAGGACAACGGCATAGGCGGTGTGCAGCACCATGCTCACCAGGCCGGGCCACCACTGCGCGGCGAGCGTGCCGTTCGCGAGCGACCACACCACCAGGGCGAGTGCCACAGGTGTGGTGATGACGGCGTAGAGCCAGACGAACTCCGGCCCCTTCTGGTTCGAGGACTTCACGAGGAGGTTCCACGACGCGTGGCACACGGCGGCGGCCGTCAGCAGGAGTAAGGCGATCACGTAGACAGTGTCTACACGACTAGGGTAGACGGCGTCTACAACGGAGGGGCGGGCATGGGGGAGGACGGACTGCGGCACCAGCTGCTCGACGCGGCGGGGCGGATTCTCGACGAGAGCGGCATCGAGGCCGTGACGATCCGCGAGACCGCGCGCCAGTGCGGCGTCTCGCACGGCGCGCCGCGACGGCACTTCCCCTCACGGGCGGTGCTGCTGGGCCACCTCGCCAAGCGCGTCGCCGGAGAGCTGGCCGAGGAGTTCGACGCGACCGACGGCGACCCGCTGCGGCTGGCGGAGGTCTACGTCGCGTTCGCGGCGCGGCGACCGCACGCCTTCGACCTTCTGCTGCGGCACGACCTCCTCGAAGCTTCCGGGGCCGACCTGCGGTCCACGACGCTTCCCCTGGTCGCACGCTGGCGCGACGCGTGGTGTGCCCGGCACCCCGCCGACTCCGGCACGGACGCGCTCGTGCGGCTGACCGCCGTGCACGGCATCGCGTCCCTGGTGTCCCACCGGGCGCACGAGGTGGTGGGTCTTGAGCCGGGAGAACTACTCGGCCGAGTCCTGCGCTCCGGGAATTTCTCGGAAGGGATGTGAGAACGGGGTCACTGCGCGCACGTGGCGGTCGCGGTGTCCGACGTGCACGATGATCGGCTGCAACCAACCCGCCCGACGGCACCCACACCTGGACCACCCCGAGCGGCAAGCACCACTCGACCGCCCCCTTGCAACCCACGCCCCGCAAGCCACCGCGTTCGCCAGTCTTCAAGACCCGCAAAACCCACAGGAGCAACGGGTTTGGGGTGGTTAGCGATGATCAACAGGGGGGTTTGGTGGTCTTGAAGACGCCTCAACCCGGCCGGAACGTCTAGCGGGGCCGGGACGAAGGCACGTGCGCGGCAGTGCGAGTGCGCCGAGCGTCAGCAGCGGGCTTCACGCACCCATGATCGATATGAGCGGCTCTGCCGGGTATGCGACCGGGGACGGCGAGTTCAGCCTCGTCAGTCGCGGCTGGCCATGAAGACGAACTCCCGTCCGGGGCGGTCGGGAGCGTCCCGGACGTCGCGCACGCGGTAGCCGAGCGCGGTCAGCGTCGCCTCCTGCTCCTCGCGGGTGCGGAAGCGCAACGTCGAGTCCGATGCCACGACCTCGCCGTCGGCGAAGCGGTAGGTGTAGCGGAAAGACACGAGCGGCAGGCTCACGTCGGTCACCTCGCGGCGCTGCTCCACCGGTCCGAAACCGGGGACGTCGAGCACGGTGGGTGCGGTGTCGGCCGCCCAGTCCTCCCAGGCGCGGCGCTCGGGCCGCCTCGACTCGTACACCAAGTACCCGCCGGGACGCAGTGCGGAGTGGACGCCGCGCAGGGTCGCGGTCCAGGCCTCGTCGGTGAGGAAGACATCAGCCACGTTGGCGGTCATGGTCGCGAGGTCCGCGGTGAAGGGCGGCAGCGCGGTGGCGTCGCCGTGCACCCATCTCACGCGGCCCTCCGGGTCCTTCGCCCACGCGACCTCCAGTGAAGCGGCGGCGGGCTCCACGCCCATCACGGTGCGCCCGGTCCCGGCGAGCAGGAGCGCGAAACACCCTGTGCCACAACCGATGTCGAGCACGCGCTGAGCCCCCAGCTCGTCCGCGATGCCGATGTAGGACGTGAGGTCCTCGCGTGAGCCGTCGAAGGCGTCGTAGATCGGGGCGAGGCGCGTGTGAGCGAAGATCGCGTCAGGCATCCTCCGACACAACCACGCGTCACTTCGTTCGGCGAGTCAATTTCACCGCTGGAATTCGCTTCTCGGGGACTGCGTCGAAGGAGCACGCGTGCCAGCGGCCGAGGCCGTCGCCGCGACGCAGCCCACGGAGTCCGTGCCTGCCTCGGAGCGGCCGTCCTGCCAACAGCGGGTGCGGGAGTGGCTGACACTCCATTGTGGATAGCGCCTCTGTATCGCTAGGGGTTCCCCTAGAACCATTCTGAGGCCGCGCTGAACTGCGGAAGCGGTGGTTAGTGTCGCATCGCTTCTACTTTGTTGTTCACGCGTGGTTGGGTGGAGCGCATTATGGGCGAGTCCGGAATCAACGGGGCCGTGGACCGACAGGACTCCGGTGACGAGATCGCCGTCATCGGGCTCGCCTGTCGCCTGCCGGGGGCTTCCGGGCCCTCCGCCTTCTGGAGCCTGCTCCGGGACGGAGTCGACGCCACGAGCGAGCCGCCCGCCGAGCGCTGGGACGGCTCCGCCCCGGCCGGGCGCGGCGGCTTCCTGGACCGGATCGACGCCTTCGACGCGGGCTTCTTCGGCATCTCACCTCGGGAAGCCGCCGCGATGGACCCGCAGCAGCGGCTCGTGCTGGAGCTGTGCTGGGAGGCGCTGGAGGACGCGCACCTGCGGCCGGAATCGCTGCGCGGCACCCGCACCGCGGCCTTCGTCGGCGCGATCTGGGACGACTACGCCACCCTCGTCGGCCGCTCCGGGCCGGACGCGGTGTCCTCGCACACCGTCACCGGGCTGCACAGGAGCATTCTCGCGAATCGCGTTTCTTATTTTCTCGGGCTCACCGGTCCCAGTTTCACGGTGGATTCCGGACAATCCTCTTCGCTCGTTTCCGTGCACCTGGCCTGCGAGAGCCTGCGCAAGGGGGAATCGACAGTCGCGCTCGCCGGTGGCGTGAACCTGATCATCGCGCCGGAGAGCACCGAACGGTCGGTGAAGTTCGGCGGGCTCTCCCCGGACGGGCGCTGCTTCACCTTCGACGAGCGCGCGAACGGCTACGCGCGCGGCGAGGGCGGCGGCGTCGTCGTGCTCAAGCCGCTCCCGGCCGCGCTCGCAGACGGCGACGACATCTACTGCGTGGTGCGCGGCGGCGCGGTCAACAACGACGGCGGGGGCGAAGGGCTCACCGTGCCGTCGCGGGTCGGGCAGGAGGAAGTCCTGTGGCTGGCCTACGAGCGCGCGCGGACCGATCCGGCCGAGGTCGGATACGTGGAGCTGCACGGCACCGGCACCAAGGCCGGTGACCCGGTCGAGGCGGCTGCGCTGGGCGCGGTGCTCGGCGCGGCGCGCGACCCGGCGGACCCGTTGTTCGTGGGCTCGGTGAAGACCAACGTCGGCCACCTCGAAGGCGCGGCGGGCATCACCGGCTTCCTGAAGGTCGCCCTCGCGCTGCGCAACCGCGCGCTGCCGCCGAGCCTGAACTTCCGCACCCCGAACCCCGAGATTGCGTTGGAGGAGCTGAATCTCCGCGTTCGCACGGAGTTCGGCGCGTGGGAGAGCGCGCGGGTCGCCGGCGTCAGCTCGTTCGGCATGGGCGGCACGAACTGCCACCTGGTGCTCGCCGAGCACCAGGTGGCGGCCCCCGATGAGCCCGGCGATCCGGGACCGGCTCCGGTGGCGCTGGCGTTGTCGGCCAAGACCGCTTCGGCGCTGCCCGCGCAGGCTGCGGCGCTGGCTTCGCACCTCGCCGATTTCCGTGAAGTCGATCTAGCGTTCTCGTTGGCGACGACACGCACCGCCTTCCCGCACCGAGCCGTTGTGGTCGGTGCGGACCGTGCGTCGCTGCTGCGCGGACTGCGCGAACTGAGCGAGGGCGGTGCGGACGCCGGGCTGATCACCGGGCGCGTGCAGGACGCCGCGCCGGTCGCGTTCCTGTTCTCCGGTCAGGGTTCTCAGCGCGCGGGCATGGGGCGCGAGCTATACGAGACCTTCCCGGTGTTCGCCTCGGCGCTGGACGAGGTCTGCGCGGAACTCGATCCCCGGCTGCCGCGGCCGTTGCGCGAGGTGATGTTCGCCGAGGGGGAGCAGCTCGACCAGACGCTCTACACGCAGACCTCGCTGTTCGCGATCGAGGTCGCGTTGTTCCGGCTGCTGAAGAGCTGGGGCGTAGCACCGGACTACCTGATGGGGCACTCCGTCGGTGAGATCGCCGCCGCGCACGTCGCGGGGGCGCTTTCGCTTTCTGACGCGTGCGCGCTCGTTGCGGCTCGCGGTCGGCTCATGCAGGCTCTGCCTTCCGGTGGGGCGATGGTCGCTGTCCAGGCGACCGAGGCCGAGGTGACGCCGCTGCTGACTCCCGATGTGGGGATCGCGGCGGTCAACGGGCCTTCGTCGGTGGTGCTTTCGGGTTCCGAAGACGCGGTTCTTGAGGTTGTGGCTCAGTTCGGGGACCGCAAGACCTCGCGGTTGCGGGTGTCGCACGCCTTTCACTCGCCGCACATGGAGCCGATGCTGGAGGAGTTCCGGCGCGTCGCGGAAGGGCTCACCTTCACGGCTCCTCAGCTCCCGATCGTGTCCAATGTGGATGGTGAGATCGTCTCGGAGTACTCGGCCGAGTACTGGGTTCGCCACGTGCGGCGAGCCGTTCGGTTCAGCGACGGCGTCTCCGTGCTGGCCGGGCGCGGCGTCCGGACCTTCGTCGAGCTCGGTCCGGGTGGTGTGCTGACCGCGCTCGCGCGTGGATGCGTCACCGACGAAGCGTTGTTCGTGCCTTCTTTGCGTGCCAAACAACCTGAGGCTCATGCCGCGCTGTCCGCGTTGGCGGCCCTGCACGTTCACGGTGTCGAGGTTGATCTGCCCGGCCTGTTCGCCGCTCGTGGCGCGCGGCGGGTTCCGCTGCCGACCTACGCCTTCGATCGTCGGCGGCACTGGCTGGGGGGTGTGTCCGGCGACGCGGCTCCATCGGCGAGCGCGTCGCGGGTCCAGGACGAGGCCGCGGCGGAGAAGCTGGTGCGCGCGCACATCGCCGCCGTGCTCGGGCACGCGGACGCGAGCGAGATCGACGCCGAGCTGACGTTCAAGGACCTCGGCTTCGACTCGCTGAGCGCCGTCGAGCTGCGGAACCGGTTGACCACGGCCACCGGACTGCGCCTGCCGAGCGGACTGCTGTTCGACCACCCGACCCCCGATGCGTTGGCGCGTCACCTGCACGCTTCGTCGCGCGGACTTGAGTCCGATGTGGACACTGTCGTCGCTGCGGCGCCGGACGAGCCGATCGCGATCATCGGGATGAGCTGCCGCCTGCCAGGTGGTGTGCGCTCGCCAGAAGACCTGTGGCGGCTCGTTGCCTCCGGCGGCGATGCCATCTCCGGCTTCCCCGACGACCGGGGATGGGACCTCGGCCCCGGTCAGGGGGGCTTCCTGCACGACGCTGCGAACTTCGACGCGGCGTTCTTCGGCATCAGCCCGCGCGAGGCGACCGCGACCGACCCGCAGCAGCGCCTCGTCCTGGAGACGGCGTGGGAGGCGTTCGAGCGCGCGGGCATCGTCCCGGCCTCGTTGCGCGGCAGCCGTTCCGGCGTGTTCATCGGCGCGACGGCGCAGGACTACGGCCCCCGCCTGCACGAGCCGGTCGAAGGCACCGAAGGGCACCTGCTCACCGGCTCCTCGGCGAGCATCATTTCGGGCAGGGTCGCGTACACGCTCGGCCTCGAAGGCCCTGCGGTCACCGTGGACACGGCGTGCTCGTCGTCGTTGGTAGCGCTGCACTTGGCCGTGCAGTCGCTGCGTAGCGGTGAGTGCTCGTTGGCGCTGGCCGGTGGCGTGATGGTGATGTCCACGCCCGGCATGTTCGTCGAGTTCGGCCACCAGGGCGGGTTGTCGCCGGACGGCCGCTGCAAGGCTTTCTCCGACAACGCCGATGGCACGGGGTGGTCCGAGGGCGTCGCGGTGCTCCTGGTGGAGCGGCTTTCCGACGCTGTCCGCAATGGGCGCGAGGTGCTTGCTGTCGTTCGTGGTTCGGCGGTGAACCAGGATGGTGCTTCGAACGGTTTGACGGCGCCGAACGGTCCTTCGCAGCAGCGGGTGATTCGTCAGGCGTTGGCGTCTGCGGGGTTGCGTCCGTCCGATGTGGACGCTGTGGAGGCGCACGGAACGGGCACGCGGCTCGGCGATCCGATCGAGGCCGAGGCGATCATCGCGACCTACGGCCGTGATCGTGGGCAACCGCTGTGGCTGGGGTCGTTGAAGTCGAACATCGGGCACACGCAGGCGGCTGCCGGTGTCGCCGGTGTGATCAAGATGGTTCAGGCCATGCGTCACGGCTTGCTGCCGCAGACCCTGCACGTGGAGTTGCCGACTTCGCACGTCGACTGGTCGGCGGGCTCGGTGTCGTTGCTGACCTCACAGGTGGAGTGGCCTGCGCACGGTGCTCCTCGTCGAGCTGGCGTGTCGTCGTTCGGCATCTCCGGCACCAACGCCCACGTGATCTTGGAGGCCGGCCCCGTCGCGGAGCCCGCCGCTGTCGCGGAGCGCGGGCCGGTGGCGTGGGTGCTCTCCGGCAAGACCGATGCGGCCGTTCGCGCTCAGGCCGCGCGGCTCGCGTCCTTCGTGGACTCGTCGGTGTCTCCGGCTGACGTGGCGCTGTCGCTGGCGACGACGCGGTCGGCTTGGGATCGGCGTGCGGTCGTCGTCGGCTCGTCGGCCGAGGAGCTGATCGAGGGACTGCGTGCCGTCGACGTGTCGTCCGTTCGCTCCGGCAAGACCGCGTTCGTGTTCTCCGGTCAGGGTTCGCAGCGGCTCGGCATGGGTGCTGAGCTGTTCGAGGCTTATCCGGTGTTCGCTTCGGCCTGGACGGAGGCCGTCAAGTACTTGACGGTGGACGTCAAGTCACCCGATCTGGATCAGACCGGGGTTGCTCAGCCTGCGTTGTTTGCACTTGAGGTGGCTCTGTTCCGGCTGCTTGAGTCGTGGGGTGTGCGTCCGGACGTGGTGTCGGGCCACTCGATCGGTGAGATTGCTGCTGCTCATGTGGCTGGGGTTCTGTCGTTGGAGGATGCGGCGGCGCTGGTTTCTGCTCGGGCTCGGTTGATGCAGGCGCTCCCGGCTGGTGGGGCGATGGTAGCGGTGCAGGCTTCCGAGGAGGAGGTGTTGCCGCTGCTGGTCGAAGGCGTCGGGATCGCGGCTGTCAACGGGCCGTCTTCGGTGGTGTTGTCGGGTGTTGAAGAGGCTGTGCTGGGGGTTGTGGCTCAGTTCTCGGACCGGAAGTCGTCGCGGTTGAAGGTGTCGCACGCGTTCCACTCGCCGTTGATGGAACCGATGCTGGCGGAGTTCGCCGCTGAGCTGGCTGGGATTGAGTTCCGAGCGCCGCGGATTCCGGTTGTGTCGACGTTGACCGGGTCTGGGGTGGAACGCTATTCCGTTGAGTACTGGGTTCGGCATGTGCGTGAGGCGGTGCGTTTCGCCGACGGGGTGCGGACGTTGCGTGACCAGGGCGTGACGCGGTTCGTGGAGGTCGGGCCGGGCGGAGTGCTCTCCGCGATGGTGCAGGGCGTGCTGGACGACGCGGTCGCGGTGCCGGTGCTGCGCGCCGAGCGGGCGGAGTCGCACGCGATCACCTCGGCGCTCGGCCAGCTGCACGTGCACGGCGTCGGCGTTGACTGGGGCAAGGTCTACGCGGGCGCTCGCAAGGTCGACCTGCCGACGTACGCCTTCCAGCAGGAGCGCTTCTGGCTGGACACGCCTCGCTCGGGTGCCGCGCGGTCCGCTGTGGACGACTGGCGTTACCGGGTCTCGTGGCACTCCGTGACGCTTCCTGCGGCTGTGCCGGGCGGTCAGTGGGTGTTCGTCGGCGATGGGACTTCGTGGGCTGATGAGGTGCAGGCTGGGCTGGCGGAGCGTGGGGTCGACCTGACGTCGCTTGTCCCGGCTGGCTCGCGCGAGGAGCTTGCGGCGCAGCTCACCGAGGCCGGGGCGGTCGCGGGCGTGGTGTTCGCGGGTGCCTCGACTTGGCGCACGGCACTGCTCACGCAGGCCATGGGCGATGCGGGATTTGACGCGCGGTTGTGGTGCTTGACGACAGGGAACAGTCCCGAGGCCGCACAGGTGTGGGGTCTGGGGCGGGTCGTCGCTCTGGAGCAGCCGGAGCGGTGGGGCGGGCTCATCGACCTCCCGGCCAACGTCGACTTCAGCGCGTTGGCGTCGGCTTTGGCGCAGAACGAGGAAGACCAGCTCTCGCTCCGCTCTGACGGCGTGTTCGGGCGCAGGATCGTTCGCGCGCCGCGCAGCGGAGTGTCCACAAAGGACTGGAAGCCGCGCGGAACAGTGCTGATCACCGGCGGTACGGGAGCCCTCGGCGGGCACGTCTCGCGGTGGCTCGCCGGGAATGGCGCCGAACACCTGCTGCTGACCAGTCGTCGTGGGCTGGACGCGCCCGGTGCGGCGGAGCTCAAGGCAGAGCTGGAAGAACTCGGCGTTGCGGTCACCGTGGCAGCCTGCGACGCGGCGGACCGGGACGCGCTCTCGGACCTGCTCGCCGAGCACCCGGTGAACGCCGTCGTGCACGCGGCCGGTGTTCTCGACGATGGGCTGGTCGAGTCGCTGACGGCGGAGCGCCTGGCGAACGTGCTGCGCCCCAAGGTGGACGCGGCGATCAACCTGCACGAGCTGACCAGTGATCTTGATGCGTTCGTGCTGTTCTCGTCGATGGTCGGCGTCTGGGGCAACGGCGGCCAGGGGGCTTATGCGGCTGCGAACGCGTTCCTGGACGCGCTGGCGGAGCAGCGGCGCGCCGACGGGCTGCCCGCACTGGCCGTCGCGTGGGGTGCTTGGGCCGACGGCGGCATGGCGGACGGCGCGGTCGGCGAGCACCTGCTGCGACGCGGTGTGCGGGGAATTGCCGCAGCACCAGCGCTTTCCGCGCTATCCGGTGCGCTGAGCGCGGGTGAGTCGACGGTCGTCGTGGCCGATGTGGAGTGGGAGCGGTTCGTTCCCGCGTTCGTGACGACTCGGCCGTGCCCGCTGTTGCGCGGCGTGCCGGAGGCTCGCGAGATCTTGGACCGGCGCGCTCCCGCGATTGTGCTTCCGGTGTCGGAGCTGGCCGCGCGGTTGTCGCGGGTTTCGCAGGCTGAGCAGGAGCGCCTGCTGCTGAACCTGGTGGAGGAGCAGGCCGTCACGGTGCTCGGCCTCTCCGGCAGCGCTTCCCTTGACCCCGGAGGAACGTTCCGCGAAGCCGGGTTCGAATCGCTGACCGCGATCGAGCTGCGCAACCGGCTCGCGGTGGCCACCGGTCTGACGCTGTCCGCGACGCTGGTCTTCGACTACCCGACACCGACCGCGCTGATCGGCCACCTGCGCGCGGAGCTGCTGGGCGAAGGCACCGCCTCGGAGTCCGCCGCCACGGTGTCCGCCTCCGACGAGCCGATCGCGATCGTCGCGATGAGCTGCCGTTTCCCGGGCGGTGTCGAGTCGCCGGAGCAGCTGTGGGAGCTGCTGATCTCCGGGCGTGACGCGGTGACCGGCTTCCCCGAGAACCGTGGGTGGGACACGGCCGCGCTGTACGACCCGGATCCCGACCGCTCCGGCAAGACCTACTCGTGCGACGGCGGATTCATCGACAACGCCGACCGGTTCGACGCCGCGCTGTTCGGGATCTCGCCCCGCGAAGCGCTCGCGATGGACCCGCAGCAACGCTTGCTGCTGGAGACCGCGTGGGAGGCGTTCGAGCGCGCCGGGATCGACCCGACTTCCGTTCGCGGGCACCGTACCGGCGTGTTCATCGGCACGAACGGCCAGGACTACGCGAGCGGGATGCGCAGAGCGCCGGAGGAGATCGAGGGCTACCTGCTGACCGGCAAGGCCGCGTCCGTGGTGTCCGGCCGCCTCTCTTACGCCTTCGGGCTCGAAGGTCCCGCGCTGACCGTGGACACCGCGTGCTCGTCCTCGTTGGTGGCACTGCACTTGGCGGCTCAGGCCCTGCGCAACGGCGAGTGCTCGATGGCGTTGGCCGGCGGTGTCACCGTTATGACCACGCCCAACATGTTCGTTGAGTTCTCCCGGCAGCGCGGACTGTCCCCGAACGGCCGTTGCAAGGCCTTCGCCGAGGGCGCTGACGGCACCGGTTGGGGCGAGGGCGTCGGCCTGCTGTTGGTGGAGCGGCTCTCGGACGCTCTGCGCAACGGGCACGAAGTCCTTGCTGTGGTGCGAGGTTCGGCGGTGAATCAGGATGGTGCGTCGAATGGGTTGACGGCGCCGAATGGTCCTTCGCAGCAGCGGGTGATTCGTGCGGCGTTGGCTTCGGCTGGGCTTGCTCCGTCCGATGTGGACGCTGTGGAGGCGCACGGTACGGGCACCAAGCTCGGCGATCCCATTGAGGCGCAAGCGCTCTTGGCCACCTACGGTCAGGATCGGTCGGAGCCGTTGTTCCTCGGCTCGATCAAGTCCAACATCGGGCACACGCAGGCGGCTGCCGGTGTCGCGGGTGTGATCAAGATGGTGCAGGCCATGCGTCATGGCGTGTTGCCGCCGACGCTGCACGTGGACGCCCCGACGTCGCACGTGGACTGGTCGTCGGGCGCGATGTCGCTGCTGACTTCGCAAGTGGAGTGGCCTTCGCGTGATGGTGCGCGCCGGGCTGGTGTGTCGTCGTTCGGGATCTCCGGCACCAACGCGCACGTGATCGTTGAAGGGGTGCCCGCTACTTCGGAGGTGCCGTCTTCGGCCGGGGAAGCGGTCGTCCCGTGGGTTCTCTCGGGCAAGACCGAGGCGGCGGTTCGCTCGCAGGCCGCCCGTCTTCTGTCCGTTGTGGACGGTCATCACCCTGCTGACGTTGGGCTTTCGCTCGCTACGACGCGTGCCGGGTTGGACTACCGTGCCGCCGTCGTCGGGGAGAGCCAGGCCGAGCTGATCTCCGGTGTGCGGGCGCTCGCGGAAGGTTCCGGGTCGATCGTTCGGAGTGGCCAGGGCAAGGTGGCGTTCGTCTTCTCCGGCCAGGGCTCGCAGCGGCTCGGCATGGGTGCGGAGTTGTTCGAGGCTTATCCGGTGTTCGCTTCGGCCTGGACGGAGGCCGTCAAGTACTTGACGGTGGACGTCAAGTCACCCGATCTGGATCAGACGGGGATTGCTCAGCCTGCTCTGTTCGCTCTGGAAGTGGCGCTGTTCCGCCTGCTTGAGTCGTGGGGCGTGCGGCCGGACGTGGTGGCGGGCCACTCGATTGGTGAGATTGCGGCTGCTCATGTGGCTGGCGTTCTGTCGTTGAAGGATGCGGCGGCTCTAGTCAGTGCGAGGGCTCGGTTGATGCAGGCGTTGCCGTCGGGTGGGGCGATGGTGGCGGTGCAGGCCTCGGAGGAGGAGGTGCTGCCGCTGTTGGTCGACGGGGTGGGGATCGCGGCGATCAACGGGCCGCAGTCGGTGGTGGTCTCCGGGGATGAGATCGCGGTCGCGGACATCGCTTCGGCGTTTGCGGAGCAGGGACGCAAGACCTCGCGGTTGAAGGTGTCGCACGCGTTCCATTCGCCGTTGATGGAGCCGATGCTGGAGGAGTTCGCGGCTGAGCTGGCGGGGGTCACCTTCCACGAGCCGGAGATTCCGGTGGTGTCAACGTTGACCGGGTCTGTGGTGGAACGCTATTCCGTCGGGTACTGGGTTCGGCATGTGCGGGAGGCGGTGCGCTTCGCGGACGGAGTGCGGACGCTGCACGAGCGTGGCGTGACTCGCTTCGTGGAGGTCGGGCCGGGTGGCGTGCTGAGCGCGCTCGTGCAGGGTGTGCTCGACGATGTGGTGACGGTGCCGGTGCTGCGCGCCGACCGGCCGGAGCCGCAAGCGATCACGACCGCGCTGGGCGAGCTGTACGCGAACGGCGTCCGTCCTGAGTGGTCGGCCGTGTTCCCCGGAGCGCGGACGATCGAACTGCCGACGTACGCGTTCCAGCGCGAGCGTTACTGGCTGAACACGAACTCCGCCGCGGGTGACATGCGCGCGGTCGGCCTGCAAGAGACCGGGCACGCGTTGCTCGGCGCCGTGGCGACCTTGGCGGACAACGACGGACGCGTGCTGTCGGGCAGCGTTTCCCTCGACTCGCACCCGTGGCTCGCGGACCACACCGTGGGCGGCGTGGTCGTGGTACCCGGTACCGCGATCATGGAACTCGCGATCACCGCGGCCGACGCGGTGGGCTGCGCGACGGTGGACGAGCTGACCCTGGAAGCTCCGCTCATCCTGCCTCGACGGGGGAGCGTGGCGTTGCAGGTGCTCGTCGGGCCTGAGGAAGCGGACGGTCGCCGCTCGGTGTCCGTGCACTCCCGGGCCGATGACGAGCGGCCATGGGTGCGCAACGCCTCCGGCCTGGTGTCCACTGTGGACGGCGCCGAGCGTGATCTTGCCGAGTGGCCGCCTGCGGGTGAGAGCATTGACGTGTCGGGCTTCTACGGGCGGCTCGCGGACATGGGGCTGGACTACGGCCCGGCGTTCCGTGGCCTGCGAGCGGCGTGGCGGACGGCTGACGCCTACTACGCCGAGATCGAGGTGCCTGACTCGCAGGGCGACTTCGGCCTGCACCCGGCGCTGTTCGACGCCGCGCTGCACGCGGTGTGGCTCGGTGCGATCGAGCCGGACGCGAACGGGCGCGGGCTGCTGCCGTTCGCGTGGAGCGGTGTGCGGCTGAGCGCGGCGGGCGCGACGACCTTGCGCGTCAAGGTGACTCGCGAAAGCGCGGACACCGTGTCGCTGGTGCTCGGCGACGGTGTGGGCGAGCCAGTGGCCACTGTGGACGGACTCACCCTACGTCCCTTTGCGGCCGAAGGACTGCGTGAGGCTTCGACGGACTCGCTGTACGGCGTGGAGTGGACGCCGATCACGGTCGCTCCTGCTGTCGAACGGCCGAACTGGGCGGTGCTCAGCGACAGCCTGCACCTGGCGGAGATACTGGCAGACGCGGGCATTTCCGTTGTGCCGTACACCGAAGAGGGCGACCACGATGTCGTCTTCGTGGCTTGCCCGGCGGGAAGCAGCTCCAACACCGCCGAGCGCGTGCGGCAGTCGACGGCGCGAACGCTGGAGTTGCTTCAGTGGTGGCTGTCCGAGGAACGCCCGGCGCGCCTGGCGATCGTCACCGCCGCGCACGACATCGCCCAGGCCGCGGTGTGGGGACTGGTGCGCTCGGCGCAGACGGAGAACCCGGACCGCGTGCTGCTCATCGACGTGGACGACGCGGTGGACTCCGTGCTCGCGCTGCCCGGGGTGATCGCTTCCGGCGAGCAGCAGGTGGCCGTGCGCGAGGGCGAGGTCCGCGTGCCGAGGCTCGGCAAGATCACGCCGGGCGCGCAACCCCAGGACTTCGGCAGCGGCACCGTGCTGGTGACCGGCGCGTCGGGTGGACTCGGCGCGCTCATCGCGAAGCATCTCGTCACCCAGCACGGAGTTCGGCGCTTGCTGCTGGTGAGCAGGCGTGGTGGCGAAGCTCCCGGCGCGGTGACGCTCGCGGCCGAGCTGACCGCGCGCGGCGCCGACGTGACGTGGGCGGCCTGTGACGTCGGAGACCGGGACGCGCTCGCGTCGCTGCTGGCGGGGCACGAGCTGTCCGCCGTCGTGCACGTCGCAGGCGTGCTGGACGACGGCGTGATCGGGTCGCTCACCGCCGAGCGCCTGACCAGGGTGTTCCGGCCGAAGATCGACGCCGCGCTGAACCTGCACGAGCTGACCAGCGGGCTCTCGGCGTTCGTGATGTTCTCCTCCGTCGCGGGCACGCTGGGCACGCCGGGGCAGGGCAACTACGCGGCGGCCAACTCCTTCCTCGACGCGCTCGCCGAGCTGCGCAGGGAGGAGGGGCTGCCGGGGACCTCGCTCGCGTGGGGCCTGTGGGAGCAGGAGAGCGCGATGGCCGGGACGCTCGGCCAGGCCGACATCACGCGCATCCGACGGATGGGCATCGCGGCGATCCAGGAAGAGGAGGGCCTGCGGCTCTTCGACGCCGCACTTGCCGCCGAGAACGCCGTCGTGGTTCCTGTGCGCTTGGACAAGAGCGTTTTCCAAGGTGGCGCAACGGTTCCGCCGCTCCTGCGCAAGGTCGTGCGCGGTGTCTCCCGCCGGACCGCGAAGGCCGCCACCGCTGTTTCCGGGCTCGCTGGACGACTGGCGGGTCTGTCAGCGGAGCAGCGCTCGGAGGCGGTCCTGGAGCTGGTCCGTGCTGAGGTCGCCGCAGTGCTCGGGCATGCCGACGCCGCATCCATCGGTACGGAGAATTCGTTCCGGGACATCGGTTTCGACTCGCTGACCTCGGTCGAGCTGCGCAACCGGCTGAACGCGGCGACGGGGATGCGGCTGCCCGCCACGCTCGTTTTCGATCACCCGTCGCCGGGTGCGCTCGCGCGGTTCCTCGACGCGGACACGGCCGTTTCGGACAAGCCCGTGGTCGTCAAGGCCGCCGCCGACGAGCCGATCGCGATCGTGGGCATGGCGTGCCGGTACCCGGGTGGTGTGCGGTCGCCGGAAGACTTGTGGCGCTTGGTGTTCTCCGGTCGCGACGCGGTGTCGGGATTCCCGGAGGACCGTGGTTGGGACGTGGAGAACCTTTACGACCCCGACCCCGAGCAGTGGGGCAAGAGCTACACCCGCGAGGGCGGATTCCTCTACGACGCGGCGGACTTCGACGCGGGTTTCTTCGGGATCTCTCCGCGTGAAGCGCTGGCGATGGACCCGCAGCAGCGGCTGCTGTTGGAGACCTCGTGGGAGGCGTTCGAGCGCGCCGGGATCGACCCGGTTTCCTTGCGGGGAAGCCAAACCGGAGTGTTCGCCGGAGTGATGTACCACGACTACGGCGGGCGGGTGCGGACCTCGCCGGAGGGCCTTGAGGGCTATCTCATCAACGGCAGCGCGGGCAGTGTCGCGTCTGGCCGCGTGGCTTACACGTTCGGGCTTGAAGGCCCTGCGGTCACTGTGGACACTGCGTGCTCGTCTTCGTTGGTGGCACTGCATTTGGCGGCTCAGGCTCTGCGCAACGGCGAGTGCTCGATGGCGCTTGTCGGTGGTGTCACGGTGATGGCGAGCCCGGCGGTGTTCGTGGAGTTCAGCCGTCAGCGCGGGCTCGCGGCCGATGGTCGGTGCAAGGCGTTCTCCGAGGGCGCGGACGGCACTGGTTGGGCTGAGGGTGCGGGCATGCTGCTCGTCGAGCGGCTGTCCGACGCTGTGCGCAACGGGCACGAAGTGCTTGCTGTGGTGCGAGGTTCGGCCGTCAACCAGGATGGTGCGTCGAACGGTTTGACTGCTCCGAATGGCCCTTCGCAGCAGCGGGTAATTCGTGCGGCGTTGGCTTCGGCTGGGCTTGCTCCGTCCGATGTGGACGCTGTGGAGGCTCACGGAACGGGCACGCGGCTCGGCGATCCGATTGAGGCGCAGGCGGTTCTCGCGACGTACGGTCAGGATCGGTCGCAGCCGCTGTGGTTGGGGTCGTTGAAGTCGAACATCGGGCATTCGCAGGCGGCGGCCGGTGTTGGCGGCGTGATCAAGATGGTGATGGCTCTGCGGCACGGTGTGTTGCCGCAGACGCTGCACATCGAGGAGCCGTCTTCGCACGTGGACTGGTCGGCCGGCGATGTTCAGCTGTTGACCGAGTCCGTGCCGTGGCCGTCGGTGGATCGTCCGCGTCGGGCTGGTGTGTCGTCCTTCGGCGTGTCGGGGACCAACGCGCACGTGATCGTTGAGCAGGCCGCTCCGGTCGTGGCAAGGGCTTCTGTATCTACTGGGCCGGTGCCGTGGGTGATCTCCGCTCGTGACGCCGAGGCCGTTCGGGAGAGCGCGCGTCAGCTGCTGTCCTTTGTGGACTCTGCTGATCCGGCCGATGTCGGGTTCTCGTTGGCGACCACTCGGTCCGTGATGGAGCACCACGCGGTCGTCGCCGGTGACGTGCGCGGTGGACTGGAGGCTTTGGCGTCCGGTTCGGCGCCTGTGACCGCTGCGGTGGGCGGCAAGCTCGGCTTCGTGTTCTCTGGCCAGGGTTCGCAGCGCGTCGGTATGGGTGCTGAGCTGTTCGAGGCGTATCCGGTGTTCGCTGCGGCCTGGACGGAGGCTGTCAAGTACTTGACGGTGGACGTCAAGTCACCTGATCTGGATCAGACCGGCAACGCTCAACCTGCCTTGTTCGCTCTTGAAGTTGCGTTGTTCCGGTTGTTGGAGTCGTGGGGTGTGCGGCCGGATGTGGTCGCGGGCCACTCCATTGGTGAGATCGCTGCTGCTCATGTCTCGGGTGTTCTGTCGTTGGAGGATGCGGCTGCGCTGGTTTCTGCTCGTGCTCGGCTCATGCAGGCGTTGCCCATGGGTGGGGCGATGGTGGCGGTGCAGGCCTCGGAGGAGGAGGTTCTGCCGCTGCTGACTGACGGTGTGGGGATCGCGGCGATCAACGGGCCGTCTTCGGTGGTGCTGTCCGGTGACGAAGAGGCTGTGCTGGCGGTGGTCGCGCAGTTCCCGGATCGCAAGTCGTCGCGGTTGAAGGTGTCGCATGCGTTTCATTCGCCGTTGATGGAGCCGATGCTGGAGGAGTTCGCTGCGGCTCTGGCTGGGATTGAGTTCCACGAGCCGGAGATTCCGGTGGTGTCGACGTTGACCGGGTCTGTGGTGGAACGCTATTCCGTTGAGTACTGGGTTCGGCATGTGCGCGAGGCGGTGCGGTTCGCGGATGGTGTGCGAACCATGCGCGGGCGCGGTGTCACCAAGTTCGTCGAGGTGGGACCGGGCGCGGTGCTGAGTGCGCTGGTGCAGGGCGTGCTCGAAGATGTGGCGGCGATTCCGGTACTGCGTGCCGACCGGCCGGAGCCGGAGGCGATCTCCACGGCTGTCGGGCAGGCGCACGCACACGGAGTGCGGGTGGACTGGAGCGCGTTCGGTGGGGCGAAGATCGACCTGCCGACCTACGCCTTCCAGCGTGAGCGGTTCTGGCTCGACGCCCCGCAGGACCGTGGTGACGTGCGTGAAGCCGGTCTGGGCTCGGCCGATCACCCGATGCTTGGCGCGGCGACTGTCACAGCCGACAACGGGGGCGTGCTGCTGACCGGCCGCGTGTCGCTGCGCACGCACCCGTGGCTCGCCGATCACGCGGTCAACGGTGTGGTCGTCCTGCCAGGGACCGCGTTCGTCGAGCTGGCGGTGCGCGCGGGCGAGGAGGTCGGCTGCGGCACGGTGGAGGACCTGACGCTCGAAGTCCCGCTGGTGCTGCCGGAGAACGACGGCGTGGCGCTCCAGGTCTCGGTGAGCGCGGAGGAGAACGGCCGCCGTGATCTCGCGATCTACTCGTCGGCTGAGGGCACCACGTGGGTGCGTCACGCGACCGGTGCGCTGACTTCGCGGGCCGCTCAGGTCGATGCGAGCTTCACCGTCGAGAACGCCGAAGTGGTTGACCTGGAAGGGTTCTATGACGACTTCGCCTCGCGAGGACTGGTGTACGGCGCGGCGTTCCAGGGCTTGCGCTCGGTGTGGCGTGATGGCGAGGACGTCTTCGCCGAGGTCGAGATCGACGACCAGGAGGACTACGCGCTCCACCCGGCGTTGCTGGACGCGGCGTTGCACGCGATCGCCGCTGGTGGGCTGATCACGCTCGACGAGGGGCCGATGTTGCCGTTCTCATGGGCGGGTGTCACCGTCCACGCGAGCGGAGCCGCCGCTGTGCGCGTCAAGCTTTCACGCGCTGGGGCCGATTCGGTGTCGCTGGTCGCCGTCGACGGGGCCGGGGACCTCGTGGCTTCGGTCGAGTCGCTGACGCTTCGGGCCGTGCGCGCGGACCAGCTGCGGGCCCGCTCCGATTCGCTGTTCGAGCCCCGTTGGACGCCGTTCACCGGATCGTCCACTCAGGACATTTCAGCTGAGTCCATTGTGGACCTTTCGGAGATCGGCTCGCTGGCGTCCGTGCCGGACGCGGTGGTGGTGCCGTGCCCGGCTGAAGGCGGGGTTCGCGAGGTCACGGGTGCGGTTCTGGCGGCGCTCCAGGCCTGGCTGAGTGAGGAGCACTCCTCGCGGCTGGTGCTCGTGACGCGGCCTGGCGACCTCGCACACGCGGCCGTGCGCGGGCTCGTCCGTACGGCGCAGTCGGAGAACCCGGATCGATTTGTGTTGGTGGAAGCGGAGAACACGGCCGAGGTGCTTCCCGTGCTGCCGGGCTTGATCGCGGCGGGCGAGCCGGAAGCGGCCGTGCGCGACGGTGAGGTCTTCGTCCAGCGCCTGGCGAAGGTGGACGCGGACGCGGGCACGCCGGACTTCGGCACGGGAACGGTGTTGCTGACCGGAGCTGGCGGCGCGCTGGGCGGAGTGATCGCGCGGCACCTCGTCGCTGAGCACGGCGTGCGGGAACTGCTGCTGGTGAGCCGTCGTGGGGGAGCTGTCCCTGGCGCGGCCGAGCTGGAGGCTGACCTCGTAGCGGCTGGTGCCAGCGTCGCGTGGGCGGCGTGCGATGTCGCGGATCGTGATGCGCTGGCTGATGTGCTTGCTGGGCAAAGGGTCAGCGCTGTCGTGCACACCGCCGGGGTGCTCGATGACGGAGTGATCGGTTCGCTGAGCCCGGAACGGCTCGACGGCGTGTTCCGGCCGAAGATCGACGCGGTGCTGAACCTGCACGAGCTGACTGAGGACCTGTCCGCGTTCGTGGTGTTCTCGTCGGTGTCGGGCATCTTCGGCAGCGCGGGCCAGGGAGCCTACGCCGCCGCGAACGCATTCCTGGACGCCTTCGCGCAGCACCGCCGCGCGCAGGGGCTGCCCGCGACCTCGCTGGCGTGGGGTTTGTGGCAGCAGGGCAACGGCATGGCCGAGCGCCTTGACAGCGTGGACATGAACCGTCTCAAGCGCATGGGCCTTGTCGCGATCTCCGCCGACGAGGGACTGCGGCTCTTCGACGCGGCATTGGGGATGGACCGCGCGGTAGTGGCTCCGGTGCGGCTCAGCGCCGAGAAGCACCATGACGCCGTTCCCGCAGTGCTGCGCGGACTTCTGCGCACGACGCGTCGCGCCGCCCAGGCGCCGAAGGGCTCCTTGGGCACGCGCCTTGCTGGGCTGCCCGCTGCTGAGCGGGATCGCGTCGTGCTCGAACTCGTGCGCACTGAGGTCGCGGCGGTACTCGGTCACACTTCTACCAAGGTCGTTCAGGCTGGTCATGCGTTCCAGGATCTCGGGTTCGACTCGCTGACCTCGGTGGAACTGCGCAATCGGCTGAACACCGCGACGGGGTTGCGGCTGCCCGCGACGATGGTCTTCGACTACCCGACGCCCGGTGCGCTCGCGCAGTTCCTCATCGAAGAAGTGCTTGGTGCGTCGGAGGAGCAGGCCGCCGTGGCGGTGAAGGCCGCTACCGATGAGCCGATCGCGATCGTGGGCATGGCGTGCCGGTACCCGGGTGGTGTGCGGTCGCCGGAAGACTTGTGGCGCTTGGTGCTCTCCGGTGGCGACGCGATCTCCGGGTTCCCGGAGGACCGTGGTTGGGACGTGGAGAACCTGTACGACCCCGATCCTGACCGCTCCGGCAAGTCCTACGTGCGCGAGGGCGGGTTCCTGCACGACGCGGCGGAGTTCGACGCCGGGTTCTTCGGGATCTCCCCGCGTGAGGCGTTGGCGATGGACCCGCAGCAACGGTTGCTGTTGGAGACCTCGTGGGAGGCCCTCGAGCGCGCCGGGATCGACCCGGGTACGTTGCGAGGCAGCCAGGTTGGCGTGTTCGCCGGGGTCATGTACCACGACTACGGCTCGCGGGTGAAGGTGTCGCCGGAGGGCATGGACGCCTACCTGGGCAGCGGTAGTGCGGGCAGCATCGCCTCCGGGCGCGTCGCGTACACGCTGGGCTTCGAAGGGCCAGCGCTCACCGTGGACACCGCGTGCTCGTCCTCGTTGGTGGCACTGCACTTGGCGGCGCAGGCGCTGCGGACCGGTGAGTGCTCGATGGCGCTCGTCGGCGGGGTCACCGTCATGGCGACGCCGTCGACGTTCATCGAGTTCAGCCGCCAGCGCGGGTTGTCGATGGACGGGCGCTGCAAGGCGTTCGCCGAGGCCGCGGATGGCACGGGTTGGTCGGAGGGCGCGGGCATGCTCCTCGTGGAGCGGCTTTCCGACGCGCAGCGCAACGGGCACAACATCCTCGCTGTGGTGCGGGGAACTGCGATCAACTCCGATGGCGCGTCGAACGGCTTGACGGCGCCGAACGGTCCTTCGCAGCAGAGGGTGATCCGTGCGGCGTTGGCTTCGGCTGGGCTTTCACCGTCCGATGTGGACGCTGTGGAGGCTCACGGAACCGGCACCCGCCTTGGTGATCCGATCGAGGCTCAGGCGTTGATCGCGACCTACGGCAAGGACCGCGCGCAGCCGTTGTGGCTGGGGTCGTTGAAGTCGAACATCGGGCACTCGCAGGCCGCTGCGGGTGTCGGTGGTGTGATCAAGATGGTGATGGCGCTGCGCAACGGTGTGTTGCCGCAGACGCTGCACGTCGACGAGCCGTCTTCGCACGTGGACTGGTCGGCCGGATCGGTGCGGCTGCTGACCTCGGCCGTTGAGTGGCCTTCGGGTGAAGCTCCGCGCCGTGCGGGTGTGTCGTCGTTCGGCATCTCCGGCACCAACGCGCACGTGATCATCGAGCAGGCCCCGGCCGCGGTCGAAGCTGCTGGTGGCTCGGTCGCGGGCCCCGTGCCGTGGGTGTTGTCGGCGAAGGACGCCGAGGCGCTGCGTGCTCAGGCTCGGCGGCTCCTGTCCTTTGTGGATGATCAGGACGTGGTGGACGTCGGCCGGTCCTTGGCGACGACCCGTGCGACGTTGGAGCACAGGGCCGTTGTCGCGGGCGCTTCCTCGGCCGAGTTGATCGAGTCGTTGACGGCGCTCGCTTCGGGAACTGGGCTGAGCGGCACGCCGGAGAACCCCGGCAAGGTCGCCTTCGTCTTCTCCGGCCAGGGCTCGCAGCGCCTCGGCATGGGGCAGGAGTTGTTCGACACGTATCCGGTGTTTGCTTCGGCCTGGACGGAGGCTGTCAAGTACTTGACGGTGGACGTCAAGTCGCCTGATCTGGATCAGACGGGGGTTGCTCAGCCTGCTCTGTTCGCTCTGGAAGTGGCGCTGTTCCGCCTGCTTGAGTCGTGGGGCGTGCGTCCGGATGTGGTTGCTGGGCATTCGATTGGTGAGATTGCGGCTGCTCATGTGGCTGGTGTGTTGTCGCTGGAGGATGCGGCTGCGCTGGTTTCTGCTCGGGCTCGGTTGATGCAGGCGCTCCCTGCTGGTGGGGCGATGGTGGCGGTGCAGGCCTCTGAGGAGGAGGTTCTGCCGCTGCTGACTGATGGTGTGGGGATCGCGGCTGTCAACGGGCCGACCTCGGTGGTGTTGTCCGGTGTTGAAGAGGCCGTGCTGGCGGTCGTTGCTCAGTTCTCGGACCGGAAGTCGTCCCGGCTCAAAGTGTCGCATGCGTTCCATTCGCCGTTGATGGAGCCGATGTTGGAGAAGTTCGCGTCTGCGTTGGCTGGGATTGAGTTCCGGGTGCCGGAGATTCCGGTGGTGTCGACGTTGACCGGGTCTGTGGTGGAACGCTATTCCGTTGAGTACTGGGTTCGGCACGTGCGGGAGGCGGTGCGTTTCGCCGACGGGGTGCGCACGCTGCACGCGGAAGGCGTCAGCACGTTCGTCGAGGTCGGGCCCGGCGGAGTGCTGAGCGCGCTCGTGCAGGGCGTGCTCGACGACGTGACGGCGATCCCGGTACTGCGCGCCGACCGGCCGGAGCCGCAGGCGATCATCGGTGCGCTGGGCGAGGCTCACGTGCGCGGCGTCGACGTTGACTGGAGCACGTTCTTCCCCGGCGAGCGCACGCTCGACCTGCCGACCTATGCCTTCCAGTACGAGCGCTACTGGCTGGACGCGGACGACGGCCAGCCGACCGGGCTCGGGCTCGAAGCGACGGAGCACCCGCTGCTCGGCGCGACGGTCGCACTGCCGGGCAGCGGCGGGATCATGCTGATGGGCAAGGTTTCACTCCGCACTCACCCGTGGCTCGCCGACCACGTCGTGAACGGCCTGGCGATCTTGCCGGGGACCGCGTTCGTGGAGCTGGCGGTGCGCGCGGGGGATGAGGTCGGGTGCGCCCTGGTCGACGATCTGACCCTGGAAGCGCCGCTCGTGCTGTCGGAGAACGGCAGCGTCGCGCTCCAGGTGTGGGTCGGCGCCGAGGTCAACGGGCGCCGCGAGCTGGCCGTGCATTCCAGCGCTGACAACGGTTCCTGGACGCGGCACGCTACGGGCTTCCTGAGCGACACCGCTCCCGCTGACGCTGAGGTCGGGCTTTGGCCGCCGCGCGCGGAAACCGTTGACCTGACTGAGTTCTACGACGGCTTGGCCAGCAGTGGGCTGGAGTACGGGCCTGCTTTCCAGGGCCTGCGGAGCGTGTGGCGCGGCGACGACGCGGTGTACGCCGAAGTGGAGATCTCGGAGCACGAGGACGCCTACGCGGTGCACCCAGCGCTGTTGGACTCCGCGTTGCACGCGATCGCGGCCGGTGGGCTGATGGAGGTGGGCGACGCGCCACTGCTGCCCTTCGCGTGGGCTGGCGTGAGCGTTCGCGCTTCCGGAGCTTCGTCCTTGCGCATCAAGATGATCCGCGTCGGCGAGGACTCCGTGAAGCTCGTTGCCGCGGACAACGCGGGCGGGCTCGTCGCGACGGTCGAGTCGCTGACCCTGCGCAGAGCTCCGGCGAAGCAGCTCCAGGGCTCGGGCGAAGGCGTGCTGCTCGGATTGGACTGGCAGCCGGTCAGCCTGCCCGAGGGGACGCCCCTCGACGTCCGCCGGTGCTCGGGGCTCGCGGAGCTGGCCGCATCGCCTGTCCATGGGGACGTGGTGGTCACAGCATGTCCCGATGGAAGTGGCGGGGTGCAGCAGGCGGTTGCCGACGCGCTCGCGCTGGCGCAGTGGTGGCTCGCGGAGGAGCGGTCGGCGCGCCTGGTCGTGGTCGGCAAGGACGGCGACCTCGCGCACGCGGCGGCTTTCGGCCTGCTGCGGTCTGCGCAGTCGGAGAACCCCGACCGCATCCTGCTCGTCGAAGCCGATGATCTCGACGCGGTGGCCGAAGCCGTGCCCGCGCTCATCGAAGCGGGGGAGCACCAGGCGGCTCTGCGCGACGGCGAGATCTTGGTGCCGCGCTTGGCGAAGCGGGCGGTCACACCGCAGGACGAGCCCGATCTCAGCGGCGGAACCGTGCTGGTGACCGGCGCGTCCGGGGCGCTCGGCGGGCTGATCGCGCGGCACCTCGTGTCCGAACGCGGTGTGCGGCACCTGCTCCTCGTGAGCCGGCGCGGAGCGGAAGCGCCCGGTGCTGTCGAGCTGGAGGCCGAGCTGACCGCGTGGGGAGCCGAGGTCACATGGGCGGCCTGCGACGTCGGCGACGGCGACGCGGTGGCGGAGCTGCTGGCCGACAAGGCGCTCAGCGCGGTCGTGCACACGGCCGGTGTTCTCGACGACGGAGTGCTCGGCTCCCTGACGCCGGAGCGCCTGGAAACCGTGCTGCGTCCCAAGGTCGACGCGGCGGTGCACCTGCACAAGAACACCAAGGAAATGGGTCTATCCGCATTCGTGTTGTTCTCGTCCTTCGCGGGAATCGTGGGCAGTGCGGGGCAGGCGAGCTATTCGGCGGCGAACTCGTTCCTCGATTCGTTCGCGCGCCGGCTTCGATCCGAGGGATATCCCGCGACTTCGCTCGCGTGGGGTGTCTGGGAGCAGACCGGCGCGATGACCGATGGTCTCGCTGACGCGGATCTCGCGCGAATGGCCCGAAGCGGTGTGCTCCCGTTGGCGGTTACGGAAGCCCTGCGCCTGTTGGATGCGGCGCTCAGCGGTGATGAGGCCGTTCTCGCGCCGGTACGGCTGGAGCCCTCCGCGTTGCGCGGGACGGTCGCGCCGGTGCTCCGTGGGCTGGCCAAGTCGGTGACCAGGCGCGCGGCGGCTCCGAGGGCGGTGTCGCTCGCGGACCGGCTCGCGGGTGCGCGGGACGGAGAGCGGCGCAAGGTCGTCCTGGAGCTGGTGCTGGGCGAGGTCGCGGGCGTGCTCGGGCATTCATCGCCGCGTCGCATTCAGCCTTCGCAGGCCTTCCAGGATCTCGGATTCGACTCGCTGACCTCGGTGGAACTGCGGAACAGGCTGACCGCGGCGACCGGGCTGACGCTGCCCGCCACGCTGGTCTTCGACCATCCGAGTCCCGGAGTTCTCGCAGATCACGTGCTTGCGCAGGTCGGAGCCGGTACCGGGGCAGAGCTAGTGGAATCCCTACTTGCTGATCTCGATCGGGTGGAACAAGAATTGATGTCGAAGGTTCCGGATGAGGCGAGAGAGCGAATCACTTCCCGGCTCAAGGCGGTTCTTTCGGCAGTCGACGCGAGTGGTGGTGCACGAGCTGATCTGGAATCAGCGACGGATGAGGAAGTCTTCGATCTGATCGGTAAGGAGTTCGGGATCTCCTGATCGTTCCGGGATCGCTCCTCGCCGTGCACGGGTCGGTATCCGTAACGGCGAGGGGCGGTTCTTGGTGTCGAATGAGGAGAAGCTCCGGTACTTCCTGAAGCGGGTCACCGCCGATCTCCAGGAGACCCGCGACCGCCTCCGCGAGTGCACCGAGCGGGCCGGGGAACCGATCGCGATCATCGGCATGAGCTGCCGCTACCCCGGCGGCGTGCGCTCGCCCGAGGACCTGTGGCGGCTGCTCGTCTCCGGCGGCGACGCGGTGTCGACCTTCCCCGACGACCGCGGCTGGGACCTCGACGCCCTCTACGACCCCGACCCGGAACGCCGTGGTACCAGCTACTCCCGCTCCGGCGCCTTCCTGGAGGACCTGGCGGGCTTCGACGCCGGGCTGTTCGGGATCTCCCCGCGCGAGGCCCTGGCGATGGACCCGCAGCAGCGGTTGCTGCTGGAGTCCTCGTGGGAGGTCTTCGAGCGTGCGGGCATCGACCCGCTGTCGTTGAAGGGCAGCCAGACCGGGGTCTTCGCCGGGGTCATGAACCACGAGTTCCTGGGCATGCTCCAGAACGCCGAGGAAGACCTTGAGGGCTACCTGGGCACCGGCACCTCCGGCAGCGTCGCGTCCGGGCGCATCGCTTACGCGTTCGGGCTCGAAGGCCCTGCGGTCACCGTGGACACCGCGTGCTCTTCTTCGTTGGTAGCACTGCACTTGGCGGCCCAGGCGCTGCGCAACGGCGAGTGCTCGCTGGCCATCGCGGGCGGTGTCACCGCGATGGTCGGCGCCGCCACGTTCGTGGGCTTCAGCCGCCAGCGCGGCCTGGCTCCCGACGGCCGCTGCAAGGCATTCGCTGAGGGCGCCGACGGCACTGGTTGGGGCGAGGGCGTCGGCCTGCTGTTGGTGGAGCGGCTCTCGGACGCTCTGCGCAACGGGCACGAAGTCCTTGCCGTGGTACGAGGTTCGGCGGTCAACCAGGACGGTGCGTCGAACGGTCTGACGGCGCCGAACGGGCCGTCGCAGCAGCGCGTGATCCGCCAGGCGTTGACCGCCGCTGGTCTCGAACCGTCCGATGTGGACGCCGTGGAGGCCCATGGCACCGGCACCCGTCTCGGCGATCCGATTGAGGCGCAAGCGCTTCTGGCCACGTACGGGCAGGGGCGCTCGGAGCCGTTGTGGTTGGGGTCGATCAAGTCGAACATCGGGCACACGCAGGCCGCTGCCGGTGTGGCCGGTGTGATCAAGATGGTCATGGCGCTGCGCAACGGTGTGCTGCCGCGGACCCTGCACGTGGACGCGCCGACGTCTCATGTGGACTGGAACGCGGGCGCCGTGTCGCTGCTGACCGCGAACCAGGAGTGGCCTTCGCGTGAGAGCGCTCGCAGGGCTGGCATCTCGTCTTTTGGTATCTCCGGCACCAACGCGCACGTGATTGTGGAGGACTACGCGTGCGACGCTGCTTCCGCGCGCGTGGGCCGACCGGGTGCGGGTGTCCCGCAAGGTGCTGAGGCCGGTGCGGCGTCGGGTGAGGCCGTCGTGCCGTGGGTGCTCTCCGGCAAGACCGAGGCCGCGGTCCGCGAGCAGGCTTCCCGCCTTCTGTCCTCTGTGGACGAAGCGCATCCCCTTGATGTCGCGTTCTCGCTCGCCACCGCGCGGGCCGCCCTGGAGCACCGTGCGGCCGTCGTGGGCGCTGACCGCGAGGCTCTGTGTGCGGGCTTGGCCGCCTTGGCCGCTGGCGAGTCTGCCGCTGATGTTGTGCGTGGGCGGGCCGACCTCGGTGGCGAGGTCGCGTTCTTGTTCTCCGGTCAGGGTTCGCAGCGCCTCGGCATGGGTGCGGAGTTGTTCGAGGCTTATCCGGCGTTCGCTTCGGCCTGGACGGAGGCTGTCAAGTACTTGACGGTGGACGTCAAGTCACCTGATCTGGATCAGACGGGGGTTGCTCAGCCTGCTCTGTTCGCCCTCGAAGTGGCGCTGTTCCGGCTTTTGGAGTCTTGGGGCGTTCGGCCGGATGTGGTGGCTGGGCATTCGATTGGTGAGATCGCGGCTGCTCATGTTGCTGGTGTGTTGTCGCTGGAGGATGCGGCGGCGCTGGTTTCTGCTCGGGCTCGGTTGATGCAGGCGCTCCCGGCTGGTGGGGCGATGGTGGCGGTCCAGGCCTCCGAGGCTGAGGTGTTGCCGCTGCTGACTCCCGGTGTGGGGATCGCGGCGATCAACGGGCCGACCTCGGTGGTGCTGTCTGGTTCCGAGGACGCTGTGCTGGCGGTTGTGGCGCGGCTCGAGGGACGGAAGACCTCGCGGCTCAAGGTGTCGCATGCCTTCCACTCGCCGCTGATGGAGCCGATGCTCGCGGACTTCGCTGAGGCTCTTGCTGGGATTGAGTTCCACGCTCCGGAGATCCCGATTGTGTCGACGTTGACCGGGTCTGTGGTGGAACGCTATTCCGTTGAGTACTGGGTTCGGCATGTGCGGGAGGCGGTGCGCTTCGCGGACGGAGTGCGGACGCTGCACGAGCGCGGTGTCACGCGGTTCGTCGAGGTCGGGCCGGGTGGTGTGCTGAGCGCGCTCGTGCAGGGCGTGCTGGACGACGCCGTGACGGTGCCGGTGCTGCGCGCGGACCGGGCGGAGCCGCAGGCGGTCGTCACGGCGCTCGCGCAGCTGCACGCGCACGGCGTCGACGTCGACTGGGCGGCGTTCCTGCCCGGCGGCGCCAGGGTTGCGCTACCGACTTACGCCTTCCAGCACGAGCGCTACTGGATCAACCCGGTGTCCGCGGGCGCGGGCGATGTGCGTGCGGCGGGACTGGGTACCGCCGGGCACCCGCTCCTGGGCGCGGCGGTCTCGATCGCCGGGGGTGACGAGTGGCTGCTGACCGGGCGGATCTCGCTGCGCACCCACCCCTGGCTCGCCGACCACTCGGTACTGGGCTCCGTTCTGGTACCCGGTACCGCATTCGTGGAGCTGGCGGTGCGCGCGGGCGATGAGGTCGGCTGCGACCTCCTGGACGAGCTGACGCTGGAGACGCCGCTCGTGCTGCCGGAGCGCGAAGGCGTTGCCGTGCAGGTGTGGGTCGGCTCGGCGGACGGCTCCGGGCGGCGCGAGGTCACGGTGCACTCCCGGCCCGAGGGCGAGGCCGAGCTGCCGTGGGTTCGGCACGCGGTCGGCTTCCTCGGCGCGGCGAACCACGCCGCCGAGGGGCTGCCCGTGTGGCCGCCGCAGGGCGAAGCCGTTGACCTGGAAGGCTTCTACGACAAGCTCGCTGGGCTCGGCCTCGGGTACGGGCCGGTGTTCCAGGGGCTGCGCTCGGTGTGGCGCGCGGGCGAGGAGGTCTTCGCCGAGGTCGAACTGTCCACCGAGGGCAGCTCCGAGTTCCTGTTGCACCCGGCGCTGTTCGACTCCGTGCTGCACGCGATCGCCGCGGGCGGGCTGGTCACCTCCGACGGGCCGCTGCTGCCGTTCGCGTGGTCCGGCGTGAGCCTGCGCGCGGCCGGAGCTTCGACGCTGCGCGTTCGCCTGACCTCGGCCGGGACCGACGCGGTGTCGATCCTGGTTGCCGACGGCCGGGGTGAGCCGGTTGCCTCGGTGGACTCGCTCGCGTTGCGCGCGGTCTCGCCGGAACAGCTCCGCGCGCGCCGCGAGATGCATGTGCTCGACTGGGTCCCGGTTGGGACTCCGTCCCCTGTGGAACTGCGAACCGTGGAGTCCTTCCGCGACACGGCTTCCCTGGCGCACAGCGAAGCGGACATCGCGGTTCTGGCCTGCCCGGACGGCACGGCGGCCGACGCGGCGGAGTGCGTGCGCGAAGTCGCCACGGACGTGCTTCAGGCCGTGCGGTGGTGGCTGGACCAGGAGTCGAGTGCCACGTTCGTGCTGGCCACGCGGCCCGACGACCTCGCGCACGCGGCGGCGGCGGGTCTGGTGCGGTCGGCGCAGGCGGAGCACCCGGGACGCTTCGTGCTGGTGGAGGCCGACGACGTCGCCGAAGCCGTGAAGCTGGCGCCGGCCGTGATCGCCACCGGTGAGCCGCGTGTCGCAGTGCGCGAAGGTCAGCTCTTCGCGCCGCGCCTCACGGTGAGGGCTGAGGGCGAGGAGGTCGCGCGTGAGCTCGGGACCGTGCTGGTGACCGGTGCGTCGGGTGCGCTGGGCGGGCTCGTCGCGCGACACCTGGTCACCGAGCGCGGTGTCCGCGAGCTGCTGCTGATCAGCCGCAGGGGCGCGGACGCTCCCGGCGCGGTGGAGCTGGACGCGGACCTGACGGCGTGGGGCGCGAACGTGACGTGGGCGGCCTGCGACGTGGCTGACCGCGAGGCACTGGCCGAGGTTCTCGCCGCGACGCCGGTCGACTCGGTCGTGCACACCGCCGGCCTGCTGGACGACTGCCTGCTCGAAGCGCTGACGCCGGAGCGGCTGGAGGCCGTTCTGAAGCCCAAGGTCGACGGCGTGCTCAACCTGCACGAGCTGGCCGGTGACCTCGCCGCGTTCGTGATCTTCTCCTCCGTCGCGGGGATCTTCGGCAATCCCGGCCAGGCGAACTACAGCGCTGCCAACGCTTTCGAGGACGCCTTCGCGGAGTACCGCGTGGGACTCGGTCTGCCCGCGACCTCGCTCGCCTGGGGTCTGTGGGAGTCGGCCGAAGCCCTCGGCGACGCGGACAAGGCCCGCATGGCTCGCGGTGGCGTGCTTCCACTGTCCACTGAGGACGGAATGCGGCTCTTCGACGCCGCTCTGGGGCTCGACGACGCGGTGCTGGTTCCAGTCCGGCTCAACACCTCCGCGCTCAGCGGTGATGTTCCGGCCGTCCTGCGCGGGCTCGTCCGCAGTGCGACGCGGCGGGTGGCTCAGGCCGCTGGCTCGCTCGTCGAGCGCCTGGCCGGGCTCGCTCCGGCTGAGCGTGAGCAGGCCGTGCTGGACCTCCTGCGTGCCGAGGTGGCCTCGGTGCTCGGGCACGCCTCGCCGCAGGGGATCGAGGCGCACCAAGCTTTCCAGGACCTCGGGTTCGACTCGCTGACCGCTGTGGAGCTGCGCAACCGGCTGACTGCCGCGACGGGTCTGCGGCTCCCGGCGACGTTGGTTTTCGACCACCCGACGCCCTCTGCGCTCGCTCGCCACATCGGCGAGGAACTCGTTGGGGCCGCCCCGGCGACCGCGCGAGTCACCACCGCTCGCGCGACGGACGAGCCGATCGCGATCGTGGGCATGGCCTGCCGCTACCCGGGTGGAGTGCGGTCGCCGGAGGACCTGTGGCAGCTGGTGTTCTCCGGTAGTGACGCGATCTCGCGGTTCCCGAGCGATCGCGGTTGGGACGTGGACAACCTCTACGACCCCGACCCGGAGCGCTCGGGCAAGTCCTACGTCCGCGACGGCGGTTTCCTGCACGAGGCGGCTGACTTCGACGCCGGTTTCTTCGGCATCTCTCCGCGTGAAGCCCTGGCGATGGACCCGCAGCAGCGCCTGTTGCTGGAGACCTCGTGGGAGGCCTTCGAGCGCGCGGGCATCAACCCGAACTCGCTGCGCGGCAGCCAGACCGGCGTGTTCACCGGCCTCATGTACCACGACTACGCGCAGGGCTTGCACGAGCTGCCCCCGGGCATCGAGGGCCTGCTGACCACTGGCAGCTCCGGCAGTGTGGCCTCTGGTCGCATCGCCTATTCCTTCGGGCTCGAAGGCCCTGCGGTCACCGTGGACACCGCGTGCTCGTCGTCGCTGGTGACGCTGCACCTCGCCGTTCAGGCGCTGCGCAACGGCGAGTGCGACATGGCGTTGGCGGGCGGTGTCACGGTGATGGCCAGCCCGGCGGTGTTCGTCGAGTTCAGCCGCCAGCGCGGGCTTTCCACCGACGGCCGGTGCAAGGCGTTCGCGGAGGCGGCCGACGGCACGGGCTGGTCCGAGGGCGTGGGCATGATCCTCGTGGAGCGCCTGTCCGACGCGCAGCGCAACGGCCACAACATCCTCGCCGTGGTACGCGGTTCGGCGGTGAACCAGGACGGCGCCTCGAACGGTTTGACCGCGCCGAACGGTCCTTCGCAGCAGCGCGTGATCCGCCAGGCACTGGCCAGTGCCGGGCTCGCACCGTCCGATGTGGACGCTGTCGAAGCGCACGGCACGGGCACCAGGCTCGGCGACCCCATTGAAGCGCAGGCGGTTCTCGCGACCTACGGTCAGGATCGCGACCGTCCACTGTGGCTCGGTTCGCTGAAGTCCAACATCGGGCACTCGCAGGCCGCCGCCGGTGTCGGCGGTGTGATCAAAATGGTCATGGCGATGCGCAACGGCGTGCTGCCCAAGACGCTGCACGTGGACGAGCCGTCCTCGCACGTGGACTGGACGGCCGGAGCGGTCGAGCTGCTGACCGAGGCCGTCGAGTGGCAGTTCGACCGGCCGCGCCGGGCGGGCATCTCCTCGTTCGGGGTGTCTGGCACGAACGCGCACGTGATCATCGAGCAAGCCCCGGAGGCCCCGGCCGAGGTCGAGACCGCGCCGGACCAGGACGTCGTCTGGGTCGTCTCGGGCAAGTCCGACGCGGCGGTTCGGTCCCAGGCGCGAAGCCTGTCTACTGTGGACGCCACTGCGTCGGACATCGCGGTGTCGCTCGCCACGAGCCGGGTCGCGTTCGAGCACCGCGCGGCGATCGTCGGTGCCGACGCCGACGAGCTGCGCCGCGCCTTCGCGGCCTTCGCGGACGGCACCGCGACGGCTGACGTGGTCACCGGCACGGCGGCCTCCAGTCGGAAGATCGTCTTCGTGTTCCCGGGGCAGGGTTCGCAATGGGTCGGTATGGCCGTCGCGCTGCTGGACTCCGAGCCGGTGTTCCGCGAGCGCATCGAGGAGTGCGGGCGAGCGCTGGAGCCGTTTGTGGACTGGTCGCTGACGGAGGTCCTGCGTGGGGACGCCGGGGACCTCCTGGAGCGCATCGACGTGATCCAGCCGGTGCTGTGGGCGGTGATGGTGTCGCTGGCCGAGCTGTGGCGGTCTTTCGGTGTCGAGCCCGCTGCGGTGATCGGCCATTCGCAGGGCGAGATCGCTGCGGCGGCGGTCTCCGGTGCGCTCTCGCTCGAAGACGCCGCACGCGTGGTTGCTTTGCGCAGCAAGGCAGTCACCGCGATCACCGGCATCGGCGGCATCGTGTCGCTCCCGCTCTCCGCGGGCGCGGGCGAAGAGCTGATCGCGCCGTGGTCTGACAAGATCTGCGTCGCTGTCGTCAACGGCCCCTCCAGCGTGGGGGTCGCCGGGGACAACGACGCGCTTGTCGAACTGCTCGCGCACTGCGCCGAGAACGGCGTCCAGGCGCGGAAGGTGGCGGTGGACTACGCGCCGCACTCCCCGCACATCGACCGCATCGAGGAAGCCGGGCGGCACAGCTTCACCGAGGTCGACCCCCTCCAGGGCACGGCGCGCTTCTACTCGGCGGTCACCGGGCAGCAGATCGAGACCACCGAGCTGGGGCCGGAGTACTGGTACGCCAACCTCCGCGAGCCCGTGCTGTTCCACAACGCCATCGAGGCCGCGATCGCCGACGGCCACGACCTGTTCATCGAGGTCAGCCCGCACCCGGTGCTCATGGGCAGCGTTCAGGACACCATCGAGGACCGTGGAGCCACCGCCGTCGCGGCGTCCACTCTTCGCCGCAACGAAGGCAGCCGCCGCCAAGTCCTCAAGGCCGTGGCGCAGGTCTTCGCGCACGGCGCCTCGGTGGACTGGAACTCGGTCCTACCCGCCGGGAACGTGGTCGACCTGCCGACCTACGCCTTCCAGCACGAGCGCTACTGGCTGGAGTCCCAGGCCCAGGCCGGGGACGTGCGCGCGGCGGGACTGGGTACTGCCGGGCACCCGATGCTGGGCGCGGCGGTGGACCTGCCGGACTCCGGTGGTCGCCTGCTGACCGGGCGGTTGTCGCTGCGCACGCACCCGTGGCTGGCCGAGCACGCGGTCTTCGGTGCCGTCCTGGTACCCGGTACCGGATTCGTCGAGCTGGCCACGACCGCCGCTGACCAGGTCGGCTGCGGCCTGGTGGAGGAACTGACCCTCGAAGCGCCGCTGATCATGCCCGAGGACGCGGGCGTGGCCGTGCAGGTCTGGGTCGGTCCCGAGGACGAGTCCGGCCGGCGCGCGCTGTCGGTGCACTCGCGCGTCGACGGCGACGAGGGCCCGTGGACCAGGCACGCCACCGGCGCTGTGTCGAACGGGACCGCCCAGGGCACCGCCGATCTCACCGCCGACCTCACCGACTGGCCGCCGATGAACGCCGAGCGGATCGATCTTGACGGCTTCTACGACCGCCTGGCCGACATCGGGCTGAGCTACGGGCCGCTTTTCCAGGGCCTGCGCGCGGCGTGGCGCGGCAGCGACGGCGTCTATGCCGAGCTGGCGCTGAGCGAGGACGCTGACGCGGAGTCCTACGGCGTGCACCCGGCGCTGTTGGACTCGGCACTGCACGCGCTCGGCGTGGGCGGTCTGGTGCAGGACACCGATGGGCCGTTGCTGCCCTTCGTGTGGGCTCGCGTCGCCTCGCACGCCACCGGAGCCTCCGCGCTGCGCGTGAAGCTGTCCTCGACGGGCGGCGACGCGGTTTCGCTCGCCATCGCTGATGACACGGGCGCTCCGGTCGCATCGGTGGAGTCGCTGACGCTGCGAGCCGTTTCGCAGGCTCAGCTCCGCCAGCGCTCGGAGGACTCGCTGTTCGAGGTCACGTGGACCCCGATCGCTCAGCCGGCCCCTGTGGACGCAGAGGCCGACGTCATCGTGATCCCCGCTGCGCGGAGCGATGACGCCGCGCACGTGCACGAGGTCGTCAACGCGGCGCTGGCAGACGTTCAGGAATGGCTGGCCGCTGATCACCCGCGCAAGCTCGTGGTGGTCACGAGGACCGCGGAGGACTTGGCGCACGCGGCGGTGTGGGGACTCCTCCGGTCGGCGCAGTCGGAGAACCCCGACCGGATCGTTTTGCTGGAACTCGATTCCAACGCGGACGCTGACCCACTGGTGCCCCCGGTGCTGGCCACGGAAGAACCGCAGGTGGCGGTGCGCGACGGTGCGCTGCTGGTACCGAGGCTCACGCGGGCCTCAGTCGCAGAAGACGCGGCGGAGGTGGGCTTCGGCGAGGGGACCGTGCTGCTCACCGGCGCGTCCGGTGCTCTGGGAGCGCTGCTCGCGCGTCACCTGGTCACCGAGCACGGCGTGCGGTCCCTGCTGCTGATGAGCCGTCGTGGTGCTGCCGCCGAGGGCGCCGCGGAACTGAGTGCCGGGCTGGTGGAACTCGGTGCCGAGGTGACGTGGGCGGCCTGTGACGTGGCTGACCGGGGTGCCCTCGCCGATGCGCTGGCGAGGACCCCGGTCAGCGCGGTCGTGCACACCGCCGGCGTGCTCGACGACGGCGTGCTCGGTTCGCTGACCCCGGAGCGGGTGAGCGCGGTACTGCGTCCCAAGGTGGACGCGGTGCTGAACCTGCACGAGCTGGCCGGGGACGTGCCGCTGGTGCTGTTCTCCTCGCTCGCGGGCACCTTCGGCACTCCGGGCCAGGCCGCCTACGCCGCGGCGAACCACTTCCTGGACGCCTTCGCGAGCCACCGCCGCGCGCTGGGGCTGCCCACGACCTCGCTGCCGTGGGGCCTGTGGGAGCAGACCAGCGCGATGACCGGCGACATGGACAACGCCGACCGGAAGCGCTTGGCGCGCGGGGGAGTCCTCCCGCTGTCCACCGAGGACGGGATCCGGCTCTTCGACGCCGCGCTGGGCCTGGACCGCGCGGTGGTCGTGCCGGTGCGACTGGACCTCGCGGCGCTGCGGCTCCAGGACGGACCGGTCGCTCCGTTGCTGCGCGGGCTCGTGGAGACCAAGACCCGCCGGGCGGCGCGTGCGAGCACGGAATCTTTGGCACGGCGCATGTCCGGGCTGGCCGAGGAGGAGCGCGAGAAGGCCGTGCTCGACGTGATCCGCGCCGAGGTCGCCGCCGTGCTCGGCCACGACTCAGCCCGCTCCGTCCAGCCCGACCAGGCCTTCGACGACATGGGCTTCGACTCGCTGACCGCCGTGGAGCTGCGCAACCGGTTGGCCACCGCCACCGGGCTGCGCCTGCCCGCCACGCTGGTCTTCGACCACCCGACGCCGAGCGCACTGGCCCGCCAGGTGCTCAAGGACCTGCCCGGCGGCTCCGGCGAGGACCTGTTCGCCGAGATCGACCGGCTCGGCGCGGCCCTGTCCTCCGCCGAGGCCGACGAGGTCACCCGCATCAAGATCACCATGCGCCTCCAGTCGCTGCTGACCCGGTGGAGCGGGACCCCGGAGGAACCGGGTGCCGACCGGGACTTCGCCGGGGCCAGCGACGACGAACTCTACGAGCTGCTCGACGACGAGCTCGGCATTTCCTGACCGCGCAGCCGAAGGAGCGGACGCCAGATGTTGAACGAGGACAAGCTTCGGGATTACCTCAAGCGGACTGCCACCGACCTGCGTCAGGCGCGGCAGCGCGTGCGCGAGCTGGAGAACCGGGACACCGAGCCCATCGCGATCGTGTCGATGAGCTGCCGTTTCCCCGGCGGGGTGCGGTCGCCGGAGGATCTGTGGCGGTTGCTCTCCGACGGTGGGGACGCGATCTCGGAGTTCCCGGTCGACCGGGGCTGGGACCTGGCTGGGCTCTACGACCCCGACCCGGAGCGCTCGGGCAAGGTCTACACGCGCCACGGCGGGTTCCTGCACGACGTTCCCGAGTTCGACGCGGGCTTCTTCGGGATCTCCCCGCGTGAGGCCCTGGCGATGGACCCGCAGCAGCGGCTGTTGCTGGAGTCCTCGTGGGAGCTGTTCGAGCGCGCGGGCATCGACCCGACGTCGTTGAAAGGCAGTCGTACCGGGGTTTTCGCGGGGTTGATGTACCACGACTACGCCTCGCGCTTGGGCGCCACGCCCGAGTCCGTCGAGGGCCTGCTGAGCACCGGCAACTCCGGCAGCGTCGCCTCCGGGCGCATCGCCTACACCTTCGGGCTCGAAGGTCCGGCGGTCACCGTGGACACCGCGTGCTCGTCCTCGTTGGTAGCACTGCACATGGCGGTTCAGGCCCTGCGCAACGGTGAGTGCACGATGGCGCTCGCGGGCGGGGTCAGCGTCATGTCCAGCCCCGCCTCCTTTGTGGAGTTCAGCCGTCAGCGCGGGCTCGCGGAAGACGGTCGCTGCAAGGCTTTCTCGGACTCCGCCGACGGCGCCTCGTGGTCGGAGGGAGTTGGCCTGCTGCTCGTCGAGCGCCTGTCCGACGCGCGCCGCAACGGTCACCCGGTGCTCGCGGTGGTGCGGGGCTCGGCGGTGAACCAGGACGGCGCGTCGAACGGCTTGACCGCGCCGAACGGTCCTTCGCAGCAGCGCGTGATCCTTCAGGCGCTGTCCAACGCGCGACTGTCCACTGAGGATGTCGACGTGGTGGAGGCGCACGGGACCGGCACCAACCTGGGCGATCCGATCGAGGCGCAGGCACTGCTCGCGACCTACGGCCAGGACCGCGCCGAGCCGCTGCTGCTCGGGTCGGTCAAGTCCAACATCGGCCACACGCAGGCAGCGGCCGGTGTCGCCGGCGTGATCAAAGTTGTTCTGGCGATGCGCAAGGGCGTCCTGCCCAAGACTCTGCACGTGGACAAGCCGACGAGCCGGGTGGACTGGAACGCGGGCGCGGTGCGGCTGGCCACCGAGTCGACGGCCTGGCAGCCGGGTGCGCGTCCGCGTCGGGCCGGTGTCTCGTCGTTCGGTGTCAGCGGCACCAACTCGCACGTGATCATCGAGGAAGCTCCCGAGGCCGAAGCCGTTGAGCAGCAGGGAAGCGTGCTGTGCCCCGACGCTCCGGTGCTGCCTTGGGTGATCTCCGGCCGCGGTGAGGAGGCGCTGCGCGCGCAGGCTCGCAGGCTGCTGGACTTCTTGAAGGAGGGCGCGACGCCGGACCCGGTCGACGCCGGTTTCTCGCTCGCCACGACGCGTTCCGGGCTGTCGCATCGCGCGGCCGTGCTCGGTGCCTCGCACGCTGAGCTGCTGGACGGGCTCCGTGCGCTGAGCGAGGGCGAGGCCAGTCCGCGCATCGTGCACGGCATCGCCGGGACCCGCCCCGCCAAGGCGGTCTTCGTCTTCCCCGGTCAGGGTTCGCAGTGGGCCGGGATGGCCGTGGAACTGCTGGACACGTGCGAGGTCTTCCGCGACCGGCTCACGGAGTGCGACAAGGCGCTTGCGCCGCTCGTCGGCTGGTCGGTGATCTCCGTGCTGCGCGGCGCTGACGATGCGCCCGCGATGGAGGAGCGGGTGGACGTGGTCCAGCCCGTGCTGTGGGCGATCATGGTTTCGCTGGCCGCCCTGTGGCGCGCGAGCGGTGTTCAGCCCGCTGCCGTCATCGGTCACTCGCAGGGTGAGATCGCTGCCGCTTGTGTCTCTGGCGCTCTGTCCATTGAGGACGCTGCGACCGTGGTTGCTCTGCGCAGCAAGGCTTTGCTCGACCTGTCCGGTCGCGGCGGAATGGTGTCCGTCGCGGTGCCCCACGATCGGGCGGTGGAGCTGGTCGCCCCGTGGAACGGCAAGATCACCATTGCGGCGGTGAACGGCCCGGAGAGCACGGTCGTCTCCGGTGACGCCGATGCGCTGGACGAGCTGATGAGCTTCTGCGCGGGCGAAGAGATCCGCGCGCGCCGGGTGCCGGTGGACTACGCGTCGCACTCGGTGCACGTCGAGGATGTCCGGGCGCGGGTGCTGGAGGCGCTTTCCGGTGTCACGCCGCGCAAGGCCGAGGTGCCGATGCTCTCCACGGTCACCGGCGAATGGCTCGAGGGCCAGGAGGTCGATGCCGCGTACTGGTACCAGAACCTGCGCGAGACCGTGCGCTTCCAGCAGGCGGTCCAGGAGCTGACCGAGCAGGAGTACGACCTGTTCATCGAGGTCAGCCCGCATCCCGTGCTGGTCATGGGCGTCGGTGACAGCGTTGAGGCCGCAGGCGGGGAGCCCAAGGTCGTCGGCACGCTGCGCCGTGGCGAGGGCGGATGGGAGCGCTTCGCGACCTCGCTCGCGCACGCCCACACCTACGGGCAGAAGGTCGACTGGCCGGTGGTGTTCGGGCCGGAGGCGCGGCGGATCGACCTGCCGTCCTACGCCTTCCAACGGCAGCGCTACTGGCTCGAAGGCGGCTCCGCGCTCGACGTGACCGCCGCCGGACTCGGCACCGCCGACCACCCGTTGCTCGGCGCGACGGTCGAAACCGCTGGGGGAGAGGGTGTTCTGCTGACCGGCAGACTCTCTCCGACGACTCAGCCGTGGATCGCCGAGCACTCCATCGGTGGCGTCGTGGTGCTGCCGGTGAGCGTGCTGGTGGAACTCGCGCTGAAGGCCGGGAACCACGTCGGCTGCGAGCACTTGGAGGAGCTGGCCCTGCACGCGCCGCTCGTCGCTCAGCAGGGCGCGACGCAGGTTCAGGTCCAGGTCAGCGGGATGACGGGCACGGGCCATCGCGACGTGAGCATCCACGCGCGCGGCACCGAGGGCGACAGTCCACAGTGGACTTGCCACGCGACCGGTGTGCTCGCGACGAAGGCTCCGAAGGCTGAGTTCGACCTGGTGTCGTGGCCGCCCGCCGACAGCGAGCAGATCGCGGTGGACGGTCACTACGACGGCCTCTCCGCGCTGGGCTACCACTACGGCCCGGCCTTCCAGGGGCTGCGCGCGGCGTGGCGGCGCGGCGACGAGCTGTTCGCCGAGGTCGAGCTGCCCGGCGCCGAGCGCACCCGCGCCGACGCCTATGGGCTGCACCCGGTGCTGCTCGACGCGGTTGTGCAGACGCTCACCTTGGCAGGAGGCTCCGGCGGCTCCGAGGGCATGGGCATGCCGTTCGCGTGGAACGGCGTTTCGATCCACTCGCCGGGTGCGAGTACCGTGCGGGTCCGCGTTCGCCCGGTGGGTGAGGGCGCGGCATCCTTCGAGGTCACCGACACGCACGGCTTCCCGGTCGCGTCCGTCGAGTCCCTCGTGGTACGGCCGGTTTCGCCGCAGCAGATCGTCGCCGCGCGTGCGGCCGGGCAGGACTGGATGTTCGACGTCCAGTGGGTTTCGCAGCCCGTGTCCCCGGTGGAGGCCTCGCCGGACTTCGTGGTTCACCGCTGTTCCGAGGGTTCGGTTCGCGAAGTCGTCAACGAGACGCTGGCGAAGGTCCAGGAATGGATCGCCGACGAGCGGGACGGTCGTTTGGTCGTGGTGACCAACGGAGCCGCCGCGCTCGACGGAGAGCTGCCGGACCCCGCGCAGGCTTGCGCCGCGGCTGTGGTGAAGTCCGCGCAGTCCGAGCACCCCGACCGGTTCCTGCTGGTCGACGGAGGGGGCTTCGAGCCGCTGCTCGGTGCCATTGCCGCGCTGGAGGAGCCGCAGATCGCTGTGCGCGACGGGAGGCTCTACGCGCCGCGCTTCGGCCGGCTTGCCGCTTCGGACAGCACTGCGCGGGACTGGGACCCATCTGGAACCGTGTTGCTCACCGGCGCCTCCGGTGGGCTGGGCATGGTGCTCGCGCGGCACCTGGTGGTGGAGCGCGGTGTTCGGCACCTGGTGCTGACCAGCCGTCGCGGGCTCGACGCCGACGGGATGGCCGAGCTGCACGACGAGCTGACCGGCCTCGGCGCGCACGTTGACGTCGTGGCCTGCGACATCGCGGAACGCAGCGCGGTGGAGGACCTGCTCGCTTCGATCCCCGCTTCGCATCCGTTGACTGCGGTTGTGCACGCCGCCGCCGCGCTGGACGACGGCGTGATCACCGCGCTGGATGCCGCGCGGATGGACACCGTGCTCCGTCCGAAGGTCGACGGGACGATGCACCTGGACGAGCTGACCCGCGATCTGGACCTTGCGGCGTTCGTCCTCTTCTCGTCGCTGTCGAGCGTCCTGGGCAGCGCGGGCGCGGCGAACTACGCCGCCGGCAACGCTTTCCTGGACGCGCTGGCCCTGCGTCGGCGTGCTGAGGGGCTGCCCGCGACCTCGCTGGTGTGGGGCCTGTGGATGAGCAACGGCGGCATGGGCGACCGGATCACCGACGCCGACCGTGGCCGCATGGCGCGTGCCGGTGTCGTGCCGTTCTCCTCCGAGGAGGGCCTGGCGCTCTTCGACACCGCGGTCGCGACCGACCTGCCGGTGATCGTTCCGGCGCGGTTGGACGTCCCCGGGCTGCGGGCGATGGCGAAGGCCGGGTCGATGCCCGCGCAGTTCCGCGCGGTGGTCGGCGAGGTCGTCCCGGCGAAGGCGGCCGAGGAGTCCTCGGCGCTGATGCGGCGGTTGGCCGGGCTGGACGAGGCGGACGTGGAGCGGGTGCTGCTGGACGTGGTGCGCGAGCAGGCCGCCGCGACGCTCGGGCTCGGTGACGCGTCGACGATCGAGGCGACCAGCGCGTTCCGCGAGCTGGGCTTCGACTCGCTGACCGGCGTGGAGCTGCGCAACCGGGTCAACGCGGTCACCGGGCTGCGGCTGAAGGCCACGCTGGTCTTCGACCACCCCAGCCCGATCGCGATCGCTCGGCTGCTGCGCGGGAACCTCGCGATCGAGGCGGTCACGGAGATCCCCGCCGTGCTGCACGAGCTGGACGGCCTGGAAGCCACGCTCGCCATGATCGGCCCCGGCGACAAGGTCCGCGACACGGTCACCGCGCGGCTGAAGGCACTGCTGTGGAAGTGGACCGACACCGACTCCTCCCAGGCCGCTTCCCTGGACGCGGACGACGACATCGGCGTGATCAGCGATGACGAGATGTTCGAGCTCATCGACAACGAGCTCGGCTCGCGCTGAGCCCCATCAGCTTCTCCGAGGACGGACGACATGGCGAACGACGACAAGCTCAGGGACTACCTCAAGCGCGTCATGGTGGACCTGCGCCAGACCCGCAGGCAGCTGGACGAGCTGGAGTCCAAGGACACCGAGCCCATCGCGATCGTCGGCATGGCCTGCCGCTACCCCGGCGGCGTCACGTCCCCGGAGGAGCTGTGGGAGCTGGTCGCCACCGGCCGCGACGCCGTGTCTCCGTTCCCGGCCGACCGGGGATGGGACCTCGAGGGGATCTACGACCCTGACCCCGACCGCGCGGGCAGGACCTACACCCGGCACGGTGGGTTCCTCGACGACGCGGCCGGGTTCGATCCCGCGTTCTTCGGCATCTCCCCGCGTGAAGCGCTCGCGATGGACCCGCAGCAGCGGCTGCTGTTGCAGACCTCGTGGGAGGCCATCGAGCGCGCGGGCATCGACCCGGCGTCGGTTCGCGGTGGCCAGGCCGGTGTTTTCGTTGGTACCAATGGGCAGGACCACGCCAGCCTGCTGCGCTCCGGTGACGAGGAGACCGAAGCGCACGCCCTCACCGCCAACACCGCCGCGGTGATCTCCGGCCGCATCGCCTACGCGCTGGGGCTCGAAGGTCCCGCGGTCACCGTCGACACCGCGTGCTCGTCGTCGCTGGTGGCGATGCACCTCGCCGCGCACGCGCTGCGCCAGGGGGAGTGCACGCTCGCGCTCGCCGGTGGTGCTACGATCATGGCTACCCCCAACACCTTCATCGCGTTCAGCCGTCAGCGCGGGTTGTCCTCCGACGGCCGCTGCCGCGCGTTCTCCGCTTCGGCGGACGGCACCGGCATGGCCGAGGGCGTCGGCGTGATCCTGCTGGAGCGCCTGTCCGACGCTCGCCGCAACGGTCACCCGGTGCTCGCGGTGATCCGAGGTTCGGCGGTGAACCAGGACGGCGCGTCCAACGGCTTGACCGCGCCCAACGGTCCTTCGCAGGAGCGCGTGATCCGTCAAGCGCTGGCCAACGCGCGGTTGACGCCGGAGCAGGTCGACGTCGTGGAGGCGCACGGCACCGCGACCGCGCTCGGCGATCCGATCGAGGCTGACGCGCTGCTCGCGACCTACGGCCAGGAGCACCCCGCTGATCGGCCGCTGTGGCTCGGGTCGATCAAGTCCAACATCGGTCACTCGCAGGCCGCCGCCGGTGTGGCCGGTGTGATCAAGATGGTGATGGCGCTCCAGCACGGGGTGCTCCCGCGGACGTTGCACGTGGATTCCCCGTCGCCGCACGTGGACTGGGCTTCGGGCAACGTCAGGCTGCTGACTTCCGCTGAGCCGTGGCCTGCTGTGGACCGTCCGCGTCGTGCGGGCATCTCATCGTTCGGGGCGAGTGGCACCAACGCGCACGTGATCATCGAGCAGGTCGTTCCTGAGGTTTCTCCTGCGCCCGCACCTCTTGCTGGGCCGGTGGCGTGGGTGCTGTCCGGCAAGTCCGACGCTGCTGTGCGCGCACAGGCTTCGCGCCTTCTGTCCTTTGTGGACTCTTCGGCCTCTTCGGTGTCCTCTGTGGACGTTGCGCTGTCGTTGGCCACCACGCGGTCGGCTTGGGAGCGGCGGGCTGCCGTTGTGGGCTCGTCGGTGGAGGAGCTGACCGAGGGCCTGCGCGCCGTCGCTGCGGCCGAGGGGTCCACGTTCGCGGTGGAGGGCGTGGCGCGTTCCGGCAAGGTTGGCTTCGTGTTCTCCGGCCAGGGCTCGCAGCGCCTCGGCATGGGGCAGGAACTGTTTGACACGTATCCGGTGTTCGCGGCGGCCTGGACGGAAGCCGTCAACTACTTGACGGTGGACGTCAAGTCACCCGATCTGGATCAGACCGGCAACGCCCAGCCCGCTCTGTTCGCCCTCGAAGTGGCTCTGTTCCGCCTGCTTGAGTCGTGGGGTGTCCGGCCGGATGTGGTAGCTGGGCATTCGATTGGTGAGATTGCGGCTGCTCACGTCGCCGGGGTGTTGTCGCTGGAGGATGCGGCGGCGTTGGTTTCTGCCCGTGCTCGGCTCATGCAGGCGTTGCCCATGGGTGGGGCGATGGTGGCGGTGCAGGCCTCGGAGGAGGAGGTTCTGCCGCTGCTGACTCCCGGTGTGGGGATCGCGGCGATCAACGGGCCGTCTTCGCTGGTGCTGTCCGGTGACGAAGAGGCTGTGCTGGCGGTGGTCGCGCAGTTCGCGGACCGGAAGTCGTCGCGGTTGAAGGTGTCGCACGCGTTTCACTCGCCGTTGATGGAGCCGATGGTGGAGGAGTTCGCATCGGCTCTGTCCGGGGTGAGGTTCAACGAGCCCCAGATTCCGGTTGTGTCGACGTTGACCGGGTCTGTGGTGGAACGCTATTCCATTGAGTACTGGGTTCGGCATGTGCGTGAGGCGGTGCGTTTCGCCGATGGCGTGCAGACGATGCGTGACCAGGGCGCGACGCGGTTCGTCGAGGTCGGGCCGGGTGGTGTGCTGAGCGCCATGGTGCAGGGCGTGCTGGATGACATCGTGGCCGTGCCGGTACTGCGTTCCGATCGGGCCGAGCCGCAGGCGTTCGTCACCGCGCTCGCGCAGCTGCACACGCACGGCGTGCACGTGGACTGGAGCGTCTTCGGCGGTACCAAGATCGACCTGCCGACCTATGCCTTCCAGCAGGAGCGTTTCTGGCTGGACAAGCCCGCGCCGGTGGTGGACGCCGCAGACGCGGAGTTCTGGGCGAGCGTCGAGCGCGAGGACGTGGCGTCGCTGGCCACCACGCTCGGGCTGAGCGCCGATGAGCTGGACGCCGTGGTGCCGAAGCTGTCCGCGTGGCGCAGGCAGCGGCACGAAGTGTCCACCGTGGACAACTGGACCTACCAGATCGACTGGCAGCCGCTTCCCGAGATCAAGACCGCCACGCTCACCGGTGAGTGGCTCGTCGTGGCGGAGGAAGGCGACGACCGCGCGGCAGCCGTCGCTCAGGGGCTCGGCGCTCGACTGGTCACGGACCTCGCCGACGTGACCGAGGCCGACGGAGTGCTCTCGTTCGGGTCCTTGACGGCTACCGTCAAGCTGGTTCGCGCGCTGGACGAAGCTGGCATCGAGGCGCCGCTGTGGTGCGCCACCGAGGGCGCGGTCCACGACAACCTCGACCCGGACCAGAGCATGCTGTGGGGCTTCGGCCGCGCCTTCGCACTGGAGCACCCGCAGCGGTGGGGCGGCCTCGTCGACCTGGGCGAGGACGTCGACGTGGGACTGCTCGCGGCGGTGCTCAACCAGTCGCGCGAAGACCAGGTCGTCATCCGCGACAACGGGGTCTTCGCCGCGCGCCTGAACAGGGTGCGGCGCGGGATCACCGAGCCGTGGACGCCGCGCGGCACCATCCTGATCACCGGCGGGACTGGTGCGCTGGCCGGGCACCTCGCGCGCTGGCTGGCCAAGGCGGGCGCCGAGCACCTCGTGCTGACCAGTCGCCGTGGCCTGGACGCGCCGGGGGCGGCCGAGCTGAAGGCGGAACTCGAAGCGTCCACCGAGGTCACCGTGCTCGCGTGCGACATGGCCGACCGCGAGGCCGTGGAAAGCCTGCTCGCGCGACAGAGCTTCACCGCCGTCTTCCACACGGCGGGCGTCGAGCAGTTCACGCCGTTCGACGAGCTGACCGACGAGGACTTCGCGCGCACGATGGGCGCGAAGGTCGCGGGTGCCAAGCACCTGCACGAGCTGCTGGGGGACCAGGAGCTCGACGCGTTCGTGCTCTACTCCTCGATCGCCGCCACCTGGGGCAGCGGGCAGCAGACCGCCTACGCCGCCGCGAACGCCTACTTGGACGGACTCGCGTACCAGCGCCGGGCGCGTGGGCTGGCCGCGACCTCGGTGGCGTGGGGGCCGTGGGGTGGGGGCGGCATGCTGACCGACTCCGACGAGGCGCAGCTGAGCCGCCGTGGCGTGAGCGCGATGCACCCCGACCTGGCCGTCTGCGCGCTGCGCCGGGCCTTGGACTCAGGTGAGACTGCGGTCGCGGTCGCCGACGTGGACTGGGGTCGATTCCTCGCGCCGTTCACCCTCAACCGGCCGAGCGCACTGCTCTCCGGCTTCACCAAAGTGGTTTCCAGCGAGGACAACGACACCGCGCCACTGGTGGCGAAACTCGGATCACTGTCCGCAGAGGACCAGATCGCCGCGCTGCTGGACATCGTGCGCGGCCAGGTCGCGGCCGTGCTCGGACACCGTGGCGCCGACGCCGTCGAGGCCGACCGGGCGTTCAAGGACCTCGGCTTCGACTCGTTGACCGCGATCGAGATGCGCACCAAGGTCGGCGCGGCGACCGGGCTGCCGTTGCCCGCCACGCTGATCTTCGACTACCCGAACCCGTTGGTGCTGGCGGAGTTCCTGCACGCTGAACTGTTCGGCTCCGCCAGCTCCACTACCCGCGTGGTGACGGCGTCGTCGGACGAGCCGATCGCGATCGTGGCGATGAGCTGCCGCCTCCCCGGTGGTGTCGCCTCGCCCGAAGCGTTGTGGCAGCTGGTGTCCGAGGGCGTCGACGCGATCTCCGGGTTCCCGGGTGACCGAGGCTGGGACATCGAGTCCCTGTACGACCCCGATCCCGAACGGACCGGCACGACGTACGCCCGCGACGGTGGGTTCCTGGCCGACGCCACGGACTTCGACGCCGCCTTCTTCGGGATCTCTCCGCGTGAGGCCCTGGCCATGGACCCGCAGCAGCGGCTCCTGCTGGAGGCCTCGTGGGAGGTCTTCGAGCGCGCCGGGCTGACCCCCGCGCAGGTCAAGGGCACGCGGACCGGGGTTTACGCTGGGCTCGCGTTCCAGGGCTACGGCACCGAGAGCAGCGCCAAGCCGGACGGCGTCGAAGGCCACCTGTTGACCGGTGGCGCGTCGAGCGTCGCATCCGGCCGCGTGGCCTACACCTTCGGCCTCGAAGGCCCGGCGGTCACGATCGACACCGCGTGCTCCTCGTCGCTGGTCGCGCTGCACCTCGCCGTGCAGTCGCTGCGCAGCGGTGAATCCGACATGGCGCTCGCGGGTGGCGTGTGCGTCATGGCCAGCCCCAACGTCTTCGTGGAGTTCAGCCGTCAGCGCGGGCTCTCACCGGACGGCCGCTGCCGGGCGTTCTCGGCCGACGCGGACGGGACCGGCTGGTCCGAGGGCGTCGGCATGATCCTTGTCGAGCGCCTCTCCGACGCGCAGCGCTTCGGCCACCCCGTGCTCGCCGTCGTGCGCGGTACCGCCATCAACCAGGACGGCGCCTCCAACGGCCTGACCGCGCCCAACGGTCCCGCGCAACAGCGTGTGATCCGCGAAGCCCTTGCCGCCGCCGGACTCCACGCGTCCGATGTGGACGCTGTTGAGGCGCATGGAACCGGCACCACGCTCGGCGATCCGATCGAGGCGCAGGCGCTGCTCGCGACCTACGGGCGTGATCGTGACCAGCCGCTGTGGGTGGGCTCGCTGAAGTCCAACATCGGCCACACGCAGGCCGCGGCCGGTGTCTCCGGTGTGATCAAGATGGTCATGGCGATGCGCAACGGCGTGCTGCCGCAGACGCTGCACGCCGACGAGCCGACGCCGCACGTGGACTGGTCGGCGGGCAACGTGCGGCTGCTGACCGAATCCGTGCCGTGGCAGGTCGACCGGCCGCGCCGCGCGGGCATCTCGTCCTTCGGCGCGAGCGGCACCAACGCCCACGCCATCATCGAGCAGGCTCCGCCGACCGAAGCGCCCAAGACGACGCCGGAGCCGACCGCCCCGGTCCCGTGGGTGCTGTCCGCCAAGAGCGCCAAGGCTGTGCGCGCGCAGGCGGCCCGTCTCCTGGAGCACCTGGCTGACCGGGACTGGAGCCCGATCGACATCGGGTACTCCCTGGACGGCCGCGCAGCGTTCGAGGAGCGCGCGGTGGTGGTGGGGAGCGACCGTGATCAACTGCTGGAGGGCTTGACGGCGCTCGCCGACGGAACCGCCGTCACCGGCACGGCGAGCACCAAGGGCAAGGTCGTCTTCGTCTTCCCCGGCCAGGGTTCGCAGTGGCAGGGCATGGCGGTGGAGCTGCTGGAGACCTCACCGGTGTTCCGCGAGCGCATCGCCAAGTGCGAGCAGGCGTTGGCGCCGTTCGTGGACTGGTCGCTCACCGAGGTCCTGTGCGGTGGTGAAGGCGCTCCGACAACCGACCGCGTCGACGTTGTTCAGCCGGTGCTGTGGGCAGTGATGGTGTCGCTGGCCGAACTGTGGCGGTCCTTCGGTGTCGAGCCCGCTGCGGTGATCGGTCACTCGCAGGGCGAGATCGCGGCGGCGGCCGTCTCCGGCGCACTGTCCCTTTCGGACGCCGCACGCGTGGTTTCCTTGCGCAGTAAGGCTTTGCTGGAGCTGTCCGGGCTCGGCGGCATGGTGTCGGTTGCGCTGCCGCTTGAGGACACCACCTCGCTGATCAGCCAGTGGGACGGTCGGATCGGCATCGCTGCCGTCAACGGTCCCGCCACCACAGTGGTTTCCGGCGACGCCGACGCGCTGGACGAGCTGATGGTGGTCAGCGAGGAGCGCGATGTTCGTGCGCGCCGGGTGAACGTGGACTACGCCTCGCACTCCGCGCACGTCGAGCGCATCGAAGAGCGGCTGGCCGAGGTGCTCGCGCCGATCGTGCCGCGCTCCGGGGGAGTGCCGTTCTACTCCACGGTGACCGGCGCCCTGATCGACACTGGCGAGGTCGACGCGGAGTACTGGTACCGCAACCTGCGGCAGACCGTGCTCATGCGCGAGGCGGTGGAGGCCGCGATCACCGACGGGCACGACGTGTTCGTGGAGAGCAGCCCGCACCCCGTCATGATCATGGCCCTCGAGGACACGATCGAAGCGTCCGGCACGGCCGCCGCCGTGGTGCCCTCGCTGCGCCGTGACCAGGGCGGATTGGATCGTTTCGCGCTCTCGCTCGGCCAGGCTTACGTGCACGGCGTGGTCGTCGACTGGTCCTCGCTGCTGCCTGGCGCGCGGATCGAGCTGCCGACCTACGCCTTCCAGCGCGAGCGCTTCTGGTTCGAGCGCGCCTCGGCCACGGTTGCCGCTGCTCCGGTCGACGAGGTCGAGTCCGGGTTCTGGGAGTCCGTCGAGCGCGAAGACCTCGACTCGATCGCGGAGACCCTGGGCGTCGGCGCCGACGAGTCGCTGAGCGCGATCCTGCCGCGCCTGTCCGCCTGGCGCAGGTCCCGCCGGGAACAGTCCGTTGTGGACAGTTGGCGCTACCGCGTCACCTGGAAGCCGCTGACCACCGCTCCGGCCGATCTGTCCGGCACGTGGCTCGTCGTGGCCACCGAACAAACCGCTTGGGTCGAATCGACCCGCTCGGCGCTGTCCTCCGACCTGGTGATCATCGACCGCGCCGCCGATCGCGCGGCCCTCGCGGCTCAGCTCCGCGAGCTCGGCCCGGTCGACGGCATCCTGTCGCTGCTGGCCGAGGACGCCGAGGTTGCCACTCAGCACAAGGATCTGTCGCAGGGCCTCGCGTCCACTGTGCTGCTCGTGCAGGCGCTGGGCGATGCGGAGATCGACGCGCCGCTGTGGTGCGCGACCAGGAACGCCGTCGCGGTCGGGCGCTCCGAGCACGTCGAAGAGCCCGTCCAGTCGCAGCTCTGGGGCTTCGGCCGGGTGGTCGCGCTGGAGCACCCGCGCCGGTGGGGCGGCATGATCGACCTCCCGGAGAACGTGGACGCCCGCATCGCCGGACGTCTGGCGGCCGTGCTTTCGCAGTCGGATGAGGACCAGGTCGCGGTGCGCGCCTCGGGTGCGTTCGGGCGGCGACTCGTTCGCGCGAAGTCCTCTTCGGACGGTCCTCAGTGGACTCCTCGCGGCACCGTGCTGATCACCGGCGGAACCGGTGCGCTTGGCGGGCACGTCGCGCGCTGGCTGGCAGAGGCGGGCGCTGAGCACCTCGTTCTGACCAGCCGTCGTGGCATCGAAGCTCCTGGCGCTGCTGAGCTGAGCTCGGAGTTGGAAGCGTTGGGCGCCAACGTGACCGTGGCCGCGTGCGACGTGACTGACCGTGATTCCGTGGCCGCCGTGCTCGCCGCACACCCGGTGAACGCTGTCGTGCACGCTGCGGGCATCGACAGCCACGCGATGATCGAGGACACCACGCTCGACGAGTTCGCGGACACGCTCTCTGCGAAGGTCGCGGGCGCCGTGCACCTGCACGAGCTGCTGGGCGATCAGGAGCTGGACGCCTTCATCCTGTTCTCGTCGGGCGCGGGCATCTGGGGGAGTGGCCGCCAGGGCGCGTACTCGGCGGGCAACGCCTTCATGGACGCGCTGGTCGAGCACCGGCGTTCGCGGGGGCTCGCCGGTCTGGCGATCTCGTGGGGCGCGTGGGCGGACGGCGGTATGGTCGCGCAGGGCGATGCCGAGGAGATCCTGCGTCGGCGCGGTGTCCACACGATGCCCGCCGCGATGGCGCTTTCCGCTCTGCGGCAGGCGTTGTCCGATGGAGAGACCACGCTGACCGTCGCCGCGTTCGACTGGGCGTTGTTCGCGCCGAGGTTCACGGTCAACCGCGCGAGCGCCCTGCTCGACGAGCTGCCCGAGGTCCGTCGTGCGCTGGAACCCGGTGACGAGGAGACTACGACCTCTGGCCCGACTCCTTTGGCGGCAAAGCTTTCCGGGCTCACGGTGGGAGAGCAGGACCGGCTTCTCGTCGAGCTCGTACGGTCGCAGGCCGCGAACGTGCTCGGGCACAACGGCGCCGCCGAAGTGGAGGCCGGGCGTGCGTTCAAGGAGTTGGGCTTCGACTCGCTGACCGCCGTGGAGCTGCGCAACAAGCTCAACGCGGCGACCGGCCTCAAACTGCCGACGACGGCGGTGTTCGACTATCCCAACGCCATCGCGCTGGCGGCGTTCCTGCGCTCCGAGCTGAGCGGGACGCGCGAGGTTGCCGTTGAGACGACGGTGACCGCCACGGACGAGCCGATCGCGATCGTCGGCATGGCCTGCCGTTTCCCCGGCGGCGCGAACTCGCCCGAAGAGCTGTGGCAGCTGCTGGAATCGGGTACCGACGTGATCTCGCGGTGGCCGGACGACCGCGGCTGGGACACCGAGGGCATGTACGACCCGGAGCCGGGCAAGCCGGGCAAGACCTACGCCCGCGACGGCGGATTCCTCTACGACGCGGCCGGGTTCGACGCCGGGCTGTTCGGGATCTCGCCGCGCGAAGCCCTGGCCATGGACCCGCAGCAGCGGCTGTTGCTGGAGTCCTCGTGGGAGGTCTTCGAACGCGCCGGAATCGACCCGATGTCCTTGAAGGGCAGCCAGACCGGCGTGTTCGTCGGCATGGCCTACCAGGGTTATGGTGCGGGCCTCGCGGAGCTTCCCGAGGGCGTGGAAGGCCACCTGCTGACCGGTGGCGCGTCGAGCGTCGTCTCCGGGCGCGTGGCCTACACCTTCGGGCTCGAAGGTCCTGCGGTCACCGTGGACACTGCGTGCTCGTCGTCGCTTGTCGCGCTGCACCTGGCTATTCAGTCGCTGCGCAGCGGTGAGAGCACGATGGCCATCGCGGGCGGTGTGAACGTGATGGCGGGCCTCACCGGCTTCGTGGAGTTCAGTCGCCAGCGCGGCCTGTCGCCGGACGGTCGCTGCAAGGCCTTCGCTGAGAGCGCCGACGGCACGGGCTGGGCGGACGGTGTCGGCGTTGTGTTGGTGGAGCGCCTTTCCGATGCACAGCGCAACGGACATCACGTGCTCGCTGTGGTTCGCGGTTCGGCGGTGAACCAGGATGGTGCGTCGAACGGGTTGACCGCGCCGAACGGTCCGGCTCAGCAGCGGGTGATTCGGCAGGCGTTGGCCTCCGCTGGGCTCGCACCGTCCGATGTGGACGCTGTTGAAGCGCACGGTACGGGTACCAAGCTCGGTGACCCTATTGAGGCGCAAGCACTTCTCGCCACCTATGGTCAGGATCGGCAGGGCCCGCTGTGGTTGGGCACGCTGAAGTCCAACATCGGCCACTCGCAGGCTGCTGCTGGTGTCGCTGGCGTCATCAAGATGGTCATGGCGCTGCGCAACGACTTGCTGCCGAAGACCTTGCACGTCGACGAGCCGACGTCCCATGTGGACTGGTCGACCGGTGATGTCCGCCTGCTGACCGAGGCCCAGCCGTGGCCTTTGGTCGAGCGTCCGCGTCGCGCTGGCATCTCTTCGTTCGGTGTGTCCGGCACGAACGCGCACGTGATCGTCGAAGAGGCTCCGGAGGTCGTTGCTCCTGCTCCGGTGGATGCTCCGGCTGAGGTCGCGTGGGTGCTGTCGGGTAAGACTTCGACTGCTGTCCGCGATCAGGCTTCACGGCTTCTGTCCTTTGTGGATGGTCGATCCGACGTCGCTGAGGTTGCTCGGGCGCTGGCCACGGGTCGTGCGGCGCTGGAGAACCGGGCGGCTGTTGTTGGCTCCGGCCGCGATGAGTTGCTGGACGGGCTGCGTGCGCTGGTGGCGGGGACGCCGAACTCGGGCGTCACGGTCGGGCGCGCGGACAGCGCGGGCAATGTGGCGTTCCTGTTCTCCGGTCAGGGTTCTCAGCGCGCTGGGATGGGGCGCGAGCTGTACGAGGCGTTCCCGCTCTTCGCTGCGGCCTTCGACGATGTGTGCGCGCACGTAGACGTGCACGGCGATCGGCCGCTGCGCGAGGTGGTGTTCGACTCAGCTGACTTGGGGCGGACCGAGTTCACGCAGCCCGCGCTGTTCGCTGTCGAGGTCGCGCTGTTCCGCTTGCTGGAGTCGTGGGGTGTGCGGCCGGATGTCGTCGCTGGGCACTCGATCGGCGAGATCGCAGCCGCGCACGTGGCCGGAGTGCTGTCCTTGGCCGACGCGGCGAAGCTCGTGAGTGCTCGTGCTCGGCTCATGCAGGCGCTGCCCGCCGGTGGCGCTATGGTCGCGATCCAGGCGACTGAAGAAGAAGTGACTCCTCACCTGTCGAGCCAGGTGAGCATCGCCGCGATCAACGGCCCGGACTCCGTTGTGGTTTCCGGGGTGGAGGACGCGGTCCTGACGGTCGCGGCGGCGTTCGCGGACCGCAAGACCTCGCGGCTCAAGGTGTCGCACGCGTTCCACTCGCCGCTGATGGAGCCGATGCTGGCGGAGTTCGCGCGCTCCCTGGAGGACATCGAGTTCACCGCGCCGCAGATCCCCGTGGTGTCGAACCTGACCGGCTCGCTGGTGGAGGCTTACACCGCCGAGTACTGGGTGCGGCACGTGCGCGAGGCCGTTCGGTTCGCGGACGGGCTTGACACCGTGCACGCGCAGGGCGCCAACCGGTTCGTTGAGATCGGCCCTGGTGGTGTGCTGACCGCGATGGCGCAGGGCTGCCTTGCCGACGTGGTCACCGTTGCGTTGCTGCGCTCGGATCGGCCGGAGACGCAGTCGATCACGCGCGCCGTTGCGCAGCTGCACACGCACGGCGTCGCCGTGGACTGGTCGGCGGTGTACCCGGGCGCGGGCGTGATCGACCTGCCGACCTACGCGTTCCAGCACGAGCGCTACTGGCTGATGCCGTCGGCGCCCGTCGTCCTGTCGGAAGACGGCGGGTTCTGGGACACGGTCGAGCAGGCCGACGTCACCTCGCTCGCCGAGACCCTCGATCTGCCTGCTGAGCAGCTGGAGGCGGTCCTGCCCCGGCTGTCTGCCTGGCGCAGGCAGCGGCGCGAGGAGTCCACTGTGGACAACTGGACGTATCGCGTGGACTGGAAGCCCTTGCGCGGTTTCTCCGCCAAGCCGCACGGCACATGGATCGTGCTCGCCACCGAAGAGACCGAGTGGACGACTGCGATCAAGGACGGGCTCGCCGCGCGCGGGCTTCGCGTTTACCCGATCACCGTTCAGGCGAGCGCTGACCGCAACACCATCACGCGTCAGCTCGTCCGCGCGGCCGAAGAGACACTGGTCGCGGGCGTCGTGTCGCTGCTCGGAGTCGACGAGCGACCGCACTCGGCGCTGTCCGTGGGTGCGGCGTTGTCGGTGCTGCTGGTGCAAGCCTTGGGCGACGCGGACATCCAGGCTCCACTGTGGACGGTGACCACCGAAGCGATGCCTGTTGGCGGAGTGGTGCCGAGCGCCGTCCAGAACGCGATCTGGGGCTTCGGCCGGGTGGCCGCGCTGGAGCACACGCGTCGCTGGGGCGGCCTCATCGACCTGCCGGGCGTTGTCAGCGACGGCGTGCTCGGACACCTCGTCGGCGTGCTCGGCCAGTCGACTGAGGACCAGGTGGCGATCCGGGAGAACGGCGTCCAAGGTCGCAGGCTCGCGCGACTGTCCACTAAGGATGGTGCACAGTGGACTCCGCGCGGCACGGTGTTGATCACCGGCGGCACGGGAGCCCTTGGCGGGCACGTCGGTCGTTGGCTGGCGAGCGCGGGTGCTGAGCACCTGGTGCTGACCAGCCGTCGCGGGCTGGACGCCCCGGGTGCCGCTGAACTGAAGGCCGAGCTGGAGGGCCTCGGCACGCGGGTCACCGTGGCCGCCTGCGATGTGGCTGACCGGGACGCGGTGGCGGCCCTGCTCGCCGAGCACCCGGTGAACGCCGTCGTGCACACGGCGGGCGTCGATCAGCTGGAGCCCTTGGCGGACATGGACTTGGAGTCCTTCGCCGATGTTCTCTCCGCGAAGGTCGACGGCGCAGTGCACCTGCACGAGCTTGCCGGTGAACTGGACGCTTTCGTGCTCTTCTCCTCCATCGCGGGGGTGTGGGGTGGCGGCCACCAGGCGGCTTACGCGGCGGCCAACGCGTTCTTGGACGGGCTCGCCGAGCGTCGGCGTGCGCAGGGGCTCGCGGCGACCGCCGTGGCGTGGGGGCCGTGGGATGACGGCGGCATGGCTTCGGGTGAAGAAGCCGGTGAGCGGCTCAGCCGCCGCGGCTTGGTCCGGATGCGTGCCGCGCTGGCGGTGTCGGCGCTGCGGCGCGTGATCGGTGTGCCTGCCGCGACCGTGGTCGACGTGGACTGGGAGCGTTTCATCGCGCCGTTCACGGTCGGCCGCCCGAGCGCGCTGCTCAGCGATCTCGTCGAGGTCAAGCAGGGTGAGCCGGAGCCGGTGTCGTCGCCGCTGGTGCACCTCACTGAGGCCGAGCTGGTGGAGTTGGTCCGCACGCACGCTTCGGCGGTGCTGGGGTATGCGGACAGCGGCGCGGTCGAAGCGGGCCGGGCGTTCAAGGACCTGGGCTTCGACTCGCTGACCGCCGTCGAGCTGCGCAACCAGCTCACCGCCGCGACCGGCTTGGCGCTGCCGCCGACGCTGGTCTTCGACTACCCCAACGCTCTCGCGCTGGCGTCGCACCTGCGCTCCGAGCTGAGCGGTGCCCGGGAGGTCGTTGTCTCGTCGGCGGCCACCGTGACGGACGAGCCGATCGCGATCGTCGGCATGGCCTGCCGCTACCCGGGCGGGGTCGACTCGCCCGAGGACCTGTGGAACCTGGTCGCAACTGGTACTGATGGGATCTCGGAGTTCCCCGAGGACCGTGGTTGGGACGTCGCGAACCTCTACGACCCGAACCCGGACAGCTCGGGCAAGTCCTACGTGAAGCACGGCGGTTTCCGGTACGACGCGGCCGAGTTCGACGCGGCGTTCTTCGGGATCTCCCCGCGCGAGGCCACGGTCATGGACCCGCAGCAACGACTGCTGCTGGAGACCGCGTGGGAGACCTTCGAGCGTGCGGGCCTCGACCCGGAGACCGTGCGGGGTACGCAGACCGGAGTCTTCGTTGGTTCGGGGTACCAGGACTACGCGGCCCAGGCCTTCAGCGCGGCCGATGACTCCGAGGGCTTCTTCGGCACCGGCAACACCGCGAGCATCATGTCCGGCCGCATCGCCTACACCTTCGGGCTCGAAGGCCCGGCCGTCACCATCGACACGGCGTGCTCGTCCTCGCTGGTCGCGCTGCACTGGGCGGTTCAGGCGCTGCGCAACGGCGAGTGCTCGATGGCGCTGGCCGGCGGCGTGATGATCATGGCAACGCCGCGTGCTTTCGTGGAGTTCAGCCGCCAGCGCGGGCTCGCGGAGGACGGGCGCTGCAAGGCCTTCGCCGCGGCGGCCGACGGCACGGGCTGGTCCGAGGGCATCGGCATGCTGCTGGTGGAGCGCCTGTCCGATGCCCAGCGCAACGGCCACAAGGTGCTCGCCGTGGTACGCGGTTCTGCGGTGAACCAGGATGGTGCGTCGAACGGGTTGACCGCGCCGAACGGTCCGGCTCAGCAGCGGGTGATTCGCCAGGCCCTTGCATCGGCCGGGCTCGCGCCGTCCGATGTGGACGCGGTGGAGGCGCACGGAACCGGCACGCGGCTCGGCGATCCGATCGAGGCGCAGGCGGTTCTCGCGACGTACGGGCAGGACCGCGCGCAACCGTTGTGGCTGGGGTCGCTGAAGTCCAACATCGGCCACACGCAGGCGGCTGCCGGTGTCGGTGGCGTGATCAAGATGGTCATGGCGATGCGCAACGGCTTGCTGCCGAAGACACTGCACATCGACTCGCCGACACCGAACGTGGATTGGTCGGCCGGGTCGGTGTCGCTGCTGACCGAGGCCGTGGCGTGGGAGTCCGACCGGCCGCGTCGCGCTGGCATTTCGTCGTTCGGTGTTTCCGGCACCAATGCGCACGTGATCGTGGAGGAGGCACCCACGTGCGATGCTGTTTCCGCGCGTGTGGGCCGATCGGGTGCGGGTGTCCCGCAAGACGCTGAGGACGTCGTCTCGTCGCCTGGTGACGGCGTGCTGCCGTGGGTGCTCTCCGGGAAGTCCGAGGCTGCCGTTCGTGATCAGGCCCGGCGCCTGCTGTCCTTTGTGGATGATCAGCACCCGGTGGACGTCGGCTTCTCGCTGGCCGCGACGCGCAGCGCTCTGGGTCACCGTGCCGCCGTGGTGGGTTCTTCTCGCGATGAGCTGCTGGAGGGCCTGCGGGCGCTCGCTTCGGGTGGGTCCGCGCCGGGCGTTGTGCGCGGTCGGCCCGGCGGCAAGATCGGTTTCGTCTTCTCCGGTCAGGGCTCGCAGCGGCTCGGCATGGGTGCTGAGCTGTTCGACACGTACCCGGTGTTCGCGGCGGCCTGGACGGAGGCCGTCAAGTACTTGACGGTGGACGTCAAGTCACCTGATCTGGATCAGACCGGCAACGCTCAGCCTGCGTTGTTTGCGCTTGAGGTGGCTCTGTTCCGCCTGCTGGAGTCGTGGGGTGTTCGGCCGGACGTGCTGGCGGGGCACTCCATTGGCGAGATCGCGGCGGCGCACGTCTCGGGTGTTCTCTCGTTGGAGGATGCGGCGGCGCTGGTGTCGGCCCGCGCGAGGTTGATGCAGGCGCTCCCGGCTGGTGGGGCGATGGTGGCGGTGCAGGCTTCGGAGGATGAGGTGCTGCCGCTGCTGGTCGACGGGGTGGGGATTGCGGCGGTCAACGGGCCGTCTTCGGTGGTGTTGTCCGGCGAGGAAGAGCCTGTGCTGGCGGTTGTGGCGCAGTTCGAGGGGCGCAAGACGTCGCGGTTGAAGGTGTCGCACGCGTTCCACTCGCCGTTGATGGAGCCGATGCTCGCCGACTTTGCCGCCGAGCTGGCTGGGATCGAGTTCCGGGCGCCTCAGATTCCGATCGTGTCGACGTTGACCGGGTCCCTGGTGGAACGCTATTCCGTTGAGTACTGGGTTCGGCACGTGCGTGAAGCGGTGCGGTTCGCGGACGCGGTGGAGACGGTGCGCGACCGGGGAGTGACGACGTTCGTCGAGGTCGGCCCGGGCGGCGTGCTCAGCGCACTGGTGCAGGGATGCCTCGCCGACGTGGTGACGATCCCGGTACTGCGTGCCGACCGCGCCGAACCGGAAGCGATCACCACGGCGCTTGCCGAAGTTCACACGCGGGGTGCCGCCGTGGACTGGGCCGAGGTCTTCGTGGGCGGGAGCAGGATCGACCTGCCGACGTACGCCTTCCAGCGCGAGCGCTACTGGCTGGACGCGCCGGAGCCCGAGGTGGGCGACGCCGTGGACAGCGACTTCTGGGAGACCGTGGAGCGCGAGGACCTGGCCTCGCTGACCGCGACCTTGGAGATCGGCGAGAACGACTCGTTCCGCGACGTGCTGCCGAGGCTCTCGTCCTGGCGCAAGCAGCGCCGTGAAGAGTCCGTTGTGGACAGTCTGCGTTACGGCATCACGTGGAAGCGCCTCGGCGACGGCGACACCTCGGCCTCGGGGCTGTGGCTGGTGCCCGTGCCCTCAGCGTTGGCGGATGACACCTGGGTGCAGGACTGCCTGCTCGGCCTCACCGATCACGGCATCACTCCGGTCCCGGTGCCGATCGACGCGGGCACGAACCGCGCGCTGGCCACGAAGGCGATCGCTGAGGCCGCGCGTGATCACATGGTCACCGGAGTGCTGTCGCTGCTCGGCGTGGACACCGACGGCGTCGCACTGAGCCTGGTGCTGGTGCAGGCGTTGGGTGACGCGCAGATCGACGCGCCGCTGTGGCTGGCCACAAGAAACGCGATGCCGGTGAACGCCTCCGATGAGCTGGAGAACCCGGCGCAGAGCCAGGTGTGGGGCATCGGCATGGTCACCGCGCTGGAGCACGCTTCGCGGTGGGGCGGTCTGGTCGACCTGCCCGCGAAGCTCGACGAGCGCGTGACCAAGCGCCTCGCCTCGGTGCTCGGACAGTCCACGGAGGACCAGGTCGCGGTCCGCGCGGCAGGCGTCTTCGGCAGGCGGCTCGGCGCAGTGTCCACACAGGACGGTGCACAGTGGACTCCACGCGGCGCGGTGCTGATCACCGGCGGCACGGGAGCCCTTGGCGGGCACGTCGCCAGGTGGCTGGCGAGCGCGGGGGCTGAGCACCTGATCCTGACCAGCCGTCGCGGGCTGGACGCGCCGGGAGCCACGGAACTCAAGGCGGAGTTGGAAAACCTCGGTGCACACGTGACCGTCGCGGCGTGCGATGTCGCTGACCGGGACGCTGTGCAGAGCCTGCTGGCTGAGCACACCGTCAACGCGGTGGTGCACACGGCGGGCGGCTCGGACGCGGCGATGCTCATGGACACCACGCCAGCCGAGTTCGCGGAGATGAGCGCGGCCAAGGTCGCGGGCGCGGTGCACCTGGACGAACTGCTGGGAGACAAGGAACTCGACGCGTTCGTGCTGTTCTCGTCGATCTCCGGCGTGTGGGGCGGCGGCGGCCAGGCCGCGTACTCCGCCGCGAACGCCTTCCTCAACGGGCTCGCGGAGAACCGGCGGCACCGCGGCCTCGCGGCGACCTCGATCGCGTGGGGGCCGTGGGCCGGCGGCGGCATGGTCGAAGCCACTGGCGACGAAGAGCGGCTCAAGGCTCGCGGCCTCACCGCATTGCGGCCGGAGCAGGCGATCACGGCTCTGCGCCGCGCCTTGGACGGCGGTGACACCACGGTCGCGATCGCGGACGTGGACTGGGAGAAGTTCATCGTCCCGTTCACGGTGAGCCGGGAAAGCGCGCTGCTGGGCGATCTCCCTCAGGTGAAGCGGGTCGAGCCGCAGGCGCCGGAGGTCGACGCCTCCGCGCTCGTCGCGAAGTTGTCCGGGATGTCGGAGTCCGACCAGGAACGCACGCTGATCGGGATCGTCAGCACGCACGTGGCGACGGTGCTCGGCCATCGGGGCACGGCGGCCGTGGAAGCCGACCTGGCTTTCAAGGAACTGGGCTTCGACTCGCTGACGGCGGTGGAGCTGCGCAACCTGCTCACCGGCGAGTCCGGGCTGACCCTGCCGGCCACGCTGGTCTTCGACCACCCGACGCCGAGGGCGCTCGCGCGGCACCTCCGCGAGGCGCTGCTGGACACGGCGGGCGGCGAGGTCTCCGTCTTCGAGGAACTGGACCGCCTGGAGTCGCTGATCGCTGGCGTCAACCAGGAGGAGGTCACGCGTTCACGAGTGCGGACGCGCCTGCAAGGACTGCTCGCCGCGCTCTCCGCTCCGGTCGTGGAGAACGGGGAACTGGAGTCCGCGACGGTCGACGACATTTTCGATCTGATCGACCAAGAGCTGGAAATTTCCTAGTTTTGCGCGACCTAACCTCGGTGCAGGCCGAGGGACGGGTGGCGTGGATGAGCAGCAACGAGGAACGGCTCCTTGAGTACCTGAAGCGCGTGACCGCGGACCTGCGCCAGGCCCGCGGCAGGCTGAAGGAGGTCGAGGAGAAGGACCAGGAGCCCATCGCCGTCGTGGGGATGGGCTGCCGGTACCCCGGTGGGGTCCGCTCCCCGGAGGACCTCTGGCGGCTCGTCGCCGACGGCACGGACGCGATCGGCGAGTTCCCCGGTGACCGGGGTTGGGACGAAGACCTCTACCACCCCGACCCCGGCACCCCCGGCAAGTGCTACACCCGGCACGGCGGATTCCTCTACGACGCGGGGGAGTTCGATCCCGGATTCTTCGGGATCTCCCCGCGTGAAGCCATTTCGATGGACCCCCAGCAGCGGCTGCTCCTGGAGACCACGTGGGAAACCGTTGAGCGAGCAGGGATCGACCCGGTTTCCTTGCGCGGCAGCCGAACCGGCGTCTTCGTCGGCTCCGGCTACCAGGACTACGCCACCCAGGCGCTGAGCATGGCCACGGACTCCGACGGCTACCTCGGGACAGGGAACTCGGCCAGCGTGCTCTCGGGCAGGCTGGCCTACACGTTTGGTCTGGAAGGTCCCACGGTCACCGTCGACACCGCCTGCTCGTCGTCGCTGGTGGCGCTTCACCTCGCGTCGCAGGCATTGCGGCAGCACGAGTGCACGATGGCGCTCGCCGGTGGCGTGATGGTCATGGCGACCTCCACGGCCTTCGCGGAGTTCGCGCGCCAGCGCGGGCTCGCAGCCGACGGCCGCTGCAAGGCTTTCGCGGACGCGGCCGACGGCACCGGTTGGTCCGAGGGCGTCGGAATGCTTGTGCTGGAGCGGCTTTCCGACGCGCAGCGCAACGGTCACAACGTCCTCGCGGTCATCCGCTCCACCGCGATCAACTCCGACGGCGCCTCGAACGGCCTGACTGCGCCGAACGGTCCCTCGCAGCAGCGCGTCATCAAGCAGGCCCTCACCAACGCCGGTCTTTCGCCCGCTCAGGTCGACGCGGTGGAGGGCCACGGCACCGGCACGGTCCTCGGCGACCCCATCGAGGCTCAGGCGCTCATCGCCACCTACGGCCAGGACCGCCCGTCCGACCGGCCGTTGTGGCTGGGCTCGCTGAAGTCCAACATCGGCCACGCGCAGGCCGCTGCGGGCGTCGGCGGCGTGATCAAGATGATCATGGCTATCCGGAACGGAGTTCTACCGCGAACTCTGCACGTCGACCAGCCTTCGTCCCATGTGGACTGGTCTGCCGGAGCCGTACGGCTGCTCACCGAGGCACAGCCGTGGCCGGTGGTGGACCGCCCGCGCCGCGCTGGCGTTTCTTCTTTTGGTGTCTCCGGCACCAATGCGCATGTGATCGTGGAGGGCTACACGTGCGATGCTGTTTCCGCGCGTGTGGGCCGACCGGGTGCGGGTGTCCCGCAAGACACTGTGGAGCAGGCGCCTGCCGTTGTTTCAGAGTCGGTCGACGCTCTCGAACCGGCGTTGCTGCCGTGGGTGCTGTCCGGTCACACCGATGCCGCGCTCCGCGCTCAGGCCGCGCGGCTTCTGTCCTTTGTGGACACTCATTCTTCCGGTGACGTCGGGTTCTCCCTGGCGACGACGCGCTCTGCCCTCGATGCGCGCGCCGTGGTCATCGGTTCCAATCGGGACGAGCTGCTCGCTGGACTGCGTGCGCTGGCCGACGGGTCGACGGCTCCTCGGGTCGTGGCGGGCCACCGTACCGGCGGTCGCGTGGGGTTCGTCTTCTCCGGCCAAGGCTCGCAGCGCCTCGGTATGGGGCGGGAGCTGTTCGAGGCGTTCCCGGTGTTCGCGGAGGCCTGGACGGAGGCCGTCAACTACTTGACGGCGGACGTCAAGTCACCCGATCTGGACCAGACCGGCATCGCGCAGCCCGCGTTGTTCGCGCTTGAAGTGGCGTTGTTCCGGCTCGTGGAGTCCTGGGGTGTGCGGCCGGACGTCGTCGCCGGGCATTCCATCGGCGAGATCGCCGCCGCGCACATTGCGGGTGCGCTGTCGCTGGAGGACGCGGCGGCCCTGGTCAACGCGCGCGCTCGGCTGATGCAGGCGCTGCCCACGGGCGGCGCGATGGTCGCGATCCAGGCGACCGAAGAGGAAATGACTCCCCACCTGTCCAGCGAGGTGGGGATCGCGGCGGTCAACGGCCCGACGTCCGTGGTGATCTCGGGAACTGAGGACGCCGTCACCAGGGCCGCGGCGATCTTCTCGGAGCAGGGCCGGAAGACGTCGCGGCTCAAGGTGTCGCACGCGTTCCACTCGCCGCTCATGGAACCGATGCTCGCCGAGTTCGCCGAAGCCCTTGCCGGACTGGAGTTCCACGCTCCGAAGATCCCCATCGTCTCGACGCTGACCGGCTCGCTCGTTGAGAGCTACGACGCGGACTACTGGGTGCGCCACGTGCGCGAAGCCGTGCGCTTCGCCGACGGAGTGCGCACGCTGCACGCCGAGGAGGTGAGCACGTTCGTCGAGATCGGCCCCGGCGGCGTGCTCTCCGCGATGGTGCAGGGCTGCCTCGATGACGTGGTCGCAGTGCCGATGCTGCGCGCGGATCGTGGCGAGGCCGAGGCAGCGGTCACCGCGCTCGCGAGCCTCCACACGCACGGCGTGCACGTCGACTGGAGCGCGTTCTTCCCGGGTGCCAAGCAGATCGACCTGCCGACGTATGCCTTCCAGCGCGAGCGCTACTGGCTCGACATCCCCGTGCAGGCGGGCGATGCGTCCGGGCTCGGCTTGGCTTCGGCGAACCACCCGCTGTTGAGCGCCGCCGTCGCGTTGCCCGGAGCCGGGCACGTCCTCACCGGCCGCGTGTCGCTGCGCACCCATCCCTGGCTCGCTGATCACGCGATGAACGGCCGAGTGCTCGTGCCCGGCGCGGCGCTCGTTGAGATGGCCGTTCGTGCTGGTGACGAGGTTGGGTGCGGCGCCGTCGAAGAACTCACGCTCGCTGAGCCGATGGCGTTGCCGGAGCGCGGCGCGCGCCAGCTCCGCCTGACGGTGAGCGAGGCTGATGAGTCCGGCCACCGTGACATCACCATTCACTCCCGCGCCGAGGACGCCGCCACCGACGAGCCGTGGTCGCTGCACGCCGTGGGTTCACTCGCGCCCACCGCCGCTGACCCCGGCTTCGATCTGTCGGAGTGGCCGCCGGCGGGGGCTGAAGCGGTTGACCTGGAAGGTTTTTACGAGCGCCTGACCAGTTCCGGTTATGGCTACGGGCCGGTGTTCAAGGGGCTGAGCGCGGCCTACCGTGTCGGCTCCGACGTGTATGCCGAGGTCCGCCTGCCCGAAGTCGCTGGCAAGGACGCCGCGGTGTTCGGCCTGCACCCGGCTTTGCTGGATGCCGTGCTGCACGGGCTTTCCCTGCTTCCTGAGGCCACTGTGGACGGTCCCGCGCAGGTGCCGTTCTCGTGGAGTCAGGTCGCGCTGCACGCCTCGGGCGCCACGGCGGTGCGCGCGCGGCTGACCACGGCTGGCCAGGACGCCGTGACGTTGGAGCTGGCCGACGAGACCGGAGCGCCGGTCGCGCGCATTGAGTCGCTGGCCATGCGCACGCTCAGCCTTGACGACCGGCGGCTAACCGAATCGCTGTACCGGATCGACTGGGTGCCCGTCGAGCCCGGCGTTACGGCGTCCGACGACTTCGTGATCGCGGAGATCGCTCCACTGTCCACCGAGGACTCCGCGACGGGAATCCGCAAGCGCGTCAACCACGCGCTGACCCTCGCGCAGGGTTGGCTCGACGACGCGGACAGCGGGCAGCTCGTGTTCCTGACTCGCGGCGCGATCAATGTCGACGTGCCGGATCTCGCGGGCGCGGCGGTGTGGGGCCTGATCCGCTCCGCACAGGCCGAGAATCCCGGCCGGTTCGTACTGCTCGACTCCGATGTGTCCGACCGTGCGGCGGTCGCTGAGGCGTTGTCGACCGGTGAGGACCAGATCGTTTTCCGTGAGGGCAAGGCACTCTTGCCTCGCCTGGCCCGCGCTTCCGGTGGTGCCAGCCTGATCCCTCCGCCCGGCTCACGGCCGTGGTGCCTCACCAGTGGTGGTTCGGCGCTCGACGCGCTCACGCTTTCGCCCGCGCCGCACGCGGAACGTCTGCTTGGTGCCGGTGAAGTTCGTGTTGAGGTGCGCGCGGCAGGGTTGAACTTCCGCGATGTGATGATCGCGCTGGGCATGTACCCCGAGCCCGGGCAGATGGGCCTCGAAGGCGCCGGTGTCGTCGTCGAGGTCGGGGAGGGCGTCACCGACCTGAACGTCGGCGATGCGGTGCTGGGCTTGTTCCACGGCTCGTTCGGGCCGGTGGCCACGGCCGACCGCCGCATGATCGCCGTGAAGCCGGAGCACTGGACCTTCGAGCAGGCCGCCGCCGCACCGATCGTCTACCTGACCGCTTACTACAGCTTGATCGACCTCGCGGGGCTCCAGTCCGGCGAGCGCGTGCTCATCCACGCCGCCGCCGGTGGAGTCGGCATCGCCGCCGTTCAGCTGGCCAAGCACCTCGGCGCGGAGGTCTTCGCGACCGCCAGCACCGGCAAGCACGACACCGTGCGCGGCCTCGGCGTTGCCGACGATCACATCGCCAACTCGCGGACCCTGGACTTCGAGCAGGAGTTCCTGGACGTCACTTCCGGCGCTGGTGTCGACGTGGTGCTGGACTCGCTCGCGCGCGAGTTCGTGGACGCGTCGCTGCGCCTGCTGCCGCGCGGTGGGCGTTTCGTGGAGATGGGCAAGACCGACATCCGCTCCGCTTCGACAGTTGCTTCCGACCACCCCGGGGTCGCCTACCAGGCGTTCGACCTGATGGAGGCCGGTCCGGAGCGCATCGGCGAGATGTTGGCCGAGGTGCTGGCGCTGTTCGAACGCGGCGTCCTGACCTCGCCGCCAGTGTCCACTTGGGACGTTCGCCGGGCGCCCGAGGCGTTCCGGCATCTGTCGCGCGCCAAGCACGTCGGCAAGGTCGTTCTGACCATGCCGAAGCAGCTCGACCGCGAGGGCGCCGTTCTGGTCACCGGCGGCACCGGTGGGCTCGGCCAGCTCGTCGCCAAGCAGCTCGTCGAGCGCGGCGTCCGCAAACTGCTCCTGACCAGCCGTCGCGGCCTTGATGCGCCGGGAGCCGCTTCGTTGAGGGACGAGCTGGCCGAGCTCGGCGCGGACGTGACGATCGTGGCGTGCGATGTGTCCGATCGTGACGCGCTCGCGGCGCTGATCGCGCGACACCCGCTGACCGGAGTCGTGCACACGGCCGGTGTTCTGGACGACGGAGTGCTCACCGCGCTGACGCCGGAGCGCGTCGACACCGTGCTTCAGCCCAAGGTCGACGCGGCGCTGCACCTGGACGAACTCGTTGGCGATGTCGCGATGTTCGTGCTGTTCTCCTCCGCTTCGGGCATCTTCGGCACTCCGGGCCAGGGCAACTACGCCGCCGCGAACAGCGCGCTGGACGCGCTCGCGGCTCGTCGCCGAGCTAGGGGACTGACGGCGCACTCGTTGGCGTGGGGTGTCTGGGCGAACGGTATGGCGTCCACTGTGGACTCCAGTCGGAGCCGGGGCGGATTCGTTCCACTGTCCAATGAGGACGGTGTCGAACTGTTCGACCTCGCGGCGACGGTGGACGACGCCGTGCTGGTCCCGATGATGCTGGACTTCGGTGACCTGCGGCAGGCGCCGACCGTGCCGCCGCTGTTGCGCGGGCTCGTGCGCGGGGCCGCCCGTCGAGCCGCGAAGTCTGCCGCAGCGCAGGGTTCTGGGCTTGCACAGCGCCTGGCCGCGCTGCCGGAGTCTGACCGTTCAGCCCTTGTGCTGGACGTGGTGCGCACTGAGACGGCGGCCGTGCTGGGTCACAGCAGTGCGGACGCGGTGTCGGCCGGGCAGGCGTTCAAGGACATGGGTTTCGACTCGCTCACCGCCGTTGAGCTGCGGAACCGCTTGCAGGCAGCCACATCCGTACGGCTGCCCGCCACGCTGGTCTTCGACTACCCGAACGCGACCGCGCTCGCCAAGTTCTTGGTGTCGGAGCTTCTTGGCGCGGTGACCGAGGTGACCGCGCAGGCCGCGGTCGCGGTGGACGAGCCGATCGCGATCGTCGGTATGAGTTGCCGCTACCCGGGTGGTATCCGGTCCCCGGAGGACCTGTGGCAGCTCGTGATCTCCGGTGGTGACGGGGTTTCCGGCTTCCCGGAGGACCGGGGTTGGGACGTTGACGGGCTCTTCGATCCCGACTCCTCGCGCAAGGGCACGAGCTACACCCGCGAGGGCGGCTTCCTGAGCGACGCGGCGCAGTTCGACCCGGCGTTCTTCGGGATCTCGCCGCGCGAAGCCCTCGCGATGGACCCGCAGCAGCGGTTGCTGCTGGAGGGCACGTGGGAGGCCTTCGAGCGGGCGGGGATCGACCCCGGCTCGGTGCGGGGGAGCCGGACCGGCGTGTTCGTCGGCATGGCCTACCTCGGCTACGGAGCTGGCGTTCAGGACGCGCCCGAGGATGTTGGCGGACACCTGCTGACCGGTAGCGCGGCGAGCGTGGTTTCCGGCCGTGTGGCTTACACCTTCGGGCTCGAAGGCCCCGCGATCACCGTTGACACGGCGTGCTCGTCGTCGCTGGTGGCGCTGCACATGGCGATCCAGTCGCTGCGCGGCGGCGAGTGCGACATGGCGCTGGCCGGTGGTGTGGCGGTCATGGCGAGCCCCGGCATGTTCGTGGAGTTCAGCCGTCAGCGCGGGCTCGCCGTCGACGGCCGCTGCAAGTCCTTCGCGGAGGGCGCGGACGGCACCGGTTGGGGCGAAGGCGTCGGCCTGCTGCTCGTCGAGCGGCTCTCCGACGCCGAGCGCCGTGGGCACAACGTGCTCGCCGTCGTGCGCGGCTCGGCGATCAACTCCGATGGCGCGTCGAACGGCCTGACCGCGCCGAACGGTCCCTCGCAGCAGAGGGTGATCCGTCAGGCGCTCGCGAGCGCGGGGCTGCGACCCGACCAGGTCCACGCCGTGGAGGCGCACGGCACCGGGACTCGGCTCGGCGATCCCATTGAGGCGCAAGCACTTCTGGCCACGTACGGGCAGGATCGCGATGAGCCGCTGCTGTTGGGTTCGCTGAAGTCCAACATCGGGCACACGCAGTCCGCCGCCGGCGTCGGCGGTGTGATCAAGATGGTGATGGCGCTTCGGCACGGTGTTCTTCCGCCGACGCTGCACGTGGACGCCCCGACCTCGCAGGTCGACTGGTCCGGGGGCAACGTTCGCCTGGTGACCGAGGCCGTGGACTGGCCCTCGACCGGCGAGCCCCGGCGCGCGGCGGTGTCGTCCTTCGGCATCAGCGGCACCAACGCGCACACGATTCTGGAGGGCTACACGTGCGTTGCGGCTGGGGTTGAGCCTGGTGACGCGGTGGTGCCGTGGGTGCTGTCGGGCAAGTCCGACGCTGCGGTGCGGGCACAGGCTTCGCGCTTGCTGTCCTTTGTGGACTCCCAGCACCCCGTGGACGTGGCGTTCTCGCTGGCCACCGCGCGTGCGGCGCTCGACTACCGCGCGGCCGTCGTGGGCCAGGACCGGGAGGAGCTGCTCGCCGGGCTGCGCGGGGTGGTCGCGGGCTCCGAGCCGATCCTGCGCGCCGGGAGCGGGAAGACGGCGTTCGTGTTCTCGGGTCAGGGCTCGCAGCGTGTGGGCATGGGTCAGGAGTTGTTCGCGGCCTACCCGGTGTTCGCGGAGGCCTTTACGGAGGTCGTCAAGTACTTGACGGTGGACGTCAAGTCGCCCGATCTGGATCAGACCGGCATCGCGCAGCCCGCGCTGTTCGCTCTGGAAGTGGCTCTGTTCCGGTTGTTGGAGTCGTGGGGCGTGCGGCCGGACGTTGTGGCTGGTCATTCCATTGGCGAGATCGCGGCTGCGCACGTTGCCGGGGTGTTGTCGCTGGAGGATGCGGCGGCTCTCGTTAACGCGCGGGCTCGGTTGATGCAGGCGTTGCCTACCGGTGGCGCGATGGTGGCGGTGCAGGCGTCCGAGGACGAGGTTCTGCCGCTGCTCACCGACGGGGTGGGGATCGCGGCGATCAATGGGCCGACCTCGATCGTCCTGTCTGGCGTTGAAGAGGCTGTGCTGGCGGTGGTCGCGCAGTTCGCGGACCGCAAGTCCTCGCGACTCAAGGTGTCGCACGCGTTCCACTCGCCCTTGATGGAGCCGATGCTGGAGGAGTTCGCCGCCGCTCTGGAGGGGATCACCTTCCACGAGCCTCAGATTCCGGTTGTGTCGACGTTGACCGGGTCTGTGGTGGAACGCTATTCCGTCGGGTACTGGGTTCGGCACGTGCGCGAGGCGGTGCGTTTCGCCGACGGCGTGCAGGCCATGCGTGACCAGGGCGCGACGCGGTTCGTCGAGGTCGGGCCGGGTGGCGTGCTGAGCGCCATGGTGCAGGGCGTGCTGGATGACACCGTGGCCGTGCCGGTACTGCGTTCCGACCGCGCCGAGCCGCAGGCGATCATGACGGCGCTCGGCCAGCTCCACGGTCACGGCGTGGCGGTGGACTGGAAGACCGTCCTCACCGGTGGGCGCACGATCGATCTGCCGACCTACGCCTTCCAGCACGAGCGGTTCTGGCTCTCCCCGAGCGCCCCTGCCGTCGACGCGGTGGACGCGGAATTCTGGGACGTCGTCGAGCGCGAGGACCTGGAGTCGCTCGCCACGAGCCTGGACGTGCCCGCCGAGCAGCTGAGGGCGGTCCTGCCGGGCCTGGCCGAGTGGCGCAGGCAGCGGCACGGACAGTCCGAAGCGGACACCTGGACCTACCGCGAGACCTGGAAGCAGCTGACCACCCTCGTCTCCGGCGGACTCAGTGGGAACTGGCTGCTCGCGGTCGCCGAGGACGACGAGCGCTCCGCCCTGCTGGCACGGGAACTCGGTCTCACGACGATCCGCGTCACCACGCGGGAAGACCTCGCGCCGAAGCTGACTGGCACCATCGACGGCGTCCTTGCGCTGGTAGGTACCGTGGGCGCGCTGGCCCTCACCCAAGCCCTGGGCGACGCCGGAGTTGAAGCGCCGCTGTGGTGCGCGACGACCGGCGCGGTTGCGGTGGACAGCGTCGACCAGGTGCGCAACCCCGAGCAGACGCAGCTGTGGGGCTTCGGTCGCACGGCCGCGCTGGAGCACCCCGCGCGGTGGGGCGGCCTGGTCGACCTGCCCGACGTCGTCGATGCCCGCATCGCGCAGCGGCTGGGCGAAGTGCTCGGACAGTCCACAGAGGACCAGATCGCGATCCGCGCGTCGGGGATCTTCGCGCGCAGGCTCGCCCACGCGCCGGCGAGAAGGGCTACGCGCGAGTGGACTCCGCGTGGCACCGTCCTGATCACTGGTGGCACGGGCGCCCTTGGTGGACATGTCGCGAAGTGGCTGGCGAGCGCGGGCGCTGAGCACCTGATCTTGACCAGCCGTCGTGGACCCGACGCGCCCGGTGCACCGGAGCTCAAGGCAGAGCTGGAGAACCTCGGCGCGCGCGTCACCATCGCGGCCTGCGACGTGGCCGACCGCGACGCCGTGCGAGCCCTGCTTGACGAGCACGATGTGAACGCCGTGGTGCACACGGCGGGTGTCGCGGACTCCGGTTTGCTGGCCGAGACGAGCACCGCCGCGTTCACCAACGCGTTGTCCGCGAAGGTCAACGGCGCGGTGCACCTGGACGAGCTGTTGGGAGACAAGGAACTCGACGCGTTCGTACTGTTCTCCTCGATCGCCGGAGTCTGGGGCAGCGGTGGGCAGGCCGCGTACGCGGCGGGCAACGCGTTCTTGGACGGGCTCGCGAGGCAGCGGCGCGCACGTGGGCTGACGGCGACCGCCATCGCGTGGGGGCCGTGGGCCGACGGCGGCATGGTCGCTGACGGCGACGACGAAGAACGCCTGCGCCGCAGGGGTTTGACGGCCATGCCAGCCGCGGCGGCGATCACCGCCCTGCGCCGGGCGCTCGACCGCGACGAGACCGCGGTGACCGTGGCGGAGGTGGACTGGGAGCGGTTCATCGGCCCGTTCACGCTCAGCCGCCCGAGCCCGCTGCTCGGCGATCTGCCGGAGGTGCGCGCGGCCCTGACCGCCGACGCCCCGGCCGGGCTCGGCGCGGGCGCTTCGGCGCTGGTCGGACGCCTCGCCGGGCTCTCGGAGGACGACCAGGCCGCCGTCCTGGTCGACCTCGTCCGCGCGCACGCCGCCTCGGTGCTCGGGCACACCGGGGTCGGCGCGGTCGAAGCCGGACTGCCGTTCAAGGAACTCGGGTTCGACTCGCTGACCGCCGTCGAGCTGCGCAACCGGATCAACGCCGAGACCGGGCTCGCGCTGCCGCCGACGCTTGTGTTCGATCACCCGACCGCGACCGACCTCGCGGCCCACCTGCGTGCCGAACTGACCGGTGCCGGGGCGGTCCAGGAAGCCGTGGTCTCGTCGGTGATCACTGACGACGAGCCGATCGCGATCGTCGGCATGGCCTGCCGCTACCCCGGCGGAGTCCGTTCGCCGGAGGAGCTGTGGGAGCTGGTCCGCTCCGGCGCCGACGCGATCTCGGAGTTCCCCGGCAACCGCGGCTGGGACCTGGAAGGGCTCTACCACCCCGATCCCGAGCACAGCGGCACCACGTACACCACGCAGGGCGGCTTCCTGCACGACGCGCCGGAGTTCGACTCGGCGTTCTTCGGGATCAGTCCGCGCGAGGCCATCGCGATGGACCCGCAGCAGCGGCTGCTCCTGGAGACCGCGTGGGAGACCTTCGAGCGCGCTGGTGTGAAGCCGGATTCCGTGCGCGGCAGTGAGACCGGCGTCTTCGTCGGCAACGGCTACCAGGACTACGTGGGCCGCCCGATCACCGTCCCCGAGGGCGTTGAGGGCTACCTGCCGACCGGCAACACCGCGAGCGTGCTCTCCGGCCGGATCTCCTACACCTTCGGCCTGCAAGGACCGTCGGTCACCGTCGACACCGCGTGCTCGGCGTCGCTGGTGGCGATTCACCTTGCCGCACAAGCACTGCGCAAGGGTGAGTGCGACCTGGCGCTGGCGGGTGGCGTGATGGTCATGTCCAGTCCGTCCGCGTTCACCACCTCCAGCAAGCAACGCGCGCTCGCGGTCGACGGCCGCTGCAAGGCCTTCGCTGACTCAGCGGACGGCACCGGCTTCGCCGAGGGCGTGGGCATGATCCTCGTCGAGCGCCTCTCCGATGCTCGCCGCAACGGCCATCAGGTGCTCGCGATCGTGCGGAGCAGCGCGGTCAACTCCGACGGCGCGTCGAACGGCTTGACCGCACCGAGCGGAGCCGCGCAGCGCCGGGTCATCCGCCAGGCGCTGGCCAATGGCGGCCTCGCACCGTCCGAAGTGGACGCTGTCGAAGCGCACGGTACGGGCACTCAGCTCGGTGACCCCATTGAGGCGCAAGCACTTCTCGCCACCTACGGGCGGGATCGCGAACAGCCACTGCACATCGGCAGCCTCAAGTCCAACATCGGTCACACGCAGGGCGCGGCGGGCGTCGGCGGTGTGATCAAGATGGTCATGGCGATCCGCAACGGTGTGCTGCCGAAGACTTTGCACGTGGACGAGCCTTCGACCAGCGTCGATTGGTCTGCGGGCAACGTGCGCGTGCTGACCGAGGCCGTGGAGTGGCCGGAGGTGGACCGTCCGCGCCGCGCCGGTGTCTCCTCGTTCGGCATGAGCGGCACCAATGCGCACGTGATCATCGAGGGCTACACGGGCGATGTTGTTCCCGCACGTGTGGACCGACCGGAGCAGAACGTTGCCTGGCTGGTGTCCGGCAAGTCGACGGGGGCGCTCAGCGCTCAGGCTCGCCGCATTCTGTCCTTTGTGGACGCGAATCCTGAGATCGACATCGCGGACTTCGGGTTCTCCCTGGCCACCAAGCGGACCGCGTTCGACAACCGCGCGGTCGTGGTCGGCAAGACCCGCGATGAGCTGCTGAGCGGGATCGCGGCTTTGGGTGAGAAGACCCCGGCTGGCAACCTCGTGCAGGGCTTCGCGTCCTCGCCGGGCAAGGTCGCGTTCGTCTTCCCCGGTCACGGGTCTCAGTGGGCGGAGATGGCCAAGGAGTTGCTGGAGACCTCGCCGGTCTTCGCCGCGAAGGCCCACGCCTGCGCCGAAGCCTTCGAGGCCTACGTGGACTGGTCGGTGCTCGACGTGCTGCGCGCGGAGCCCGGTGCGCCGGACCTGGACCGCGTGGACATCGCTCAGCCGGTGCTGTTCACGGTGATGGTGTCGCTGGCCGAGCTGTGGCGGTCGCTCGGCGTGACGCCCGCCGCCGTGATCGGTCACTCGCAGGGCGAGGTCGCCGCCGCGCACGTCGCCGGGGCGCTGAGCCTGGAGGACGCGGCGCGGATCGTGGCGCTGCGCATCAGGTCGCTGATGAAACTGGTGGGCAAGGGCGCCATGCTCGCGGTCGCTTCTCCGGCCGATGAGATCGCCAGGCGGCTGGAACGGTTCGGCGACCAGCTCTCCGTCGCCGCCCTCAACGGGCCTGCGGCCCTCACGGTATCCGGTTCCCCTGAGGCCGTGGACGAGCTGCTCAGCGAGCTGAAGGCGGATGGGTTCCGGGCCCGCAAGGTACGCGGTGCCAACGGCGCCGGGCACTCCGCGCAGATCGAGGTGTTGCGCGAGGAGCTGCTGGAGGCGCTGGCCCCGGTCAAGCCGCTCGCCTCGGACATCCCGTTCTACTCCACGGTGACCGGCGACCGGATCGACACGACGGAGCTGGACGCCCAGTACTGGTACCGCAACGCCCGCGAGAGCGTGCTGTTCGAGCCGACCGTGCGCAAGCTGCTGGAGGACGGCTACGGCGCGTTCGTCGAGTCCAGCTCGCACCCGCTGCTGGTCAGCGCCGTGCAGGAGATCGCGGACGACGCCGGGACCACCGTGATCGTCGGGGGCTCGCTGCGCCGCGACGAGGGCGGACTCCGCCGGTTCCTGTTGTCGGCGGCCGATCTGCACGTCAACGGCGTGCGCGTGGACTGGGCGGCGGTCACGCCCGGAGCAGCTGCGGTTGACCTGCCGACCTACCCCTTCCAACGCCAGCGCTACTGGCTGGAGAACGCCGCGCCCGTGGAGACCGACCCCGCGTCGGCGGAGTTCTGGAACCTCGTCGAAGGGCAGGACCTCCAGGGCTTGGCGTCAGTGATGGGCGCGGAAGAAGGCGTGATCGAGCCCGTCCTGCCGTTGCTCTCCGCCTGGCGCGGGCAGAGCCGTCAGAAGTCCACAATGGACGATTGGCGCTACCGCATCGCCTGGCGGCCGGTGCCCGAGGACGACCTGGCCGTGATCACCGAGCCGGTGCTCGTCGTCCTCCCCGCCGGGGCGGACCAGGACTGGGTCGTTCCGAACATGACCACCGTCGAGCTGCCCGTCACAGCAGACCGGAAGGAAGCTGCCGCGAAGCTCGCCGACGCGCTCGGTGAGCAGCAGCCCGCACGGGTGCTGTCGCTGCTGGGCTTTGCCGAAGGGCAGCACCCCGAGCACTCCACACTGTCGGCGGGGCTGGCGTTGTCGCTGGTGTTGGTGCAGGCACTGGGCGATCTCGACGTGAGCGCGCCGCTGTGGTGCGCGACGCGGGGCGCGGTGTCGATCGGTCGCTCCGACGCAGTGCTCAACCCGACGCAGACGCAGCTGTGGGGCTTCGGGCGGGTAGCCGCACTGGAGCACTCCGCGCGCTGGGGCGGACTTGTCGACCTGCCGGCCGTCCCGGACGAGCGCGTGATGCGGCGCCTCGCGCAGGTGCTCGGACAGTCCACAGAGGACCAACTCGCGGTCCGCGAGTCCGGGATCTTCGCGCGCCGCATGGTCCGCGCGGGAACCACGGCAACCAGCGAGTGGACGCCGCGCGGCACGGTGCTGGTCACCGGTGGCACGGGCGGTGTCGGCAGGCACCTCGCGACCTGGCTGGCTGGCGCCGGGGCTGAGCACCTCGTGCTGACGAGCCGCCGTGGACTTGACGCCCCAGGAGCAAGAGAACTCAAGGTGGACCTGGAAAAGACCGGCGTCAAGGTCACGATCGCCGCGTGCGACATCGCCGACAAGCTCGCCCTGGCGAAGCTGCTCGCGGAGAACCCGGTCACGGCCGTGCTGCACGCGGCGGGCACCGCAAGGTCGTCGTTGCTGTCGCAGGCCGACTTCGCGGAGTTCGCCGAAGCCGCCGCGTCGAAGGTCACGGGCGCGATCAACCTCGACGACCTGTTGGGGGACACCGAACTCGACGCCTTCGTGCTCTTCGCCTCCGGAGCCGGAGTGTGGGGCAGCGGTGGTCAGGCCTCCTACGCCGCGGCCAACGCGTTCCTCGACGGGCTGGCGCAATGGCGCCGGGCGCGCGGCCGGACCGCCACCTCGATCGCTTGGGGTGGTTGGGACGGCGGCGGCATGGTCGACGACGCGGTCCGCGAACGCGGCGAGAAGCGCGGGCTCAAAGCGATGGCCCCGGAGCTCGCGATCAAGGCGCTGCGCCAAGCCGTCGAGCACGGCGAGACCGCGCTGACCGTGGCCCCGATCGACTGGACGCGCTTCCACCCGGCGTTCACCGTGGGCCGCCCGAGCCCGCTGCTCTCCGAACTGACGGAGGTCCGCGAGCTGGCGACGCAGGAAGAAGCTCCCGCAGGGGAAGCGACGATCACCAGCGAGCTGGCCGGGCTCTCACCGGAAGAGCAGGAACAGCGGCTGCTGGACCTGGTCCGCGCACAGAGCGCCGTCGTGCTGGGCTATGCCTCCACCGAGGACGTCCAAGCCGCACAACCGTTCCTGGAGCTGGGCTTCGACTCGCTGACCGCGATCGACCTGCGCAAGCGGCTCTCCACGGCGATCGGCGTCAACCTGCCCGCCGGGCTCGCGTTCGACCACCCGACACCCGCCAAGCTCGCCGCGCACCTGCGCTCGCTGCTCGGGGAAAGCACGCCGGAGCGCCCGACCGACCTGCTCGTGCAGCTCTACCAGCGGGCGACGGAACGCGGGGAAGTCATGGCCGCCATGGGCATGCTCATGCAGGCCGCCGCGTTCAGGGAGACCTTCGACGAGCCGTCGAAGCTCGACGTGCGCCCGGAACCCGTGCGGTTCTCGCAGGGCGACGGGGACGCGCTGATCTGCTTCACGCCGTACGTGGTCCCGGCCGGGGCGCACCAGTACGCGAGGTTCGCCGCCACCTTCCGGGGCGAGCGGGACGTGTGGGCGTTGCCGCACCCCGGCTTCGGCGAAGGAGAACTTCTTCCGTCCACAATGGACGCTCTGCTGAGGCTGCACGCCGAGACCGTGCTGGAGTGCGCAGGGGACAAGCCGATCGTGCTGCTGGGCTACTCCTCCGGCGGCTGGATCGCCCACGGCGTCGCCGCGCACCTGGAGGACATGGGCGTCAAGCCGCGCGCCGTGATCATGGTGGACAGCTTCTCCCGCAAGGCCCCCGTGAACCTCACCGTGCTGGGCGCGATGGCCAACGAGCAGGCGGTCCGCCTGGAGTTCATGACGGCGGGCGGCGAACAGCTCACCGCGATGGGCGGCTACGAGCGCCTGCTGCAGGAGTGGGAGGTGCCGGAGATCCAGGCGCCGACGCTGCTGGTGCGCGCGGGCGAGGCCACGCTGCGCGACTGCGCGGAGGGCGACGGCAGGGCCGCACCGCCCGAGCACGTCCTGGAAACCGTTGAGGTGCCAGGGAACCACTACACGATGTTGGAAGACCACGCGGGCACCACCGCTGAGGCGGTCCAGACCTGGCTCACCCCGCACACCACCTAGGAGAAGGCCATGACGAAGTCGCTCTACGAGCTCGGCGAGGTGCCCCCGCTCGGCGAGGTGCCCGAGACCATGTACGCGTCGGTGATCCGCCAGGACCGCTTCGGGCCGCCGAAGCAGGCCTTCCGCACGGAGGTCATCCCCACCCCGGCGGTCGGCAGGGGCCAGGTCCTGGTCTACGTGATGGCCGCGGGGATCAACTACAACAACGTGTGGGCCGCGCTGGGCATGCCGATCGACGTGATCAAGATGCGGCAGGCCGCCGGGCAGACCGAGGACTTCCACGTCGGCGGCTCCGAGGCCTCCGGCGTGGTGTGGGCGGTCGGCGACGGCGTGAAGAACGTCTCCGTCGGTGATCACGTCGTGGTGTCCGGCGGCCAGTGGGACGAGACCGCCGAGGACATCCGGCTCGGCACCGACTACATCGTCTCGGCCGGGGCCACCGCGTGGGGCTACGAGAGCAACTACGGCTCCTTCGCCCAGTTCTGCCGCGTGGACGACTACCAGTGCCACCCCAAGCCCAAGGACCTGACGTGGGAGGAGGCGGCCTGCTTCATGCTCACCGGGCCGACCGCCTACCGGCAGCTCCTGGGCTGGGAGGGCAACACCGTCAAGCCCGGCGACCCCGTGCTGATCTGGGGCGGAGCGGGCGGCCTTGGCTCGATGGCCGTGCAGCTGGTGAAGATCTTCGGCGGCCTGCCCATCGCGGTGGTCTCCGACGAGGAGCGCGCCGAGTACTGCCGCTCCCTGGGCGCGGTCGGCACGATCAACCGCCGCGACTTCGACCACTGGGGCCGGCTGCCCGACACCACCGACGCCGCCGGGATGAAGAAGTTCCTGACCGGAGCGCGCGGGATCGGCAAGAAGATCTGGGAGATCCTGGGCGAGCGCAGGTCTCCGGCGATCGTGCTGGAGCACAGCGGCCAGGACACCCTGCCGACCTCGATGTACCTGTGCGACAACGGCGGCATGGTCGTCATCTGCGGCGGCACCTCCGGCTACAACGGCGACGTCGACCTGCGCCACCTGTGGATGCGCTCCAAGCGGCTCCAGGGTTCGCACGGCGCCAACACCCAGCAGTTCCGCGAGGTCGTGAGCCTCGTCGGCACCGGCCTGCTCGACCCGTGCCTTTCGGCGTGCGGGGAGTTCGAGGAGATCGGCAACCTGCACCAGATGATGCGCGACAACGTGCACCCGGCGGGCAACATGTCCGCGCTGGTCAACGCCACGCGAAGAGGGCTCTCCGACCTCTCCGGCTGACCACACCGCATCCCGTTCGAAAGGCGGACACCGTGTCCGAGACCGTCATCGCCGTCCCCAGGACCCGCACGTGCCCGTTCTCCCCGCCGCCCGGCCTGGCCGAGGTCCGCGACCGCGCGCCGGTCACCAGGGCCACCTTCCCCAGCGGGGACGAGGCGTGGTTGATCACCGGGCACGCCGAGGTGCGCGCCGCCATGCGCGATCCGCGCTTCAGCGTGAAGGTGCCGCGAGCCCTGCACACCAAGGACGGTGTGGTCACGGCGAAGCCCGGCCGGGGGAGCCTGCTGTGGCAGGACGCCCCCGACCACACCGCCGACCGCAAGCTGCTGGCCAAGGAGTTCACCGTGCGGCGCATGCAGGCGCTGCGGCCGAACATCCAGCGCATCGTCGACGAGCACCTGGACGAGATGGAGCGGCTCGGCCCACCCGCCGATCTGGTCAGCTCCTTCGCCGTCCCGGTGCCGTCGATGGTGATCTCCGACCTGTTCGGCGTCCCTGTCGAGCAGCGGCCGGAGTTCCAGGAGATCGCCGAAGCGGTGATGGGTGTCAACCCCGACCCCGAGGTGGCGCAGGCGGCCGGGATGCGGCTCGGCGGGATGCTGTTCCAGATGGTGCAGGAGCGCAGGGCCAACCCGGGCGACGACCTGATCTCCGCGCTGATCGGCACCGATGACCCGGAGGGCGTCATCGACGACATGTTCCTGATCACCGCGGCGGGCACCCTGCTGATCGCCGCGCACGACACCACGGCCTGCATGATCGGCCTCGGCTCGGCGCTGCTGCTCAACCGTCAGGACCAGTTCTCCCTGCTGCGCAACGATCCTTCACTGGTCAGCACGGCCGTGGAGGAGATGCTGCGTTTCCTCACGATCGGCCAGTACGGGGGCGAGCGGCTCGCGACCGAGGACGTGGAGATCGGCGGTGTGCTCATCCGCGCGGGTGAGCAGGTCGTCGTGCACGCCCTCGCGGCCGACTTCGACCCGGCGCTCGTCGTCGACCCCGACACCTTCGACATCACCAGGCGCCCCTCGGCGCACCTGGCATTCGGCTTCGGTCCGCACCAGTGCATCGGCCAGCAACTGGCCCGCATCGAGCTCCAGATCGTCTTCGAGACCCTGGTGCGCCGTTTCCCGGAACTGCGCCTGGCCGTTCCCGTTGAAGAGCTGTCCTTCCGTGACGAGATGGTTTTTTACGGGGTGCACAAGCTTCCGGTCACTTGGTGACCTGGAAAGAGTGGGGGAAACACTAAAAGAACGTGGATAGCGTGAATCTCACGTTGTCCGGGTAGGTGTGGTGGCCAGGAGGATTCCTTGTCGAGGAATGTTGACTTCAACCGTCGTCGCTTCTTGGGAATGGCCGCGTTGGGAGCCGCCGCAGCCGCCGGAGCGACGACGGTCTCCCTGGCCCCCTCGGCGGGCGCGCAGCCGAGGGGAAGTCGCTCGTTCGTGCCCGCCGTGGTGATCGGCACCGGCTACGGCGCCGCGGTGTCGGCCCTGCGCCTCGGCGAGGCCGGTGTCACCACGGTGATGCTGGAAATGGGCAGGCTGTGGGACAAGCCGGGCCCGGACGGCAAGGTCTTCTGCAAGGTCACCAACCCGGACAGCCGCTCGACCTGGTTCAAGAAGCGCACCGAGGCGCCGCTGGGCAGCTTCCTGTGGCTGGACGTGGTCAACAAGGACGTCGAGCCCAACGCCGGCGTCCTCGACAAGGTCAACCTCGGCGACATGTCGGTCTACGTCGGGCGCGGTGTCGGCGGCGGTTCCCTGGTGAACGGCGGAATGGCGGTGACACCCAGACGCGACTTCCTCCAGGAGGCGCTGCCGCAGGTCGACATGAACGAGATGTACGACCGTTATTTCCCGCGTGCGAATGCGGGACTGGGCGTCAGCACCATTCCGTCCGATTTCTTCGAGAGCACCGAGTGGTACCAGTACTCGCGGGTGTCGCGAGCGGCGGCGGAGAAAGCCGGGCTCGGCACGGTGTTCATCCCGAACGTTTACGACTTCGCGCACATGCGCAAGGAGGCCGAGGGCACCGCGCCGAAGTCCGCGCTCGACGGCGAGGTGATGTACGGCAACAACCACGGCAAGCGCAGCCTCGACCGCAGCTACCTCGCGGCGGCGCTGGGCACCGGCAAGGTGACCATCGAGTCGCTGCACCACGTGAAGGCGCTGCGCCAGGAGTCCGACGGCACCTACGTCCTGACCGTCCACCAGACGGACGGGCTCGGGAACGTGCTGGCGCGCAAGGAGATCGCCTGCAAGCACCTGTTCCTCGGCGCGGGCAGCCTCGGCACCACCGAGATCCTGTTGCGCGCCAGGGAGACCGGGGCGCTGCCCGCGCTCAGCGCCGACGTCGGCGGCGGCTGGGGGCCCAACGGCAACGTGATGACCGCCCGCGCCAACCACCTCTGGAACGCCACCGGAGCCAAACAGTCCACCATCCCGGTGATGGCCATCGACGACCGGAACAACCCGGTCCACCCGGTGCTCGCCGAGATCGCGCCGATGCCCGCGGGGATCGAGACCTGGGTCAGCCTCTACCTGGCGCTGGCCAAGACACCCGAGCGCGGCACGTTCACCTTCGACAGGGTCACCGACAAGCTCGGGCTGACCTGGACGAAGGCGCACAGCGAGCCCGCCGTCGCGGCCGTGCGGTCGCTGTTCGACCGGATCAACAAGGCCAACTTCACCGACTACCGCTACGACCTCTTCGGCTCCGGGCTGAACAACTTCGCCGCGAACTTCTGCTACCACCCGCTCGGCGGCTGCGTGCTCGGCAAGGCCACCGACCTCTACGGCCGCGTCAAGGGCTACCAGAACCTCTACGTCACGGACGGATCGCTGATCCCGGGCGCGCTCGGGGCCAACCCCTTCGTGACGATCACGGCGCTGGCCGAGCGCAACGTCGAGCGCGTCATCGCGCAGGACATCAGGGCCTGACGCCCAGCCCCTCTGGCCGGAGGTCCCCACCACTCAGCAAGCCGCCTGGCACGGAGGGTTGATCAACCATGTTCCAGCAGTCAGTCAGCGTGACCGAGATTCTCCGGGGCCATGCCGAGTGGATCGGCGACCAGCAGGCCGTCGTCCTGGTGGAGGACGTCGCCGAGGCCAGACAGGACGCGCTCACCTACAGCCAGCTCGACCACGACGCACGACGCGTCGCCGCCACGTTGCTGGAGCGGGTGGCCCCGGGAGAGCGCGTCCTGCTCGCCTACCCGTCGGGCACGGAGTTCGTCCGCGCCTTCCTGGGTTGCCTCTACGCGGGGATCGTCGCCGTGCCCGCACCGCTGCCCGCTGGCGGCAACCACTACATGAAGCGCACCACGGGAATCGCGATCGACACGGGTGCTACCACCGTGCTGACCGGCTCCGCGCAGCTGCCCGCTGTCGAAGCGTGGCTTGAGGGGCAGGGCTGGTCGCACATCACGCCGCTGGCCACCGACGCGATCGAGCTGGCCGACGCCGACGACTGGGCGTTGCCGCACATCGGCGCTGACACCCCTGCGCTGATCCAGTACACCTCGGGCACCACGACCGACCCCAAGGGCGTGGTGATCACCCACGGGAACCTCGTCAGCAACGCCGGAGCCCTGTGGGAGGCAACGGGAGCGCACGAAGGCGTCCGCAGTGGTGGGTGGGCGCCGCTCTACCACGACATGGGTGTCGGCCAGCTGATGCTGCCGCTGCTCTCCGGCGGCACCTGCGTGCTGATCGCGCCGATGGTCTTCCTCAAGCGCCCGCACGTGTGGTTGGAGTTGATCTCACGATATCGGCTCGAACTGTCCGCGGCGCCGAACTTCGCGTACGAGCTGTGCGTGCAGCAGACCACCGACGAGCAGCTTGCCCGGCTGGACCTCTCGGGCTGGCGTTGGGCCCTCAACGGCGCCGAGCCGATCAACCTGCTGACCCTGGAGCAGTTCCGGGCGAAGTTCTCCGCCGTCGGCTACCGCGCCACCACGACGTGCCCGGTGTACGGGCTCGCCGAAGCCACCGTGTACGTCTCCGGGATCGGTGAGGCCGCGCCCGCCGCGCGCTCCGTCGACGCCGTGCTGCTGGAGAAGGACGAGTTCGTTCCGCTGGGCGAAGCCGAGAAGCACGCCGACGCGCACGAGTTGGTGAGCTGCGGGCCGGTCCGCGACTACGCGATCCGCATCGTCGACGCCGACAGCCGCGAAGTGCTCCCCGAGGGCCGCATCGGTGAGATCTGGTTGCGGGGCAACAGTGTCGGCAGCGGCTACTGGCGGAACGAGGCCGAGTCGCGTCGGGTCTTCGACGTCGAGACCGCGTGCGGCGACGGCGGCTACGTGCGCACCGGCGACCTCGGCGTGCTCTACGAGGACGAGCTGTACGTGACCGGCCGCATCGCCGAGACGTTGGAGGTCGGCGGGCGCCGCTTCTACCCGCACCACCTGGAGCGCGAGGTGGCCGCGCTGCTGCCCAAGGCCGTCGCGGTCGGTGCCGCGATCAAGGTCGGCGGTCCGGTCGGCTCCGTGGTGCTCGTGCAGGAGCTGCGCGGGCGCTACGGCCGGGAGCGCCTCGCCGAGATCGCCGAGCAGATCCGCGCCTGCCTGCACCGGCGGCTCGGCTCCGCGCTCGGCGGCGTCGTCCTCGTGCGCAGGGGAGCGGTGCGGCGGACCACGAGCGGTAAGGTCCGCCGGGTGGAGATGCGCGAGCTGTTCCTGGACGGCGCGCTCGAACCGCTCTACTCCGACCTGAGCCCGGCCGCCGACCCCGCGGCGCCACTGATCGCCTGAATTCGGGCACGTCATTCGCCCGGGTGGGCCGGAGAATGCGCCCGACCTTCCACGGGGGGCCGATCGGTTGACAACCGATCCACCGGTAACGACATTAGCTTTTGTTATCCGGAACGAGATCAACTGCCTGCTGCCAGCATCGGCGCGGGGTTGCGCGGGTGCGGCGACTATTCGGGAAACCGTTGTGGGAAAAGCTTTCGCGTGGTCAGCGCATTGTCCGATGAGACATCCGGGATACTTTCGGCGGGCGCAAGCGCATTCGGCGCTTCTGGGTGTTTTCCCGGATACGCTCGGTGTGCGGTGAGGGGATGTCGGCAGCCCGGCGGCTAGGAGGTCGGCCAGCGTGACGAGCACAGGCGAGCGGGCGGTCAGGACGACGACCCGTGCGCGCGAGGTGATCGGCCGTGCCGCCGAGCTCGCCGAGCTGTCCTCGCTCGCCGCGTCCGCCGTCTCCGGCGAGGTCGGGATCGCGCTCGTGCGCGGCACCGCCGGAATGGGCAAGACCACGCTGCTCGAGGAGTTCAGCCGCGCGCTGGCCGTCTCCGGCCGGGTCCGCCTGCTGCGCATCGCCTGCCAGGAGCACTCCGGGTGCTTCTCCGCAGCCCGCGCGCTGCTCGGCCTCGACTCCTCCGGCGCTGAGGGGGAGGAGCTGTCCTACCGCGTCTTCCAGGAGCTCTACCGGCACATGGCCGACCGAGCCGCGGCCAGCCCGCTCGTGCTGATGATCGACGACGCGCACCTGTGCGACGAGGCGTCGATGCACTGGCTGGAGTTCCTGCTGCGGCGGGCCACCGACCTGCCGCTGCTGCTCGTGCTCGCGCAGCGCGTGGACACGCAGGGGCCCGGTGCTCCCGGGCTCACGTGGCTTGCCGCGCACTCACGGTGCCGCGTTCTGGAACTGGGTCCCTTCGCGCACTCGGAGATCACCGAGTTCGCCGAGCGCGCCCTGCTCGACACCCCTGACGCGTGCTTCGTCGACGGCTGTGCGGAGATCACCGGTGGCAACCCGCTGGTGCTCGGCCGACTGCTCGACGAGCTCAGCCGCGAAGGCGTGCTGCCCGACGCCACGGGCGCGGTGCGCGCGGAGCAGCTCGGTGAGCGGGTGCTCGCCGCCTCCGTCCTCGCCCAGCTGGCGAGCAGGCCGGAGCACGTGCGCGCGGTCGCCGAAGCGGTCGCGATCCTCGGCGACACGGCCGACGACGTGCCGACCAGGCTGACCGCCGCGCTCGCCGGGGTGCAGCCGGGCGTGGTGGTTTCCGCGCTGGAGGAGCTTTCCCGCATCGGCGTCACCGTTCCCGGCGAGGCGGGCTACGCGCACGCGGTGATCCGGGACGCGGTGCTCGCGCGGCTGGAGGAGGCACGGCTGCGGCAGCTGCGGACGCGCGCGGGGCGCCTGCTCAGCGACGCCGGGCGGCCCGCCGAGGAGGTGGCGGAGCAGCTGCTCGGGCTGTCCGGCGAGGTGGAGCGGTGGATGGTCGACATCTTCCGCGCCGCCGCTGTGCGCGCCGAAGCCCGTGGCGCGTACGACGTTGCGGTCCGCTACCTCACCGAAGTTCTGCAATCGTTGGGCGAGAAGGGAAATGAGGCTGAGCGCGCGCGGGCTCGGGTCGCGCTGGCCGGGCCGCTGGCGAAGATCGACCCCGATGCCGCCCTCGACCAACTGCGCCGCGCGCTGGCCGCGACCGCTCCACTGCGCGAGCGCGCGGGGATCGCGGTGCGCTTCGGCCAGACGGCTGTGCTCGCGCGGGGCGCCCTGGACGGCGTGAAGGTGCTCGGCGCGGTCGCGGACGAGCTTGCGGCGGACCAGGGCGGCGAGGCGGCGGAGGAGCTGCTGGCCCTCGTGGAGTCGACGTTGCTGGTGTGCGGCTCGACCGAACAGGACAGCATCACCCTCGTCCGCGAGCGCGCGAGGCGGATCGGGATGCCGGAGGGCAGGACCGCCGCCGAGCGCCAGACGCTGGCGATGACCGCGCTGCTGGCCGCGTCGGAGGCCCGCGAACCCGCTGGGCACGCTGTCTCGCTGGCTCGGCGGGCACTGCGCGGCGCGGGCGTGACCACCGAGGCGCGCACCTGCTACAGCGCGGCGATCGCGCTGTCCTTCGCCGACGAGGTGGCGGAGTCACTGTCCACAATGGACGCTCTGGTCGCCGCGTGCCGGGACAAGGGCGAGCGCTGGACGCTCGCGCTGTCGACGGCCACCCGCGCGCTCATGCTGCACACCGCAGGGGACGTCACGGCGGCCCTGGCGGACGCCACGGCCGCGACCCTCGTGGCGGGCGAGCAGTCCGAGCACCTGGTGTCCTGCCTGCCGAGCACCGCGCTGGCCGCCGGGCTCATCGAACGCGGCGAGCTGGACCGCGCCGAGGCGTTGCTGGACACCGTGCAGTCCGATCGTTTCGAGGGCTTCATCTGGGAATGGCCGCACTACCTCCAGACCCGCGCGCGACTGTCCCGTGCGCGCGGCGACCTGCCCGGCGCCCTGCGACACCTGGAGAACTGCGGCGCCGTGCTCGCGGAGGCTGGCATCACCAACCCCGTGCTCACCCGCTGGTGGGTCGACGCGGCGTGCATCCAGGCCGACCAGAAACAGCCTTCGAAGGCGCGCGAGCTGGTCGAGCAGGCGCGTGAGGTCGCGGAGCGCTGGGGAACTCCGCGCGCCAGGGGCCTGGCGTTGCTGTCGTGTGGCGTGCTGGAAAAGGGAAAGCGGTCGCTGGAGCTGCTTGAGGAGGCGGTGGCGGTCCTGCCGGACGACATCGCGCGCCTTGACGTGGCCGTCGCGGAGTACCGACTGGGTGCACAGCTGTTGCGGGAGGACGATTCCCGGGCCGCGCGGTCGCACCTGCGGCGCGCGCTCGACATGGCCACGCGGTGCGGAGCAACGGCGCTCGGTGCTGCGGCGGGCAAGCTGCACGCGGACGCGGGCGGGCGGCTGCACCGGCACATCGCCTCGCCGGTGGACACGCTGACCGGGAGCGAGCGCCGGGTGGCGATGCTCGCGATGGCGGGCGGCAGCAACAAGGAGATCGGTGACGCGCTGCGGATCACCGTGCGCACCGTCGAGGTCCACCTGACCAACGCGTACCGCAAGCTCGGGGTGACCGGGCGCGCGGAGCTTGCTTCAGTGCTGGATTCGGTGAGGAGCGCACATGACCCTGGCCAGTGACAACGGCGTCACGCACCTGCCAGGCGGCGGGCGGAAGTGGCGAGCGGACGGCGCGGTCGAGGTGCTGCTGGAGCGCGCGGGCGAGCTGGACCTGATCCGGCGCATGATCACCGACCTCGACACCGGGCACTCCGCCATGGCGATCGTGGAGGGCGCGCCCGGCTCCGGCAGGAGCGCGCTGCTGGCCGAGATCGGCGAGCTGGCCTCGGCCAACGGCATCCACGTCGCCACCGCGCAGGGCTCGCCCACCGAGAGCGCCCTGCACTGCGGCGTGATCATCCAGGTCCTGCGCGGGGTCTTCCCGCTCGACCATCCACTGTGGACACGTCCGGAGTGGACGGAGCCCGACGGCGAGGCCGAGCTGCTCCAGCTGTTGTGCCGCGAGCTGCTCGCCGCCGCGCGCCGGGTGCCGATCGTGGTGCTGGTCGACGACGTGCACCACGCCGACCCGCTGTCCATGCGCTGGCTCGGCGTCGTGACGCGCGCGAGGGGCGGCCCGGTGCTGCTCGTGGTGTCCACCGTGACCACCGCGCTGCGCCCGGGTTCCTTCTGCACCACGGGACAGCGCCCGCCCAACCGTCGCGTTGAGGCGAACGTTCGCAAGGTCACGCTCGCGCCGCTGAGCGGGGACGGCGTCGCCGACGTGCTGGGCGCTGTGAGCGCGGTGCCCGTGCGGACCGGCTTCGCCGAGGCCGTCACGAAGATCACCGGCGGTAATCCCGCGCTGATCGCGGCCGTGCTGCGGCACTTCGCGCGCCTGGACTGCGAGCCGTCCACCGAGCACTTGGCCGAGCTGGAGCTGAGCACGGCGCGCGCGGTCGGCGAGCAGGTGCGTGCGCTGATGTCCGTGCTGCCGGAGGAACTCGTCGGCCTGCTCGGCGCACTCGCGGTGTGCGGGACTTCTTTGCCGCTCAACGAGATCTGCGCGCTCGCCGGGCTCAGGACGCGGTCTGCCGCCGATGCGCTGCACCAGCTCACGGGCGTTGGCCTGGTTCGCCAGGACCCCGTGCCCAGGCTGGTCAACGCCGTCACGGCGGAGAGCGTCCTCGCCGCGATGCCCCGCGAGCAACGCGAGAACTTGCACGCCGAAGCCGCCGATCTGGGCTACCGCATGGCGATCGCTGACCTTGAGGTGGCGCGCATGCTGCTCGGCGCGCGCCCCATCGGTCGCCCGTGGGCTGTGGAGGTGCTGCGGCGCGCGGCTTCGGAGCACCAGCAGGGCGGTCGGCAGGCGGAGGCGGCGCAGCTGTTGGAGCGCGCGCTGGCCGAGCCGCTGGAGCCCGCCGCGCGTGCCCGCGTGCTGCTGGAGCTGGGCACCGTGGAGTTCGCGCTGGCCCCGGAGGTCGGCGCGCGCCACCTCGGTCAGGTGATCAGCGGCGCCGCCGATCCCGGGCAGCGCGTGCTCGCCGCCGACCACCTCGTACTGCGCGGAGAATCCCTTCTCGCGCAAAGATCCCTGGCGCAGGCGATCAGCGGTGGCACTCCGGAGCTGGGCCGCCTGGTGGCGATGCACTGGCTCGCGGAGGCCACGCACCTCAGCGAACAGGTGGGCCTCGCCGCGCTGGCCACCGTGCCGCAGCTGCCGTCGGAGCCGCGCGACCGCACCGAGGCGGGTGTGCTCGCGTGGAAGGTGGGTTGCCTGGGCAAGGACCTCGCGCGGACCCAGGAGCTGGCCACCAGGGCGCTGAGCCCCGGGGGCGACACGACCGAGCCGCTCGCGCCGTCGATCCAGGCGGTCCGCGCGCTGGCGTTGGCGGGGGACTTCGACACCGCGCTCACCGGGCTGGACCGGATCCTGCTGGAGGCCAGGCGAAGGGGCGTCGCGGGCCCGCAGGCCTTGACGTTGATCGTGCGCTCCGGCGTGGAGTTCGTCGCCGGGCGCCTCGACGAGGCCAACCGGTCCTTCGCCTCCGCCGTCGCCACGCAGTCCCTGCGCGACTGGCACCCGATGCTCGCGCCCGGCGTGGTCGCCGTGGAAGCGTTGCTAGCACTGGAAGACGGCGCGGTCGAGCGTGCCGAGGCGGTCATCGCGCGCTTCGTGACCGACATGCCGTCGCGGGCCAACGAGGGCATCCCGTGGACGCACTTGCTCTACGCGCGCGGCTGCGTGCGGCTGCGCGGGGGCGACGCCCGTGGCGCGCTGGACGATCTTGTGGAGTGCGGGCGGCACTTGCTGGCCAAGCAGATCGCCAACCCGCTGGTGGTGCCGTGGCGGGGCGTCGCAGCTTCCGCGCACCGCGAGCGCGGTGATACCGCGGCCGCCGAACGACTGCTCATCGAGGACGCTGAGCTGCTCCGCGCCTGGGGCGCGCCGCCGCGACGGAAGAGCGGGATCACCACGCTCGAACCGGTGGAGCGTGTCGACGGCCGGCCGCTGACGGCGTCGGAGAACCGGATCGCCTGGTTGGCCGCGCAGGGCTGGGCCAACGCGGCGATCGCCGGAGAGATCGGCGTCAACGTGCGCACGGTCGAGCTGCGGCTGAGCCGGTTGTACCGCAAGCTCGGTATCGGCGGGAAGGCTGAACTGCGCGACGCGCTCGCGCGAAGTGAGAGGGAGTTCTGACGAACGTGTTGCTGGAGCGGCAGAACGAGGTCAGCACCGTCGCCGGTGCGCTGCGCCGCGCCAGGACGGGTGCCGGTTCGCTGTTGGTGGTCAGTGGCCCGATCGGCATCGGCAAGACCCAGTTGCTGCGCTCGCTCCCCGACCTCGTCGGCGAGGGCACCACGGTCCTGCGGGCCAGCGGTTCCTTGCTGGAGCGGCACTTCGCGTTCGGTGTGGTGCGCCAACTGCTCGATCCGGTGCTGGCCTCGGCCTCCGACGTTGAGCGCGAGCGGTGGCTGGGCGCGACCTCCGGCAGGGCGGAGAGCGTCATCGTCGGCGAGGGCGACTGCGCGAACGTGACCCCTGCGGCGGTGGCAGCGGTGCTGCGCGATCTCGAAACGCTGGTCACCGCGATCAGCGCGGATCGTTCGCTGCTGGTGCTGGTGGACGACCTGCACTGGGTGGACCTGCCGTCGCTGCGCTGGCTGGCCTACGTCGCCAAGCGGCTCAACGGGCTGCCGGTCACGATCGTCGGGGCCGTGCGCGAGGGCGATCCGCTTGCCGGGCAAGCGCTTCTCCGCGAGCTCGCCACCTCCGCCGCGCGCGTGCTGCGCCCCCGGCCGCTGAGCCCCGTTGGCACCGCCGAGCTCGTGCTGGAGCAGTTCGGCGAGCACGGTGACGACGAGTTCGTCCTCGCCTGCCACGAGATCTGCGACGGCAACCCGATGTTCCTGATGTCGGTGCTCGTGACCATGGTGTTCGAACGACGGCGGCCGATCGCGGCTGAGGCCGAGTTCGCCAGGACCACGCGGCCCGCGAAGCTGCGCGAACGGCTCACCTCCTACCTCACCGCGCAGCCCGAGCCGGTGCGCGACTACCTCACCGCGATGGCCGCCCTCGGCGAGAACGCCGACCCCGAGCTGGTCGCGGCGTTGGCCGGGCTGGACCGGGTCGGCGGTGTCGACGCCGCGCGCATCGCCGGGACACTGGGCCTGTTCGCCGCTGGGCCCGAGCCCACGTTCGCGCATCCCGTGGTCCGGGAGGCCATCGGCGAATCACTGTCCACTGTGGAGCGCGAGAAGCTGCACATGCGCGCGGCCGAACTGTTGCACGCCAGGGGGCGTGCGGCCGAGCAGGTCGCCGCGCACCTGCTGGTGGTGACCGCGCGCCAGGAGAGCTGGGGCACCGAGGTGCTGCGCACCGCTGCACAGACCGCGTTGCAGCGCGGTGCGCCGGAGGTGGCGGCCCGCTACCTGCAACGCGCGTTGATCGACCACCCCGCCGACGACGCTCATCGCGCGGCACTTCTTGTTGATCTAGCGATGGCGGAGCGCGTGCTCGACCCCGCCGCCGCCGTGCGCCACGTCTCGCAGGCGGTGCCCCTGTTGCCGTCGGTGTGGGACCGCGCCGCAGCGCTGGTGCGCTTGGCCCCGTCGGTGCTGGACTCCGCTCCGCTGCCGATCGGTGAGCTCATGCGCAGCGTCGCGGACGAGGTCGGCGATCCCGACGAGCTGACCGGACCGCGCCGAGACCTCGCGCTGCGCCTGGAAGCCCGGTTGCGCCACAGCAGTTTCCACGCGCCCGAGGGCCTGATCAGCGCGGCGCAACGGCTGGAGCAGCTCGGGCCTCGACCTCCGCTGGACACCGGCGCCGAGCGGGAACTGGCCGCCGTGCTGCTGTTCGCGGCGGCGGTCAGGACCACGGGCACCGCCGCCGCACTGGCCGCCTCCGCCACGCGCATCCTGGAGTGCGAGCCCGCGACGATCTCCCACGTGCACACCGCGCTGCCGCTGCTGTCGGTGACCCTCGCGGGCGCCGACGCGACCAAGCCGCTGGGCTCGTGGCTGGACTCGGCCTACGAGCAGGCGCGGCTGCGCGGCTCCACGGTCAGCCTCGCGTGGATCAGGGCGGAGCAGTCGGTGGTGCGGCTGCGCGCGGGGGATCTCACCGAAGCGCGGTCGCTGGCCAAGGCCGCGCTGGAGCTGGCGGAACTGGAGTGGGGCGAGGCGGTCTCGCTCGCCGTCATGGTGCTGTCGCTGGTGGCGTTGGAGACCGAGGACCTGGAGTTGGCCGAGTGGCTGTTGGTCGAGGTCGAGGGGCAGAACGGCGACGGGTGGTTCGGCTTCCACCGCGAGACCGTGCGGCACATGCTGCTCGGCGCGCGAGCGATGGCCGGCGCCGACTTCTCCCTTGCGGTTGACCACTTCCTGAGCCTCGGCCGCTGCCTTGACCAGGCGGGCTGGACCAACGCGGCGCTGCACGCGTGGCGCAGCTGGGCGGCGGAGGCGTACCGGCGCACGGGCGAGCTCGACCGCGCACGCGAGCTGATCGAGGCCGAACACGCGTTGGCGGTCTCGTGGGGAGCGCCTGCGGCAGCCGGCAGGACGACGCGCATGCGGGGCGTGCTGCGCTCCGGTGCCGAGGGAATCCGGATCGCGCGCGAGGCCGTGCGGGTGCTGGAGTCCTCAGAGGACAGACTTGAGCTGGCGAAAGCGTTGGTGGACCTCGGCGCGAAGCTGCGCGAGGCGGGGGAGAGCGGCGCTCCGGGCTACCTGACCCGAGGTCGCGAGCTGGCCAACGACTGCGGCGCCACGCGGCTCGCCGAGCGCGCGTGGGACGAGCTGTCCTCGGTGACCGCCGACCCCGGCTCCGCGCCTGCCCAGCGCGCACGACCCGCCGCGCTGACCAAGACCGAACGGCTGGTCGCGGAGCTGGCGGCGGAGGGGCGCACCAACAAGGACATCGCCGACGAGTTGGGTGTCGGCGGTCGCGCCGTGGAGAAACACCTGACCAACATCTACCGCAAACTCTGCGTGCGCGGACGGTCCGGTTTGGTGGCCGCACTGCGTTCCGGGCTCCCCGGATAGCGACTCGCACGTCAACTCGAATTCACGTGGTTGTAGTTCTCCGCTGCCCGCAACCCGCGCGACCGGTTGTAGCTCTCAAGTATGATCGGGGGTCGTACGTGAGGATTACATACATTCGTATAGTGCCCTTGAGCTGGGAAAATGGCGAAAAGGTGGGGGTTGGGCGGATGGTTCGGTGACCGTACCGAACGCCCGCCCCTCGGGACGACCGAACCGAACCCGCGGCCGTGCCGACCACGGTGTTAAGCGAAGGACTTGCACAGCCGTTGCCGCTCTCTTTTTGTGCTCCATATGGTTCTTCTTGTGTAGCCGCCGCTGCAATTCCATTTGAGAAAATGGCCTGCCCGGCAATCGGAGCAACGGGGTGATTCTGATGACTGTCCTTCTTGACGAGGGAGTCCTTGGGGGGCGTGGGCCGCTGCCCGCCGTCTCGGCGGAACGACCTGTCGACCTCTACAAGCCGCTGTTCGAGCGCTCCGGCATCTGCATGGCCAACCTCGACCCCCAGCTGCGGGTCCGCGACGCCAACTCCGACTTCTTCCGCGAGTTCGGCCGCCAGTCCTCCTCCGTGCGCGGCCGGCTGTTCCAGGACTTCCTGCACCCCAGCGTCGAGCCGAGACTGCGCCAGCAGCTGGGCTGCCTGCTCGACGGCCGCAGGGCCAGCTTCGGCGAGCGCATGCTCGGCACCCGCCCCGACGGCACCGTGTTCTCCGGCGAGCTGACCGGCATCGCCGCCACGAAGGCCGACGGGACGGTCGGCGCGGTGATGGTGCTGGTGAAGGCCGAGCGCGACGAACGAGCCGCCCGCCCGCGCGTGGACCCCGGCAAGATGCTCTCCGACATCGACGCCCGCATCCTCGAAGGTGTCGCCGCGGGCACCTCCACCGTGCAGATGGCCTCGCGGCTGTACCTGAGCAGGCAGGGCGTGGAGTACCACGTCAGCACGATGTTCCGGAAGCTCAAGGTCACCAACCGACCGGCCCTGGTGTCCAAGGCCTACGCGCTGGGCATCCTCAGCACCGGCTGCTGGCCCCCCAAGGTCGTCCCCGAGTACGAGAAGTAACCCTTCCCCTGCTTGTCACCTCCCACCGCGGTGGGCGTCGCCTGGGGTGAGGGGAGCAGACTTTCGACAGTGGGGGACTCGACGTTCGGGTAGTGATCTCCGGACGGGTGGTTCGTAGCGTCGACGCCATGCTTCACGTCGAGAACCTCACCGTCCGCCACGGCAACCGAACCGCCCTCGACCGCCTGACCCTGACCGCCGTTCCGGGCCGCGTCACGGCGCTGATCGGAGCGCCCGGCGCGGGCAAGACCACGCTCGCGCGCTGCGTCCTCGGCTTGATCACGCCGCAGTCCGGGAAGATCTCCTTGCTGGGCAACGATGTGCGCGAGTACGACCACGTGGGCCGGGTCGTCGGCGGTGCGTCTGAGCTGTCTTCGCGTTCAACGGGAAGGACGACCGCGCGCGAGGTCACGGACCTGCTCGGCCTGCCCAGCGCGGTCGCGGACGCGGCGTTGGAGCGCGTGGAGCTGGCCGGGGTCGCCGCGAACCGGATCGAGACGTACACGCCCGGAATGCGACAGCGGCTCGCACTTGGCTTGGCGCTACTGGGAAATCGGCCGATCGTGGTGCTCGACGAGTCGTTCGACCGCGCTGATCTGGCGACGCAGCGGTTGGCCCACTCCCTGCTGAGCCAGCGCGCCCGCGAGGGGGCGGCGGTGCTCGTCACCGGGTGCGACCTGCGGGTGCTCGGGGCGTTCGCCGATGATGTCGTGCTGCTGCGCGACGGTCGGGCGCAGTTGGACGGCGCCGTGGCGGAACTGGTCGTGTCGCATCGGGAAGCCCTCTACGTAGCCGAAGTGGGGACCGCGTGAGCGCCCGGCGCCGCGAACTCCCCTATGCTCGGCCGGTGCTCTCCACAGTGGACGGTTCACGGGTGAGGTGGCTCTTCGGCCCGCCGGGGTGGAAGAACGCGCTGCGGGAGACGGTGATCTACCTCATCACGCTCCCCGCGGTGGTGTTCCCGCTCTCGCAGCCCGGCCCGCTCGGTCCGATCGGGGGCCTCGCGCTCGGCGTGTCCTGCCTGCTCGCCCGCAGGCGTTGGCCCGCGTTCGCGTTCGCGGCCAGCGGCGTCATGTCCGGCGTGTTCATGGTCGTTCTCGCCTTCAGCGCGGGACGACGCCTCAGCCAGCCGGTGTGGCTCGGCGCGTCCGTGCTCGGCGCCGTCGCTTCCGGCGTGCTGGCGAAGGTGCTCGTCGGTGTTACCGCCAGCGACCACCAGGTGGCGGTGATCGGCGGCGGCGCGGCGCTGATCACCGCGTCGCTGCCCGCGATCCTCGGCTACGCCGTCGCGCGGCGCAGGACGCTGTTGGAAGTGCTGCGGGAGCGCGCGTTCCACCTGGAACGCGAGCGCCGTTCGCTTGTCTCGGAGGCCAGGACCCGCGAGCGGGCCAGGATCGCGATGGACATGCACGACAGCCTCGGACACCAGCTCACCCTGATCTCCTTGCAGGCGGGCGGGTTGAAGGTGACCGCGGCCGAGCCGGAGCAGGCGCGGACCGCCTCGGAGCTGCACGAGGCGGCGCGCCGCGCGATGGTGGAGCTGCGCGAGATCGTCGGCGTGCTCGGCCGCGAGGCCGGCCAGGACGCGCCACCGCACGGCAGCCCGCTGGACCGGCTGCCGGTCTTGCTGAACTCCGCGCGCGCCACCGGAACCGCCGTCGACTACGCGGAGAACGGCACGGCGATCGCACTGCCGCGCGCCACGGAGAGCGCGATCCACCGGATCGTCCAAGAAGGACTGACCAACGTCGCGCGGCACGCGCCGGGTGCGCCGGTGGCGGTGCGGGTGAACTACGAGCCGGACGGCGTGATCGTTGAGGTGGTCAACGGCGTGGCAACAGCCTTGCCGCACAAGGATCTCGGTGGTGGGCGCGGCTTGAGCGGACTGCGCGAGCGAGCGCGCTTGGCCGGTGGTGTCCTGCACGCGGCGCCGACCCCCGACGGCGGTTTCAGGCTCGCGGGCGTGCTGCCCTACGACGCGACGCCGTCGCCGGAGCCCGCCGACGAGCTCGACGGCTACGTGCCGGAGAACCCGTTGGCGCTGAACGAGACCGGCACGGTCATGCGTCGGCTGCGCGACCGACCCGTGCTCTTGGGCTCGGCGCTCGTCGGTGTCGTGGTCGTCGGGCTCGTCGCGGTGTTCGTTTCCATCTACCTGTTCTCTGCCCATCTGAAGCTCTCGATCAGCGAGGCGGAGTACGAGGCCGCCCGAGTGGGCCAGTCCGAGCACGATGTGGTCGCGGCCCTGCCCCCGGTCCTCTCCACCGTGCAGAAGGTGTTCGCCGGCAGCGTCGAACCCGAGCCGGTGAACGCGCGTTGCGACTACCACCTGGCCAGCACGGCGAAGCTGGACGGCAGCACGACCACCTACTACCGGTTCTGCTTCCGTGACGGCGTGCTGCACGAGAAGCGGCGGTTCGTCGTCAAGGACTCGTTCTGATCTGGGAAGGCACAACGTGATTCGGGTGATCGTCGCCGACGACGAGCCGCTGGTGCGCGCGGGCATCAGGCTCGTGCTCTCCTCGGCGGAGGACGTCGAGGTGGTCGCCGAGGCCACCGACGGCCGCTCCGCCGTCGCCGAGGTGCGCTCGCGCTCGGCGGAGGTGCTGCTGCTGGACATCCGCATGGCGGGGATGGACGGGCTGGCCGCGGTGGAGGAGCTGCGCCGGATCGGCGTGCGGACCAAGGTGATCATCCTGACGACCTTCGGCGAGCCCGAGTACATCGCGCGGGCGCTCGACGGCGGCGTTTCGGGCTTCCTGCTCAAGGACTTCGCGCCCGAGGAGCTGATCCGCGCGGTTCGCGTGGTCGCGGCGGGGGAGTCCTACCTGTCCCCGTCGGTCACGACGTGGGTGATGAACCGGGTCGGCGGTCGCGGGGAGGGCGCGCGGTCGGCGCGGGCGCGGCGGCTGGTGGACGAGCTGAACGAGCGCGAGCGGGAAGTGTTGGTGCTGCTGGCCCAAGGACTGTCCAATGCGGACATCGCCGCCCGCCTGCACATGAGCGAGGCGACGGTGAAGATGTACATGAGCAGGCTCCTCGGCAAGCTCGACTGTGCGAACCGCGTCCAGGCCGCCGTTCTGGCGCACGAGGCGGGCCTATCCTCCTGACTCCGCGTAGTGCTTGGCGATGGTGGTGGCCCGCTCATGCAACGCGGAGCGCAACCATTGCGGCTCAAGGGCTTCCGCGCTCGCGGCGAGCTGCCACATCGCCCACGCTGCGTGCCGGGTGTCCTGGAAGGTCGCTTCGACGCGAAGCCAACCGTCGGCGTCGGTCGACTCGGCGAGCACGGCCAGCGCGGTGTCCACGAGGTCCTCGCGCCGCTTGGGGTGCACCCGCGCCAGCACGGTGACCTGGTCGCCGCCGGTCCGGAAGCGCGTGCTGCGCTCCTGCCAAGCCCGGCCGAGGTCGACGCGGTCCGGTCGCTGCGCGGGTTCGGCCAGCTCTTCGGCGACGCGGACGCGGGACAGGCGGTAGGTGCGGTCCTCGCCCTCCCGCGTGGCCAGCAGGTAGCCCTGACCGCGCACGGTGACCAGGCCGATCGGGTCCACCGTGCGCCACTTCGCGGCCTGGTTCGCGGCGGCGTAGTGGATGCGCAGCTTGCGCCCGGCGAACACCGCGCGCCGGATCTCGGCCACCACGGCGTCAGGCACCTCCTCGGCGACCACGCGGCGCGAGAGGAGGTCGGTCTCGGGCTCGATGAGCAGGCGCTCGGCGGCTCCGGCAGCTGTCGCGCGGTAGCTCTCCGGCAGCGCGTCGACGACCTTGAGCATGGCCGACGCGAGCGCTGAGCCGAGGCCGAACACCTGCGCGCCACGCCGCGATCCGGCGACCAGCAGAGCGAGCGCCTCGTCATGGTTGAGCCCGGTCAGCTCCGTCTGGAAACCGGGCAGCAGCGCGAAACCCCCGTGCCGCCCGCGCTCGGCGTAGACCGGGACACCGGCGGCGGAGAGCGCGTCGATGTCGCGCAGCACGGTCCGCGTGGAGACCTCCAGCTCGCGGGCCAACGCGGTCGCGGACAGCCGACCGTGCCGGCGCAGCAACAGCACCAGCGAGACCAACCGGTCGGCACGCACGCCGAAACTCTACGGGAATACACGACACAGGATGTCGTGATTGGGTCGGCAGGCTTCTCCCCATGACAAGCAAGGAAGCGGCCACTGAGCCGAACGACCTCGGCAGGTTCTTCATCGAGCGCGGCAACGCGGGCGACGTCGACGGCCTGGTGGCGTTGTACGAGCCGGGCGCCGTGCTCGCGTTCCCGCCCGGCAGCATCGCCACCGGGCACACCGAAATCCGTGATGTGTACAAGCAGTTCGTCGCCGCCGCACCGGTGCTCTCGCCGGGCAGGCAGCACCCGGCGCTGGTGAGCGGCGACCTCGCGCTCACCGCGTGCACCCTGGACAACGGCGAGGTGACCGTGGAGATCGCCCGCCGTCAGCCCGACGGGTCGTGGTTGTGGGTGGTCGACCAGCCCGTGTTCCAGGCGTAGCGAGGCGCCGACTGCTCGTGGGCGACGCGGACATCGACTACCGGCACGTGGAGGAGCTGGCGCCGACCACTGAGCTGTGTCGAGCAATCTTCTGCGGCGTGCCACCGCTCGTTCGTGGCCGCCCGCCTGCACTTTCCGCTGACACCGATCACGCGCGAGAGAAGCGCGTCGCGGTGTGGTGCGCGGCGAGCTTGCACCACGGGTCGGCTGACGCGGCGGAGAGGCGACGCCACAGCTCGGCCAGCTCGGCCGCGGCTTCCTTGATGAGCCGCTCGTCCTCGGCGCGATCGCCGTAGCCGCTCTTGTAGCTCGCGTAGCTCTGGTCCCTGGCGTCCTTGTACGCCGAGGAGGCCCGGCGGATCTCCTTCCAGAGCTCCGCCGGGTCCTCGCCGCTGACCGTGCCGATGTGCGCCAACCCCGGCAGGCGCCTCCGCACCTGCTCGCGCTCGCGGCCGTACCGGCTGCCGGACTCCGCCAGGTAGTAGTCGCCCATGCCCTCGTCGCGCAGCAGCGTCAGGAGGGTGTCGACCGCGCCGTCGTCCCAGCCGGTCTCAGCCTTCAGGAACGCGTGCGCCTCCGCCTCGTAGCTCACGGTGCGTCAGCGTAGTAGTCCCCGCGCAACGAAAATCGTCAACCGGCCGGTGGAACACCCTGTCCACCGGAACACCGATGCCGTGGTGCGCGGGCACTTCTACCTTCGACCGGGTTCCAGTTCCGACCGAGGAGCCGCACTCCATGAAGATCGCCCGCGTTCTTGTTGCCACCGCGCTGATGGCCACCGCAGGTACTGCCACGGCCTCCGCTACCCCCGCGCCGTGCAACTACAGGTTCTGCCTGTGGGAGAACCAGAACTTCACCGGAACCATGTTCGGCCACAACAACATCGGTGGTGGGAACTGGTGTGCGGACCTGTGGTACGACACGAGGTCCGGCGCCAACTACTCCACCGTCGACCTGACGCTCAGCGACAAGCCGTGCGGTCAGGCCGGGCGGTCGTTCTTCTTGAAGGCCAACAGCGACCGCGCCGCGTTCCCGTTCGCGGTCCGCTCGCACTCGCACTGCGACACCTGTCGGCGCTGAACAGTCCACTTAGGACTGGGCGAGGCTCAGTCCGGCTTCGAGGTGTCCGCGCGCCCTCGGGAAGTCGTAGAGCGCCTGCCAGTAGGCGCGCATCGGGACGATCAACGACGTCGGTGGCATGTGCCGCGCGTCCAGGATCGCGGTCATCCACGCGAGGAAGTCGGTGAACAGCAGCGAGTCCTGCACGTAGACCGCGGCGGCGAGGAAGTCGGCCAGGTGGCCCAGGTCCTCGATCGTGGCCTCCACCTGGCGCTCCGCGTAGTTGGCCATGGCGGGGAACTCCTCGCGCAGCGCGGCGAGCGCGATCTCGATCAGCTCCTCGCGCCGCTTCACCAGCGTCGGGTACTCGTCGTCGACGAGGTGGTCCAGCTGAGCGCGCGGGGGTTCCTCTGGCGGCCACCGCCGCTCCAGCAGCTCCGCCGCCTCGCGGGCTCCAGGGGCCCAGCCCGCCGCGCCGAGCACGCGCGCCCAACGCCCGCCCGGCCCGAACCCAGACCCGCCGACGAGCACCGGAACGCCGGTGCGCTGGCAGGTTTCGACCATGCGGTGGGCGTGGGGGAGCCGCACCGGGAGCGCGCAGCTCAACGCGACCGCGTCGGGACCTTCCTGGTGCAGGTAGGACACCAGGTGCGCGGCGGGCACACTGGCACCGAGGAACGTGGTGCGCCAGCCGCGCAGCCGCAGCACCTCCGCGACCAGCCGTGCGGCGAGCGCGTGCCACTCACCGTCCATACAGGACACAACGACGTGACCGCGAGTTGGCGAGACCGGTGTGCGCGCGCTCAGCGCGGCCACGACGCGCTCGCTGATGTGCGTCGCCGCGTGCTCTTGGGCGACCGACCAGCGGTTGGTCGCCCAGAAGTCGCCGACCTTGACCTGCACGGGCGCCACGAGGTCCAGCAGCAGGTCCTCCGGCGGCGTGCCGTCCTCGAACAGGTCGAGCACGAATGCCGTCGCACCCCGTTCGTCGGCGTTGCCCAGCAGCGCGAAGAGCTTGTCGCGTTCGGCTGTCAGCACGTGGGGTCCGCGCGCAGGGCGAGCACCGCGATGTCGTCGTGGTCGCGGCCGCCGAGCCACTCCGTCGTCAGCAGTTCCACGCGTTCGGCGACCGCGCCCGCGGGCATGACCGCGCACCCGGTCAGCGCGTCGGCCAACCGCCGCTCACCGAACATCCCCCTGCTGCCCTTGGCCTCGGTGACGCCGTCGCTGTACAGCACGCAGGTCTCACCAGGGTTCAGGCGCACCACACCTCCGGCGAAGCGCGCGTCGGGGAAGACACCGATCAGCGTGCCGCGCAGGTCGACCGGCTCGACGCTGGCGTCGCCCCTGAGCAGCAACGGCGGCAAGTGCCCGCCGACGGCCAGCGTCAGCTCCAGCCCGCCATCGGCCGCCGGGGCCGCGTGGCCGAGCACCATGGTGACGAAACGCCGGTCCGGCATCGCTTTGCCGTCCAGCATCGTCTCGTTGATCAGAGCCAGCAGCCGCAGCGGATCGCGCTCCAGCCGCGACAGCGCGCGCAGCGACTGCCGCACCTCGCCGGTCAGCACGGCGGCCTCGACGCCCTTGCCGCACACGTCGCCGAGCGCGAACAACGCGGTGCCGTCGGAGAGCGGCAGGACCTCGTAGAAGTCGCCGCCGATGCGCAGCGCCTCACGCGAAGCCCGGTACGCCGCGCCGAAGGACATGCCCTCGACGTACGGCAGCGGAGCCGGGAGCAGGCTGCGTTGCAGCGTCGAAGCGGTGCGCACCTGGTCGGCGTACAGCGCGGCCCCGGCGAGCGCGATGCCCGCGCGCGAGCAGAACTCCTCGATCAGCGCCAGATCCTCGTCGGTGAACTCCGCCGAGCGCGTCAGCACCAGCACTCCGGCCGGATTTCCGTTGCCCGGCAAGGAAATCACCAGCGCGCTCACCGGCCGCTGCTCGGCGGGCCACAACCAACCGGCCTCGGTCAGCTCCTCGACCACCCAGGGCGAGCAGTGCGTGCGCAGCCCGGCCATCGCGTCGACCACCGGCTCCGGCAGGCGGGTCTGCTGCACCCAACCCGACGCGTCGGAGCGCCACCACGACACGCGGCCCGCGCTCGGCGGCGCCAGCACCATCGCGGTGTCGCCCAGCTTCGGCACGGCGAGGTCCACCACCGCGCGCGCCGTCCGCGCGGGGTGCAGCGACAGGCCCAGCCTGCGGCTCGCGGAGGCGAGGAAGCCGGAGCGCGCGCGTTCGGCCAGCAGCGCGTCGGTGCGCTCGGTCTCCTCGGCCACATCGCGCACGTACCAGAGGTGGCGGCCGTCAGGCAGGTCGTGCCTGCGCCAGCGCAACGTGCCGGTGTCCGGTCGCGCGCCGATCATCGCTCCCGGGCCGGTGTCGGGGAGCAGCTCGACTCGCCCGTCCACGGCGAGCACCGTTCCGTGCCGGTCACAGAGAACGACGGCCTCGCCACTACCCGCGAGCAGCTCGTGGCGGCGCGGAGCAGTGTCGGTGCGCGGAGTGGTCGATGCCGTGGTCTCGGTCATCGCGCCCTTCAGTAGTGCGGAGATCAGCGGACACCTGCACCGTAACGCAGCCACCTGACAGTGCGAGCCCACCGCCTCCGCCGCCCCCGGCAAACCCCCTGCTCACGGCGCAGTTCCCGCGACCGCGTCCTTCAGCGCGTCCCCCGTTCTCGGCAAAGCACCCGGCGGGGTGAGGGCGTGGGGGATGCTGTGCGGATGAACGAGCCCGTGGACGGAATGACGATCAGCGTGCGCGTTCGGCGCGATCTGGTGATCGTCGACGCCGAGCGGTTCATGGCCGCCGCGCGCGAGGCCTACCGCCAGCTCAACCCCGGCGTCGCGGAGACCGAGGTCGTCGACGCGGTCGCCGACGCGTACGACGCCGTGTTCACGTTGCTCGACCACGCCGGGCAGCAGTTCGCCGGAACCGGTGACGCCGGGATCTGGCCGCTTCCCGGGCAGCCGTCGGAACTGGGCCGTTCCGGGGCGCTGCCGGGCGTGCGGGTCACCGACCGTCCCGACGGCCTCTCACCCGCGGGCTCACTCCACGCGGTCGTGCTCACCGAACCGCAGCCGTTGCAGGACTACGGGTGCTTCCAGCCGGAGGACCCCTTCGCGCTACCCGAGGAGCACACGCCGTGAAGGTCTTCCCGGGATCGTGGCCGATGACCGTGGTGTGCGGTGCTTCTGGCACGGGCCGGACCAGGTTCGCCTACGCGCTCGCCGCGAAGTACAACGGGCACGTCGTCGACACCAGCGACGTGCTGGAGGCGGTTCGGGCGATGAGCGATCCCTCGCGGCATCCGGAGTTGTTCCAGGAGGACGTCGAGCGGCACGGCACAGCCGAAGAGCTGGCTGCGGCGAGGCTGCGCGCGGCCGAAGTCCTGGAACCGGCTGTGCGAGCCGTGATGGTGAAGCAGCCCCGCCTGCGCCTGGACGGCCACTACGAATTCCCGCACACCGTCGTCACCGGCCGGCACGCCCTGCCCGGCCTCGCGTGGGACTTCGCCGTGGTCCTCACCGAGACCGAGGAACAGGTCCACGTCAACCTCGGCTCGCAGGACCTCCGGACGCGGACCTCGATGCTGGTGCAGGAAGAACTGCTGCGCAGGGGAGCCGAGCACCGCAGGAACCACGTGCACTGCGAGGTCGTCCGCGTGCCCGCGCGTCCCTGGGCCGATGCCGTCGACCGAGCCGGTCGCGACATGAACGAGTTGTGGGACTCCCGCAACGCGCTGGGCTAGGCCCTGTCCTGCACGTCATCGGGTTTGCCGGTCTTCAAGACCACCCAACCCCCGCCCCAGCCGTCTTCAACGACAGCAAACCCCTGCAAGGCAGCAGGGTTTGCGGCGGTTAACGATGATCAGCAGCGGGGTTTGCTGGTCTTGAAGACCACCCAACCCCCGCCCCAGCCGTCTTCAACGACAGCAAACCCCCGCAAGGCAGCAGGTTTGGGGTGGTTAGCTATGATCAGCAGCGGGGTTTGCTGGTGTTGAAGACACCCCAACCCCCGGTGGCACCGTGGCCGGGATTCACCGCGCAACCACTTGCAGGACAGGCCCTGGCCGACGGCTGGGGTAGGGTGATCCTGGGCGGACAACGGCCGCCCAGGAGCTGTTCCACGATCCCGGCGGAATCCGTGCTCTCAAGTGCCCCATGGGGGGCGCACCGTTTCAATCACACGTGCCCAGCTCGATGACGTCGAGGACCCTGGGCGTGGGCCGGGACGCGCCCGTGGACGGAGCCCTCGTTGTCCGACCGTCTCCTGCTGCGCACCCGGTGCACGGGCGAGACGCCCCATCACGTGCGGACGGCGCGCGACGCCGGCCAACCGTTGATCCCGTGCGCCTCCTCGCCGGATCAGGCCGCGCTCGAAGGGGCTCTGCTGAGCGCGATCCACCGGCTGAGCGCGCGATCGTGCGAGCCGGTCGTGCGCCAGGTCCGGGTCGCTCCCGACCGCGTGCGCCTCCAGGTCGCCCAACACGCGATCCCTGGCCTGCTCGCCGATCTGCTCCCGAGGACGACTCCTCGGAACACGGTGAACGGCTTGCCCGGGCTGCGTCCGCGCCCAGGGCGGGATCGGCTCGACCTGCACTGGCTCGGCCCCGACGGCCGACCGCGCGCTGAGGTGACGCTGGGCGGAGTGACGCGCGAGCGGTGGACCGGCATGGCGGCGGCACTGGTCTCGCGGAGCGCCGATCCGAGCCGTCTCGCCTGGCGCGCCGCCACTACCCTGCACGAAGCCGAGATCGGGCTGGCGAGCACGCCGGTTCCGGACTTCGACCACGTGCTGAGCGGTCTGCTGCGGCGGGCGCTGCTGTGGCGCGAATCCTCCATTGTGGACAGTGCGCTGGCCGACGACCTGTTCCGGTTGCGGTGGAAGGGCGGCGCGAGCGCGGCGGACATCGCCGAGGTCCTCCAGCGCTCCGTCGCGGCGATCCCCGGCCTGGTGGTGGTCCGCGCCGAGGTCAGCGGCGACACGCACGCGCTGCACCTCGCGCAGGGCTGGGAGGACCCCGGTTGGGCGTGGGTGGAGATCGCGCACGAAGTGCCGCCGCACGAACTGCCCGCAGAGCTGTGGGAGCAGTCAGAGATGCGCAATGCCCTCACTGCCTGCAACATCTCCCTGGTGTTCCGGATCCTGCGGCGCCAAGGGGTTCCCCATCGCACGATGGCGCGCCTCACGGGATGCTCGCAGTCGGAGGTCAGTGAGATTCTCAAGGGACGCCGGGTCATGTCGGACGATCTGCTCATTCGGATCGCGCACGGGTTGGGCGTGCCGCACAGGTACCTCCGTCTGCACCTTCCCAGGCAATTCCGGTACGTGCAGGAGCACTGGTCATGATCGTCACCGCGCTGCTGCTGGTGCCGATCACGGTGCTCACCCTGGCGGTGGTCTTCACGCGTTCTCCGGCACGCCGCGCCGCCGCCCTGGAAGCCCTGCGCATCCTCACCGGCAGCGAGAAGGAAAGACCAGGGTCCCCTAGGGGGTAACGCGGCCGTCGCCGGTGTTCCAGCGCTGGGAGCGGGATTCGGCCAGGTCGGTGTCAGGGATGTCCCTGAGGTCGGTGAGTATTCGTACTCATTCCCCTCAGGGGTTGCTTGCTCAAATTCGGCCTGATTCGAATTCTTTGCCGTTCGCGGCAACTTGTCGGCTTCTGTTGTGCTGTTCTAGGCTCCGTCGCATTCAACGATTCTGCGTATTGACGCGGAGTATTGCGGTCGGGGAGTTCTGGTGGAGTTGGGGAAGTGGCCATGAATCCTGGTGGTTACCGTGCCGTCGCGCAGGGTGGCGCGGACGGCAGGCTGCGGCCGGTCGATCGGCTCGTGTTCGGCTACATGGCGTTCGTCGCCTGCGTGGCAGTGCTCGGCTGGCAGCGGGTGACGAAGCCGTTCGAGCTGGTCGTGGCCCTGGCGGGTGGGCTGGCGGTGTGGGCTGTCGCGTCGCTGCTGGTGCGGCGGTTCCCGCGCAGCGCGCTCGCCCAGTACCTGTGGCTGCTCTACCCGCTCTCGCTCACGATCTTCTTGTACCGGGTGATCGAACGGTATGTCCTCGTTCTCCACGGGCGTTTTCTCGATACTGAGGTCAACGCCTTCGAGGCCGCCGTGTTCGGTGGTCACCCCAACCTCTTCTTCGACAGCATCGCGAATCCGGTCCTGACCGAAGTGATGATGTTCGGCTACTCGCTGCTGTACCCGCTGATGGTGCTTCCGGCAGTGGTGTTGCTGTTCCGGGGCGAGCGCGAGAAGGCGGAGCGCTTCATTTTTCGAATCATGCTCGCGGCGACCGCGACCTACGTCGGGTTCGTGCTGTTCCCGGTGCTCGGGCCGATGCACACGGTGCCGCGGTTCGCCGGCGGCGGGCTCGACGGCTACCTGTTCACCGACATGATCCAGACGATGATGGTCGGCGACCCTCTGGGCTCGGCCTTCCCGTCCGGGCACGTGGGCATCGCGTGGGCCTCGCTGCTGGCGGTGCGGCACTTCGGCCACCGCAGGACCTTCCTGGTCCTGCTGCCCTTCGTCTGCCTGCTCACGGTGTCCATCGCCTACAACCGCTTCCACTACGTCAGCGACGCCTTCGCCGGGCTCGCCGTCGCCTTCGCGGTGTCCGCGCTCTGCGCCCGCTGGGAAGCACGGGCCGACCGCGCCGCCGAAGCACCCGACCGCTCGTCGCCGAAAGGCAGTGAGATGCGAGAGGCAGTGACATGACTGCGATCCTGGACGACCTGACGCTGGCCGCGACCGTGCTCTGCGCGGTGTTCGCGCTCAACGCCCTGTTCAACAGCATCTGGGGCCGCCGCAAGTTGCGCGCGAACCCGCCGGTGATCACCGAGATGGTGTCCGTGCTGATCCCCGCCCGCAACGAGGCGTTGCGGATCTCGCCGCTGATCCGGTCCCTGCTTGACCAGCGGAACGTGCCGAGGATGGAGGTCCTGGTCTTCGACGACGAGTCCACCGACGGCACCGCCGACGTGGTGCTCTCCGTCGCGGCGGGCGACCCCCGGGTGCGCGTGCTCTCTGGCGGGGAGCTGCCGCCGGGCTGGCAGGGCAAGACGCGCGGGTGCCACCTGCTGGCCGAGAACGCCGACCCCGAGTCGCAGGTCTTCGTCTTCGTCGACGCCGACGTGGAGCTGGGGCCGACGGCGGTGGCCGGACTGGTGACCGCGTTGCGCGAGAACGAGGGCGGCCTGGTGTCGGCGCACATCAAGCAGGTCGCGGTGACCTGTGCGGAGCGCTTGGTCCAGCCCGCCGTCGCGTGGCTGTGGACGGCTTTCCTGCCGCTGCGCCTGATCCAGAGCGACCGCGGTCCCAAGATCGGCGCGCTGGAGGGCTGGCTGCACGTCTTCGACCGCGAGGCCTACCGCCGCTGCGGCGGCTACGCGGGTGTCAGCAAAGCGGTCAGCGAGGACGCCGCGCTGGGCATGGCTTTCGCGCGCTCCGGTGGGCGGCTCGTGCTGGCCGAGGCCTCGGAGGTGGCGCGGGGCAGGCTGTACACGTCCTGGCAGGAGATCAAGAAGGGCTACAGCAAGCACCTGTGCGTCGGCGTGATGGAGTCGCGGCTGGTGATGGCGGTCATCGGGCTGCTGCTGGGCGTGGTGTACCTGCTGCCGCCGCTGGCCGCGCTCTCCGGCTCCGCGATCGGGCTCTGCGGGTACCTGCTCGCGGTGTTCAGCCGCGTCGTCACCGCGCGCACCTCCGGCGACCGCGTGTGGCCGGACGCGTTCCTGCACCCGTTGATGGTGCTGGCTTTCCTGTACCTGCTGTGCTGCTCGTTCTGGCTGGACGCGCGCGGTCAGCGGTCGTGGAAGGGCCGCTTGGTGCAGGCGACCGAGGCGGGCGAGGACACGAGCGCGCCGGTGGCCGACGACGAGCGCATGCTGGCGCACGCACGTTAGTGTCCACAATGGACGGTCCGGATTTCGTTGATGTTCTTCAAGTTTTGGTCCTGCCCTAAAGGTCTGGTCGCTGATCCCGGCGGCTGCCAGGTTGCTCTGGCTCGATCCAGCGCGAACCTGAAAGGCGGACGCGAATGTCTGTCAAGATCTACGACCCCCACTCCGTCGCGGGGGATGTCGAGGCGGAACTGTCGGTGCTGACCTGGGCCGAGGGTGAGGTCTCGCCCTCGGCCCAGCTCACGCTGGCGACCTTTCTGCGGTCGTACTTCCCGCAGTGCTGTGATCTCGCGGCGTTCTGATCGACGATGACTGACGTCCGGGAGCGCGGGGACGCGCGTTCGTGGGTCGAGCAGATCTCGGCGATCGACTCCGACGGGCGCTACCGCGCTCTCGGACGTCAGGTGGCGGACGGGGCGGCGAGCGTTGCGTTCGCCGCCCTGTCCGAGCCCCTCATCGGCTGGGCGCACGAGAAGGTGGGAGAGCGGTGGGCGCCGCTGCTGGTGCCCGCGCTGGTTCGCCGCCTCAGCGGCATGGCCCAGCGCACCTGCCTGGTGGAGCTGTCGCGGGCTCGGCGGGACGGCCTGCTCACCGGGGACGACGCGACCGAGCGGTTCGAGTCCTTCCTGCAACGGTTGCGCGAACCGGAGCACCGGCGCGCGGTGCTGGAGCGCCATCCCGTGCTGGCCCGCCAGCTCGTCGTGGTCACGCGCTTCTGGCTCGCGCACGCCCTGGAGTTCTGCGAGCACTTCGCCCAGGACCGCCCCGCGCTGGTCGAGCGCTTCGCCGGGGGAGCGGATCCCGGCGAGGTCGTCACCGTCCACATGGGACTCGGCGATCCGCACCGGGGTGCCCGCACGGTGTGCGTCGTGGAGTTCGACGGCGGGCTGAAGTGCGTCTACAAACCCAGATCGCTCGCGCCGGACAGCCATTTCCAAGAGCTGCTGGGCTGGGTGAACGAGCGTGGGCTCGACCTGCCCGCGATGCGCCTGCTCGATCGCGGCGACCACGGCTGGGCGGAGTTCGTCGAAGCCGCCGAGTGCGAGCCGGGCGAGCCCGCGCGACGCCTCTTCCGCAGGCACGGCGCCCTGCTGGCGCTGCTCTACCTGGTGCGCGCGGGGGACTGCCACGTGGAGAACGTGATCGTCTCCGGCGAGCGGCCGTTCCTGGTCGACATCGAGACGCTCTTCCAGCCGCGCGTGTTGTCGCTGGCCCCGGACGGCGCCTCGGCTGCGGAGAGCGAGGCGGCGGCGATGTGCGAGGGCTCGGTGCTCTTCAGCGGGCTGCTGCCGACCGGAGCGCGCGCACAGGACGACGCGGAGATCGCCGGTATCGGTTCCTCCGCCCGCACACCGCGGCCCGGTTCCGGTGCCCCCACGCCGGAGGTCGTCGGCGCGGGCACCGACGAGATGCGCATCGCGGTCGTCCCACGCAGGGCGGTTCCCGTTGGGACGCCGAGGACCGGGCCGCGGCCCCTCGATCACCTCCAGGACATCGTGGCCGGGTTCACCGAGGCCTACCAGCTGTTCGTGCGCCATCGCGCCGAGCTGGCGGCCGGTCCGATCGCCGCCTTCGCCAACGACCGCGTGCGCTTCATCGTGCGGGACACGACGCACTACGCCCTGCTGTTGTCCACCTCCTTCCACCCGATGTTCCTGCGCGAGCCCGCGGCGCGGGACCGGCACTTCGACCGCCTCCGCGACGAGCTGCACCGTCGCCCCGGAGTGGCCGCGTTCCTCAACGCCGAGCGGCAAGCGTTGTGGCGCAACGACATCCCGCTGTTCACCGTGGGCGTACGAGATGGCTTGGTGTACGCCGACGACGGGCAAGCGGTTCCCGGGGTGAGCCTGCGACCCGGCTTCGAGGTCGTGCACGAGGTGCTCGACCGCCTCGGGCCGGACGACCTCGCGCTGCAAACCTGGCTGATCCGCACGGCGGTCACCTCGGAGACGATCCGCTCGGAGCTGACCCTCGTGCGCGAACGGCACCCCAGCGTCCCGGCGCGGCGCCCGGTCGCACCGGCCGGGCTGACCCGCGCGGCGGACGGGATCGCCGAACGCCTTGCCTCCCTTGCCGTTCGGGCCGAGGGCGAGGCGGTGTGGCTCGGCTGCTCCACCGGGCGCAGCGGCAACTACACGGTGGGCCAGCTCGGCAGCGGGCTCTACGACGGCCTGCTGGGCATCGCGACGTTCCTGGGCTACCACGCGAAGGTGCGCGACTGCGCGGAGTCGGCCGTGCTGGCCGCCGAAGCGACCCGCGCCGCGATCCGCCAGCTCGCCCGCGCCGGGGACGGTGCCACCGCGCGGGTGGGCCTGCACGGGGCGGGCGGGGTGATCTACGCCTTCGCCCACCTGCATTCCCTTGTGCCACAACTGGAAGTGCTGGACCACGCGGCGCTGCTCGCCGAGCGCGTGCTGTTCGAGGTCTCGGCCGACGAGCAGTTCGAGGTGATGGGCGGAGCCGCGGGCGCGATCCTCGGCCTCGCCGCGCTGCACCGGGTCTGGCCCGCTGACGTGGTCCTCGACGCCATCGCCGCCGCCGCGGACCGCCTGGTCGCGACGCGCACGCCGTGCGAGGCCGGTGCCGGGTGGACGCCGGGCGCGCTGGAAGAGCTCGGTGTGGCGGCGGTTCCGCTCGGCGGCTTCGCGCACGGAGCCTCAGGGATCGGGGCCGCCCTCGCCGTCGCGACCGAGCTGCTCGGTGACGCGCGGTACGAGAGCGCGATGCGCGCCGCCTTCACCTACGAGGCCCACCTGTTCGACCCGGCGCTCGGCGACTGGCGTGACGTGCGCGGCCACGTCGAGGGGATCATGTCGAGCGGTGATGTCCAGGGGCAGGACGATGTCCAGGGGCAACCCGTCGCGTGGTGCCACGGCGCCCCCGGGATCGGCATCGCGCGGCACATCGCGCTGGGCCTCACCGAGGAGCCGCTGTGGCGCTCCGAGCTGGCCTTCGCCACCGACGTCACGCTGAACTCGGGGTTCGGCGCTGATCACTCGCTGTGCCACGGAGACCTGGGAAACCTGGACTTCCTGCTGCTCGCGGCGGGGCGCGAGGCGATGCTGCTGGACCCGGTGCACCGCCAGGCCCGCAGCGTCGTCGAAGGCGCCGCCGAGCACGGTTGGCGGTGCGGCCTGCACCCCGGGCTCACCGCCGCCGGGATGTTCACCGGGCTCGCCGGGATCGGGTACGGCCTGCTCCGGCTGCACGCCCCCGAGGCGGTCCCCTCCGTCCTGGCGCTCCAGCCCCCACCCTGACCCGTGTGTCAGGCGGTCTTCTGCGTGAGGACCTGGGGGCCGGTCGCGTCGATGAGCAGCAGGGTCGGCGCGAGCGGGTACGGGTCGTGGGTGGAGGCGAGGACCATCTCCTCGAACCGGGCCCGCCATTCGGAGTCCGCGTCGGCGACGTACATGACGTCCGCGCACGGCATGGCCACGACCAGCCGCTGCGTGCCGACGATCTCCGACATCCGCGCGTGGAAGTTGGGCTCGACGACGAGGGAGGTGACGAAACCGCTGGGGTGGCTGAGCTCCAGCATCCCGCCGGGCTCTCCGGGAGCGGCTGTGGAGCCGATCCGCAGGTCCTGCGTCAGGTTGCCCAGTGCTTCACGGGCGAGCCGGTCGAACTCGGCCTCGTCGGAGATCTGCGACGGCACGACGTGGTCCATGCCGATCGTGCCGTGCGGGGTCGGCCCGACCCTGGCCAGGGTGGCGAAGAGCTTGCCGGGCACCAGGTCCCAGAACGGCTGGGCGAGCGAGGTCTCGGTGCCGCCGCTGCGCAGGACGGGCAGCAGCACGCGCTCCTCGCTCTTGGCCGCCTCCTCGCGGAGCTGGTTCTCGTGGAACTCCTGCACGACGGCGCGCGCCTGCGCCATCGCCTCCTCCCACCCCTGCGGCCCCGGGCGCTGGAAGTTGAAGTGCACCTCGCCGAGGTTCGGGAACGTCGTCGTGGCGAAGTGCTCGTCGGCGGGGGAGAACTGCCACTCGCTGTGGATGAGCGTGACCGCGGCCGGGTCGACGGGGTTCTCGCGGGACACCTCCGCCCACGCCTGCCTGAGGAAGTCGTCCTCGCGGGCGGGCGCGTCGGCCACCAGGGGGTGCTCGGCCGCCGCGACCTGGAAGAGCACGACGGAGCGGCTCATGTCGGTGTCCACGCGGCGAATCCTAGGCGGGCGGCTCGTCCCCGGAGCGGCCGAGGTACCAGGCGGCGAGCTGCGCGCGGTTGGCGAGGTGCAGCTTGCCGAAGATCCGGCCGACGTGGGTCTCCACGGTCCGCTTCGACACGTGCAGCTCCTCGGCGATCTGGCCGTTGCTCAGCCCGCCGGAGACCAGCGCGGCCACCCGGCGCTCCGCGGTGGTCAGCTCGGCGGCGTTGGCGGCCGGCAGCGGCGCGCCGGGGACGCCGACGGGCCGCAGCGCCAGCTCGTAGACCTCCTCGGTGGTCAGCTCCGTGCCGTCGATGAAGGCCGAGCGGAAGGCCGCCTCGCCGATCGCCGCGACGATCCGCCGCTCCGCCTGCTCGCGCTGCCGCCGGAAGAGCGGTAGCCCGCCGAGCCCGACGCCGTGCCGCTCCTGCATGCCGACGCAGCCGCCGAGCAGCCGCGCCGCGTCCTCGGGCTGGCCGACCCGGGCCCGCCACCACGCGCCCGCCTGCACCGTCCACGTCGTTCCCCACCGGTCGCCCATCGCGATCTGGGCGGGAAGGCACTCGTGCAGCACGTAGCGCGGCGCGGTGAGCGCGGGCAGTCCCTGCACCCACAGCGCCCAGGTGCGGGCCCACGGCGCTCCGTGACGCTCGGCGTCGGCCAGGCAGTCGGCGGCCGCCTCGTCGGCGACATCGGTGGGCCCCGACAGGCCCGCGCCCACGGCGAGCATCAACGAGGCCATCTGACCGTCCGCGAGCGCGCCCGCTGCCCTGAAGGCGTCGCGCGCCTCGCGCAGCAGCGACAGCCCGGAGGGGTCGTCGAGGTTGAGCGTGCGGTGGCACCCTTCCAGGAAGAGCACCGGGGGAGCGGATTCCGCGCCGAGCTGGGCGGCGACCTCCCTGCACAGGGCGAGGTGGCGCGTTCCCCGTTCGGTGTCGCCGATCGCGATGAAGGTGAAGCCGAGCGCTGCCTGCGCGGCCAGCAGGGAAGGCGTCGGCGCCGGCCGCGCGTCGTTCTCCAACCGGATCGCGAGCAGGTCGTACATCCACCCGCAGGTGGTGCTCTGCAACGCGGCGAAGAACTGCACCCGCGTCCGCATCACGTCGGAGACGATCGCCAGGCCCGTCTCCACGGCGGCAGCGGTCCTCGTCGCGACGCACCAGCCGACGGCGGAACGGATGTTGGGCACCTCGCGGTGCAGGCGCGCCAGCCACTCCAGCTCGTCGGGCCCGAACCACTCGGCGGCGGCGGTCGCGACGAGGCGGCGTACCCAGTCGCAGTGCCGCGCGCGCAGCTCGTCGGTCTCGCCGAAGGCGTCGAGGTGGCGCAGCCCGTACTCGCGCAGCGGCTGGAGCTGGTGGTAGCGGCCGTCGCCGGTCACGACGACGACGGAGTGCCGCACCAGCTCGCCCAGCGGCGAGAGCACGTCGGCGCTGTCGCCCCGGCCGCAGACCTCCTCGGCGGCCTCGAGGTCGAAGCCGCCGGAGAACACCGCCAGCCGCGCCCACAGCAACCGCTGCGCGGGGGTGCACAGCGCCCAGGAGATGTCCAGCGCCTTGGTGAGGGTGCGGTGGTGCGGCTGAGCCCGGCGCGCGGTGGTGGTGAGCAGCCGCCCGCCGTCCAGCCGTTGCAGGGTCTTCTCCGGCCCGAGCACGCCCATCTGCGCCGCGATCAGCTCGATGACCAGCGGCAACCCGCCGGACCACCGCGCGAGCTCGACGACGGCCTCCCACGCGGGGGTGCCCTCGACGACGGCGGGGAAGCCCGCGTCGCCCGCGCGCTCCAGCAGCAGCGACAGCGCCTGGCTGCCCCGCGCTTCCTCCGGCGTGGCGCCCACCTCGGGGATCGTCACCGGCGGCACGGCGATCACGCGCTCCGGCGGCAGGTCGAGGCGGTGTCGCGTCGTGGCGACCACGCTCAGTCCCGGCGCCTCGGTGAGCAGGGCGATGACCACGTCGGCGACCGGGTCGAGGATGTGCTCGGCGTTGTCCAGCACGAGCAGCACCCGCTGCCCCTGGAGGCGTTCGAGCAGGATCTCCACCGGGCGGCGCTGCGACTGGTGGTCGGTGACGCCCAGCGCGGCCACGATCGACTGCCCGACGGCGGTGACGGCGTCCTCGCTCGGATCGAGATCGGCCAGGTGCACCACGGCGGCCAGGTCGAAGTCGCCCGCCACCTTGTTGAGCAGCGCCAGCGCGAGCCGGGTCTTGCCGACGCCGCCCGCCCCGGACAGACTCGTGAGCCGCGCGCCCGCTCGCACCGAAGCCGCGAGCGCGTCCAGCAGCTCGTCCCTGCCGACCAGACTGGTCAGCCCCACGCCAGCTAGTTCCACATCCGTCCCGTCATGCCGTCGAGGCCCGCAGTCTGTACCTGGGGCGCCCGTCGAGCCAGCCGACGGGCCACACGTACGTGTGCTCGGTGTGTGGGTATCCGATCACGTACGTGCGCGCGAGCGCGAGTCGTGTGGCGAACACGGATGCGCACGCAGCGTGTTCGGAGCATCGTTCCCGTGAAACCGAGGCGACATCCGGAGATCCAATGACGCAGCTGCCACTGTTCTGGGACCCCTCCTCCCGCGACTGGACCACCGAGGCCGGGGGCGGTGCGCTCGCGCTGCCCGAGGTCGAAGGCGAGTTCCACTTCGACGGCGAGGCCGTGACAGAGGCTTCGCGTGATCTTGGCCGGATCGTCACCCGTCGACCCGCCGCGGTGCTGCGCCCGCGCACCGCGGCGGACGTCGCGAAGGTCATCAGGTTCTGCCACGACAACCAGATCCAGGTCGCTCCGCAGGGCACCGGTCACATGACGCAGGGCCAGCGGCTGGTCGAAGGAGGGATCGCCATCGACGTGACCTCGCTGAACACCGTGCACGAGTGCGGGCCCACCACGGCCGACGTCGACGGCGGCGTGCTCTGGTCGGACCTGGTCTCCGCGCTCGCCGGGCACGGGACGCGCTTCACGGGCGGCTTGACCGGCTACCTGCCGATCACCGTCGGCGGGACCCTCAGCGCGGGCGGCATCGGCCCCGGCTACCGCTACGGCGCGCAGATCGACTCCGTCTCCCGCGTCCAGGTCGTCACCGGCCGCGGTGAGATCGAGTGGGCTTCGGAGACCGAGCTGCCCGACCTCTTCGACGCGGTGCTCGGTGGCGTCGGCCAGGTCGGCGTGATCACCAGGGCCGAGCTGAAGGTCGCCCCGGTGCCCACGGGCACGCGGTCGTGGGTGCTGCCCTACGTCGAGCCCGGCGCCGCGTTCCGCGCCATGCGCGAGGTGGTCGCCCGCGGCCAGGTCGACGAGATCTACTGCATCATCGCGCCGCCCGGGGCGATCGCGCCGGTCCCCACCTTCCTGGTGCACCTCGCGCACTACGAGTACGAGGGTGAGCCGACGCCGGAGGGCCTGCTCGACGGCCTCGACCCGCAGGGGCCGGTGCAGGAGGAGCGGCTGGACTACGTCGACCTGTGCGAGAAGTACTCGCTGATGATGCACCAGTGGCGCATCGACGACGGCTGGGACGACCGGCACAAGCCGTGGTTCGACATCTTCCTGGCTGACGAGCACATCGAAGCCTTCTCCGCCGAGACCTTCGCCCTGATGACCGACGAGGACTGGTCGCTGCCGGACGGGAAGGGCTTCGTGCTGGTGTTCCCGCACCGCGCCGGTTCCTTCCGCCGCCCGCGCCTGCGCATGCCCGAGCAGGAGCCGGACGGCCTGATCTGGCTCTTCGACGTGCTCAACGCCTCCTCGGGCGGCGCCGCCCCCGACTACGTCGAGAAGATGCTGGAGCGCAACAAGGCCTGGATGGAGAAGGTGCGCAGGCTCGGCGGCAAGGCCTACCCGATCGGCGGCCAGCAGTACGGCCCCGAGGAGTGGCGCGAGCACTACGGCGACACCTGGGACGACGTGGTGCGCGCCAAGAAGCTCTACGACCCGGCCCGCATCCTCACCCCCGGTCCCGGCATCAACGCCGCGGTGCCGTAGCGGGCCCCGCACCACCGACCCACCGACCAACCCCGGACCGCGCACGGGGTATCCGGTCGCCCCGGCGGCGTCAACTCCCCCAACTTCGCGACGCCGCCGGGCGACCACTCCGAACGGAGCACGATGCAGGACACCGCGTTGTGGACGCTCCTCCCGCTGGCCGCGGTCGCCGCCGCCGCGGTGGTGGACGTGCGCGCGGCCCGTCGCGCGCCCCGTTCCGTCCCGCCGCCGCGCCGCGACACGCCGCCCGTCGTGTACGCCAACCCGATCACCTGCGGCAGGGACCGCCGCGAGCACCGGGTCAGCGACTCCGCCTTCCACGAGGGACAGGGGCTGGGCAGCTACGCCGCGCTGTGCGGGCACGTCGTCGAACCGCTGCCGATGGCCGAACCCTCCGGTCCGCCCTGCCGCGAATGCCTCGGCGCGTCCCGTTCTCGGGTGACAGCGGCACGGTGACGGAAACGCCGGAACAAGGACTGCAAGACCTCCTGATGAGTTGCGGGACAGGGCCTAGCGCCTGTCCTGTAAGTGGTTGAGCTGCGTATTCCGGTTACGGCGCCGCCAGGGGTTGGGGTGTCTTCAAGACCCGCAAACCCCGCTGTTGATCATCGTTAACCGCCGCAAACCCAGCAGCCTCGTGAGGTTTGCCGTCGTTGAAGACCGCTGGGGCAGGGGTTTGTAGGTCTTGAAGACCGCTGAACCTGACGACTTGCAGGACAGGGCCTAGGCGGGGCGGAGCTGGCTGAGCTTGAGGTGGTTGTAGGGGCTGTCGGGGCGCAGGCTGATCCGCTCGCTGACGAGCACGTGCGCTTGCTCGGTCCGCCCGGCGCGCACAGCGGCTTCGACGAGCGTCCGCTGCACGACGTCGCGCTGCGCGTGACTGCCGCCGAACTCGTGCACGCGGCGCCGCACCGGCCACAGGTGGTCGACGGCCTCGCCGTAGCGACCGCGCCCGAAGGCCAGCAGCGCCTCGCACACCGGCAGGCCGACGCGAGCGGTCATCGAGGCGTTGGAGACGGTCTCGGGCGCGTCGACCAGGTAGCGCTTCCGCTCCGCGATCAGCTGCTCGGCAGCCAGATCGTCGCCCGCGCCGACGTAGGACATGACCGCGTGCATGTCGTTGAAGGCGCTGAACGGGATCTTCATCCGAGGCGGCCAGGTCCGCGCCAGCTCCTGCCAGCGGGACTCGTGGTGCACGCCCTCCAGGTGCAGGCGCCACAGCAGGCTCGCGGCGTTGACGGCGTCGCGGAGCGCGTCGGCCGCGCCCGGCGCGAGCTTGGTGTCGTAGATGTCCAGCGCGCGCTCCGGCTGACCGCTCTCCAGCAGGAAAAGGCAGTAGTGCCACCAGATGTGCACGCGCAGCAGGTTGTCGCCGTCCCAGTTCTCGCGACGCCGGTCGAACAGCTCGATGCCGGAGGAGAACCGCGCGCGCATCTCGTGGGCGTGACCGACGGCGTGGATGCTCCACACGTCGGCGGGGTCCAGCGACATCGCGCGCAGACCCGCCTGCTCGGCCTGGTCCCAGTGCCCGCACTCCTCCAAACCGAAGGCGTACATGCCCAGCAGGTTCGCGAAGTGCGGGTCGGACTCGCCCCACGCGTGCATGGCGCCGCCGATGCGGTCGCGCAACGACACGGCGTCGCCCGTGAGGAAGTCGAGCTGGTGGCCGAACGCGAGCGCCATCGCATCACGCGGCTGCGCCGTGGAGATCCCGGTCAGCACCCGCGCGGCGCCAGCCAGGTCGCCGTCCAGCAGGTGGGAGGCGGCGGAGAGGTGCATCCGCTCGCCCTCGGTCAGCTCGCCGGGATCGACCACGCTCAGGAACTTGGCGAACTCGTCGGCGACCACGGGGACGTGCGCGGGGTCGGTGCTCAGCACGGCCAGGTGCACGCGCATCGCGTTGCCCAGCGGCAGCATCGGGTCCTCGGCGACGACGCGGGCGGCGAGGTCTCCGACGTCGGAGCGGAAGTGCAGCAGCGAGTCGACCGCGCGGTCCAGTTCCTCGACGGCGGCGGAGGAGGCCGCGGTCAGCGGCACGCCGTGTTGATCTTGTCGCACACCTGCACAATACGAGCCCGCCGAACTCCGCCACCCGCGCCCCCGGACCACTTCGCGAGCGGTCATCAGGTTTCCGCTCAACGGGCAAGCCCTAGCTCCCGCGCACTCCGCGCTCCACCGGCGGAGGGAGGTCAGTGGGAGTGGGGGGTGAGCCAGGCGGTTGCGGCGGAGCAGGCGTTGAGCACCGAGACGTGGCCGTCGTCAGGGCGCCTCCACAGCTCCGCCCTGGAGAGTGTACGGATGAGGAGGTCGGCGTGCAGGGGTGGGACCACGCGGTCGTCGGAGCCTTGGACGATGAGGACCGGTGCTGCCACTGCTGCGAGGTCGAAGCCCCACGGCTCGACGAAGGCCACGTCGTCGTCGACCAGGCCGTCGGAGTTCGACTGGCCGGCGTCCTCGCCCAGTGCCTTCCAGTCGCCCGACAAGGCCGCCCAGTCGGACTTGGTGAAGACGTTCGGGTCGAACTCCTCGACCTCTGCGAAGGCGGCTCGCGCGGCACGGCCCTTGAGCGCGTGACGCAGTCCCTCGGGGGACGCCATCCCGGAGAACCACGCTTCCTCGCCGTTGTAAGGAGCCAAGCTCGCCAGGCACGCCACGCCCGTCACGCGCGACGGCAGCACGGCGGCGCAGGCGAGTGCGTGCGGTCCTCCGCCGGAGTACCCCATCGTGGCGAAACGCTCGATGCCCAGTGCGTCGGCGATCCGCTCCACATCGGTTGCTGCGGAAACAACCGTGCGCCCGGGTTGCGGGGTCGACACGTCGTAGCTCGGGCGCGCGTAGGACACCATGCGCACGCCGTGCTCTGCGGCGATCTCGGTCAGGGGAGAGAAGAGGGCGCCGGTGTGCGGAGAGCCGGGGTGCCACAAGACAACCGGGCCCTCGCCGCCGGTGTCGTGCGTCCGGATGATGCGACCGTCGCCCACTTCGATGTCTCGCTGCGTGATCACGTGACCCACCTTAAGGGCGACGCAGGCGACGGATGCCGAACAGGACGCCCACGCTGAGCAGGAGGAGCACAAAGGGGAGCAGCGTCGGCACCCAAGGCCAGGCCGAGCCTTCGAGCACGAGGCCCGCCATGGGCAGTTCGAGCGTCTTCGCCGTCCACCGCGCGGTGGCGACATCGGTGGTCCGCGCGAGGTCGCGCAGCGCCCCGTCGAAGGGGAAACCGTTGCCGTCGTGCACATACACGGGCGCGGGGCCACTCGGAGCGACTACGCCGCGAGCCGGGCCGGGCACGATCAGGCGGTCGAGCCCCGAAGCCGCGCTGGCGTGGTCGGCGCGGGGCAGGAACACCATCCCGTGCTTCGAGCGCACTGCGTTCCCGTTGGAACTCAATGCCATCGTGCGCGTCGCCAGCCCGTGGCTGTGCCCGTCGAACACGGAAGCCAGCTCGGTCTCGCCGACGCCATCGGTGAGCATCACGCCGACGGTCGCGGGATTCCACCGGTAGCCGCCGTTGAAGATCGCCACGCTGTCTGGGAACGCGAGGCCGGTGGCCACGGGCGGACTGTTCCGGAAGTGCCGCCACCCGATCGCGGCCGCCGCGCTGTCGGCGACAGCGGCACCGAACTGGCGCTCCACGATGTGCAGCGTCCCGTCGATACCGGAGAGGATTCCGGCCGTGCTGATGATGTTGCCGTCATCCACGTAGCGCTCGTTGTGCACCCACTTCACGTTCGGGTAGCGCGATTCGAACTTGCCCAGCCGCAGCCAGTGCGCGGTGGCGGGCCGTCCGTCCAGCAGCCCGGCGGAAGCGAGCAGGCCCGCGCCGTTGCAGACGCTGACCAGCTGAGTCCTTCGCGCGGCCTGCACGCGCAGCCAGTCGGTGATGGGGGCGGTCGTGGGCTCACCGACGTCCGGGACGGCGGGCACGACGATCAGATCGGGAGTGCGCGCGACGGGGTCGTCAAGGGTGACGTCGGGGATCAGGTCGAGGCCGCCGGTCAACGGAACCGGCTCGCGCCTCGGCGCCGCGGTGTAGACGTTGTAGCGGCCCGTCGCGGCGAGGATCTCGTACGGTGCGAGCACATCGGACGCGGCGGCGCCGAGGTTGCCCACGACCACGACAGCGGTCGGCTTGGCCGGATCGTGCGGTTTCGTTGCGGCAGCGGGAACCGGACGAGCCGGGCCGGCGGTGTAGAGCGCGCCGAACGCGGAGGAGACGGAGACGGCGGCCGACACGCCGGGCACGAGCAAGACGGCGATCAGGGCGGCGAGCGCGAGGCCCGCGCGGCGGAGGAAGGTGCGCACGATGACCCCTCAGTGCCAGTAGTCGCCGCGGCGCCACACCATGGCGACCAGCATCAGCGGGAACATGACGACGTGGCCGATGATCATCAGCGCGGAGCCGGAGAGCAGGCCCAGCCAGTACGGCGCCAGCATGATCACGAACGGCACGTACATGACGGCGGACATCTCCAGCGTCCGCGGCCAGGAATGACCGCGCACACGCATCCACAGCGCCATCGCCACGGTCATGTCGGTGGCCATGATGATCGCGTTCGCGTCCGGGCGGGCCGTCCACGCGTCGGGCCAGACCGGGGCTAGCGCGATCATGCCGATGATCATCGCGGCGATCATCTCGACGTAGTGCCCCACGAAGCGGGCGAGCTTCGCCCTGCTCGTGCGGGTGGTCTCGGTGGTGGTCATCTCGGCCTCCGGTGCGGCGGTTGCTGGTGACGGCAAGAGTCGCCGTCAGCGGCCGATCCGACCTGTGCCGGAGGTCATGTGCTGGGGTCATGCCGTGGCATGACCAGCGGTCACAGCAGGTTGAGCGCGCGGGCGCGCAGCGCTGCCTGGGTGCGGTCGCGCGCGCCGAGCTTGGACAGCACGTTGGTCACGTGGTTCTTCACCGTGCCCTCCGCGAGGTAGAGCGCGGTGGCGATCTCCCGGTTGCTCTGACCGTTCGCGAGCAGCCGCAGCACCTCCAGCTCGCGCGCCGACAGCGGCACCACCAGCGGTTGCGGGCGCGGCTCGGGGGAGTCGGAGAGCTGCGCGAAACGGGCCACGACCTTGGCCGCGATCGACGGCTGCAACACGGATTCGCCTCGCGCGGCCGCCTGGACCGCTTCGACCAGGCGCGCCGACGAGACGTCCTTGAGCAGGTAGCCGAGCGCCCCGGCGCGCAGCGCGGCGAACACGTCCTCGTCGTCGTCGAAGGTCGTCAGGGCGATGACCTGGACGCCCGGGTGCTCGACGCGGAGCCTGCGGGTGGCCGCGACGCCGTCGAGCACGGGCATGCGCAGGTCCATCAGCACCACGTCGGGCTCCAGCTCGGCGACCCGGCGCAGCGCCTCGTCGCCGTTGCCCGCCTCGCCGACGACCTCGATGCCCTCCTGCGTGGCCAGCAGCGTCGCCAGCGCCTCGCGGAACAGCGCTTGGTCGTCGACGAGCAGCACGCGCACCGGACTCATCCAGGAACCTCCATGCTCAGCGTGCTGCCCCGCCCCGGCTCGGAACGGAGGTCCAAGCGGCCGCCGAGGTGCACCGCCCGCTCGCGCAGCCCCAGCAGGCCGAAGCCGGGCGAACCGTCGCCGGACGCGCCAGTGCCGTCATCGCGAACCTCAAGGCGCACAACGGCTTCCGCGTACTCCAGCACAACGTCGGCTGACTCGGCGCCAGCGTGCTTGCGGATGTTCGTCAGCCCCTCTTGGGCGGCCCGGAACAGCGCCTCCCGTGCCTCCGCGCCCAGTTCTCGTGCGGTGCCGGACACGGTCAGCTCGGTCGGCACTCCGGTCGCGGCGTTCTCCTCGGCCAGCGCACGCAGGGCTTCCGGCAGCGGCGGCATCGAGCGCGGTTCGCGCAGCGTGCTCACCGAGCGCCGCACTTCGCCCAACGCCGACTCCGCCTGGTCCTGAGCTTTGGCCAGCACGTCATCGGCCTTGTCGGAGTCGGTCGGCAGCACCGCGCGCGCGGCCTTGACCTGCATCTGGATCACCGTCAGCGAATGCCCGAGGCCGTCGTGGATGTCGCGCGCGACGCGGTTGCGTTCCTGAGCCGTCGCGAGCCGCTCCGCCTGAGCCGCGTAGTCGCGCAACCGCTTGTGCGCCTCGGCCAGCTCCGCGCGAGCCCGTTGCTCCCGCAGCAGCAAGGTGGTGATGACGGCCGCGAACAGCACCGACGCCAGCAGGCCGAATCCCTCGCGCAAGGCTTCCGCCCACGGCATTCCCACGTGCGCGAAGGGAATTCCCGCGACGAGCAGCGCCGTTCCCGGGACGGGGAGCAGCAGGACGCTCTGGCTCACCAGCACCACGAAGAACAACGTGGAGCCCACGCTGGGGTCGAACGAGAAAACGGCGAACGCCAACGGCAGCGACACGAGCACGTACGCGATCGACCACGCGAGCTGGCCCTTGCGCCGCACCCATGCGAAGCCGAACGTGGCCAGGACGGTGAACAAAGCGCCGAGCGGCACCGCTTCGAGCGCTTCCCCGGACGCGAGCGCGCCAATGGCAAGCGTGAAGTACGCGCCGCAGGTCAGCACCGCGAGGGCCCGGTTCATGCGCGTCACTGTGCGCGGTGCTTCGGCCCTGGTCAACTCACCCGACGTCCAAGAACGCGAGCGGCGTGGTGAAAACCAGCTGCCCCAACGCTTCTCCGGTGTCCACCAACAGCGCCGCCTCCAACAGTCCGACCTGGCCGGGTGGCTGTGCGACTACGATCGGGCGTCGTGACGACCCCGCGCATTCGCGCCACCGACGCCAGCCGAACCGTGGACGACCCCACCGACGAGCAGCTGCACGACCTGCTCGCCGATATGACGCTGTCGGCGAACTTCGTTGTCGTGGAACGGCTTTCCGGAGCTTCGCAGCACTACATCCAGGTGGCGCTGGACGGCGAACCGGGCTTCGGCAGCTACCAGGTCGAGCACCGTGAAGGCGGCCCGTCCGCGCACTTCCAGGCGCTGGTGCCGCGCGACTCCGAGTGGGGGAGCGTCTTCGACCGGGGGTTCGAACAGGTCGTGCGCGTGGTCCGGGACTGGGTGGCGGAGCGCCCCGGCTGGCGCACCGCCCTCCCGTGGGCGCCCCTCGACCTCGACTCCTAGCCCTGGTCGGGTAAGTCGTCAGGTTCGCCGGTCTTCAAGACCACCCAACCCCGGCGGCGCTGCCAGCGTCCCGCTCGGGCTCAGGCCGGGCGGCGGAAAGCCAGTACGTGCACGGAGAACCGGTCGCCGTCGAACTCCGCGCGCCCGGCGTCGCGGAGTTCGGCCAAGCGGTGGAACAGGGCGGCGCGGTGGGCGGCGTAAGCGAGGACGGGGATGTCCATCTCGCACACCTCCACCGTGCGGCACTCGTAGCCGCGTGCGAGCAGGCGCCTGGTCGTCAGGCCGACGTCGGCGAGCGAGGAGTGCGCGATGACGAGCTGCCCGCCCGGGAGCACCAGGTCGTCGGCGCGTTCGACGATCGTGTCGTAGAGCGCGCGGCCGTCGGGGCCTGCGATGAGGGCTGCCTCCAAGCCGTTGTCGGAGGCGTAACGCGGGTCGTACGGGAGGTGCGGCGGGTTGGTGAGCACCACGTCGAAGCCGGTCGGTGGCTCGTAGGCGCGCAGGTCGGCCGTGACCCCGGTGACGGCTGACTCGGCGAAGCCGTTGCGCGCCACGTTGGTCCGCGTGACCTCGATCGAGGCGGCGTTGATGTCCAGCGCGGTCACCCGCGCGGCACCGGCGGCGAGCGCGGCGACGGTGTAGATGCCGGAGCCGCAGCCGATGTCGAGCACGTTGAGCCCGGCCAGCTCGACGTCCTCGGCCTCGGCGACGGCGGCGAGCAGGCTCAGCCCGCAGTCGGTGGGGAACAGGACCTCGTCGGGGTCGGGCACCTCGATCCGCAGGCGCCGTCCCCGGAAGTCGAGCACGCCTGATTCCGGGCGAGATGTCCACAGCGATCCTGCTCTGCCCTCGGGCAGAACTCGGCGCCTGACCCTGGTCCGCGTGCTCTCGACCGTCATTGAAGCATCCACCCCTCGTCGCATTCGCATTCACATTCATGTTGTGCTGCAACGGAAATCGGCGTCAGGCTAGCCGGAGCGCGAACGTTTGGCCTCCGAAAGAGGAACTTTGCCTCGTCCTGAAGTTCCACCTTTGACCCCTACGCGGACATTCCCGGCCGTTGTTCGATGAGCGCCGTACCGAGGAGCCACTGGTCCACCTCGGTGCGATGTCAGGGATGTTCGACGAAAGCTGGGCAACAATGCGCAAGAGCATGACCGCGCTCGCGGGAACGGTGGCCGCTGTCGCGGCGACGATGGGGATGATGGCGGGTCCGGCGACGGCCGCCCCCGCCACCGTGCAGAGCGAGGCCGCCGCGAGCGAGAAGTGCGGCTGGTACACCGACTGGATGACCAACGCGTTCTACAACCACTGCGGCAACACCAATGTCGTCATCTGGGTGGACCGCACCAACATCGGCGGCTTTCAGGACTTCGAGAAGTGCGTGAAGCCGGGCATCACGCGGCTCGGTCACTGGCCGGACATGCTGAACGCCTGGTACATCGGGCGCACCTGCTGATCCTCTGGGATCGGAGTGAAAGCGCGGCCTTCCCCCGGCCGCGCTTTCACTGTTCTGCCGCGTCCGCCCGCGTGGGGTATGAGTGGTGCGACAGCGGAGGAGGCGGCGATGGAAGCGGTGCTCGCGGCGGGTGGTTGGGGGTTGCTGGCGGGGTCGGCGCTGCTGGTCGGAGCGCTGGTCGGCTACCTGGTCCGAGTTCCCGTCGGCGTCGTCGCCGGGGTGATGGCCTTCGGCAGCGGAGTGCTGCTCTCGGCGGTCTCCTTCGAGCTGATCGCCGAAGCTCACCGCAGCGCGGGCCTGCTGCCGACGGCGCTGGGCGCGGTCACCGGCGCGGTGCTCTACACCGGCGCGAACGTCCTGCTCGCTCGGCGCGGCGCGCGACACCGCAAGCGCTCCGGCTCGCAACAGCCCTCCGAAGCCGAGCAGTCCGGCTCCGGCACCGCGCTCGCGCTGGGCGCGCTGCTCGACGGCATCCCGGAGTCCGTCGTCATCGGCGCCAGCCTCCTCGGCGGCGGCACGGTCAGCGCGGTCACCGTGGTGGCGGTGTTCATCAGCAACGTGCCCGAAGGGCTCTCCAGCGCGTCAGGCATGCGCAGGGCCGGGCGCAGTCGCGGTTACGTCTTCGGGCTCTGGACCGCGATCACGCTGGCCAGCGGGGGAGCCGCGATGCTCGGCTACGGCGTGCTCGGCGCGGCCCCTGCGGCGGTGCTGGCCACGATCACCGCGCTCGCCGGGGGCGCGATCCTGACGATGATCGCCGACACCATGATCCCCGAGGCGTTCGAGTCAGCCCGGCTGTGGACCGGACTGATCACCGTCGCCGGTTTCCTCACCGCGTTCGCGCTGACCCAGTTCGAGGGCTGAGTCCTTGACAGCCTCAAACCCCTAGCTGGGGCGGCGGCCGAAGAGAGCGCTGCCGATGTGCTGGCGCAGGCGTCGCCCGGCCAAGCGCACGGGCGTGATCACCGTGTCGCGAACCCACCGCGCGGGCGCGACGACCACCACGCGCAGCACAGCGCGGGTGCCGCGCCACAGCGGTGAGAACACGAAGCGGTGGAAGAACCGCCACAGGGGAAGCGCGACGCGCTCGTAAGCCCATGCGCACGCGGCACCGAAGAGCCGTCCGGCGGGCGCGAGCGCGAAGCGCCACAGCCAGCTCAGCGGAACGACCACGAGGTACTTCGCCAGCCACGCCACCGGCGTGATGATCACGATCGCGAGGACCTGGCGCAGAACGCGGCCGATGGGCAGCGCCACCACGCGCAGAGCTCGGGCGAGCACGTCCCACACCGCTCGCAGGAACACGCCGATCGGCCGCAGCACGTAGCGGCCGAGCGGGGCGAACAGCCAGCGCCCCAGGAACTCGGCCGGGCGGACGATCAGCACCCGCCCGGCGGCCTTGAGGAGCTCCCAGAGGAAAGTCAGCGGCACGACGATCACCACGGAGATAACGCGGGCGACCCACACCGCCCACGCGGGCATCTGCGGGTCCTTCTCGACGGTCATGTCACTTCAACGCAGCACGAGGCCGATCGGCTCCGCCCGAGATCGAATTGCCGCCGATACAGGTGAAGTCCTAACAGGACGCGGTCGACTGACCTGGTGCCGGGCTCGGCAGTGCGACAAGGCTCGGCCCCATGACCAGCAGCATGGTGCGCTACTCGTTCGGCAGGGCTCCCGGAGCGGTGCCTGGGCTGGGGCAAGTGCTGTCGCTCGCGCGTGGACCGTTGACGTTCCTCGCGTCCTCTCGGGCCCACGGCGACGTGGTGGAGCTGCGCATCGGCCCGAAGCGCGCTTTCCTCGTCTGTCACAGGGATGTCGCGTGGGAGGTGCTGCGCGACCCCCAGGTCTTCGACAAGGGCGGCTTCTTCTACGACAAGGCGCGCCAGGTCTTCGGCGACGGGCTGCCGACCTGCGTCTGGGCGGATCACCAACGGCAGCGTTCCTTGGTGCAGCCCGGTTTCCACCGGAGTCGGCTGCCCGCCTACATCGACGTGGTGCGCGAGGAGATCGACGCCCTGACCGCGTCGTGGCGGCCCGGACAGCTCGTCGAGCCCAAGCCGCTGCTGGACTCCCTGTTCGCGCGAGTCACCGCGCGCTTCCTGTTCTCCGCCGATCTGGGCGAGCCCGCCGTGGCCGAGATCCAGCGGTCGCTGCCGATCCTGCTCCAAGGGGTCTTCCACCGCATGCTCGATCCGACAGGGCTCTGGAAAACGGTTCCCACCCGGGGAAATCGCCGGTTCACCGAGGCGAGGCAGCGGATGCGCTCGGCGATCGACGAGGTGATCGGCTCCTACCGGGCCTCCGGCGCCGACCACGGCGACGTGGTGTCCACCCTGCTCGCCGCCGACCTGGCCGATGCGGAGCTGCACGACCAGATCTTGGCTCTGCTGACCGGAGGAACGGAGACCACGGCCTCGGTCGTGGCGTGGTCGCTGTACCTGCTCGGCACGCATCCCGAGGCGGAGGCCCGCGTGCACGCCGAGGTCGACCGGCTCCCCGGCGAGCGACTGGACTACCTGCGGCGCGTGGTCACCGAGGCGCTGCGCCTCTACCCGCCGGGCTGGATCCTCACCCGCACGACCTCAACGGACACCTCGCTGGGCGGCCACCCGGTCCGCGCCGGCAGCACGATCGTGCTCAGTCCCTACGTGCTGCACCGCGATCCGGCAGTCTTCGCCGAGCCGGACCGCTTCGACCCCGACCGCTGGCTCCCGGACCGGAGCACCGGCGAGCACCGCAAGGCGTTCCTGCCCTTCGGCGCCGCCGCGCGCAAGTGCGTCGCGGACGTCCTCAGCGTCACCGAGGCCGTCGCCGCCCTCGCCGCGATCACCGCGAACTGGCGGCTGCGCCCGGCCCCCGGCTCCCGCCCCCGCGTCGTGACCGGCACTGCTCTCTCCCCTGGCGGCCTCTCCATGATCACCGCACGACGCACCTGACGCGAGGGCTGCTCTGAGATTCCTAGGCGGCGTCGGCGCGGGCCTGGCGCCACAGTGGACTGTCGACGTAGTGGTTGTCGTACTGCTGCGAGGACGCGGCGATCTCCTTGGGGTCGGCCTCGCCGCGCGCGACGCGGTCGAGCAGCCGGTAGTAGTCGAAGCGGTCCATGCCGGGCGTGAACACCACGAGCACGTCGGCGTCGGAGTCCTTCTGCGGGCCGAAGGCGTGCGGCACGCGGGGTGGCACGGCGAGGAAGTCGCCCTTCTCCAAGCTGTGCAGCTCGTCGTTCACGAGCACCTGGAGCGTGCCGTCGAGCACGAAGAACAGCTCGGTGGCACGCGTGTGGAAGTGCGCCGGAGTGCCGAAGACGCCGCTGCGCAGGGTCGCGCGGTTGGTGGTGAACCCGGCGGAGTCGGCGAGCAGCGTGATGAGGCTGCCCGGCGCGTCGGAGACGACCTCGGCGCCGGCGGCGCGGACGAACGTGGGCTCGGACATGGGATTCTCCTTGAGGTTGCTGAGCGGAGGCGTTGCTGAGCGGGACAACACCACTCTCGCCAGCCTGAGCAGGGCGAACAACGCCGAAGTCGGTATCGATCGATAAGCTGGGAATTATGGAACGCAGGGATGTGGAGATCTTCCTGGCGCTCGCCGAGGAGCTGCACTTCGGCAGGACCGCGCTGCGGCTGCGGGTGTCCCAGGCCCGGGTGAGCCAGTCGATCAAGGCGATGGAGCGCCGCATCGGGGCGCCGCTGTTCGACCGCACGAGCCGCCGCGTCGCCTTGACGCCGATCGGTGCGCGGCTGGAGGACGACATCCGCCCGGCCTTCGAGCGGTTGCTCGCCGGGTTCGCGCGCGCGGTCGCGGCGGGGCGCGGCATGACCGGAACGCTGCGCCTGAGCTTCGAAGCACCCGCGCTGGCCGAGCTGATCTCCTTGCGGCTCAACGACTTTCGCGCACGTCACCCCGAATGCGCCGTGGAGATCCGCGAAGCGCCGTTCGAGGACCCGCTCGCCCCGCTGCGCCGAGGCGATGCCGACGTGGCGGTGGTGCTGCTGCCGGTCACCGACGACGGCATCACGACGGGGCCCGTGGTGCACACCGAGCCGATGGTGCTCGCCGTCGCGGCCGGGCACCCCTTCGCGCGCAAGGACTTCGTGACGCTGGAGGACCTCGGCCGAGACACCGTGCTGCGCGCGGCGCACCCTCCGCCCGACTACTGGCGCGAGCCGCCCGAGCCGTGGACGACGCCCTCCGGGAAGCCGATCACCCGAGGGCGGGCGTTCGGCACGTTCCAAGAGCTGCTGCTCGTCATCGGCGCTGGCGAAGGCATCTGTCCGCTCGCGGGACACGCGGAGCAGTACTTCGCCAGGCCGGGAATCGTCTTCGTGCCGTTCCGCGACGCGCCGGACGCGCAGTGGGGCCTCACGTGGCGCACAGCGGGTGAGACGAGCATGGTGCGTGCGTTCAGCTCGGAGATGCGGCAGCAGCGGCGGTGACGGCAGCGGCGAAGGCGGCCATGCCCTTGGCGTTGGGGTGCAACGGCGCCGCGATGTTCACCGGCACCAGGCCTTCGAGGTAGCGGTCCCACGGCGCCGCGCAGATGTCGTGCCCGACCGTTACCGCGGCGAAGTCGACGAAGTCCATGCCGCGCGACTTCGCCTGCTCCCGCGCGATGGAGCTGATCCTGTCCATGGTGTCCTGGAGGTAGTCGGCATCGCGCGCCCACACCGGCTGGATCGGATAGCAGCCACCGCGCCGAAGATAGGTTCCGTAGCCGGTGACCAGGACCTTCGCCTTCGGAGCACGGCGCCGGATCTCGTCGAGCGCCGTGCCGAGCGTGGGCGCCCACGCCTCGACCGAGGCCGCGATGGGGTCGGCCCCACCCGAGCGGAACCGGTCCGCGCAGGACGCCCCGAGGGGCTCCGGCAAAGCGTTGACGCAGGTCAGCGCCCGACTGAACAGGCCGGAGTCGTTCGCGCCGATCGTCAGCGTCACCAGCCCGGTCGAGCCGGAGAGCGCGTCGAGCTGCGCGGCCTTGGCGTTCTCCCCCTTGACGGTCAGATCGGGGGTGATCGCGCCGGAGCAGCTCACGTCGATCAGCTTGGCGCCCAAGGCCTTCGCCGCGACGGCCGGGTAGTTGTGGTCGGAGCGCTTGCAGGGCGCGTCGACCTGGGTCGGGATCCACGGCCCCGCCGCCGCGGAATCGCCCAGCGCCACGTACTCCAGCTCGTCAGCCGCCCGCGCGGGGACCGCCGTCGCCAGCACCAGCACGACCGTCCCGACCCATGTCCCGATCTTCACCCGGCCATCGTCGCCGGTCCGCGATCATCCGCGCTCCCGCGAACCGGCAAGACCACCGGTCCGGGTCAGGTGAACTTGATGCCGCCGAACATGATCCCCGCGACCAGGCCGAGCAGGCCGAGCGCCTCGGTGAAGGCGATGCCCAGGATCATCGTCGTGCGCAGCTGGCCCGACAGCTCCGGCTGCCTGGCCATCGCCTCCACCGTCTTGCCCGCGACGATGCCGACCCCGATGCCCGGCCCGATGGCGGCCAGGCCGTAGCCGATGCTGGCGACGTTGCCCATGACCTGCGCGAGGTTCATCCCGATCTCCCTTGTTCGACGTCTCCACTCCTGCTGACGCCGAACAAGGGAGGTCCGGTTCTCAGCCCAGCGCCTCGATCGCGGCGAGCACCTTCGGCGACCCGTCCTCCTCGCGCAGCCGCTCCGCCATCGCCTCGGTCCTTGTCCGGTACGACGGCACCGACAGCGCGAGCCGGATCGCGGAGGCCAGCCGCTCGGCGGTGAGCTTCTTGAACGGCACAGGCGCCGGGGACAGCCCACCGGCCGCCAGGCGTGCGGCCCAGAACGGCTGATCGCCCGCGACCGGCACCGGGACCGCTGGCACCCCGGAGCGCAGCGCCGCCGCTGTCGTGCCCGCCCCGCAGTGGTGCACGATGGCCGCCATCTGCGGGAACATCCAGTCGTGCGGGGTTGAGCCGATCGTGAGCACGTCATCGTCCTCTGCGGACAGACCCGCCCAGCCGGACTGGACCACCCCGCGCACACCTGCCGACCGCAGCGCGGTGCGCACCAGATCGCTCAGCCGCTCCGCGTCGCCCTGCGCGAGGCTGCCGAACCCGACGAAGACCGGCGGCGGCCCCGACTCCAGGAAATCGGTCAGGCGCTCCGGCGGCTCCCAACCCTCGGGGCGCGCGGTCCAGAAGTTGCCGACGACCTCAAGGCCGGGGCGCCAGTCGGCCGGGCGGGGCAGCAGCGACGGGCTGTAGCCGTGCAGCACGCGCCAGCCCGTGGCTTCCTGGTGGCGGAACATCTGCGGGACCGACATCGGCGGCAGGCCGAGCTTGCCGCGCGCGTCGGCGATCACCTTGGTGAAGAAGGTGAAGCCCGGCCCGACCAGGAACTTCCCGGCCAGCCGGTTGCCGAGCCCACCCAGGTCCGGGATGCCGATCGGCGGCGGGAACGCGGCCGTCGGGTGCAGGGGGACCAGGTAGGTGCCGATGCTGGGGATCTTCAGCGCCTGCGCGACGTGGTAGCCGCCGATCATCCCCATCTGCGAGAACAGCATCACGTCGGCGCCCGCGCGGGCCGCGTCGATGATGCCCTGGTTCATCTCGATCGTCAGCTCGGTGGTGAGCTTCAGCAGCCGGATCGAGCCGCGCACACCTCCGCCGCCGCGCTGCCAGCGCTGGGCGTCCTCGGCCTCCCCGCGCGAGTGCGGATCACCGGGCAGCGGTGCGAAACCCAGGCCCGCCTTGGTGATCAGCTCCTCGAAGGTGCCGTACGCGGCGATCGTGACGTCGTGACCGGCTTCGCGCAGCTGCGTACCGAGGCCGGTGAAGGGCGCGACATCGCCCATCGACCCGGCGGCGATGATCAGTGTTCGCATGCCCGCAGTATTCCCCCGAGCCCCTTGAGTCCCCCTTTCCTGGGACGTGCCGCGAGCGGGCGGCTAGATTGCCGGGGTGCGCGCAGGGACACTCGCAACAATCGTCGTCGTGATCGCCTCGGTCCTCGTGGGCTGCGAGGACGAGCTGCCACCACCACCGCAGCCCCAGTCCGCGCGCCCGACGGGCCCGGTCGCCTTCGCCTACGAGACCTCCAGCGCCGTCCGCATCGCCAGGGGCGAGTCCGAGGTGGCCGATCTGAAGCTCGGCTCGAACTCGTCCTCGGTGCTGTCGGCCGAGTGGGCGCCGGACGGCTCGCGCTTCGTCTACGCCACGAGCAAGAAGCTGGTCTCGGTGGACACCGTCAGCGGCGCCGCCGTCGAGGTGAACTGCACCTGCGACAAGCTCGGCATCTCCGGCGGGTCGGTGTACGTGCTGGAGTCCTACAGCGGCGCCGACCTGGCGATCTACGACCTCAAGACCTTGGTGCCCAAGGGCAAGCTGAAGCCCTTGCAGCCCAACGCCAAGGGCATGCTGACGGTCGCCGGGGCAGGGGACCGGCTGGTCACCTTCCAGATCACCGCCGACGGAGCCCGGCCCGAGACCGACGTGGTGGTCGTCGACCCCGCGACCGGAGCGGCGACGAAGGTCGGCAACAGCGGCGACGCAGGGCTGCCCCAGGACACCGCGTACACGCCGCGCGGCTGGGACGGCAGGCCGATGTTCGCCTACATCGCGATGAGCAGCAGCGGAGCCAGCAACGGCGTCGGGACCGTGGTGGTGATCGACCCGCTGAACCCCGCTCAGCAGCTCATCGGGGACAACTCGCACCTGCGCGCGAAGACCACCAACGCGGAGGCGAGCATCACCCAGGAGAACCTGTGGTGGGGCTGGGACGGCGCGCTCGGGGTGACCGCGCGCGTGTGGGCCTGCGGTCTCGCGTCCGGCTCGTGCACGGACTACACGCCGAACACGCAGTGGCGCTTCGACGCCAAGGGCTGGACCGCCGTGGACGAGCGCGGCCTGGTCTCGCTGCGCGCGCTCGGCGAAGGCAGCGTCGAACTGTCGGGCAGCAAGCAGAGCATCGGCGCCGACAAGCGGCTCACCCTGGTCAACGGCGATCACCGGAAGTCGTTGTCCTCCAGCGTGCGGAAGCTGTGGACGCCGCCGTCACCCCCGCCGCCGCCCGCGTCCGACGGGACCGTCACGGTGGTGAACCTCAACGCCGCCATGGGTTTCAAGATGGGCGCAGGCGAGGATCGCGGCACCAATGCCAAGGTCGAGGACCTGGAGAAGCTGGCCGACGACATCCTCCGGCAGGACGGCGACGTGGCGAACCTCCAGGAGATGGCCAAGCCCGCCGCGCAGGAGGTGGCGCGCATCCTCAAGCGCCGCACCGGCCGCGAGTGGCTGTTGAACTGGGCCGGCTCCAGCAAGGCCAGCTACTACCGGGGCGATCACGAGGGCGAACAACCCGTCTACAAGGACGTTTCCGCCGGCAACGCGCAGCTCGTGCAGATCGGTGACGGCGTCGTGTCGCAGCGCCCGCTCACCATCGACGACGTGCCGGACGCGGAGGGGCAGCAGGACCAGGGCATCATGCTGAAGTCCGGTGCGCGTTCCTTCCAGGGCACCGAGATCACCACCGAGCGGCACGGGATCGTCGACGTCTACAACGCCCACCTCGCACGCCCCAAGGACGCCTCCGACGAGAAGCGCACCGAGGACATCGCGTTCCTCCAGACCAGGACTGAGTCCCGCCGCAACCCCGTCATCCTGACCGGCGACTTCAACCTGGAGATGGGCGGAAAGGACGCGGAGGGCTCCCCGCTGACCGTCGTGGCGATGCGCTCGTTCATGGAGCGCTACGGCTACGCCGACATCGGCTGGAATCTCGGCGTGACCAGCAACGTCCAGTTCCCCGAGTACCTCGCCGGCCGCAAGCGGATCGACTTCATCCTGGTGCGCGGGGTCTCAACGCACCGCAGCGCGAAGTTCGACAGCCACCGCTCCGACCACTGGGGCTTGGTGACACGCGTCGGCCCGGCCTGACTTCAACGACTTTGCGGCCGTCGTTGTCGGGGGTCGTGCATATGCTTCGGCGATGACCACTGTTCTCTGCGTGCCGCAATGGCAAGGTTCGGCCGCGCCCAACGCCCCGCGTCTGGTGGCGGGCGCGCGGCGGGTGGCTGAGCTGGTGCCGTGCGACACGCGCGTCACGCTGCCCGTGCGGGAGACGGCGGGGGAGCGCGATGGCGGTGTGCGCTCCTTCGACGTGATCGAGGAGAACACCGCGCTGATCAGGAAAGCGTTGGCGGGCACGGACGACTTCGTGGTCACCGTCGGCGGGGACTGCGGTGTTGACCTCGCCCCGGTCGCGGCGGCGCACGCCCGCTACGGCGACGAGCTGACCGTGCTGTGGATCGACGCGCACCCCGACCTGTACACCCCGCAGACGCTGCCGTCCGGGGCGTTCCACGGGATGGTGCTGCGCACGCTCCTCGGCGACGGGCACGCCTCCCTCGTCCCGGACCGACCGCTGCGGCCGGAGCAGGTGATCTTCACCGGGCGCCGCGCCGGGGACGACTCGGAGCTGGAGTACCTTGCGCGCCAAGGCATGCGCTCGCACGGCGTGCCGGACTTCGAGGCGGCGTTGGAGGGGATCCGAGGTCCCGTCTACGCACACATCGACCTCGACGTGCTGGAGCCGACCGTGTTCGCGTCGATGTGCTACCCCGAGCCAGCAGGTGTTGCGCCGCAACGACTCATCGACCTCGTGTCCGCTGTGGACGGTCTCGTGGGAGCCGCGATCACCGAGTACGCGCCCGCCGATCCCGCCGATGAGGCCGAAGCCGAGATCATCCGCCGTGTCGGCGCGGCCCTGCGTCACTGAGGGACTGTGGGACTGTGGGACTGAGGGGTTGACCGAAGTGAATCATGTGATCTCCCGGGACGGCACGAAGATCGCTGTCACTCGCGAGGGCGTGGGTCCTGGTGTCGTGCTGGTCGGCGGCGGGCTGGACGACGGCGCCGAGAACGCGCCGCTGGCCGCCGTGCTGGCGGAGCGGTTCACCGTCGTCAACTACGCCCGTCGAGGCCGGGGCGGCAGTTCCGACAGCCCGCTCTACGCGGTCGAGCGCGAGGTGGAGGACCTCGCGGCCGTGATCGAGGCGGCAGGGGGAGCGGCGCACGTGTTCGGCATGTCCTCCGGTGGCGCGCTCGTCCTGGAGGCCGCCGCCTCCGGCGTGCCGATCATCAGCCTCGCCGTCTACGAGGTGCCCTTCGACATGGGCGCGGACTGGCCGCCGCTGTGGCGCGCCTACGTCGAGCGCGTCAGCCTCGCCGTCGCGGAGAACCGCCCCGACGACGCGCTGGAGCTGTTCATGCGCCTCGCCGAGACTCCCGCTGAGGAGATCGTCGGGCTCCGCGCCTCGCCGTGGTGGGAGAGCCTGCTCGCGCTCGCGCCGACCCTCGCCCACGACGCCGCCTGCCTGGGAACCGGCCAGCCCCGGCGGCTCGCCGAGATCACCCAGCCCGCGCTCGTGCTGACCGGCGATGCCCGCTACCCCGGTTCACCACGGTGGATCCGCGCCCTGGACCCCGCCGCCGACGCCCTCGCCTCGGGTATCGCCTCCGCTCGGCGCGGCACCCTGGCCGGTCAGTCGCACACCCCGGACCCGGGCGTGCTCGCTCCCGTGCTGGCGGATCACTTCACGAGCTGACCCGCCTCAGCTGACCCGTCTCAGGCACGCGTCGACGAGGGCATCGGTGAAGCCCTCGTCGACCGCGCCGCCGGTCACCAGCGCGCGGTAGTAGATCGGCCCGACGAGCTGATCGACCTCCGCCGCGATGTCGAGGCTGTCGGGAAGCTCCCCGCGCTCCACCGCGCGTTCGAGCGCCAGCTTGTCGCGGCTGAGCTGCTCGTCCAGGTAGCGCGTCCGCAGCACGGCCGCGAAGTCCACGTCGTGCTGCGCGTGCCCCAGCAGCGCCCGCAGCACCGCGCCCGCGTCGGTGCGCGTGAGGAAGTACGCCAGGTTTCGCAGGTAGTGCCGAAGGTCGCGCTCCAGGCTCCCGTGGTCCGGTACCGGCAGGTCCTCGGCCAGGTCCTGGAGGAAGGCGTCCAGCAGGATGTCGGTCTTCGTGCTCCACCAGCGGTAGATCGTCTGCTTCGAGACCCCCGCGCTCGCCGCGATCGCCTCGATCGTCAGCCCCGCGAAACCCTTCTCCACCAACAGATCGTCGGCCGCCTCCAGCACCGCGAGCCGCGCCTGCTCGCTCCGCCCGTGCCGGTTCCCGTGATGCCGCGCCGCGTTCTCCGCCATTCCGACCTCCCGCGCTCACCCTAGATCCCTCGCCGCCGCCACCTCCGCGCCGAGGGTTTGCCGCAGTTGAAGACCAGCAGACCTCCCCGCCCGGTCCCACAACGCGAGCTAGACGAGACGAGACGTTGCGTCTACTCTAGAACGCATGACGACCCTTCGCGACCCCCGAGTCGCCTCCGCCCTCGACCGTCTCTTCGCTCGCGCTGACGAGGACGACGAGCGCCTGCAAGGCTCCTGGACCGCCGACTTCGCGACGTCGACGCCGCAGGAGCAGGCCGACGCCGCCGCCGAGGTGGTCATGCCGATCTCCGCCGCGGGCGGGCGCATGCTCTACGCGCTGGTCCGCGCGATCCGCCCGGCGCGCGTGGTCGAGTTCGGCACGTCGTTCGGGATCTCCGCGCTCCACCTCGGCGCCGCCGTGCGCGACAACGGCTCCGGGCACGTCGTGACGACGGAGCTGAGCGCGAGCAAGGCGGCCTCGGCGCGCGAGACCTTCGCCGAAGCGGGGCTGGACGACGTGATCACCGTGCTGGTCGGGGACGCGCGGGAGACCCTCGCCGACGACGAGCCGGTCGACTTCGTGCTGCTCGACGGCTGGAAGGACCTGTGCCTGCCCGTGCTGCGACTCCTCGAACCACGGCTCGCCCCCGGCACGCTGGTCGTGGCCGACGACATCGACATGCCGTCGATGAAGCCGTACCTCGACCACGTCCGCGACCCGAGGAACGGCTACGAGTGCGTGACCTTCCCCGTCGAGGACGGCATGGAGATCAGCTGCCGGACCTGAGCCACACCTCTCGCCACCGGTGAACCGTGCCGACGCGGCGGACTGCGGTGGGGCCGACCGGGTCGACGCCGCAGTCCGGGCACGGCGCGTCCTCCGTGAGCGCCCGCGCGCACGCCCGGCACTGCGCGGTGAGGTCAACGCCGGACTCGAACGCGGAGATCACCCGGCGCAGCACCACATCCAGCCGTTCGGTCGGGTGCTTCTCGAAGTCGGGGCAGTAGGCGACCAACCCGGCCCACGCGTGCCAGGGATCGGCCCGGCGGGGAACTCTGCGCCCGCTCGCCTTCTCCCGACGGCGTAGCGCCGCGTGCTCCTCGCTCTTGCTCCGCCAGACGGCGCGGGCCTGCTCCAGTTCGTCCACCGCACGCACGAGCGAGTCAAGGTCGTCTTCGAGCAGTCTCGGCACGTTGGCGCTGACGATCACGTGGTGCCAGGTCGCGCGGAACCCGTACGGCTGAAAGCACTTCACGCACTCCCGCAGCGCCATCAACCGATCGCGTGGCGTGAGGCCGGGCTCGCGAACGCGTCGCGCCGAAGTCGGAAAGCCCGTCACGACGGGAGTCCGTCAGCCCGCACGTGGTGGATCACGACGCCCGCCTCTCGTAGATGATCTCCAGGCCGTCCTCGTCGTCCCACTGCTCGCCGACCTCGGCGAAACCGTATCCGGCCACGAGGTCGTACGACGCCGTGTTTTCCGGACTGATCGTGACGCGGACGGTGTGCACGAGCGGCTCATCGGCGGCCCTGCGCAGCAACGCCTCCAGCGCTGCGCGGGCGTAGCCGCGCCTGCGGTGCGCGGGGTCGACGGCGTACCCGATCTCCACCATCCCGGTCGAGTCCGGCGGACCGTGGTACCCGGCGCGCCCAACGGCCAGCTCCCGCTCGGCGTCCCAGATGACGCCGGTGACCCAGTCCGCGCTCGCCGGATCTTCGGCGACCTGGGCGCTGCGCATGCGCCACACGCTCCGCCACTCCGGCCCGGCGAAGTACTCCGAGAGCGGCACCGGGCTCGCCGCGTTGGCCGTCGTGAGATCCCCGGCGGCGAGCGCGTCGAACACGACGCCGCTCAAGTGCACGATCCGAACCGTCATTCCCGCCAGGATAGGGAGATCTACTCAAGCTTGCGGGCAGTGCGCGTGGATAGCGTGCGTCGTGCCTTCCAGACGCTTAGCTCTCCTCGGTGCCACCGTGCTCCTGACCTCGTGCTCCGCCCCGCCCGGGGACGCGACGACCGACCGCCAGGCCGTGACGTTGGCCGACGCGATCAGCTACCCGCGCCAGGACTCGGCGATGGACTTCGCGCGGGCGGCACTGGCGGTGTGGAAGGGCGACGGCAAGCTGGCGGTGTTGGAAGTCAAGGAGATCCCGGTGCCCGACCGCAGTCCCTCGAAGCAGTTCGCGCGCCTGGTGATCCGCATCCACCGCCCGGCGGTCGAGCCCGTGATGTTCTCTCCCCGCAAACCAGAGCTGAACGCCTGCTACGGCATGGACTTCAACTACTACGGCATCATCGGTGAGCCGGAGCGCGTGTCCTGCCCCGCAACGGCCACCCCCGTCACGCCGCCGCCCACGCGCGGCACGAGCATCCCGAAGGGCGCTGAGGAAGCGATCCGCCAAGTCCTGTCGACCCTGCCACCCACGCCGACCGAAGCCCAGGTGCGCGACGCGGTCGGCAAGGGGATGCCCGCGCCGCACGTCAACCCCGACACGAAGCTCGCCGACCACCTGCCAGGAGTCGACGTCCTGGTCAAGGGCGAGAAGGTCGGCGTTTCACTGAGATCCGGTTCCGGCGACGGCCTCAGCTGTCTGATCGGATCCCGGAAGGGCGGCAAGGTCGAGGTGGGCTACCTGTCGCGCGTCCAGGCGATGCCCGGCGAACTCGGGTGCTCGGCGGGCACCGCGCTCGGCCGCTGAACCCGTTTCGCACTCCTAGCGGCGCCGACCCCGCTGGGAGTGCGAAACGGAGAAATCCACCTACAGCGGCCCGTACAGCCAGTTGCCGTCGGCGTCGGGGTTGTCGCTGGTGAAGTACTCCGCCGCCGCGGTGCGGATCTCCTCGATGCTCAGCTCCCCGTCACCGTCGTGGTCGAGGCGGTCGAACGCCTGCCCCATCTCCTCGACCGAGACCCCGCCGAGCGGTCCGCCGATCTGGACGTACTCTTCGCGGCTGATGAGGCCGTCGTCGTCGGTGTCGAAGAGGGCGAACCACGCGACGACGGTGTCGTTGAGCGCCTCGACCAGCGATTCTCCGTCCTCCGCGATGGCCACCCGGACCCCGCGCTCGTACCCGGCGGGGGAGAGACGGCCGCCGGACTCCTCGGCCATCTGGCTCAGGTGCGCGTCCCAGATGTTGCTCAGCGCCGCGCGCAGGTCGCGCATCTTGTCCGGCACGGCGGCGAAGGGCACGGCGAGCGCGTCGGCGAGCGCGGGCATGTCCTCGGCCGTGAGGTGCCCGTCCCGGTCGGCGTCGAGGATGTCGAACATGCGCCGCAACTTGAGGCTGAGCACGGAGGCGACGTTCGTGGTCATGGCGGTTTCTCCCTGTCGAGTTGCCCGGAGCCGCCCCGTCGCGGCGTCCGTGGATCGGGGTCACACGAGGCGGTTCGCCCAGTGCTCCGGCACGGCGAGCAGAGCGCCGCGCGCGGTGTCGGCCACCGCCGCGCACCGGAGGTTCTCCGGCGTGCGGGTGAAGGAGATGTAGGCGGGGAAGCCCTCGAAGACGTTGAGCGTCATCCCGGCGGCGCGCATCTCCGCGCCGAACAGAGTGTGGTGCTGCGGAAGGGAAACACTGCTGACGGTGAACGGTGTCGCGCGCGGAGCCAGCGTCGCGCGGAACAGCCGTACGCCCGGCCGCAGCGAGCCGGGCACCTTCAGCGCCAAGCGGAGGGCATCACGCTGGCGGGTCTCGCGGACCTTGTCGGTGTGCCCGCGCACAAGGGAAACCGCGTCGTCCCATGACCGGAGTGCGTGCGGGAGCCGCAGACGGTACACCGCGAGTCGGTTGCCGAGGTGGAAACGTTCCTGCGGTGTCCTCGTCGAAACGGCCACGCACACCACGACATCGCGCCGCGCGCGCTCCGGGACGCGGGCGCGTTGCCACTCGCCCAACGCGAGCCCGAGCGCGGCGACGCTGACATCGTTGACGCTCACGCCGTAGTTGTCGGCCTTGGCGCGCAAGGCTTTCACCGGCACGTCCCGGTATGCCGAGCGCGCACCCGCGTCCGGCCGCGGAATCGGTGCCCACGGAGATCGGTGCGTCAGCAAGCCGGTGAAGTCCTTGAACGCCCGCGCCAAGCCACGAACGGTCGGCATCGCCGCAGTGTGCAGACGATCGCCTTCGCCAGGGGAATCCGGTAGTAGCGCCGCCGCCACGTGGCTCAGGCCGACGCCGTCGATGAAGCCGTGATGGGCGCGGAGGCAGACCCGGAAGCGATCACCGCTGGTGATCAACCACAGGTCCCAGAGCGCTCGCCCGAACGGCCGTCGCGCGATGCGGTCGGTCTCCTCGTCGAGGTCGCCGTGCGCGTGGAAGACACCGGCGCCGGGAGGCAGGACCGAGCGTTCGGCAACCCGACGCGCCAGAAGCTCAAGAGCAGGCGCTTTCCCTTGGTAGTCAAGGGAGAACGTGATAACGGGCTGATCGTCGCCGGTGAAGGACAGCAGGGCTCGATCAAGCAGGTTCACGGTCGCCTGCCGCACGCGGTGACCATGGCGACGCCGACATCGCGGAAGCCGGGAGAGCGGTGCAGCGCGCGCATGGCCTCGACGTCCTCCGGGGACACCGTTCCCAGGGCGAGCTGAGCGCTGATCGACTGCTCGAAGGTCGCCGTCCAGAAGGCGTCGGTTGCGCTGCCGTCGCCGATGACACCCGGGGTGAACCGCGACCTCACGTCTTGCAAACCGTTGGCGCGCAAACGGTCTGGCAGGGAGTCCGCCCAGCGCATGTCGCTGCCCATGGTGGTGCGGTGCAGCTCCTCACCCGCCTTGGTGATCTTGCGGAGCAGGTCGTGCGGCGAGTCGTCGACCGGGCGCACGGTGAGGTCTTCGACGACGAGCCAACCGCCTGGCCGCACCCACTGGGCCGCGCGGGCGAGGACCTTCTCGCGCTCCGGCAGGTGGAACAGCAGGGCGCGCGCGTGCACGAGGTCGAAGGACGCGGGCGGGAAGTCCTCGGTGACCACGTCGTGCCGGAGTACTCGCACCGGCGCGCCAGGCGGAAAAGTCAGGAAGCGGGTGTCGGTGTCCGTGGCGACGACGCGCCCCAGAGGTCGGTGGTCGGCGAGCCACGCGGCGATCGACCCGGCTCCCGCGCCCAGATCCAGGCAGCCAGCTTTCTCTGGAAGTGAAAGGCTTTCAAGGACTTCAACGGTGGCGGGATCGAATGCCGCTTCGAGCGTGCCGAGCCGTGAGCGCTCGCCAGGAACGCCATGCGCCACGTAGCTGTTCCCGTATCGCGCGCTCACAAGATCACATCCAAACGGGGCGGGCAGCGCTTGATGAAGCCGGTCGGCACGGGTGCGGAACCGGAGGCCCAGCGCAGGTCGGGAAAGGCTTCGAGCAGCGCCCGCACCCCGGTGGTCAGCTCCGCCCTGACCAGGTGGGACCCGAGGCAGAAGTGCCGTCCAGCGCCGAAAGCGACGTGCGAGGAGGCGGCGCTGTACTCGCGGTCGAGGCCGTCAGGACGGTGCAGGTCGAACTCGTCAGGGCGCTCGAACCGGCGCGGGTCGCGGTTGGCGGAGCCGATCAGGCACGCGACCGTGGCCCCGGCCGGAACGGTCCCGGACGGTAGCTCGACGGCCTCGGCGGCTTGGCGCAGCACGACGTGCGTCGGCGGGTCGCGGCGCAGGGTCTCGACGAGCGCGCGGTCGAGCAGCTCCGGATCGCCGAGCACCGCGTCCCTGACCCCGGGCTCGTCGAGCACGTTGACGATCATGTTGGTCAGGCCCGCCGTGCTGGTCTCGCTGCCCGCCGTGAGCAGGATGGCGCAGCAGCCCCGGACGTACTCCGCCGACAGCGGCTGCCCGTCGACCTCGGAGCTGAACATCGCGGAGATGAGGTCGTCACCCGGGTCGGCGCGCCGGGCCTCCAGGTGGGGTCGCAGGTAGTCGTAGAAGGTGTCGCGGCTGGCCAGCCCGTAGGTCAGCATTCCGGGGTCCTGCCGGTAGTTGCCGAGGTAGGAGAAGCCGACCCTGGTCCAGCCGCGCATCCGCTCGACCTGCTCGGCGGTGTCGGCGGGCAGCCCGAGCACCCGGGCGATCACGCGCACGGGAAGCGGTCCCGAGAAGTGCTCGACGAGGTCGACGCGCCCGCCGTTGCCGTCCGCGTGCTCGCGCAGCCCTTCGACCAGCGAGGCGGCGACCTCGGTGATCGATTCGTGCAGGACGGCCAGCGCCCGGCTGCGGAACTGCGGCGTGAGCAGCGCGCGGTGCGCCGTGTGCTCGCGGCCGTCCATGGAGATGAGGCTGTGCCCCAGCAACGGCGAGATCTGCCAGGTGTAGTTGGCGTTGGTGAACCGGCTGTCGGTCAGCGCGGCGCGCACGTCGCCGTGCCGGCTCAACAGCCACGTGTCGGTGGGCTCGTCGTAGGTGAGGGGGTGATGAGCGCGCAGGCGTTCGTACAGCGGGTGCGGGTCGACCTCGAACTGCCGCGACTTCAACGTCGGCGGTGTCTGTCCACTGTGGACCGTGCGCTGCTCGGGGACCCCGGCTTGGAGGTGGTAGCGCGAGGTCGTCCGGTGCCAGTCGGCGCAGGCGCTCATCACCTCTTCCAAGCGCCGCGTCGCCGGTTGCCGCGCGAAGGTGTTCGCCGCGGTCGTGAGCATGGCGTTGGCGGCGTCGACCGCTGCTTGCAGGGTCAGCCCGCGCTCGTGCGCGAGCACCGTCACCAGGTTGAACCGCTCGCCGAGGACCATGTCCTTCGCGACGGAGTGGATGTCGTTGGTCCACGACACGATGTCGGCGGCCTGTTCCCGCAGTGCTTCCCGGTGCGGTTCGGTGCCGTCCGCCGCCTCGATCAGGTCGAAGAACAGCAGCGCCCCGAAGGTGTGCCGCCGAAGGAGCACGTAGTCATCGACGCCGATGTCCGTTGTTGTCGAACGAATTCGCACGAGTTCGCGCTGCGCGTCCAGGTGCTGGAGGAGGTGTGCGCGCAGCCGCTCCAACCACGCGCTGTCGGCGAGGCTCGCCGTGCGCGGCCACAGGTCCTGCGCGAGCACGGTGACCATCGGATCGCGGAGGTCGTCCTGTTCTCCGCCGGTGACCGCCCGCACGGCCTCGGTGAAGCGGTCGAGGACGCCGTTCTCCGCCCACGGCCCGTCGTCGATCCGGTCGTCGAGGACCACCGCCCACAGGAACCAGTCCATGAGCACGGCGGCACCCGCCGCCGGAGCCGTCCCCGTGAGCGCAACGCCCAAGCCCAGCAACGAGGTCTCGGCCAAGCGCTGGCCACCCCGAGGGCCGATCAGCCCGTGCCGTTCGCCCCAGTGGATCGCCCGCGCCCGAAGCTCTTCGCCGTCAGGGCGCGGCGAAGGTGCGTGGAACGGCAAGCGCACGTCGGGAACGGTGAACGAATCGGAGCTGACCAGGCTCGATGAAGACACGCCATCACGCTACGTCGGAGAATTTCCGTTGCGGGGATGTTCACCGGGTCGCTCACTTCGTATAGGCAAAGAACGGACGCCGTCACCAGGACGGACCTTCCGGAAGATCACCCAGACCTGGGAAGGACAGGTGCAGCACCTGGTAACGCTCGCCTTCGGTCTCCTGCGGTGCCTCCTTCCACAGCACGAAGCGCAGGAGCTGCCAGTGGAGCGGGTCGACGGCGAGCGCGGCGGTGTGCACGTCCTCGTGCTGGGCCAGTTCGCGAAGCGCGTCGATCTCCCGCTCGATGTCCTCGTCGAGCGTGCTCAGACGGCGGGAAGCAGCCTTGGGGGTGGCGTTGCGGGCCGGGCCCGCGTGGCACGCGACGCCGGTCCAGTGCAGCACGGCCGGGCGGCCGAAGTCGCGAACGATGTTCTGGAATCCGCCGCCACCAACGAGAAAGCGCGCCATCTCCCCGGTGTCGTTCCACAGGTAGAAGGGCGCATACTCGTTGACCGGCGATCCGTCCACGCCGCGCTCGCGGATCAGGTACGCCTTCAGCCCGAGACCTTCGCGGTCATCGAGGAAGTGGCCCTTGTCGGCGACGCGCTTGCGAATGATCTCCATGTCGTAGTCGGCTGGCAGCGGGATCGGATACTGCTTCGCGTACATCCGCGGTCTCCTCAGCGTGCGGCGAGCAGGGTGAGCACTCCGTCGATCGCCGCCGTGAACGGCTCGACGGAGTCGGCGGCGCGGGCCAGGACGTAGCCGCCTTGCAGCACCGCGACGACGGTGGCGGCGATGGCTTCGGGGGCCGGATCGATCTCGCGCAGGACCTCGGCCAGGCGCTGCCGGAGCCACGCCAGCGTTTCCTCGATCGGCGCGCGCAGCCTCGGGTCGGCCATGACGTCCGGGTCCTGGGTGAGGCGGCCGATCGGGCAGCCCTTGAGCACATCGCGCTCGCGCCGCAGGTAGGCCGTGACGCGCTCGATCGCGGTCCCAGGGGCGCAGAGGTGCTCCTCGGCCCTGGCGCGCAGGTCCTCGGCGGTGCGGGTGATCGCGGCCAGCGCGAGGTCCGGCTTCCCGGCGAAGTGGTGGTACATGCTGCCCTGCCCGGCCCCGGCACGCTGCTGGATCGCCTTCGGGCTCGTGCCCGTGTAGCCGCGTTCCCACAGCAGTTCGCGGGTGCTCTCGATCAGTCGGTCGGCTGTGCTCACGCCGCCGACTATACATACTAGTAGGTACAGAAACGCTAGAGTCCGCCTTCGACCAGGATCAGCACGCCGATGCCGATCAGCACGACCGGCAGCAGGACGTGCCCCCAGCGCGCCAGGGCTCGCGCCACCACCGGCCGCGTCGCGAAGAACTTGCCGAGCGCGCACCACACCCCGACCAACACCAGGAAGACCACCACGAACACGATCAGCGCGGCCGTCCCCGCGTTGGCGAAGACCGGCACGTAGACGCCGACGTTGTCCCCGCCGTTGGCGAAAGTCACCGCGGCCACGGCCAGCGCCGTCGGCCCGCCGCTCGCGCTCTGCTCGTCGTCGTCGGGCCCGCGCCACGCCTGCCATGCGGCGCGCACGCCGAGCAGCAACGGCAGCAAACCCAAGTAGGGCAACACCACTGGCGGCAGCAGTCCGGCGCCGAGCGCCCCGGCGACCGAGATCGCCAAGATCGCCGCGAAGCCCAGGTACTGGCCGATGACCACCTTCGCCGTGCTGTTTCCCGCCGCCTGCCCGAAGAACACCGCCAGAATCACGATGTCGTCCACGTTGGTCACCGCGAACATGCCGACGGCCTGACCGAGCACTCCGAGATCCACTCGCGCACCGTACTCGCGGCCTAGAGTCGCCCCGTGACTGAACGAGTGGCAGTGGTGACCGGCGCGGCCGGAGGAATCGGCGCGGCAACCGTCGCGGAGCTGCGGGCGAGAGGATGGGCGGTCGCCGGAGTCGACCTCGCACCGTCCACAGCGGACTCCAGCCACATCGTGGACCTCCGCTCGCCTGATGTTTTCTCCGACCTGCTCGACGACGTCGAAGCCCGGTTGGGGCGCGTGACCGGCTTGGTGAACGCGGCGGGCCTGTATCGCGCCGTTGCTCTGCCGGAGACCACGAGCGACTACGCCGCCGACGTCATGGCCGTGAACGTCACCGCGCCGATCATGTTGTGCCGCGAGGTGATCTCACGTGCGGGCGGCGGAGTGTCGATCGTGAACGTGACGTCGGTGGTCGGGCGGATCGGCAGCCACGACCCGTGTTACGGGGCGTCCAAGGGAGCGCTGATCTCGTTGACGAAGGGGTTGGCATCGTCGTACGGGAAGTCCGGCGTGCGGGTGAACGCGGTGGCACCCGGGGTGATCGAGACCGGGATGGCCCGGAGCATTCCGGCTGAGCGGTTGGAGCGGTACCTGGAGACGATTCCGGCCGGGCGGTTGGGGGAGGGGCGGGAAGTGGCTTCGGTGATCGGGTTCCTGTTGTCGGAGGAAGCTTCTTATGTGAACGGGACGGTTGTGGATGTGAACGGCGGGTTGGCGTAGTTCGGTTTTGGGCTTTTGGCTTTTGGTGTGGGTCGGCTGGGTTTTCTGGTCGGGGGACGGCTGGGCTTCCAGTGGGGGGACGGCTGGGCTTCCTGGTGGGGACGGCTGAACTTCCAGTGGGGGTACGGCTGGGCTTCCTAGTGGGGGACGGCTGGGCTTCCAGCAGGGGAACGGCTGGTGTCTTAGCTCTTTCCAGCGGGGTGCGGCCGCGCTTCCCGGTTGGGTTGGGTGCGTGGGGCGCGTGGGTTGCTGCGTGGGGGTCGGCTTGACCTGGGGGCCCCTTGCGCGTGCCGTCATGGGCCGGACGGGCACGGTGAAGGATCACCGGCCCACGCCAGCAAGCGTATGGCACGCGCACCCCAGGTAAAGCCGACCCGGTTTCGCAGGCGCCTGGCAGTCTTGTTGTGGTTTTTGGGGTGATGTCGACGGAGTCGACGGGCGGAAAGCGTTGTGGCTCAACGTGATTCACTCGTTGGGGACAGGATCTCGATCTTCGAATTTGAGATAATAGAGGGAGACAACCGCAGGGGGGATTCTGTTGAGTGCCAAGGCCATTATCGCTTTGCTGAAACGCTACCTCGCGCGTGGGGACACCTACCGGTTCACCGGCGATCCGCTGTTGGATGAGCTACGGAACTTCGAGACCATCGCCACCCTCGCCGTCGCCGCCAGCACCGATCTTGCCACCGAGGCCCAGTCTCAGGGGTTGTATGCGGATCAGGGGTGTAAGGACTTGACGGTGTTACTGCGGACCGCCTTGAAACTGGCGCCTGAGGACGCCCGGCGCCGCAGTCGTCTTGTGCGGGAACTCCCGTCGCTGCCGTTGGCGAAGGAAGCGATGTATACCGGGACGATCAGCCCCCGCCATGCTCTGGTCATCTCCGATGCCGTCGCGAAGATCCCGGAGGATCGTGCGGTTGAGGCCGAGGAAGCCCTGGTGAAGCATGCGCCCCTGTTGAATCCGCGTCAGTTGATGTATGTGGGCAAACGCATCCGCACCCAACTCGACCCCGAAGGCGCCTACCGCGACGAACAGGAGAACATCGCGCAACGGTCGGTGAAGATGGGTAAAGACCACAACGGGTGGTTGCACTTCACCGGCATCCTCCCACCCGTCGAGGGTGCCGCCGTGGAAGCGGCGTTGCACGCGTTGGCCAGCCCTCGCAGTGGGGAAGACACCCGCACCCCCGAACAGCGCTACGCCGACAGTCTCACCGAAGCCATGAAAATCGCCCTCGCGACCAGGGAGTTGCCGAGCAGCGGCGGACAAAGGCCGCAGATCATCATCACCATCCCCTACCACGCCCTGCTCACCGCGATCGGGTTCGGCGACACCTCCTGGGGCGGGCCCCTCTCCGCCCACCTCATCCGCGAAATGGCGTGCGACGCCAACATCGTCCCCGCCGTACTCAGCGGGAAGAACGTGCCGTTGAACCTCGGACGGTCGAAGAGGACCGCCTCACCCGGGATGCGGACCGCACTCGCGGTGCGGGACAAAGGATGCGCCTTCCCCGGATGCGACCGGCCCCCGGCATGGACAGAAGCCCACCACGTCGTGCACTGGCTCGACGGCGGACCCACAGACCTCGACAACATGGTCCTGCTCTGCACACATCACCATCACGTCATGCATCAGCAGGGGTGGGAGATCGTCTTCGAGCAGGGGTTGCCGACCTTCATCCCGCCACGCTGGGTCGACCCGGACCAGAAACCCCTGCGCAACATCAGAGTCGAACTCGACCTCGCGGAGCACGGGTAGAGCTCTGAGAAGCTTGCGCGGTGAACGATGCGGAGCGGGAAGCCGTCGAAGCGGTGGAAGCACACGTGCGGGCCTTCTTCGAAGGGCACGAGGTGGACGCGATCGACCTCGACCTCGGGACGCGGCGGGACGTGGTGCCGGAACTGAGAGTGCTCGTGATCGGGCCAGGACCGCGCGGTGGGAGCTGGGCATACGTGACCGCAGGGTGCTGGTCACTGGTGCAGGAAGACGGTCACGGGATCGAGTTCGTGATGACCTCGGCGGTCCGCGACCAGAGGTTCATCGAGCTCATGGAAATGATCGCCTACTACCACTGCGGCGGGCACCAGCTCGACGTGGAACACAGCCTGCCGATCGGTGAACCGTGGGTGCCGGGCTCGACCTGCGACCAACTGCTGGTCAGCCTGCCCTACCTGCACGGGCCTGACCTGGAGATCTGCCCGGTACCAGGAGGCCACGCCCGGATCCTGTGGACCCTGCCGGTCACCACGGCCGAGATCGAGTACCGCCGCGAACACGGGCACGAAGCCCTGGAACAACTCTTCGACGAAGCGGCGATCAACCCCACCGACCCGTTCCGCGCCTCGGTGGCCTGAACCATGTGGCAGTGGGACCCCTCCCTGTACACCGGCAGCGCGGCCTACTACGCGCGCGGACGCATCGCCTACCCGGAAGCGGTGGCCGACGCGCTCGTCATCGAACTGGGACTCGACGGAGCCGGGCGACTGCTCGACGTGGGTTGCGGGCCGGGATCACTGACCTTGTTGCTGGCCAACGCCTTCGAACAAGTCGTGGGGGTTGACGCGGACGCGGGGATGATCAACGAAGCCGCTGCGGCAGGGGTGCGCAACGCGCGGTGGCTGTGCATCCGCGCGGAAGAGCTGCCCGCCGGGCTCGGCCGGTTCCGGGTGATCACCTTCGCGCAGTCGTTGCACTGGATGGACCGGCCGAAGGTCCTGGCGGCGGCGCGCGACATGCTCGAAGCCGGTGGAGTGTGCGCGCACGTGCACGCCACGACCCATCGAGGCGTGGACACGGACGTGGAACTGCGGCACCCGGTCCCGCCACACGCGGAGATCGCGGAGCTGGTGCGTCAGTACCTCGGCCCGATCCGGCGCGCGGGCCGAAGCAGCCTCCCGGACGGGACAGCCGGGGGAGAAGCGGAGATCTACCGAGCCGTCGGCTTCACCGGGCCGAAACGGATCGTGGTCCCGGGCCGCGCGGTCGTCCGCGAGCTGGAAGACGTTGTGGCAGCGGTCTTCTCGCTGTCCAGCTCCACGCCACACCTGTTCGGCCAGCGCCGTGCCGAGTTCGAGTCGGAGCTGCGCGAACTCCTGCGCGGCGCCAGCACGAACGGAGTGTTCAGCGAGTGGGCGCGCGAAGTGACGATCGACCTCTGGGAGCCGTAGGCCCTGTCCTGTAAGTCGTCAGGTTCGCCGGTCTTCAACGACAGCAAACCCCGTAAGACCGCAGGGTTTGCGGCGGTTAGCGATGATCAACAGGGGGGTTTGCTGGTCTTGAAGACACCCCAACCCCCGGCGGCACCGTGACCGGGATGCACGGCGCAACCGCTTGCAGGACAGGGCCTAGCCCTGCCAGCCGACGTGGTCGTTCCAGCTCGGCTCCCGCGCCATCAGGTCGTGCCACGTGGGCCACTGCTCGCCGGTGGCCTGGCGCACCAGCTCCCCGGGCAAGGTGAACGGAGGAGCCTTCTGCGGCTTGGCCAACGCCTGATCGACGATCGCCTTCTGCAGCACCGCGGCGCCGTGCAGGCGGGGGAACTCGGCGTGCACGCGCTCGGCATAGCCCTCGGGCAGCGGGTGGCGGCGGTTCGGGCCCAGGTCGTAGCCCGCGCCGAGCGTCACCAGCGCGATCTCCGGCCGCTTGCGCTGGGCGACCTCGAAGCACAGGTGCAGCGCGATCGCGTCCCAGACGACCTCGACCCGATCCGCGGCGAGGCCCCGCTCAGACAGGAACCGCGCGGCCAGGTCCGCGCCGTCGATGTCGAAGCTCTGGTCGCCGTCACCCTCCTCGCTGAGCCCGACGTCGTGCAGCACGCAGCCGAGGAACAGCAGCTCGTCGTCGTAGTCGAGCCCGGCGCGCCACCCCCGGCGCTCACCGAGGAAACGGCCGTAGAGGTAGGTGCGCATGCTGTGGTTGAAGATCGCGGGCGCTTCGACGCGCCGGGCGAACCGCACGGCCTCCAACGCCAACTCGGTCTGCGGGAACTGGTCCACGGCGGAGCCTCCAAGCTTCAGGGTGCCTGAAGCTTACCCTGAACCTTCAGGCAAACTGAAGGCGGCGCGCACGGCCTCGCCGAGCCGCCGCCGCACCGGGTCCGCTCCGGGGCCGAACAGGCGCTCGTCGACCTCGGCGCTGGCCTCGCGCGCGGCGCGCAGCAGCCGGGCGCCCTCCTCGGTCAGCTCGATCGTCGACGCCGTGCCCGCCCGCGCGGTGTGGTCGAGCACGAGACCCGCCGCCACGAGCCCCTTCACGGCGCTGTGCGCGGACTGCACGGAGATCCCGGACATCCGCGCCAGATCGCTGAAGGACGCACCCGGTACACCCGCGATGTGGCCGAGCAGACCGAGCCTGCGCACCGTGAGCTCCAGCGGGGCGAGCGCCGTGGTCAGTTCGTCCTCGATCTGCCTGGCCAGCGCCAGGAGCACGATCGAGGTGCTCGTCACGGGCGGGCCGTTCTCCGTCGTCACCGCGACAGTCTGCCGGGTGCGCCGTCCCGTGGTGCGCGGGACACGTGGTCGATCAGGCGCCGCTGATGCTGAGGCGCCAGAAGATCTACTCGCGCTCGCACCACGCCCCGCCACCGGTACCGCGGATCTCGGCGGCGCGGAGAGGGGGCCTCCTGGGTGCGTCACGGGAACCAGGGGCGTGACGGTCCGGACGGCTCAGCGGGGCGAAATCGATTCTCACGCCTCCTACGCTGGAGCGCATGGCACGGCGGAGCCCGCAGGAGAAGAAGGCCCTCAGCTACGAGAGGGACCGGCGCAACGACTACGGCGAGAACGACAAGAGCTCGCGCAAGAACATCCGGCGCAACAAGCAGTTGCCGAACCGTGCTGACCGGCACCGCGAGCGCGGGCTGTTGGCCGCCGCGACGGGACCGGTCGAGCTGGAGGCGGCCGAGCGCGCCGAGATTGCGCTGCACAGCAAGAAGTCGATGTGGGACACGAAGCGGTGGCGCAAGTGGCGGGACAGCCCGCTGCGCGATGTCGTGATCTACAAGCTGCGCCGCCGCGCCGCGCTGGGGATGCTCGACCCGGATGAGAGCGAGCGGCGCGTGGATCGCGTCCGCCGCCGCGCGCGTTAGCGTTCACGGGACACCAACGGGATCAGTGCCTGCTGGCCGTAGTCCTGCCAGTCGGGGTCGTAGCCGTCCGCGTCCTCGGGCAGGGCGAGCTGCCGGGGTGCGGCGGCGGTGGTGCGCAGTTCCTCCACGGTCGGTAAGGCGACGGGAAGTCCTTGTGCGGCAAGGGCTCCGGCCGTGCGCGAGAGCTGAATGGGCGTGATCCCCCTGCCGAGGCCGGCCCGGTGCGTGGCGCGGGCGACGAGCCGTGTCAGCTCGATCGCGGCCAGCGGCCGGGGTTGCACGGGGTGGACGAACACCTGGCGGTGGCCGGTGTCGGGGCGCTCGGCGAGCCAGGCGCTGATCAGGCCCAGCACGGGTGGTGGCAGCGGGACGAAGCGCGCGCGGTCGCGGATTCCGCCAGCGCGGCGGATGTCGCGCAGAGTCGCGGCGGTGATGCGTTCGGGCCTCCAGTGCAGGCACAGCATCAGGCTCACCATGCTCGCGCCGAGTGCTCCACCGAGCCATGGATCGCGGTGAGCCTGCTCAACGACCGCGCGCAGCGCTGCCGCGCCGAGCTCGGGTGGTCGGCGGCGTGGGTGCGGGACGTAGGAGGCGACCGAGTCGATCGCGCGTGCTTGGCGAACGGGGTTGTCCACCACCAGGCCGACGCCGGCGCAGTAGCGGTAGAAGGAGCTCAGCGCGGTGGCCGCGGTGGCGACGGTGTTGCGGCAGCGCACCGGGAACTCCTCGTCGCCGAAATCGTGGCGGCGAGCGGAGAGCGCTCGGCAGTAGTCCACGACGTCGTCCGCGCGGGCGCCGAGGAGGTGGCGCCGCTGGTGCAGCAGCAACCACAGTGCGAACGCGCCGACCTGGCGGCTGTAGCGGACGCGGGTGTGGCGGGAGGCCAGGGTGGCCAACCACGCGGAGACCAGCCGCACGAAGCCCGCGGTGGTGACCGGAGAGCGCGAGGGATCTTCCATGTCGACGATGGTGGCACCCACCCCTGACAAAGTGCGCTGACCAGCGCAAACGGTCATTTCAGCCGGATTTCACCGGCTCCCCATACGGTCCGCTCCACCCCGTTGAGAAGAAACAACGGACCCCTGTACTTCGTGGACGGAGCACCACATGAAGCGACTCACCGCCGTCGTCGGGATGACCGCCATGACGGCCGTCGTCGGGATGAACGCCGCACCCGCGCTCGCGCAGCCCTCCGTGGAGCGGCCCGCCGTGGCGACCTCGCAGGACCAAGCCGTGGAGAGCCTGCGCGCGCTGCTCGGCGGCGGCTCGGACCCGGCGACCGTGCGGCGCAACCTGGAGCAGCGCTCGGTCGCCGCTTCGCCGGAGGTCTTCGAACGGCTCGTCCTGGACGCCGCCAAGCGCGACAACCCGAACGCCTCGGCCCAGGAGCTGGAGAAGCTCCTCGCGGCCTTCCGGGACATCGCGAAGATCATCGCCGGCGTCAAGCCCATGGACATCGAGCGCGTCTTCCAGGGCATCACCCAGGCCGCGATGGCCGTGGCCGAGTTCCAGGCCACCGGCAACCCCGACGCCGCGCGCCGGGTGATCTGCGGCGCGGGCAGCGCCGCCGCCGGGAGCCTGTCGATCCTCTCCGACGTGGTGCGCCTGTACGAGGCGAGTGCGAACCTGCCGCAGATCGCCCAGGTGCTGAACCTGCTCGACCCCAGGACGCCGGAGGGCGCGAAGCTGTTCGCCTCGCTGCCGGAGCAGGTGCGGACCCCGCAGGTCAAGGCCGCGCTGGTGGCGCTGTCGGAGCTGGGCCGGACCCTCAACAAGATCGACAAGCACAAGGTGCTCGCCCTGGCGAGCGACTGGGCCGAGGCCGCGGCGCGCTGCGACATCAGCTCGCTGCTGAAGCTGCCGGAGCTGATGGTCCGCACCTTCGACATGGGCCGGGAGATCCTGCGCATCCTGCTCACCTCGAACCTGGGCGACCTCAGCGCGATCCTCGCCCCCGCCGAGGCGAGCCGGGTCGTCCCCGCGCGCTAGCCCTTGACCTTGACACCGGTGTCACGCTCTACCGTTCCCGCGTTCCGCCGCCTAACGAGGGAGTCAGTGATGCCGGGAGTCGTGGTCATCGGTGCCGGGCCAGGAATCGGCAACGCGGTCGCGCGCCGGTTCGCGCGGGAGGGCCTGCCGGTTGCGGTGATCGCGCGGTCTGAAGCGACCGTGGAAGCCGAGTTGGCGCTCGTCGCCGACAGCACGGACGCTGACGCCCTCCGGTCGGCGCTCGACAAGGTGACCGAGCAGCTGGGTGTGCCCGATGTCGTCGTCTACAACGCGGCGCTCGTGCGAGCCGACGCGCTCGGCGAGCTATCCGTGCGCGAGCACATGGACGCGTGGGCGGTGAACGTGGTCGGCGCGGCCGTCGCCGCGGCGCACGTGCTGCCGGCAATGGCACGGCGCGGCAGCGGCTCGTTCCTGGTCACCGGCGGAATGCCCGAAGCGAAGCCGGAGTACGTCAGCCTCTCGCTGGGCAAGGCCGGTGTGCGGACGCTGATTTCCTTGCTGGACAAGCAGTTCGGCGATTCGGGAGTGCGTGTCGCCAGCGTCACCGTCGACGGCGGGGTCGTGCCGGGGACGGCGTTCGACCCGGATCGCATCGCCGAGCACTACTGGTGGCTGCACGCCAACCCGGACGATCGGAGGCTGGAAGTCCTGTTCACCGGCCAGCTGCCAGGCGGCGCGTGACGATCTCGTCCAGGCGCCGCCACGCCGGAGCGTCGACCTCGGTGTGCCCCGTGACCACGTCCACCGTCTCGCGGGGCAGCTTGGCGAAGTCCGGCAGATCGGACGGCAGCTCCATGCGCTCGCCGAGGCGGATCGCCGCGTCGGCGAGCGCTTCGAGCCTCGGATCGTCAGCGTCCCAGTCCATCGCGGCGTCGTAGGCACGTTGCACGGCAACGTATTCCTCGTCGTCCAAGAGCCCCGTGCGGATCGGCAGATAAGCGCGCGCGAAGTCGGGTGCGAGCGCGAAAGCGAGAATCCAGCCGTCGCGGACCACGCGTCGGTAGTGCTCGGACAGGCCGAGTTCGCGCAGTCGCTCCATGTGCTCGACGGCCTCGGGCGGCAGGCAGAGCCGGTCGGGACGGTCGAGCTGGCGCAGCTGCTCGCGGCGGGCTTGGAGTTCGCGGATGCGGTCGCGCAGCTCGGCGTCGATGCGGTCGATCTCGCCCGCGGCCTCATCGGGCTGGGCGTCGAGCACGCTGGGGATGCGCGCCAGCGGCACTCCGGACTTGGCGAGGGTGACGATGCGGGCGAGGTCGATCACCGCTTGGGCGTCGTAGCGGCGGTACCCGGAGGCGTCGCGCTCGGGCTCGGCGAGGAGTCCGCGCCGGTGGTAGACGCGGATCGCCTTGACCGTGCAGCCGATGTGCGCGGCGAGCTGGCTGATGGTCAGCACCGGATCAATCTTGCCAGCTCAGCGGCCGTCTCAGAAGCAGTCTGACCCTTCGTGTCGAGCACGAGATCGGCTTCGGGCCGCCGCTCCGCTTCGGCGGCGGCGCGAGCGGCCACCTGGAGCTGCACAGCCGTTGGCGCGCCTCGGAGTTCGTCGCCCGCGAGCAAGGGGGCCTCGCCATCCGCTCTGCGCCGAACCCGCTCCGCCAAGGTCTGCGCGTCGGCGTCGAGCCGGACCGTGGTGAGTTCGCCGAACACGCCGCGCAGCTCCGGCGTCAGCTCGCGGGTCACGATGATCAGCGTCTCGGCCCCGGCTTCGCGGTAGCCCTCCCACATCGTCGCCATGGCCGCGGCGGCCAGCACCGGATCGGGGCCGGGGTGGACGAACCCGAACTGCGCGGTGTCGATGTAGGCGGTCTTACAACCCTTGTCCCACAGAGTGTTCAGGGCTCCCCACGCGGCGGTGGATTTGCCGACCGCAGTGGCCCCTGTCACCACGACCACGCGCGCGGGCGGAGCTTGGGGGATCGTCAACGGCTGGACCGAGCCGGGCGCCACGACGCAGTGCGGCAGCAGCGCGGTGACCGCGTCGTCGGGCGACCGGCCGGTCGTGTCCAGCCGGTTGGGGAGGCGGTCGAACTGCTCGGCCAGCTCGAAGAGCTCCTCCAGCAACGCTTCCGGCGAGCCACGGCCGAGGAACCGGCGGCGCAGGTCCTCGCGGTCACACCGCAGGCACACCAGCGTGAGGTCGTCCAGCGCGACATCTCGTGAGGTGTCGACGATGCCCGAAACGATCACCTGCCGCACTCCGCGCTGCCGCAGCGTGTCGAGCACGCGCGCCACGTTGGCGGCCTTGATGGCGTGGCTCGCGTCGCCGCCGCCGCCCGGTGGGGGACCGATCAGGCCGAGCTGGTCGATGTCGACGTAGGCGACGCTGCCACCCTGCTCCGCGATGCGCGTGAACAGGCCCCAACCCGTCGTCGACTTGCCCGTGCCGGGCGCTCCGGTCACCCAGAGCACGGGCATCGAGTTCGCTTCCATGCCCACCGAACCTAGGCGTGCGGCGCAAGCGAATTAGAGGAGCGTGCCGCCGGAGACCTCGATGCGCTGCGCGGTGATCCACGCGTTGCCGTCGCCGAGCAACGCGGCGATTGCGGCGCCGATGTCGTCCGGCAACCCGACGCGGCCCAGCGCGGTCCGCGAGGCCAGGAAACCGTTCAGCTCCGCGTTGTCCCGCACCACTCCGCCGCCGAAGTCGGTCTCCACCGGGCCGGGCGCGACCGTGTTCACCGCGATGCCGCGTGCACCGAGCTCCGCCGCGAGGTAGCGCGTCAGCACCTCCACCGCGCCCTTCATGCTGGCGTAGGCGGAGTACCCGGGGATGGCGAAACGCGTGAGGCCGGTGGAGACGTTGACGATCCGCCCACCGTCCGCGATCAGCGGCAACAGCGCCTGAGTCAGGAAGAAGACGCCTTTGACGTGCACGTTCACCAGCTCGTCGAACACGTCCTCGGTCAGCTCGGCGAAGGGCGCGTGCCTGCCGATGCCCGCGTTGTTGACCAGGAAGTCGAAGTTGCCCCGGCCCCAGTGCTCGTGGAGCGCGTCGCGCACGGCCTCGGCGAAGCCCGCGAACGTGCTCGCGTCGGCGACGTCCAGAGGCAGGGCGATCGCGGTGCGGCCGAGCTCCTGTGCTTGCGCCACAACCTTTTCGGCCTCGTCGGCGCCGGTGCGGTAGGTGATCACCAGGTCCACGCCCTGGTTGGCGAGGTGCAGCGCGGTGCTCCGGCCGAGGCCCCTGCTGCCGCCCGTGATGAGTGCGATGCGTGTCATGACCACAACACTCGACCGCGCGGCGGGGGCGCGGAAGGACTCGGTCAACCAGGGATCGGCGGTCCCTGGTTGACCGCGCGCGGCTGCTTACGATCGAACGCATGGACCGCGATCAGCTCGCCCACTTCCTCCGCGCTCGCCGCGAGGCGCTGCAACCCGAGGACGTCGGCCTGCCCCGGCGCCCGCGCAGGCGTTCCGCCGGGCTCAGCCGCGACGAGGTCGCCGTGCTCGCGGGCATGTCCACCGACTACTACAGCCGCCTTGAGCAGCGGCGCGGGCCGACGCCGTCCGAGCAGATGCTGGCCGCGATCGCCCAGGGACTGCGGCTGAGCCTGGACGAGCGCGACCACCTGTTCCGCCTCGCCGGGCACAGCGCTCCGACTCGCGTGCTGCGCTCCGACCACGTCAGCCAGGGGTTGATGCGGGTGCTCGACCGGCTCACCGACACGCCCGCGCTCGTGATGAGCGACCTCGGGGAGACGTTGGTGCAGAACTGGCTGGCCACCGCGCTGCTGGGTGATCAGACCCGGTTCACCGGACTCGCCCGCAGTTCCGTGTACCGGTGGTTCACCGACCCGGCTTCGCGGGCGATCTACCCCGAGGCCGACCACGACCACCACGCCCGCGTCCAGGTCGCTTCGCTGCGCGCCGCGCTCGTCAAGAACCCGCGTGCGCGGGCGATCGTGGACAGCCTGCTCTCGTCGAGCCCCGAGTTCGCCGCGCTGTGGGAACAGCACGAGGTCGCCGTGCGGCGCGGGGAGCACAAGCGGATCGCGCACCCCGAGGTGGGCGTGCTCGACCTGCACTGCCAGGTGCTGCACACCGACAGCCAGGACCAGATCCTGCTGGTCTACACCGCTTCTCCAGGTAGCGACGGCTACGAGAAGCTCAGCCTGCTGTCGGTCGTGGGTTCGGTGTCCTAGCCGTCAGTCGTCGAAGGCGTCGCCGAAGAAGAAGGTCTGCGTGGCGACCTCGGGCGCCTGCTCCGGCTGGGCGTCCTCGGCCGGGGTGTTCTCTGTGGGGACCTCGGTGTTGCTCATCGTCTCTCCTCGAATGCCGCCTGGCTCACGTCGCGATGATCAAACCGAAAGTCCCCTGCGTTAAGCAACCCGCGATCGGGTGGCTCAAGCTGGCGTGAACACGCCGACGGCGTCGTAGGCGTGCCAGGAGCCGCTGGCCTTGGTGAAGGTGATCATGTTCGCCCCGTGTCGGAGGGCGGACGCGGGCACGGCGACCTCCACGATGGACGGTCGCAGAGAAGGGCCCTCGCCGACGGTGGAGCCCTTGGTGGCGCCGCGCTCCAACGGCACTTCGGCGAACGAGGTGTCGTTGCAGGACAAGGAAAGAACGCCGGGGATCGTGGCGTGCGTGTCGATGAGCCATACGGCGAGGACGAGGTCACGGACGACGGGCAGGGTGAAGCGGAAGCGGAACGAGTGCGGCTTGCTCCCGGCCCACTTGTCGGCGGGGCCGGGGTGGAGGTACGGCCAGTCGGAGGCGGGGTAGTCGGGGCCGTTGGGGAAACGCGCGGTGTACTGCTGGTAACCATTGGGTGCTAAGGCCAGACCACGGCTCGTCCGATCGAATTCGCCGATCACCGCGACGGGCTGGCCGGAAACGGTGACGGAGGTCAGGGACGACGCGCGCAGCATTGGGCTGGGCCGACTGCGGTTGCCAGCGGCGTCGACGGTGACGACGCGGTAGTAGAAGGTGCGGCTGCGCGGACCGAGGTTGGCGTGGCGGAAACGCGTGTAGACGGTCTTCTCGACGAGTTCCCCTTGCACGAAGGGGGAATCCGACGCATAGATCGCGAAGTGGTCGACGAAGCCGTGATGCGCCCAAGCCAGGTCGATCCACCCGATGCCGGGCGTGGCCGAGAGCTTCACTGGACCTCCAAACCGGGGCGCCCGGCGGGGGTGACGAAGCGCGCGGCGGTCGATACGGGGGCTCGGTCGTCGCGCCGGATGTAGTCGACGACGCGGTATTCGGACGTCAGCTGTGAAGGCGTCAAAGTGCAGCGGACGTAACCGCGCCGACCGTCGTAGAACTTCACGTGTGGGTTGCTGAGCCAGAGATCGGTGTAGTTGTCGCGCCGCGTGCCGTCCCCGTCGGAGCCGATCGAGCCCGCGACGAGTTCGGTGCCGATGGTCGCGGACTCGGGGTCGTTGAAGTCGGCCTTGAGCTCGGCGGCGACGTTGCGGTGGATGTCCCCGGTCAGCACCACGAGGTTGGGCGTGCGGAGCGCGAGCAGGCGCTCCCGTTCGGCGCGGAAGCCGTCCCACTGGTCATTGCTGAACGTCTGCCCGGGGCCCATGTCGCGGTCGATCTGCGCCATGACGACCTGCTGCGCCAACACGTTCCACGTCGAGGACGATGCGCGAAGCCCGTCGTGGAGCCACTTCTCCTGGCGTGCGCCGAGAATGCTTTTGCCCGGCAACCGGTACTGCCGCGTGTCGAGCACGGAGAAGTTCGCCAGCCGACCCCAGCCCACGCGCCGGTAGAGCGTCATGTGCGGGCCGTGCGGCAGAGAAGTCCTTCGCAACGGCATGTTCTCGTAGTACGCCCGGTAAGCGACCGCACGCCGACGCTCGAAGTCCTCCGGCGTGACGCCCACGTGCTCGTAGTTGTTCTGGACCTCGTGATCGTCCCAAGTGGACACCCACGGAGCGTGCGCGTGCACGGCCTGGAGGTGTGGGTCGGACTTGAAGAGCGCGTAGCGCAACCGGTACTGCTCAAGCGTGCGAACCTCGGCGTCGTGCACCTTGTCGAGCTGAACGCCCTCGCGCCACAGGTTCGCGGAGTTGATGGCGTACTCGTAGATGTAGTCGCCCACGAAGAACACAAGATCGATGTCCTCGGCCGCCATGTGCCGATAGGCGGTGAAATGCCCGTGGTACCAGGCCTGACAGGATGCAACCGCGAAGGACAGCTGAGCCTGATCGTGCCGAGCCGGCGCAGTACGTGTCCGGCCGAACGGGCTGATCGAGCTGCCCGCGCGGAAGCGGTAGAAGTACTCCCGTCCAGGCGCGAGCCCGTGCACTTCGGGGTGCACGGAATGCGCCAGCTCAGGCGATGCGACCGCGTGCCCGCGCCGCACAATGCGCTTGAACTGCGAGTCTTCGGCGACTTCGTAGTGCACGTCAACGGGACGGCGCGGCATGCCTCCGTGCCCGTCGGCGGCGAGCGGCTCGGGGGCCAAGCGCGTCCACAGCACGACGCTGTCCGGTTCTGGATCACCTGAAGCCACGCCGAGGCGGAACGGGTCGGCGGGAACATCGCCGGGCGTGGAGGCGTGCGCCGGGGCGCCGGTGCCGAGCGCGAGCGTTGCCGCGCTGACTCCGGCCAAGCCGAGAAACGTCCTCCTGCTGGGCAGATCGGTCACTTGACACCACCTGAGGTGAGGCCGGAGATGATCCAGCGCTGGAAGAGCAGGACGGCGATCACGAGCGGGACGGTGACGACCACCCCGGCCGCCATCTGCGTCCCAAAAGGACTGTCGTAGCCCGCGAACCCGGCGAACTGGGAGATGCGGACGGTCGCGGTCTGCGTCTCGGGACGGCTCACCATGCTCAGCGCGATGACGAACTCGTTCCACGCCACAACGAAAACGATGATCGTCGTGGTGAAGACGCCGGGGAGCGCGATCGGCAGGATCACCTTGCGGAAGGCCTGCCCGCGCGTGCAACCGTCCACGGTGGCAGCTTCCTCCAGCTCGACCGGGAGCTGGCGGAAGAACGTCGTCAGGTTCCACACGGCCAGCGGCAGCGCGAACGACATGCTCGGCACGATCATGGCCTGGTAGGTGTCGATCCACCCGATGTCGGTGAACAGCTTCAGCAACGGCACGACCAGGGAGATCGCCGGGAACATCGAGGTCGCGATCACCACCGCGAGCACGATGTTCTTGAACCGGAAGTCCAAGCGCGCCAACGCATATCCGGCGAGCGTGCCGAGCAGCACGGTGACCACGGTCGTCACACCCGCGACCACGAGGCTGTTCAGCAGCGCGCGGGTGAACTGGTTCTGGCCGCTGAACACCGCCGCGTAGTTCTCCCACGACCACGGCGACGGCAGCACCGAGAGGTCGAAGATGTCGCTGGTGCGGCGGAAGCTCGACACCACCATCCAGTAGAACGGCGCGAGGCAGTACACGAGGATGACGGCGACGCCCAGCAGCGGCGCGAGCCGACGAACAACGCTCATGCCGACGCCTTTCGCTTGTCACCCAACAGATCCGTTCCGAGCAGCCGAACGAAGACGAACGCGATGACCACGACGTAGAGGAACAGGATCACCGAGTACGCGGCGGCGGGCCCGTAGCGGACCTGGTTGGCCTCGCTCCACGCCAGCATGGACAGCGTCTCCACCGAGCCCTTCTGCGCACCGACGAGCACGAACGGCAGGTCGAACATCCGCAGCGCGTCCAGCAACCGGAACAGCGCAGCGACCAGCAACGCGGGCTTGACCAGAGGCAGCGTGACGCGCCAGAACCGTTGCCACGCACTGGCTCCGTCCAACCGCGCGGCCTCGTTCACCTCGTGCGGGATCAGCTGGAGCCCGGCGAGCACGAGCAGGCCGACGAACGGAGCTGTCTTCCAGGTGTCGGCGATGATCACCGCGATCCGGGCGGCCCACCCGTCGGAGGTCCACAGCAGATTCGTCGCCAGCACCTGGTTCGCCACGCCGTCGGACTGGAAGATCCAGCGCCACAACAACCCCGATACCGCCGTCGGGATCGCCCACGGAACCAGGATCGACGCGCGGACCAGGCCACGGCCGCGGATCACCCTGTGCATCACCAAGGCCATCGCCGTGCCGATCACCACCTCGATCGCCACCGTGGTCACGGTGAAGAAGGACGTGTTGCCGAACGCCGTCCAGAACCGCGAACCGAGCGCGTCGGCGTAGTTGTCGAGTCCGACGAACCGGTCGCCGGTGACCACGAAGCCGTCCGCGTCCAGCTCGTCACCGCTGCGGTGCAAGGACTCCCGGAACGCGGCCAGCAGGGGATACCCGACCACCAGGCCGAGCACGAGCAGGCTCGGCGACAACAGCAGCGCGGCCGTCCTGCCCGCTCGTGCCCGCACGGCTCAGGACCCCTGGGCGAACTCGGTCAGCTGCTGCTGCAACGTGGAGAGCGCCTGCTCGGCGGTCGTCGTGCCGCCGAGCACCGCGTACACCTGCTCCTGGATCGCCGAGGACGCGTCGCCGTAGCGGACCAAGGTCGGCCGAGGGCGAGCGCTGGTGATCGCGTCGTGGAGCACGGGAAGGTACGGGTACTTCGCGCGCAGCTCCGGGTCCTGGTAGATCGCGGTCCGCGTCATCGGGTAGGCGGAGCCCTTGGCGTGCTCGCGCTGAGTGTCCACATTGGTCAGATACTTGATGAACTCCCTCGCGGTGTCCTGCTTCTTGGAGAACGCGGACACCGCGAGGTTGTTACCGCCCAAAGTGGACACTCCGGGGCCGGATGCGCCGGGGATCACCGTCACGCCGAACTTCCCCTGCACGGCAGAAGAACCGTCGGTGGCGTTCATCAGCGCGTGGATGTAGGCCCAGTTTCGGTGGAAGATCACCTTGCCCTGTTGGAAAGCCCGGCGGCCTTCCTCCTCCTTGTAGGTGATCGCGTCCGACGGCACGGAGCCGTCCCGGAAACCCGTTGTGAGGAAGTCGAGCCCGGTCTTGGCTGCGGGCGTGTCCAGCTTCGGCTTGCCCGCGTCGTCGGTGACCTCGCCGCCCGCCGACGACACGGCTTCGGAGAAGTTGACCGTGAGGCCCTCGTACTTGTCGAACTGCCCGGCGTAGCACGAAGCGCCTGCGGCTTCAGGCAGAGCGAGCACCTTCGCGCACGCTGCCTTCATCTCGGCCCAGGTCTTCGGCGGGGTGACTCCGGCCTTGGCGAGCAGATCCGAGCGGTAGTAGAGCATCCCGGCGCCGGTGAAGTGCGGGATGCTGAACAGCTTGCCCCGGTACTCCGACCCCTTCAGCGGCGCCGCGAAGAAACCGTCCACGTCGAACTGATCGCGGGGAAGCTCGGTGATCCACCGGCGCGCGGCGAACTCCGCGTTCCACGGCAGGTCGATGGTGATCACGTCGTAGGTGTCGGACTTGGTCTGCGCCTGCTGGATCAGCTGCTGGCGCTGGCCGTCCGCCGCCTCCGGCAGGTCGACGATCCGTACTGTCTGATCGGGATGCTTGGCGTTCCAGGCTGCCACGAGCTTCGGGACCGTGCCCGTGCCGTCCTTGATCGTGGCGAAGGTGATCGGGCCGCGCCCGTCGGCCTCCGGTGTCGAGGTCCCGCAGCCTGCGAGCACGAGTGCCGCGATTCCCAGCGCTAACGCCCTTTTCACCGTGGGGCTCCCTTCAGGTTGACGACGGTGCCGGTTCGGCGCGCCTGCTCGGCGGCCCACACCAGCCGGTGCGATTCCAGGCTGTCCCTGCCGTTGGTCAAGATCAGGCTCGCGTCTCCGGTGTGCACCGCGTCGATGAAAGCGTCGACGAGCCCCTGATCGCCGCCGCCGTGCCCGTCATCGGCGGTCGCGCCACCGGAGTACGTCGGCGTGATGACCTCCGGGCCGGTGAGGAAGTCGTGCACGGTGATGGTTTCCCCGTCCCCGTCGAGCGATCCCCGCGTGCCGAAGACGCGTGTCTTGCGGTGGCTCACGGGCGCGAACGCGGTCATGGTGAACGATGCCGTGACGCCGCCGGTGTACTCGATGTCGACCACTTGATGATCGACGACGTCGTTGTCGCACGAGTACACGCAGCGCCCGTATGGCCCGTCCCGCAAAGCTTTCAGTACGCCTTCCTCGGTGCGGTCCGGCGTGATGACCGACAGCGGCCACACGCGGTCCGGCTCCTTGAGGAACGGCAGGTAGATCCGGGGAGCGGAGTACGGGCAGTCCGGCTCGACAACGCAGTCGAGGCAGCGATCCGCCGCACCGTGCGGCTTGCGCTCGGGCCGGAACTCGAAGAGCCCGCCGAAGGAGGAGACCCGCACGGCCGGGCGGCCGACGATGTGCGCGAGCCAGTCCAGGTCGTGGCAGGACTTCGCCATCAGCATGAACGTCGACTCGTCCTCGCGCCGCCAGTTCCCGCGCACGTAGGAGTGCGCGTGGTGCCACCAGCCGACGGGTTCGAGGTGCTCGACGCTGACGACGTCGCCGATCCGTCCACTGTCGACGATCGACTTCATCGCCCGCGTGTACGGCGTGTAGCGCAGCACGTGGCAGACCGCGAGCATCACCCCGGCGGCCTCGGCGGCTCGCACGATGGCTTCGCACGCCTGCTCGGTCGTGGCCATCGGCTTTTCCAGCAGCAGGTGGTAGCCGCGCCGGGCCAGCTCGATGGCGGGCTCCATGTGCTCCTGGTCCTGGGTGGCGATCACGGCGACGTCCGCGAGCCGGGGCCGCTCGGCCAACTCCCGCCAGTCCTCGAAGAGGTTCTCTGCGGGCACCTGGTGCTCGTCCGCCAGTGTTTTCCGGGCGTCGACCCGGGGTTCGGCGATCGCGACGACGCGTGCCTTGCCGGTGGCGGCAGAGCGGGCCGCGTACTGGGAGCCCCGGCTGCCCGCGCCGACGATCGCGACGGTCACCACGCGATGATCACCTCCGCTGGGGTTATTAATGGAACTTCCTTTAAATAATCGGCCATGGTCTACCATTGAGCTCGTGCGGTGGTCAAGGATTCCCGGGTGAGCGGCAGCCCCTCGCTGCTGCGAGTGATCAACTCCGTCGCCGTGCTGTCCGCTCTGCGCTCTGCGAGTCCGGCGACCCTGGCCGAGCTCTCCGCGAGCACCGGGCTGTCCCGGCCGACCGTCGAGGCCGCGATGGAGGACCTGATCGCGCAGGGCTGGGCCGCCGAGCTGGCCGCGGCCGCCGGGCGGCGGGTCGGGCGGCCCGCGCGCCGCTACCACTTCCGCGCGGACAGCGGCTACGTGCTCGGTTTCGACGTCGGCGCGCACCGGGTGATCGGTGTGCTCGCGGACCTCAACGGCGAGCAGGTGCACACCCACGAGGCACAGGTTGATCCGCAGCTGGAGGCCGATCCGCGCATCGCCGTCGTGCGCTCGGTGGCCACGAAGTGCTTGAGCCGTGGCAAGGTCGACCGCTCGTTGTTGATGGCCGCCGGGGTCAGCGTTCCCGGCATCGTCGCGCCCGACGGCACGGTGACCCTGTCGACGGTGCTCCCGGGCTGGAACGGCGTCCAGATCGCGCGGAGGCTGGAGAAGTCCTTCTCCTGCAAGGTTCTGGTGGACAACGACGCGAACGCCGCCGCGGTGGCCGAGCGCTGGCACGGCGTCGCGAAGGACGTCGAGGACCTGATCTACCTGCTGGTCGGTCGTCGGATGGGCGCCGGGCTGATCCTCGGCGGGCGCGTGCACCGGGGCTTCGGCGGCGCGGCGGGGGAGATCGGCCTGCTGGACCCGAAGAAGTGGGAGCTGCGCAGGGAAAAGCTGCTCGGCCCCGCCACGCAGGAGTCCGTTGCCGACCGCGACCACCAGGTCACCGAACAGATCATCGCCGACGCGCGCACGGGGGAGCCCGGCGCGGTGCGGATCGTCGACGACTTCTGCGAGGTGCTCGCGCAGCACGCCGCCGCGATGACGCTGACCATCGACCCGGAGCTGATCGTCGTCGGCGGTGGCCTGACCTACGCTGCCGACCTGCTGCTGCCGAGGATCAAGCGGCACATGGACACCGCCTGCCTCCGCACGCCCGAGCTGGCCGCATCCGCTGTTGGTCAGGAAGCCGTGGCACTGGGCGCGGTCCGGTTGGCGCTCAACGCGGCCGACGAAGCGCTGCGCCAGCGCGCCGGAGGCGTCAGGTGACGTCCATCCGCTGCCTGCTCAGTGATCGCGCGTCCCACGTCACCGGCGGGATGCGGGCATGATCGATCAATGACGATCATCTACGCGGCACCGGAGGTCCCGGTCCCGGTCGGGGGCGTGCGGGTGCTGGCACGGCATGTGGAGTTGCTGGTCGAGGCGGGCCACGACGCGGTGCTGTGGTGCCCGACCCCTGGCTACCGGTTCCCGTTCTTCGACTGCGCCGGACCGATGCTCAGCGGCACCGAGATCGAGGTGTCCGCCGACGACCTGCTCGTGCTGCCGGAGGTCGGCATCAAGCCCGGTGCCGAGCCCGCGCCGGGCGCTCGGAAGGTGATCTTCAACCAGAACCACTTCCACATGTTCGCCACCTGGGACTCCGACGCGGAGTACCCGGGCTGGGACCCGGCGCCGTCGGTGTGGGCGGTGTCGGGGGAGAGCGCGGCGGTGCTGAGCAGGCTCGTCCCGTCGCTGCCGGTCGAGCTGGTGCCGAACTCGGTCGACACCGCGCTGTTCCGCCCCGGCGACCGTCGTGAGTGGACGGTCGCGGTCATGCCCCGCAAGCGCCCGCAGGAGTACGCGCTGCTGAAGCGCTTGCTGGGCGCGGATTCCAGGGTTTCCGTCCGCGAGCTGACCGGGGCGACCGAACACGAGGTTGCCCGCGTGCTCGGCGAGACGTCGGTGTTCGTCGCGCTCGGCGACCACGAGAGCTTCGGTTTGCCGGTCGCCGAGGCGCTGGCGAGCGGCTGTCATGTCGTCGGCTACCCGGCCGGTGGCGGCGCCGAGCTGTTCACCGCCCCGGGGACCTTCGAGGTGCCCGACGCCCGACCGCTGCTGTTGGTCGAGGAGATCGTCAGGGTGCTCGGCGCGCCGGACGAGCGCGTGCGTGCGGCGTCGCGGGCCTGGATCGAGGAGCGCCACACCCGCGAGGTGACTCGCGAGGCGTTGCTCAAGGCCGTCGATGTGGCCCTCGCGCGCCCGGGTTCGGCGGCGAGGGCCACGCACCCGATGGCCGCGATGATGGAGTTCGCGGCCAAACGGGGTGTCGGCGCTAGGGCTTGATACCGATTCCGGGTACGAGGCGCAGCACCCGCTCCCGGGTCGCCGACATCGCGGGCCAGTGCTTGCCGCCGGGGCGCGCGTAGACCTTCGACGCGTAGTCGCCGGGCTTGTACGCGGGGTCGAAGAAGCACCCGGTTCCGTAGGTGGCGTCGAACCCCTTGCAGGCGTTGGAGATCGCGGTCGGTGCCGGTGCGCGGCCGGTGCCGGCCCACTTCGCCAGCTCGGAGATCGCCGTGGCGTACTCGGAGTTGCTGAGGCCGCTGTGCTCGCTCTCCCTGGTGAAGGTCTGCACCAGCTTGCCCGCCGTGCCCGCGCCTTCCCGGCTCGCCCGGTACGCGCTCTCGTGCTCGACGAAGGCCGTCGGGTCGTCGATCGCGTGCATCGTCAGCGTCGGGATCGTCGTCGCGCCCGTCGGGTCGCTGTCGAAGGACAGGTCCCGTACCGCCGCCGGGTCTGCGGAGAACCGTTGAACCCCCGCGTTGAGCGCCGCGTCGTCGTGCGATCCCGTGTAGCGGATCGTCCTGTTGTCGAAGGGGTTCCGCCCGCCGAGCCGCTTGTGCACGATGTCCCGGAAGGTGAAGGTGGAGAAGCGCAGGTGCGATTCCAGCGTGCGTTCCGGGAGCCGCGTCACCGCCAGGATGTCGCTGAGGTTGCGCTGTTGCAGCGCCGTCCGCTCGCCCGGCTTCGACTCGATGCCCGTGCACTCCTGCACCCGCGCGCCCAGTCCCGCCGAGGTGAGCGTGGAATCCTTGCGCAGCCCCATCCACAGGGGATATTGAGGCTCGCTCGGACGCGGGTGGTTGCCGCAGTAGTACTGGTAGACCACGCGCAGGTCCACCCGGTAGTCGTACCCGCGCGAGCCCCCGGCCAGCACCCCGTTGGTGAGGAGCATGCCGTCGTAGCCCCTGTACATCTCCGCGACCTTCGCCGCCACGTCCCCGCCCCACGACTGCCCGTGCAGGAACGTCTTCTGAGGACGCCCGAACGCTTCGACGAAGAGCCGCCGCACGTTCTCCGTGTCCTCCGCTCCCATCCGCGTCCCGTACCCACCGCGCCGATAGGACGACCCCGCCCACGCGTAGCCTTCGCGCACCATCACCGCCCACCGCCCGAGGTCTTCGACGCTCCTGGCAGGGTCGGAAGTTTCGGTGAGGTCCGGTCCGCCGTGCGCGTGCACCACGAGCGACCCGTTCCACTTCTCCGGCACCGCGATCGCGTAGTAGGCGCCGTTGGAGTCCTGGCCCGTGTAGCACTTGGCTTGCACGCCCGCAGGACAGGACGCGGGAGTCGGTTTGGCCGGGCTCGCGCTCGCTGGCGTGGCCATTGCCAAGGACAGTGCGGTGACGAGCAGTACTGCCGCTTGCTTTCTGCGCACGCCGGTTCTCCCTCGTCCACAATTTTGTGGAGGGATGCTAGCTCCGGGAACATGAGTGGTCTACGCATGTCGCGCCGACTTGGGATCCGTTTAACGTAGGCGACCGTTCCAGTGCGGGTCCGACTTGACCTGCGGCCCCTCGCGCATGCCGGGAAGGACGCCAGGGGGAGCCTCCGTTCCCTTGTGCCCCTTGCTTTCCAGTCCCGCTCCGCCGTAGTGCTGCGCGCACGCCGTGCGTCTATCTCCTGAGTCGTGGGTCGACCCGGATGTTGCGCCGAGGCTTCTGCTCCGGATC
>NZ_BAABAL010000012.1:0-345684 GCF_039537405.1 Allokutzneria multivorans | reverse complement strand
CCGCGAGGGCCGGGGTTCTATCCCGTGCCCCTGTAAGGCCCAGGGGCACGCGCAAGGGGTTCCCAGGTCAAGCCGACCCCCGCGCAACAACCACGCGAACCCAACTAAACCGGGAAACCCAACCGCACCCCGCACCCAAAGAGCTAAACAAAAACAACCTTCCGAACCCCGTACACCCCCAAAACCACCTCCGCCTCCGACTTCACCGCAGCCCGATCCGCCCGGGACAACTTCCCATAAGCGCGAACACTCAGAACCTCGTCCTCCACATCCCATTCCGCGGCGCTGAACCCGTCCACCAGCACCACCTGCGGGGCGAAGTTCTTCCGAGGCCGAACCTGCTCGTAGAACTCCTTCGTCAACACCCGGCTCCGATCGGCGTGCGACAACGCCACGTTGTCGAAGTCGTAAAGGAATCGCGGTGGCGCGGGTACCTCCTCCGACGGGCGCGGGGCTTCGGGCAGGTCGAAGAGCTCCCGGCCGGACTCGTCCTGGAACACCACGAGATCCGGGCGCAGGCGGGAGAAGACCTCGCCGAGCCGCGTCAGCCCGCACCACTTCTGGGCGTCCATGACCGACGCCGGACCGAACGCGGCCAGGTACCGCAGAACCATCTCGTCCAGGGACAGAGATCCCGAAGCGGACAGCACCGAGTGCGCGATGGGACCGCTGCGTCCCCACAGGCCGCGCGGAGGGACCTGCATGAGGGGCAGCAGGTTGCGGACGCCGTACGCGAGCGAAGCGGGGGAGCTGTCGGGGAAGTGCGTCTCCAGCTCTGCGCCGAGTTGCTTGGCGGTCAGGGCTTTCTCCGCGAGCAACCGCCTTCCCATGTCAGCGAGGCGCGCAAGGTCCACTCCCTTCAAGGGCTTGCTGTGCATGGTGTTGTTCTGGAGGTCGCGGTCGAGGATGGGCTGGACCAGGGGTCGCAGCCCGGCCGCGTCGGAGGGGGAGACGAGGTGGATGGTGCCGCGCATCAGCACCACCCGGACGAGATCGCCGTTCTCCAGCAGCGTGGAGGCCTGTGACGGCTCGAAGCCGGACAGTCGCGAGGCCAGGCCGAGGTACCACGTGTGCGGGGTCTGGGCCTGCATGCCGACGAGGTGTGACACCGCGTCGAGCACCGAGATGTCCTTGCGCTCCAACAGCATCTGCCGCGCGAGGGTCGCGCGGTTGAGCGCGCGGCGGCTGAGCACGGGGGTCATGCGAGCTTCCCGAAGAACGAGCGGATGTCCTCGACGAGCAGGTCGGGAGCGTCCTGGGTGGCCCAGTGGCCGCCGCGGTCGTACTCGTTCCACGACACGATGTTGGCGTGGTCGCGCTCGGCGAAGCGGCGCAGCGGGGTGAAGTCGTGGGCGAAGCTGGCCAGGCCGGTCGGCGCGGTCGTCGGCGACGTGGGGTGCTCGGCGTGGTGGTCCTCGTAGTAGAACCGCGCCGACGAAGCCGAGGTGTTGGTCAGCCAGTACAGGGTGGCGTTGGTGAGCAGGTGGTCGTCGCTGGTGGCCGCGAGCAGCTGCGAACTCCACGCGAGCTGGCCGACGGGGGAGTCGGCGAGGGCGTGCGCGAGGTTCTGCGGCGCGGTCTGCTGGAGCTTGGCGTAACCGGACATGTTGTCATTGAACTGCGCGAGGAACTGGATGTACTGCAACTCCTGCTCCGACAGGCCGTCGAGGTCGCCGGAGGGGAACGAGAACAGCTGCGTCACGTGCACGCCGATCACGTGCGACGGGTCGATCCGGCCCAGCTCGGGGGCGACGAAGGACCCGGCGTCGTTGCCGTGCGCTCCGTAGCGCGAGTAGCCGAGGCGCCGCATCAGCTCGGCCCACGCCCGCGCGGTGCGGTGCCGGTTCCACCCGCGCTCCCGCGTCGGCCCGGAGAAGCCGAAGCCGGGCAGTGACGGGATCACCAGGTGGAAGTCCGCGCTGAGCGGCTCGATCACGTCGAGGTACTCGAACACGGAGTTCGGCCAGCCGTGGGTGAGGATCAGCGGGGTGGCGTCCGGTCGCGCCGAGCGCACGTGCAGGAAGTGGATGTTCTGGCCGTCGATCTCGGTGGTGAACTGCGGGTGCGCGTTCAGGGCGCTCTCCCACTTCCGCCACGAGTAACCGTCGCGCCAGTAGTCCACGAGGCGCCGCACGTGCTCGCCGGGAACTCCGTACTCCCAGCCGGGTGCGACGGGGCCGCGCTGGATCCCGTCGGTGATCTCCTCGCGGGGCAGTTCCTCCGCCCACCGGACGCGGGCGAGCCGGTCGGCCAGGTCGTCGAGGGCGGTCTGCGGGACGTCGGAGCGGAAGGGCTTGATCTCGGTCATGGGGAGGACTCTAGGAACCCATTAGGAACAGTCGATTCCTAATGGTCTGCCAGACTGGAAAAATGTTGGAAACCTCGGCACGACTGCTCCGGCTGCTCTCCCTGTTGCAGACGCCGCGCGAGTGGACGGGCACGGAGCTGGCCGACCGCCTGGAGGTCAGCACGAGGACCGTGCGCAACGACGTCGAACGGCTGCGCGCGCTGGGCTACCCGGTCAACGCGAACCGGGGTTCGGCGGGCGGTTACCGGCTCGGCGCGGGCGCGGAGCTGCCGCCGCTGCTGCTCGACGACGAGGAAGCCGTCGCGGTCACCATCGGCCTGCACACGGCCGCCGGCGGAACGATCGCGGGCATCGAGGAGACGGCGCTGCGAGCCCTCGCCAAGGTCGAGCGCGTGCTGCCGTCCAGGCTGCGCCGCCGCGTGAGCGCGTTGCAGGACTACACCGTGGCCGTGCCGAGGGACGAGCCCGGACCGCGCGTGGACTCCGAGGTCCTGGTGACCCTGACCGCCGCGTGCCGCGACCGTGAACGCCTGCGTTTCCGCTACCGGAGCCACGGCGGCGAACCCAGCGCCCGCCTGGTCGAGCCGTACCAGCTCGTGAACTGGGGGCGCCGGTGGTACCTCGTCGCGTGGGACGCCGAGCGCGAGGACTGGCGCACGTTCCGGGTCGACCGGCTCACCGAACCCTTCGCGACCGGTGCCCGTTTCACACCACGCGAACTGCCGGAGGACGTCGTCGATCGCGTGCGACGCGGGGTCTCCAGCGCGGCGTGGCGCTACACGGCCAAGGTCATCGTGCACGCCTCGGCGGAGGTCGTCGCGGCCCGCATCCACTCGGCGGTCGGCACGGTGCGCGCGCTCGACGCGGACACCTGCGAGCTGCACACCGGCTCGGAGACGCTGAACGGCCTCGCCGTGCACCTCGGGCTGCTCGATCTGGGGTTCACCGTGACCGAGCCGCCGGAACTGGTGGACCTGGTGCGACGGCTCTCCGACCGCTACGGGCGAGCCGTCGGGCCGTGAGCCCTGGTTGATTCCCCAGTGATTGGGTTCGACGTCACCGATGCCCCGTAGGGTGCGATCGTGGGTTTGTGGTAGACCATGCGTCAAACGACGGCCGTGCGGCATCACCCGGTTCTTTTTTGTAGGGACCCAACAACGCAGCGGCTCCGGCATGCGCCATGCGGGACATAGGTGTACCCGGCGGTAATCAAGCAGGGTGTAGCTCAGGTGCAGGCGGCGCTCCGGACCCCGGACGTCGCCTTCTGCTTGCTCGTACTTGGGAGGCTCAGCCGGTGTTCAGACGTGTCGCCATCGTCAACCGTGGAGAGGCCGCGATGCGGCTCATCCACGCGGTCCGGGATCTTTCGGCCGAGACCGGAACGCCCATCGAGACGGTGGCGCTCTACACCGACGCCGACCGCAACGCGACGTTCGTGCGCGAGGCCGACGTCACCTACTCGCTCGGCCCCGCCTCCGCGCGCCCGTACCTGGACCTCGCGGTCCTGGAGCGCGCGCTGCTGGCCACCGAGGCCGACGCCGCGTGGGTCGGCTGGGGCTTCGTGGCCGAGGACCCCGCCTTCGCCGAGCTGTGCGACCGCATCGGCGTCACCTTCGTCGGCCCGAGCGCGGACGCCATGCGCAAGCTCGGTGACAAGATCGGCGCGAAGCTGATCGCCGAGGAGGTCGGCGTCCCGGTCGCTCCGTGGAGCCGTGGCGAGGTCGCGACCCTCGAGGACGCGCTGCGCGCGGGCGAGGAGATCGGCTACCCGCTGATGCTCAAGGCCACCGCGGGTGGCGGCGGGCGCGGCATCCGCATGGTCGCCTCGGGCGAGGACCTCGCGGAGGCCTACGAGCGCACGAGCCAGGAAGCCCTGCGCGCCTTCGGTTCCGGCATCGTCTTCCTGGAGCGCCTGGTCACCGGCGCGCGGCACGTCGAGGTCCAGGTGATCGCCGACGGCCAGGGCACCGCGTGGGCGCTGGGCGTGCGCGACTGCTCGGTGCAGCGCCGCAACCAGAAGATCATCGAGGAGTCCGCCTCCCCGGTGCTCGGCCCCGAGCAGACCGCCGAGCTGAAGGCCTCCGCCGAGCGCCTCGCCGTCAAGGTCGGCTACCGCGGCGCGTGCACCGTGGAGTTCCTGTACCACCCCGGCGAGAAGCTCTTCGCCTTCCTGGAGGTCAACACCCGCCTCCAGGTCGAGCACCCGATCACCGAGATCACCACCGGCACCGACCTGGTCAAGCTCCAGCTGCACGTCGCGGGCGGCGGCAAGCTCGAAGGCGCACAGCCGCAGGAGCTGGGCCACGCCGTGGAGGCCCGGCTCAACGCCGAGGACCCGGACCGCGACTTCGCGCCCGCGCCCGGCCGCATCGCGCGCCTGGTGCTGCCCGCCGGTCCCGGCATCCGCGTGGACACCGGCGTCAGCGAGGGCGACACCATCCCCGCCGACTTCGACTCGATGATCGCCAAGATCATCGCCTACGGCCGCGACCGCGACGAGGCGCTGGGCAGGCTGCGCCGCGCCATGGCCGAGACCGTCGTGATCATCGAGGGCGGCGCGACCAACAAGAGCTTCGTGCTCGACCTGCTCGACCAGCCCGAGGTGATCGACGCCAGCGCCGACACCGGCTGGATCGACCGCGTCCGCGCGCAGGGCCGCCTGGTCACCCACCGGCACTCCGCGGTGGCGCTGGCCGCCGCCGCGATCGAGGCCTACCAGGACGAGGAGGAGGTCAGCCGCAACCGGCTGCTCTCCACCGCGCACGGTGGCCGCCCGCAGGTGCAGCACGAGAGCGGGCGCCCGCTGGACCTCAAGCTGCGCGGCGTCGGCTACCGGGTGAGCGTGGCCCGCGTCGGCCAGAACCGCTTCCGCGTCGGCATCTCCGGCGGCGGCGACGTGCACCCGGCGGACATCGAGATCAACCGCTTCGACGCGCACAGCGGCCAGATCGTGGTCAACGGCCGCCGTTTCCGGCTGATCTCCGCCACGCACGGGCCGATCCACCTCGTCGAGGTCGACGGTGTGACGCACCGGATCAGCCGCGACGAGGGCGGCGTCGTCCGCTCGCCCGCGCCCGCGCTGGTCGTGGCGACCCCGCTCGCCGTCGGTGACGAGGTCGACGCGGACGCGCCGATCCTCGTGCTGGAGAGCATGAAGATGGAGACGGTGCTGCGCGCGCCGTTCCGCGCCAGGGTCCGCGAGTGCCCCGTGTCCGTCGGCAGCCAGGTCGAGACCGGCGCGCCGCTGATGCGCCTGGAGCCGCTGACCGACGGCGATGAGGAAGAGGAGACCGGCGGCGCCGCCGAAACGGTCGAGATCGACCTGCCGGTGCAGGCGGAGATCCCGGTCGCCGAGCGGGTCGAGCGCGGTCTTCAGGACCTGCGCAGCCTGCTGCTGGGCTTCGACGTGGACCCGCAGGACCGCAAGCGCGTCCTCGCCGACTACGTCGCCGCGCGCTCGGAGCTGGACGGTCGTCCGCTACCGGGTGAGCTGGAGCTGTTCACCGTCTTCGCCGACCTGGTGGAGCTGAGCCGCAACAAGCCCACCGGCGAGCTGGTCGAGCCGGGCAGCCCCGTGCACAGCCCGCGCGAGTACCTGCACAGCTACCTCCAGAGCCTGGACGTCGAGCGCGCCGGGCTGCCCGAGGGCTTCCAGGACAAGCTCAAGCGCGTGCTGGCCCACTACGGTGTCGCCGAGCTGGACCGCACGCCGGAGCTGGAGTCCGCGGTCTTCCGGATCTTCCTCGCGCACCAGCGCATGTCGACCGATGTCGCCATCGTTTCCGAGCTGCTTCGCCAGTGGCTGGCGGGTTCTCCGCCCGCCGAGGCGCTGCGCGAGCGCGTCGGCCTGACCCTGGAGCACCTCGTCCAGGCGACTCAGGTGCGCTTCCCGGCGGTCTCCGACCTGGCCCGTGGCGTGGTGTTCCGCTGGTTCGCCCAGCCGCTGCTGCGCCGCACCCGCGCCAAGGTCTACGCCGCCGTGCGCGACGACCTGCGCTACCTCGACCGCAACCCCGGCGCCGCCGACCGCGCCGAGCGCATCCAGGCGATGGTCGCGAGCGCGGAACCGTTGGTGCGCCTCATCGGTCAGCGCATCGGCCGCGCGGGCTGCGACCACGCACCGCTGCTCGAAGTGGTGACGCGTCGCTACTACGGCAACCGTGGCCTGTCCGAGGTGACCGCGCTCGACAAGGCGGGCTGCCGCTTCGTCACCGCCTCGCACACGACCTCCGAGCGCGTGACTCGCGTCGTCACCACCGCCGTGGACATCGCGGCGCTGCCCGAGGCGATCGGCGCGGTCGGGTCGTTCGCGGCCGAAGCGGCGGAGGGCGGCCTCGTCGCCGACCTCTACCTCACGTGGGAGGACCAGCCCGACACCGACGCGATGGCGGTGCGGCTCGGTGAACTCCTTGCGGCGCAGTCGCTTCCCGTCGGTGTCCGCCGGATCACCGCGACCGTCGCGGGCACCAGCGGCGCGGTCATGCACCACCACTTCACCTTCGGGCGCGACGGCGTCGAGGACCGGCTGATCCGCGGGCTGCACCCGCAGATCGCCCAGCGCCTCCAGCTCCAGCGGCTGCGCGAGTTCGACCTCACCCGCCTGCCCTCGGCGGATGAGGAGATCTACCTCTTCAAGGCGGTCGCCAAGAGCAACCCGGCCGACGAGCGGCTGTTCGCGCTCGGCCAGGTCCGCGACCTGACGCCGCTGCGCGAGGCCGACGGCCGCCTGGTCGCGCTGCCCGCCGTGGAGGACGCGATCAACGCGGGCCTCGACGCGATCCGCAACATCCAGGCGCAGCGCCCGCAGAACAAGCGCTTCGACACCAACCGGATCATGATGTACGTGTGGCCGGCCACCGAGCTGACCACCGACGAGCTGGACACGGTCGTCAAGCGCATCCTGCCGACCACCGCCGGTGCCGGGCTGGAAGAACTCCAGTTCATCGCGCGCAGGCGCAACTCCACCGGTGAGCTGACCGAGCTCGCCGCGCGGGTCACCATCGATCCGGGCAACGGCGCCACGCTGCACGTCGAGAAGCCCTCGACCGAGCCCGTGCTGCCGCTGGACGACTACCGGCAGAAGGTGCTGCGCGCGGCCCGTCGCGGCAACGCCTACCCCTACGAGCTGACCGACATGCTCGGCAGCTTCGTCGAGCACGACCTCAACAACGAGAGCGTGCTCGTGCCGGTGGATCGCCCGCGCGGCAAGAACACCGCGGCGATCGTGGCGGGTGTCGTCACCACGGTCACCGAGCGGCACCCCGAGGGCGTGACCCGGGTGATCCTGCTCGGCGACCCGACCAAGGCGCTCGGCGCGCTGTCGGAGCCGGAGTGCGCGCGGATCATCGCCGCGCTCGACCTCGCCGAGAAGATGCAGGTACCGCTGGAGTGGTTCGCGCTCTCCGCTGGTGCGCGCATCTCGATGTCCTCGGGCACCGAGAACATGGACTGGGTCGCGGCCGCGCTCAAGCGGATCGTCACCTTCACCCAGGACGGCGGCGAGATCAACATCGTGGTCGCGGGCATCACCGTCGGCGCCCAGCCGTACTGGAACGCCGAAGCCACGATGCTCATGCACACCAAGGGAATCCTGGTGATGACGCCGGACTCGGCCATGGTGCTGACCGGCAAGCAGTCGCTGGACTTCTCCGGTGGCGTCTCCGCCGAGGACAACTTCGGCATCGGCGGCTACGACCGGGTGATGGGGCCCAACGGGCAGGCGCAGTACTGGGCGCCGAACCTCGCGGGCGCGCGCGACGTGCTGATGTCGCACTACGACCACACCTACGTCGTGCCGGGCGAGTCGGCTCCGCGCAAGGCCGAGACCAACGACCCGGTCACCCGCGACGTCTCCGACTTCCCGCACGCGGTGGTCGGCAGCGAGTTCGCGACCGTCGGGCAGATCTTCTCCGCCGAGCACAACCCCGACCGCAAGAAGCCGTTCGACATCCGCACGGTGATGCGCGCGCTCTCCGACCAGGACCACCCGGTGCTGGAGCGCTGGGCGGGCATGGCCGACGCCGACACCTCCGCCGTGCAGGACGTGCACATCGGCGGCTGGCCGGTGTGCCTGATCGGCATCGAGTCGCGGGCCGTTCCGCGCCGCGGCTTCCCTCCCACCGACGGCCCCGACACCTACACCGCGGGCACGCTCTTCCCGCAGTCGTCGAAGAAGACCGCTCGCGCGATCAACTCCGCCTCCGGCAACCGGCCGCTGGTGGTGCTGGCGAACCTGTCCGGCTTCGACGGCTCGCCGGAGTCCATGCGCAAGCTCCAGCTGGAGTACGGCGCCGAGATCGGCCGCGCGATCGTCAACTTCGACGGTCCGATCGTGTTCTGCGTGATCTCGCGCTACCACGGCGGTGCGTTCGTCGTGTTCTCCAAGGCGCTCAACCCGAACATGACCGTGCTGGCGCTGGAGGGCTCCTTCGCCTCCGTGCTCGGCGGCGCCCCGGCCGCGGCCGTGGTGTTCTCCGGTGACGTCAACAACCGCACCGCGACCGACCCGCGCGTCACGTCGTTGCAGGAGCGTGTGTCGGCGGCCAGCGGTGCCGAGCGCGCGGCGCTGACGGCTCAGCTGGCGGAGGTCCAGTCGTCGGTGCGCGCGGAGAAGCTCGGCGAGGTGGCCTCGGAGTTCGACAAGGTGCACAGCATCCAGCGCGCGGTCGAGGTCGGCTCCGTCGACGCGATCATCAGCGCGGCCGAGCTGCGGCCCCGGATCATCGAGGCGATCGAGCACGGCATGAAGATCTGATCGTTTGTTGTTAGCGCAGGACCGGTTGTGCCCTTTGGTGCAGCCGGTTCTGTGCTTTTATGGGGTTGTGCTTACATTTCGTGAGATCACTGATGAGAACCGGGACGCGGTGTGCGACGTGCGGGTGCGCCCCGGGCAGGAGAAGTTCGTCGACTCGGTGGAGAAGTCGCTGCGGGACGCTTTCTCGACTCCGGAGGCTGCGCCCTGGTATCGGGCGGTTTATCGCGGGGACGTCCCGGTGGGGTTCGTGATGTTGAGTTGGAACGTGGTGCCGCGGCCGGGGATTCTGGGGCCGTACTTTTTGTGGCGGTTGTTGGTGGGAGAGGAGTATCAGGGGCGCGGGTTTGGGAGGGAGATCGTGCGGATGGTGGTGGAGATGGTGCGGGCTGATGGCGGTCGGGAGTTGCTGACCAGTTATCAGCCTGGGGTTGGGTCGCCTTGGCCGTTTTATCGGGGGCTGGGGTTTGTGGAGACGGGGGAGGTGGAGGAGGGGGAGGTTGTTGTACGGCTTTTTTTGTAGCTCTTTGGTTGCGCGGTGCTGCTGGGTTTTCTGGTTGGGTTGGGTGCGTGGGGGTCGGCTGGGCTTCCAGCTGGTGCCGGTTCCAGCGTGGGGGTCGGCTGGGCTTCCAGCGGGGGTACGGCTGGGCTTCCAGCTTGCGCCGGTTCCAGCGTGGGGGTCGGCTTGACCTGGGGGCCCCTTGCGCGTGCCGTCATGGGCCGGGCGGGCACGGTGAAGGATCACCGGCCCACGCGGGCAAGCGTATGGCACGCGCACCCCAGGTAAAGCCGACCCAGCTTGTTTCGCGGCTCGCTTTAGTCTGGGGTTGCGTTTTCGGGCGGTGGGGCGCCTGGGAATTCATCCATTAGAGCCATGATCCACTATTTAATCGGCGTAAAATAGAAGGTATGGACGAAGCTGACGTAAAAGTAGCCTACGCAGGTATCGCTCAAGCCATCGCGACATTCTCCGGTGTGCTGGTCGACTACCTCGCGGGACTCGATTCTCGTGACCGTGAGTTCGCGGAGAACTTCATCGCCCCGGTCCTCAAGGTGTCGCCCGTCAAAGGCACCCGGCTGATCGACCGAGCCACCGAACTCCTCGAGCATCGGGTGGTCTTCAAGGCAATGGCCGAAGGCCGAATCGACGAAGGCAAGTCACTCATGATCCTCGACCTCCTCCGCACACTGACCGTCGCCCAAGCGTTGATCGTGGAGAAGGTCCTGGTGGCTCATGCGGAGACCAACACCTACTCCGCCACTCGTCAGTACGGGGTGCGCTACATCCACCGCATCGACCCCGAGGCTGCCGAACGCCGTCACAAGGCCAAGCACAAAGCCCGCCTCGTCGAGAAGTTCAACCTCGACGACGGCATGTCCTCACTCCGGTTGACCATGACCGCCCACGACGCTGCCCTGTCCTATGACCGCATCGACCGGATCGCGAAGGCTCTGCCGAAGGATCGCCGGACCTTGGACCAGAAGCGCTCCGACGTGGCGAAGGATCTGTTGCACGGCAGGGAAACCGCCGCCCCGCAGGGCCAAACCATGGTGTACCTGACCATGCCTGTCACCTCAGCCCTCGGCCTGACCGAGGACCCGGGGATGCTCAACGGCTACGGCCCACTCCCCGCACCCCTCGCCCGCGACATCGCAGCAGGCGGCATCTGGAAGCGCATCCTCACCGACCCGAAGACTGGCATGGCCGAGGAAATCAGCAACATCTACCGCCCCACCGACAAACAACGCGAACTCATCGCCGCGAGATACCCGACCTGCACCGCCATCGGATGCAGACAACCCGCACACCGCTGCGACCTCGACCACTGCTGCCCCTACAACGGCACCAACACCACCATCAAGAACCTGCGACCCAAATGCAGGCATCACCACCGCATGAAAACCCACACCAACTGGACCTGCGAAAACCGCGACGACGGCACCCACGCATGGACCACACCCCGAGGCCACACCTACGAGACCGCGCCCGAGCCCATCGCCGAACCCGCACCCTTCTAAATCCATGCTGACGGTAAACATCCTCTGATACCGTCAGGGTGTGGAGTACCCCATCCTGGGCACAGAGCCGCTGCCGGTCGAGTTCGCCAACACGCTCTACGGCGACTTCGACTGCCTCGGCACGCCAGCACTGGCGGCGGGGTGGTTCGCCGAGATGGGGCTGGGAGTGGCCGATGCGGGGCGCGCGCGGGAACTGCGGGACGCCGTTCGTCAGGCGCTCAGCCACGAAGCCGATGCGGGAGCGGTTGACGTGCTCAACGCGTTCGCGGCGGAAGCGCCGAGCGTGTTGCGGTTGGAAGGTGACCGGAAAGCGCGCTGGGTCAGCACGACAGATTCGGTGCTGGGGCGGATCGCCACGTGTGCGATCGAACTGCTCGTCGACGGCGTTGTGCCACGGCGGTGCGGGGCGCCGGACTGCGGGTTGATGTTCGTGGCGCAGCACGCTCGTCGGCGGTTCTGCCACCCCACGTGCAGTGGACGTGTGCGCCAGGCGCGCTACTACCGACGACAGCTGGAGGAGCAGGCATGATCACTTGGCGCAGGGTCGCGGTCGACGACTTTTCGTTGGTGGCGCAATGGCTTTCGACTCCACACGTGCATCGGTGGTGGCACCACGAATTTACCGCCGAGGCCGTGGAGCGGGACTTTGGGGCGTCGGCGCGCGGTGAAGAGCCCGGTGAGGACTGGTTGGTCTTCGTGGACGGGGAGCCCGTGGGGTTGATGCAGCGCTCCCGGATCGCGGACTACGACGAGGACCTCGAAGAATTGTCGGCGGCAGTGGACGTTCCTGACGACGCGGTCACCCTCGACTACTTCATCGGCGACAGGGGACAGGTGGGGCGCGGGCTCGGCTCGCGGATGATCCAGTGGGCCGTGGAGCGCACGTGGGAGGACCACCCGAAGGCGACCGCGATCATCATTCCGGTGGTGGCAGCCAACATCGCCTCGTGGCGCGCGTTGGAGAAGGCGGGCGCGACGCGGATCGCCGAAGCCGACATGGAGCCCGACAACCCCGTCGATGAGCCACTGCACTACGTCTACCGCTTCGACCGGCTCGCCGTGACTGCTTGACGAGAAACCGCGTGCGGGGCCGAAAGCGGGCCGCTACGGTCGGGTCGTGGATGACGGCTACTTCGGTGAGAGCGTGGCGGCGAACTACGACGAGTCGTCGGCGGTGATGTTCGAGCCGGGCACGGTGGAGCCGGCGGTCGACTTCCTGGCCGGGCTCGCGGGCGCGGGACGCGCGCTGGAGCTGGGCATCGGGACCGGACGCATCGCGCTTCCGTTGGCACAGCGCGGAATCGACGTTCACGGCATCGAGCTGTCGCGGGCGATGGTCGAGCGGCTGCGCGCCAAGCCCGGCGGCGACGCGCTCGGCGTGACGGTCGGCGACTTCTCCACGACGAGGGTGGACGGCACCTTCTCGCTCGCCTACCTGGTCTTCAACACGATCATGAACCTGACGACGCAGGACGCGCAGGTCGAGTGCTTCCGCACGGTGGCTGAGCACCTCGAACCGGGCGGGTGCTTCGTGATCGAGGTCGGCGTTCCCGAGTTGCGCAAGCTCCCGCCGGGGCAGAACGTCCTGCCGTTCCACGTCAGCCCGACGCGGTGGGCCTACGACGTGTACGAGTTCGCCACGCAGGCGATGAGCTCGAACTACGTCCAGCAGGGCAAGGAGTTCCGCTCCGTCCCGTTCCGCTACGTGTGGCCCGCCGAGCTGGACCTGATGGCGCGGCTGGCCGGGCTGCGGCTGCGCGAGCGCTGGGCGGACTGGACGCGCGAGCCCTTCACCGACGACAGCGAGGCGCACGTGTCGGTCTGGGAGAAGCTCTAACGCGACGCCAGCACGGCGACGCCGGGCCCGGACAGCTCCGCGAGGGCCGAGGAACGCCCGGCGATGGCCATCAGCAGGGCCTCCCCGGGGCCGCGCACCTCCGGGCCGCAGCCGTGCGAGAACGCCACGTCGGTGGCGATCACACTGAGGCCGCGGGTGCGCTTGGGTGCCCCGATCGGGGGAGCCCGGAACGCGAAGCGGAGCGCGGCGCTCAGCCGATCGTGCGGGATCTCGCGGGGCAGGCCCAGCGGCCGTCGGATGTCCTGCTGGTGGATCAACCCGTCCAGCAGCGGGATCATGCCGCCGAACACCGTGGTCAGGCCGCGCGGCCGGGCGTGGGCGCGGAACAGGGCGAGGAGGTCGGCGTTGGCGTTCTCGGCGACGCACAACGCGTTGGCCCTGTTCAGGCTGAAGCGGCTGCGCGCGAGCAGGGAGAGCGTCCCGCGCCACGAGAGGGCGTCGTAGCTGATCACGTGGGCGGCGAGCTGGCGGACTGTCCAGTCCGCGCACAGTGTTGGCATGTCCCACTGCTCCGGAGCGAGTCCTGCCAGGAGGTCGGTGAAGTCGGCGCGCTCCTGAGCGGCCAGTGCCATCGTGCTCATCCCGGCATTCTCCCCCGTTCCGGCAGCAGCATCACGATCACATGAGTGCGTGACGGGGAACGGGGGTTCGGGCCGACTTCTGCGCGGTTCGCCAGTCTTCAAGACCCACAAACCCCCACCTCAACGGACTCCAACGACCGCAAACCCTCCGCCGCCTCGAAGTAGGAGTCGGTTGACGATGATCGAAACGGGGGTTCGGTGGTCTTGAAGACACCCCAACTCCGGGGCCACCGGCTCAAGAGCGGTAGACGCGAAAGCCGCTACGGGAAGGCGGCGCGGCGGGCGGCTCGGCGGAGGACGGCGAGCACGGCGGGGCCGGCGAGCAGGATGGCGACGAGGTTGGTGAGCGCGCGGCCGGTGTCCCAACCGAAGGTCGACGTGACGAGGGTGAACACGAAGAAGCGGTGCAGGTTCTCCAGCAGCGGGGCGCCGGGGACGAACGACAGGTCGGTCTGGATGCCCGTGGTGAACGGCCAGAACCACATGTTCATCACGAAACCGAAGCTGTACGCGGCAAGGACACCGTAAGCGGCGAGCATCGCGATCTCCGCCTTTCCCTTGACGCGGCGGGGAAGCAGGCCCGCGCCGAGGCCGATCCACGACGAAGCGACCATCTGGAACGGCAGCCACGGGCCGACTCCGGCGGTGAGCAGCGCGGAGGCGAACAGCGAGGTCGAGCCGAGCACGAAACCGAAGCCCGGCCCGAAAACCCGGCCGGCGAGCACGAGCAGGAAGAACACGGTCTCGATGCCCGCGGTGCCCGCGCCGAGCGGGCGGAGCGCGGCGTTGATCGCGGAGAGCACGCCGAGCATGGCCAGGGTCTTGGCGTCGATGCCGCCGGAGGACAGCTCGGCGAGCACGATCGCGATCAGCACGGGCAGGATGACCACGAAGATCAGCGGGGCGTCGGAGGTGTGTGCGATGGCCTCGGGGGCCGGGGTGGTGAACAGCGGCCACAGGAACATCACCAGCCCGGCGGCGGAGGCGATGGCGAGCACGACGGCGGCCCGAGGGGCGATGCGCAACGGGTTCCCTTTCACCGCAACGCCTCCGCGACCGCGTCGACGGTGAGGTAGGGCAGCGGCGAGAGGATCTTGGCGACCTGCGGGGCGAACGCGGGCGACGCGACCACGACGTCGGCGGTGGGGCCGTCGGCGACCACCTCGCCTTCGGCCAGGACGACCACGCGGTCGGAGACGGCGGCGACGAACTCGACGTCGTGGGTGGAGATCACGATCGCTCGGCCCTGAGCCGCCAGTCCGCGCACGAGCGCGCCGAACCGCCGTTTCGCTTGGTAGTCAAGGCCTCTGGTCGGTTCGTCGAGCAGCACGATGCCGGGGGCGGCGACGAGCTGCACGGCGAGCACGAGCGCGAGCCGCTGGCCCTCGGACAGGTCGCGTGGGTGCTTGTCGTCGGCGATCCCGGGCGCCAAACTGTCCAGAAGCGCCCGGCACGCGCCCGGCGAAGCCTCGGACTCGGCGTCGGCCTGCGCGCACTCGGCGGCCACGGTTTCCAGGTACAGCAGGTCGGAAGGTGTTTGCGGGACAAGGCCGACGAGCTTGCGCGCCTTACCGGGAGCGAGCGCCTTCGGGTCTTGGTCGCCGACGCGGACCGTCCCCGCCTGGCGCGGCCCCGAGCCCTGGAGCGCCCACAGCAACGAGGACTTCCCGGAACCGTTGCGCCCCATCAACGCCAGCACTTCGCCGGAATGGAGATCGATGTCGACCTCGCGCACCGCGATGACAGCTCCATAGCGCACGACCACCTTGCGCGCGCTCAGCGAGCAATCACCGCATTTCGTTGCTACAGAAGGACTCTCGGGTAGTCGAGAGCGAAGCGGCGCAGCCTGCCGACGCGCGTCGCGGACGGACAGCGGCAGCGGGTCCCACCCGGCGAGGCGGCCCAGCTCCACGACGGGCGGAGCGACCGGGCATGAGCGGAGGACCTCGGCCGGAGCGCCGCTGAGCACACTTCCGTCGCCGGGGAGGAAGAGCAGGCGGTCGGCGTACTGCACAACGCGTTCCATGCGGTGCTCGGCGACCACGACGGTCACGCCGAGGTCGTGCACGAGGCGGGTGATCGCGGCGAGCACGTCTTCGGCGGCGGTCGGGTCGAGCGCGGAGGTCGGTTCGTCGAGCACGAGCACCTCGGGGTGCGCGGTCAGCACGGAGCCGATCGCGACGCGTTGTTGCTGACCTCCAGAAAGAGTTCTCAGCGGACGGTTGCGGAGTTCGGCGATGCCAAGCAGGTCAAGGGTTTCCTCGACGCGCTTGCGCATCACCTCGCCGCGCACGCCGAGCTGCTCCATCGTGTAAGCCAGCTCTTCCTCGACGGTGTCGGTGACGAATCCGGCGAGCGGGTCCTGGCCGACCACGCCGACGACATCGGCGAACTCGCGCGGGCGGTGGGCGCGGGTGTCCATGCCCGCGACGCTGACCCGGCCGCTGAGCGTGCCGCCGGTGAAGTGCGGGACGAGCCCGTTGATCGCGCCGAGCAGGGTGGACTTGCCCGCCCCGGTCAGCCCGACCACCAGGCACAGCTCTCCCTCCGGCACTTCGACGTCCACATTGGACAGTGTCGGTGCCGTCGCGCCCGCGTAGCTGATCGTCACGTCGGTGAAGGTGATCACGTGGTCTCCGGGTGCGGTGGGGCGAGGACTGCCGGTGCGGCGCCGAGCAGCACGCCGAGCGCGGGCAGCGCGGCGAACTCCGGCCACGTCAACGGGTTCAGCGACGGGTAGAGGTTGGCCGCGTCGACCTGGCTGGTGATGAACAGAACGGCGGCGGTACCGATTCCGCACGCGGCCACGAGCAGCTCCGGCGCTCGCCAGCTGTCGGGCCGGTACACGGTGCGCGGCACACGACGGCCGCCGAGCACGAATCCGGCGATCGCCAGCGCGAGCCCGCCCGCGAGCACGGGCCCGCCGAGGTAGCGCGGAGCCGTGCCGTCCAACAGCCCGTACACGCCGACGCAGATCCCGGCCAACCCGCCGATGACGAGGAAGCCGGTGAGCAGCCGAGGGCCGCGCTGCCGCGTTCCCGTTCTGCCGTAACCGCGCGAATCCATCGCCGCCGCCAGCGCGAGCGAGCGGTCCAGCGCATCGGTGAGCACGGGGATCACGATGGCGCGCAAGGCTTTCATGCCCTTCTGCGCGCCGCCGCGCAACCGTCGGGCTCGCCGCACGCGCAGCACGCTCTCGATGAGCTGCGGGGCGACGGACAGCGCGACGACGACCGCCGCGCCGATCTCGTAGAGCGCGGACGGCACGGCCTTGAGCATGCGCTTGGGGTTGGCCAGCGCGTTCGCCGCCCCGAGGCAGACCACCATCGTCGCCAGCCGAAGCCCGTCGTAGAAGCCACCCAGCAGCTGCTCGGCGGCGACGGGCCCGAACAGCCGGATGCCCGCGGCCCACTCCGGCAACGGGATCTGCGGCAGGGTGAACAGGACGATCTCGCCCTGCCCGCCACCGAAGATGATCCGGAACACCACCCGCGAGAAGACGATCACCGCGCCGAGCAGCACGTACATCCGGAACGCCAGCGCCCACGGCGCGTCGCCCCTGCGGTGCGCGACCACGAACCCGGCCACCGCAAGGATCAGCGCCAGCAGCAACGGGTTCGTGGTCCGGCTCGCCGCCGTGGCCAGCCCGAGCGCCCACAACCACCAGGCACCCGGGTGCAGCGTTCTCGGCACCATGCTCAGCTGGAGTCACCGGCCCTGCGACGCCGAGCCGTGGCGATGATCGCGCCGACGACGACCGCGAGCACCGCGCCGATGCCGACGATCGTGCCCGTCGCGGAGTTCGACTCCGAAGCCGAATTCGTCGGTGTGACGCCGGTCCACGCCGGAGTTTCCGAGGTCGTCGCCGCAGGCGGTGGAGCGACCGTCGATGGCACTTCGGTCGTCGTGGTAGGCGCGATGCTCGACGACGTGACCTCAGGGGCAGGTGGCGGAGCACCCGGACCAGGTTGTGGCTGGGGTTGCGGTTGAGGTTGCGGACGAGGCGGGGGAGGAGGCGGTGGTGGGGCTGGAGGCGGAGACGGTGGTGCCGCGACCGGCCGCTGCGGCTTGACCCGTGGTTGCGGGTTCGTGGTCGCGGTGCGGTTCTTGGAGAACGACCAGCCCTCGTAGCTGCCGAGCGGCGGTTTCCGGTTCATGACACCGAAATCGCTGTACTTCCACGCGCCGCCGTTGGGGGCGTGCCAGTACGACCAGTACGCCGTCGCCGGAGGCGTGTCGATGCACGGCTCGGCCGACGGAGCGGGCTTTCCCTCGATGCGGCAGATGAAGCCCTCGCCCCACCGGTTGGTCCCGGTGATCGAGATGCCCGCGTTGCGCAGCGCCGCGTGCCCGGTGGCCTGCTCGCCCTGCGCGCAGCGGACGATCGTCGAGCCGCCGAGATCTTGAAAGTCGATCACAACTGTCACGCCGTTGCCGTCCGGGCAGTGACCTGGAGTTCCCTTGCCCTGAGCGGAGATCGGCGGAGTCGCGGCGGCCAGCAGGAATCCGGCGACCGCCGCGACGGCTGCCCAACGCCTCACGCCGACCGCCTGCGCGCGACCACCGTCACCAGCAGTCCGGCGGTGACCAGCACGAGCCCGGCCAGCAACGGCAGCGCGGGCTCCGCACCGGTCTGCGCGAGCGGCGTCGCCGGCTGGTCCACGACCGGCGGCGGCGTGGAGGTGGTGGTTTCGGAGGCGGTCGTCGTCTCGGGCGCTGAGGTCGTCGTCGACTCGGAAGCGGACGTGGTGGAAACCGTTGTCGTGGAAGGGTTCACGGTCGTCGCAGGAGGAGCCGCGGTGCGGGTCGGCTTCAGCGCGCCGAGCTTACCGAGCGGCACCTGGGCCAGGCCGAGCAACGCCTGCGCGCTGGCCCGCCGCCACTGGTCGCGCGCCATCTCCGGGATGCCGTTGGCGATCGCTTCCGCGAACGCGGCGTCGTTGTAGGCGATCGCGCCCGCGAAAGCCTTGGCAGCGCCACCGTTCGCGGCGGTGAGCTGGCGCTGTGCCACGTAGTCGGCGGCTTTGCGCGCGGGCTCGGTCCGCCCGGCGGCGGCGAGTGCCTGTGCCGCAAGGCCGGTGCTGTTGGTGTTGGACGCCTCGGTCGGGCCGGAGCCGCCGAAGGAGCCGTCGGCGCGCTGGGTGCGCTGCAACCAGTCGGCCCCCTTGTTCGCCGAAGCCGTTGCGGCAGGGGTGTTCGCGGCCAACAGCGCCTGGATCGCCATCGCCGTGGAGTCCGGGTCGAGCACCGCGTTGGGGAACTCGTCGCAGCTGATCGACGGGGTTCCGCCGAGCGTGGTGGAGAGCCGGAACCCGCCCACCGCGCACTGCTGCTTGATCAGGAAGTCCACCACCTCGCTCGGCACACCGCCGCTGCGTGCGAGGCCGATCACTGCGAGCGACTGGCCGAAGGTGTTGGTGTCACTGGTGATTCCCTTGTCCTGGATCTGCCCGTGGTTGGGCCCTGGACCGGCGATCAGCTCCAACATCTCCTGGCGCAGGTTGATCCCGCCGAAGGACGTCGGGTCGGTGTCGGCCGCGACCGCCGCGGCGAGCAGCTTGCCGGTCTCGTCGGCCAGCCGCACTCCCGGCTGCCCCCACAGGTCGTAGCTGTTGTAGCCGCGCACGTTGTGCGCCACCTTGTCCGCGACCTGGTTCAGCGCCGCACCATCGGTCCTCGTCGCCGAGAGCACGAAGAGCGCGTCGATCGTGAGGCCCCAGTCAGGCCCGTTGAAGCCCGGCAGCGCTCCGTCGCGCAGCTCGCCGACCAGCCAACGCGCGCCCTCTGCTGTGCCAGGGGTCGCCTGAACCGGCTTGGGGAAGCGCGTCGCTGGCTGGGCGGTGAAGCGGGGCTTCGGTGCGGGACGAACCGGCGCGACGCGCGGCGGCGGGTTGTCGGAGGCGCTGCGGTCCTTGGAGAACGACCAGCCCTCATAGCTGCCCAACGGTGGTTTCCGGTTCGTGGCACCTTGTTGGCTGTAGGTCCACGTTCCGCCGTTCGGCGCGTGCCAGTACCCCCAATAGGCCGAAGCGGGCGGCGTGTTCACGCACGGCTCGGTGTCCGGGCCGGGTTTTCCGTTGAGGCGGCAGATGAAAGCCTTGCCCCAGCGCGTGGTCCCGGTGACCTCGAACCCGGCGTTCTCCAGCGCGGTCAATCCGCTGGCCTGCTCTCCCGGCGCGCAGCGGACGAGGGTGTCCCCGCCGAGCTCCTGGAAGTCCACGACGACGGTCACGCCGTTGCCGTCGGGACAGTGCCCCTCGGTGCCTTTCGGCTGCGCGGAGGCGGCGGGCAGGGTGAACCCGCAGATGAGAAGACAACACGTCAGCAGCGCCAGCGCACGGCGCGATAACCCAGACATCCCCAGTGTGCCCTTCCGGAGCGGTTCGCGAAGCTCCGGGCACGGCGCAGGGGCCCACCCGGCTCCGCTCTGCATTCCTCGACAGGTGAAGCCGCTCGTGCTCCGCCAGGCATTCCGGCTCGTGGTGACGGGGGTCACCACCTACGGTTGCGGGACAGCGCCGGGATTCGACCGGCTTCCCCTGGGCAGAGCACGTATGAAGTTGTCCAACGAACTGACGGTACGCGGCGGTACCCGCTCACCACAATCGGACGTCCGGAGGGCGTCTGTACGCGCGCAGGACGCCTCGGCAGCCGTAGAGGTTGACGTGCCACGGACTGTGCCCGAGCAGCGTCCAGTTCTCCTCCAGCTCGGCGAAGAAGTCCGCTCCGCCGCAGACCTCCGGGTTCAGCTCGCCGAGGTAGACGACCGTGTCGCCGGTGTAGGAGCGGAGGGAGTCAACCGCCAGGCCGCCGGACGGGGGCCAGGAGAGCAGCAGGGCGCGCTCGGGGTGCTCGGCCGGATCGGCGGGGTGGTGGGCGACGGGGTGGAACGGCTCGACCTCGTCCAGCCAGGTGTCGGTGGACGCGATGTCGGTGGCCAGCACGTCCACGCCGAGCTGCGAGAGTTGCCAAGCCCAGTATCCGAGCCCGGCCCCCACGTCGAGCACCGGCCGCCCCGCGAGCTGGGCCAGCAGCCAGGTGAGGTCGCCGGGACTCGGCAGCGCCCACGCGAAGCGGCGTTGCAGCACCCACCAACCGAATGGGCCGTGCGGCGGCGGAAGGGCTTCCACGAGCATGCCGGAACCGGGAACGGGTAGGCGACGTTCGTGCAGGGGGAGCGTGAGCGCGAGGTCCCAATACGGGTTGACCGTGTGTTGTGGCGTGGCTTCAAGCGTGCGGATTGGCTTGCCGGACAGGGAGGTTGCGCCCGGACGGCTCCAGTGCTCGCGCGCGGTGTCGAGCAGTTCGCTCGCGTGCGCCGGGATCACCGCCACGGCTGCTCCTCGGCGAAACGCAGGAGATCTGTGGTCTTGAGGCGGTGCTCAGCCTGAAGCGCGTCGTCGACTGGGAGCAGTTCCGCCAACGCTCGGTGAGTTCGGTAGCCGTACCAACGGTTCTTCAGCGAGACGGTCACGTCCCGCGCATCGGACTCCGACAGTTTCCCTTCCGCCACAAGTGAATCCAGGAAGGTGCGGATGTGCACCATCGGCTCGGACATGGGTTGGTACGGCGGCTCGGCGGAGTGCAGCAAAGCGACTTCGTCATCGGAGAACGATGGGTCGCTCACGAACCGTTGGTAGACGGCGCCGTAGCCGCGCATGCCCAGCGGCTCCATTTCGGCGGCTCGGATCGCGCCCATTGACGACAATCCCCATACGCGCCAACCGGATTCCAGTGCTGTGCGCAGCTCCACATGCCCGACCGCCGGGTAGCTGTGGAACGTCCCGTCGACAATGATCAGCGTGCCTGGTTCTTCCGCCGCGACCAGGGCTTCGACATCGCCGCGGCGCACGGGCGGGCGGACTTCGACCTCGGCGGGGAACACCGAGGGGAGCCCGAACGCGGTCGGCCCGACGAAGGCGTACGTGGTCATGCGCGAGCCGCCAGCCGTGGGCCGACGCGGTGCAGGCCATGGGTCAGCGACTCCAAGCCGGGCACGATGACGCGCACCACGGCCAGCGGCCCTGCGGTCAGGACGACCCGATAAGCCTGACGTCGCAACGATTTCATGAGTAGGTCCAAAGCGGACTCAATGCTGGTCACGAGGTGCGTCGGGATCTCCGAGTACCGTACGGCGTCCTTCGCGTCGGTGACCCGCGCACGCAGTGCCGCGACATCACCGTCGCGCGGGGCGTAGCGGCCTCCCGCGAGCAGGTCGTCACGTCCGCCGTGGATACCGGTCAGCCGGGACTGCGCCGCCTCGCACAGCCCGCGCACCGCTGCGATGTCGCGAACCAGGTGCAGCCCGGCCCCGTGCGCGATAGCGATCGGCATGTCGTCCTCGGGCTCCAGGATGAAACCCGCCACGTACGGCAGCCCGAACTCGTTCGGCGTGTACCGCAACACCGCTCGCAGACCCGCCGCTTCGACCTTGGCGATCAGCTCGGCCACCTCCGGCGGCGGGCTGTCCAGCTCCACGAGTCGCGAGCGGTCCGCGATGTGGTTGAACGCGTTGACATCGCGTTCGATGACCTCGGCGAGCCCGTGCACCGTCGCTTCTTCGACGGTGTTGCCCGAGCTGAGACCGTTGGTGCTGGTGCCGAAGATCCGCTGCCCGGGGTTCTCCTGGTACGGCGAGAACACCAGCTCCGCGGGCAGCGCGATCTCCGTGCCGTCGACGATGTCCTCCGCCATGACGCACACGAGCCGTCCGTGCGGGTCGACCTCCTTGCCCAGCAACGGACACAGGTCCACGAAGTCGAACTCAGCGCCCGGTTGGCTCGCGACCTCGTGCGGTGTCGAGTCGAAGACTTCGACCGTGCGCGCGCCGTACTCCGCCCGCGCGAACTCGATCGCTTCCATGAGCGCGCCGACCCTGGCTTCCTCGGGTCGCACGCCCTTGCCCGCGTTCACGCACAACGAACCGGGCGTCGCCGACGGCCTGATGCTCGCGAAGACCGGGATGCCGATGCTGTCCAGCCACGTCGTGTCCGTGACCCTCGTGATCCCCAGCTCCGCCGCGACCACCTCGGCCCGCGCCGCCGTCTCCGCCAACGGCGCCGAGCGCAGGCTCGACGTCAAGCGGTGCATCGATCCCCCAGCGCGGGTGCGGCGCTACTCCGCGTCCATCCCCATGTGCAGCACGAAACCGGCGCGGGTCACGCCCTCTTCTTCGAGCATCGCCCAGAACTTGTCGCTCGTGTCCTGGTCCAACGTGAAATCCTGCTCCGCCATCTGACCGTCCCCCATCGTCACCTCGGTCTGTCCCCGTGACCGTATGCACACCGGACACTTTCCCGCAAGGCAACTAACCCGCTGCTAAATCCGGCAGCTCGTGACGTTTGCGGGCAACCCGAACGCCGCCTTCGCCTCGGGCGCGGGGTCCGGGGTGTCGCGGCCGATCGAGCGGCGCACCTCCGCGTACCCGGCGTCGCTGAACATGCGGCGCAGCATCTCGTCGTTCCCCGCGCCGTCGATGGGAACCTCCACGTCCAGCACCTGGGTTCCCCTGAGCGTGACCACGACCGCGCCACTGCTGCCCGCGTTGCTCGCGAGGCACCCGTCACCCCGCGCGTAGTTCATGCAGCTCGCGAGCACACCGACGCGCACCGTGTCGCCGTCGCGCCGCGTCTCCACCACACGCTCCGCGCAGAACCAACGCCCGCCGCTCTTGGTCGGCCACGTCAGCTTCTTGTTGCTCAGCAAGGCCTCGTGCACCGCCGGGCTCACCGCGCGAACCAGCTGCTCGTCGAGTTCGAGCTTCGGCTTCTGCAACACCAGCACTGTGCCCACGAACAGCACGATCCCCGCGCTCACGGCCAGCGCGACGCGTTTCCGAGTAGTCACAGGTCGCGGATGACTCGGGCGGGGTTGCCCGCGACGAAGGTGCGCGCCGGGACATCGCGCAGCACCACGGAGCCTGCGCCGACGACGGCGTCGGCTCCGATGGTGACACCGGGGCAGACGATCACGCCGCCACCGAGCCACGCGTTGTCGCCGATGGTGATGGGCAACGGTTTCTCCCAGCCCTCGCGGCGCTTGTCGTGGTCCTCCAACGGGTGCAGCGCGGTCAGCAGCTGGGCGCGCGGCCCGATCCGCACGTCGTCGCCGATGGTGATGCGGGCGTCGTCCATGAAGATGGCGTCGTTGTTGACGAAGCTGTTCGCGCCGATGGTTGTGAGGTGGCCGTAGCTGCACAGGAACCGCGTCAGCACGCGGGTTCCGGGGCCGATGCCGCCGAGCAGCTCGGTGAGGATGCCGAAGCGCTCGGCGTCCTCGTCGGCGGTGGTGGCGTTGAAGCGGTCCAGCAGCCGACCGCAGCGGAGCCGGTCCTCGGCGAGGTCGGGCTCGTCGAGGTACCACTCGTTGCGCAGCATGCGTTCCTTGTTGTCGCCCACGCCGTCCGATCATGCCAGCGCCGACGCCAGGACGGTGGCACGGTTTTGGTGGTACTTGAACGCACCAAACGACCCGTTCAGCGCGCTCAATGCACCAAACGACCCGTTCAGCGCGCTCAACGCACCAAACGGGTCGTTCAGGGCTCCCCACCACACGCACCCCAACGACTCGTCCAACCACGTGAACCCACCTCAATGACTCATTCATGTGGTTGAGCGTGCTGAATGAGTCATTGAGGTACTTGAACGCCCTCAATGACTCATTCAGGTACTTCAGCGTCCCCAATGACTCATTCAGGTACCTGCGACGGACCAAACGCGGCATTGGCGTGGGCGGCACGTGGACGCGGGCCTGCCGCACCACGGGACGAGCTGGTTCGACCACGCGCCCGCGATGGCTGAGGCACGCGCTCAGCCGAGATCGGTGATCTTGCGCTCCAGCACTGCGCGCTCGCGTGCGTTGCCGCACAAGGCGATGGCGCGCTCCAGTTCGGAGCGCGCCTCGTCAGTGCGGCCGAGCCGCGCGAGCAGTTCGCCGCGCACGCTGGGCAACAGGTGGGAGTTGGCCAGCGCCTTGGCCGCGACCAGCTCGTCCACGATCGCCAGCGCGGCGGCAGGGCCTTCGGCCATGGCGACCGCGGCGGCGCGGTTGAGGTCGACGACGGGGGACGGCCCGAGCTGGCCGAGCGCCTCGTACAGCACGACGATGCGCCCCCAGTTGGTCTCCTCGACCGAGTCGGAGATCGCGTGGCACTCGGCGATCGCGGCCTGGAGCCCGTAGGCGCCGATGCCGCGACCGATCTGCGACGCGCGGGCGAGCGCGGCTCGTCCGCGCAGGATCGCCGCGCGGTCCCACCGACGCCGGTTCTGGTGTTCCAGCAGCACGAGTTCGCCGTCCGGGCCGGTGCGGGCGGGGAAGCGCGCCGCGGTCAGTTCGAGCAGCGCGAGCAGGCCGAGCACCTCGGGCTCGTCGGGCATGAGCTGGGCGAGCACCCGCGCCAGCCGCTGCGCCTCCCCCGCGAGGTCGAAGCGGATCAGGTCATCGCCCGAACTCGCCGAGGACCCCTCGGTGAAGATCAGGTAGACCACGCTGAGCACCGAGCCCAGCCGCTGGGCGCGCTCGGCGACCGGGGGCACCTCGAACGGCACCCCGGCCTCGCCGAGCGACTTCTTCGCGCGGGTGATCCTCGCCTGCACGGTCGCGGTCGGCACCAGGAAGGCCTTCGCGATCTCGTCGCTGGTCAGACCGCCGACGACGCGCAGCGTCAGCGCCACCCGGGCCTCGCGCGGCAGCACGGGGTGGCACGAGACGAACATCAGCGCGAGCACGTCGTCGTCGATCTGGTCCGGGTCCCACAGCACGTGGTCGGACTCGGCCTCGATCGTGCCGCCGGAGTACGCGCCGCCCTCGCCGAGGTCCTTGGCGAAGGAGGCGTAGCGCTCGTCCAGCGCGGAACGCCGCCGGAAGGCGTCGATCGCGCGACGCCTCCCGACGGCGAGCAGCCACCCGGCGGGGCTGCGCGGCACACCCTCGCGCGGCCACGTCACCAGCGCTTCGGCGAGCGCCTCCTGGGCGAGGTCCTCGGCCAGCGCGAAATCGCCGGTGTAGCGCGCGAGCGCACCGACGATCCGCGCCGACTCGATCCGCCAGACGGCGGCGACGGCGTCCCGGCCCGTTGCCTCAGCCATCGCTGCCCGCTCGGGTCACAGCTGACCGGTCGCCTCGCGCCACTCCCGCTCCTTCTTGATCCACTCGTTGTCCTGCGGCATCTCGTCGATCGAGGTGACCCTGCGGATCTCGGCCTTGCTGCCCTTGCCCGCCAGCGGAGCGCGCCGCGCCCAGGCGACGGCCTCCTCCTGCGAGGCCACGTTCAGGATCCAGAAACCGCCGAACAGCTCCTTGGTCTCACCGTAGGGACCGTCGGTGACCACGGGAACCTCGGAGGAGTAGTCCACGACGACGCCGGGCTGCGTCGGGTCCAGCCCCTCGGCCGCGACCAGCACACCCGCCCTGATCAGCTCGTCGTTGAACCGCCCCATCGACTCGATGATCTCGTCGAAGTCGACGTTCTCGAAGTTCTCGAAGGTCTCGTCGGTGGCCCGCATGATCAGCATGTACTTCACGGTGCGTCTCCCTGGCTCGTCGTCCGGGTCGCTCTCGGACCCGCTCGCACCTAGGTCGAACGGGCGCGGCAGCGGATCGACAAACTCGTCGAACTTTTTTCCGAGAAGGTCGCGGGCAGCCTAAAACACGTGCTCAGGCCTGCGCAGCGACCACGAACACCTCCCCCTCGGACGGTTTGAGCCCTGAACGGCCCGTTCAGGTACTTCAACGCACCAAACGACCCGTTCAGCGCGCTCAACGCACTGAACGGGTCGTTCAGGGAGTTCAGCGCACCAAACGGGGCGTTGGTGCGGGCAGACCTCGGCGCGGTCTCGCGGCGACGGGGCGAAGCAGCGCCTCCCGGCAAGCTGTCGTGCGTCGTTCACTCTCGCTGGCGTGCTAGCCGCTGTCCGGCGAGATCCAGCCACCTTCGTGACGCCGCTCCGGCCGCCGTGAGGAACACGACCTGCTGGTCCACGTCAGGCACGGTCAGCACGTCGGAGTGCAGCTCCAGCGCTCCGGCCTCGGGGTGCAGGACAGTGCGGTCGCAGTGGCCGGGGGAGTGCACCGGATCAGCCGCCCACAGCTCCCGGAACTCCGCGCTCGCCCTGGTCAGCTCGGTGACGACGCCGGAGATCCGCACGTCGCCGGGGTAGCGGCTCGACGCGGCGCGCAGCCGGGCGACGGCCACGCGGGACAGGCCCTCCGACACCTCCATCGGGTGGCCGAGCCCCAGGAACCAGCGACGCGCGATGTTCGGCTCACCGGCGAGGTCGCCGAGCAGAGCGTTGGCGAGCGCGTTCCACGCGATCACGTCGTAGCCCGCGTCTGTGACCACGGCCGCCGAGTCCGGCAAGCGGTTCAGGAACGCGGCGACGGACGGCGTGACCTGGCGCTTCGGGCTCGCAGGCAGGCCAGGGGCGGCGCCGAGCCGGAACAGGTGAGCGCGTTCGGCCGCGCTCAGCCGGAGCGCGTCGGCGAGGGCGGACAGGACGCGCGGCGACGGGTGCGGCCCGCGTGCCTGTTCGAGGCGGGAGTAGTAGTCGACGGACACGTGCGCGAGCTCCGCGACCTCCTCGCGGCGCAGGCCGGGAGTCCGCCGTGGCGCCGTGGGCAGGCCGAAGTCCCTGGGCCGCAGACCTTCCCGGCGAGCGCGCATGAACCTGGCCAGGTCCTGTTTCCCCATAGCTCCTCCTCGCGGTCCTGCCAGGGATCGATTGTCCCTGGAAGTGGGGTCAGCAGGCAGGCACGGTCGCCTCATGAACAAGCGCACAGCACTGGTCACCGGCGCCAACAGGGGCATCGGCAAGGAGATCGCCCGGCAGCTGGCCGACGCGGGCCTCATCGTGCACGTCGGCTCGCGCGACCCGGTGGACGGACAGCGCGCGGTCGACGAACTCGGCGAGAACGCCCGGCTGCTCGTTCTCGACGTCACCAACGTCGCCGACGCCGACTCCGAAGCAGCCGAGCGGATCGGCGCGCTGGACGTGCTGATCAACAACGCCGGGATCATGACCGACACCGCGCCACCGACCGAGTCGGACGTGGAGAGCTTCCGCAGGACCTACGAGGCCAACGTGTTCGGCGTGGTCGCGGTGACCAACGCCTTCCTGCCCGCGCTCCGCCGCTCCGCGAGCCCGCGCATCGTCAACATCTCCAGTGGACTCGCGTCCCTGGCGTGGAGCACCGCACGATTTCCCGCCGACGGGGCGTCCGCCGCGTACCGGACGTCCAAGGCCGCGGTGAACGCGCTGACAGTCCTGTACGCGCAAGCCCTTGCCGGAGAGGGTTTCAAGGTGAACGCCCTGGGACCGGGACCTCGCGCCACGGCGATGAACTCCTTCGTCGGCGGTGACCCGGCGGAGGCCGCGGCGGGGGCGGTCCGCCTCGCGCTGCTGCCGGAGGACGGGCCGACCGGCTCCCTCGTGGCGTGGGACGGCTCCCCGATACCCTGGTAGCGCAGTCCTCAGTGGACACACCTGAGTGAGTGAATGCGGGCGGGGGCTGCGGGGGCGCGTTGATCAAGCGTGAGATCCTTTCGCCTCGTCGTGCCCTGGTTCCCGTGGGCGCCCTTGCGCGGCACCCGCCACCGCAGCGAAGGAGCGCCAGTCCGCGATGACCGCGCGAATCACCGGTACGACCGACGGTCAGCTCTGCCAGCGGCCCACCTCCGAAGCCGTCCCCGTCCCGTCCTCGACCGCGCCGTGGTCGGCGATCATGGACAACGCCTGCCAGAAGGCGGCCGAGGCGCACGCGGAGTGCCAGCGGAGGTTGGCCGACAGCCACGAGGCCTTCCTGCGAATGGCCGACGAGGCGGTCGAGGCCGCTTCGTCCGGAGCGCTGGGCCCGCGACTGCACGTGTACTCCGGCGCCGACCGCGCGGAGGTGCTGGAGGCCCTCGACGCGCGGCAGGAGTCCGACACCGGTCCGGCGCGCCTCGTCCTTGTGGCAGAAGGAGAACACGCCGCGCCGTGGGACGGGGCGCGGCGCTGGTTGATCGACGGCGGCGAGCTGCCCTCCGGCGCGTGCTACCGGGACGAGCCGGTGGGCGGAGAGATCGGTTTCGTCTACACCAACGGTTCCGCGTCCTACGGCGGCATGGGCCACGAGCTGGCGCGCGCGGTGCCGTCACTGGCGGCCGAACCGCTCGGCGAGGGCGCCGGAGTGCTCGCCCGGATCTGGTCGGCGGCCTGGCTCTCGACCGTCCACACCAGACTGAGCAGGGGGCTTCTCGGCCTTCAACCCTCGGCCGCGATCGGCTACTCCTCGGGGGAGACCGCGGCCCTTCTCGCGCTCGGCGCGTGGCCGGACATCGAGGAACTGTGCCGCGACACCTGGGAAAGCGGCCTGTTCACCACGGAGGCCCGCGCTGAGGAGGCGAGCTACCTGGTGAACGCCTCGGCGGAGCTGCTGATGGCGGAGCTGGCCGACGAGGCGGCCGTGCACCTGTTGGCGGTCAACGCCCCTGACGTCTGTCTCATCGGTGGTGAGGCCCGAGCGTGTGCCGAAGTCGTTGCCCGGCTCGGTGTTGAGGCCGTGCCGAGCGACCACGACTTCGCCGCGCACGCGCCCGAGACCCGCGACCGCTGGCACGAGCTGCACCTGCGCCGGACCGCCGAGGTGCCCGGAGTGCGCTTCTACAGCGGCGCAAGCAGGCGTTCCTACCCGCTCACCGCAGAGACCGCCGCGAACGCGGTGACGGCTCAGGCCACCGGCATGATCGACTTGGCCGGAACGGTCGAACAGGCTTGGTACGACGGCGTTCGCGTCTTCGTCGAGCACGGTCCGCGCGGCCTGTGCACGGAGTGGATCAAGCGCGCGCTCGGCGACCGCGACCACGTGGCAGTCGCCTTCGACGCCGAGTCCGGCAGCCTGCGGCAGCTGTGCCTCGCCGTCGCTGAGCTGATCGCCGCCGGAGTGCCGGTCAGCACCGCGCAGCTGTTCGAGGAGCTGCGCAGCTCCGCTCCGCTGGTCGACGCGCCGGCGCTGCGAGGTGTGGTGGCGCGCCAGGTGCAGCGCGCGACGGAGCTGCACGAGGAGGCGATGGCCCAGCTTCGCCAGTCACAGCAGCAGTTCCTGCGCATGCGGGGCGAGATCGTCACCGATCTGGCGAGCCTCGCGCCGAAGCGGAGCCCGGCGCTGCCGGAGGCGGAGGGCTTTGTGGTGCGCACCGAGGTCCACCAGGACAGCTGGTACCTCGACGCCGCAGGGCGGGTGCCCGCCGGGCTGGTGATCGAGGCGGCGGGGGCCGACGAGGTGCTGGCCGACTGGCTCGGCGCGGACCTGCTGGACCGGGACCAACGCGCGTACCGGCTGCTGGGCTGCGACCTGACCTTCCACGGCAGCCTGCCCGCAGTGGGGGAGGAGCCGCGCTACGAGATCCACATCGATCGGCACATCGAGCACGACGGCGTGTGGTTGTTCTCCTTCCGCTACGACTGCCACGTCGGCGACGAGCTGCGGCTGAGCGTCCGGGACGGCCAGGCGGGCTTCTTCACCGAGGCCGAGCTGGCGGAGACCGACGGCGTGCAGTGGGACGCCGCCGACGTGGCGCCCATGGCCGACCTGCCGCTCGACGCGCCGATCCTCCCTTGTGCGCCAAGGAGTTTCTCCGCCGCCGAGGTCCTGGCGTTCGCCGAGGGACGGCCGGCGGACTGCTTCGGTTGGCAGCAGACGAAGTCGCACGTCAGGACGCCTCGGATCGAGGACGGCCGCATGCTGTTGCTGCGAGAGGTGGCCGAGTTCGACCCCAAGGGCGGGCCGTGGGGACGCGGCTACCTGCGCGCCGAGGCTCCGATCGCGCCCGACGACTGGTACTTCGACGACGACCCGTCCATGCCCGGAACCCTGATGTTCCAAGGGTGTGTGCAGGCGATGGCGTTCTACCTGGCCGCCATGGGCTGCACGGTGGCCAAGGACGGCTGGCGCTTCGAGCTGGCCGAAGGCGTTCCCTGCACGGCGCGCTGTCGCGGCCAGGCGACACCGGACAGCGAGCGCATCGGTTACGAGGTGTTCGTCCAGGGCTTCGACGCGGGAACGTCGACGCTGCACGCCGACGTGCTCGCGACCGTCGACGGTGTGAAAGCCTTCCACTGCCAGGGGGTCGCGTTGCGGCTCGTGCCGGACTGGCCGCTCTCGCAGTTCCTCGGCGAGCACGTCGTGCAGGAGAACGGAAAGCCGATCCCGGTGGCCGAGGTCGAGGGTTTCCGGTTCGACCACGCGTCGCTGCTCGCGTGCGCGTGGGGCAGGCCGAGCGAGGCGTTCGGTCCGTCCTATGTGGACTCGGGCGCGTCGTGGATCGCGCGCCTGCCCGGTCCGCCGTACCACTTCATGTCGCGCATCGTCGCGGTGAAGGGGGCGCAGAACGCGTTGGTGGACGGAGAGTTCGAGCCCGGCAGCGGCGTGATCGCCGAGTACGACGTGCCGGACGAGGCGTGGTACTTCGAGCAGAACGGCACCGAGGTGATGCCGTTCGCCGTGCTCGCGGAGATCGCTATGCAACCCTGCGCCTGGCTGGCGTCCTACCTGGGCGGCGCGCTGCCCGCCGGGACGGAGTTGGTGTGGCGCAACCTCGACAGCACGGGCACCGCAACCGGAGAGATCACGCCCGACACGCGGACCGTGCGGACGCACGCCGAGATCACGTCGGTGTCGCGCAGTGGAGACGTGATCATCGAGTCGTTCTCCGTGCGCTGCCTGGCCGACGGTGTGCCGATCTTCGAACTGTCCACTGTGTTCGGTTGCTTCCCCGCCTCGGTTTTCGAGGACCAGCAAGGACTTCCAGTGTCACGCGAGTGGCTCGACGCCTCGTGCGACCACTCGGTGGAGGTGCTGGCGCGCGGGCCGATGCTGTCGATGCTCGACCGCGTCACCGGGTACTGGCCGGAGGCGGGCGCGGAAGGGCTCGGCAGGCTCTGTGCGGAGAAGGACGTCGATGCGGGCGACTGGTTCTTCAAGGCGCACACCTTCCAGGACCCCGTGCTACCCGGCTCGCTCGCCGTGGAAGCGGTGTGCCAGCTGCTCCAGGTCTTCATGGTCGAGCGCGGGCTGACGCAGGGTGTCGCGCACCCGCGCTTCGAGGCGGTCGCGGTGGGCACGGAGACCACGTGGAAGCACCGTGGGCAGGTGACTCCGGCGACCCGGCTCGTCCGCGTCGAGGCGGAGCTCCTGGAGGTCGTCGACGACGAACGCGGGCGCCAGGTGATCGCGCAGGCGTGGCTGTGGAGCGACGAAACCTGTGTTTTCCAAGCGGAACGCATCGGTGTGCGCGTCGTTCCCGGAGACGGACCGCCCGCCGTGGTGGAGTCGGTGCTCGACCCGGCCGTCGACACGTGGATGGGCGACTACCGTCCAACGTGGACGGTCCCGACGCTGCCCATCATGTCCATTGTGGACGTGCTGGCGCAGGCTGCCGTGGACTACAGCGGACTCCGCGTCACGGAGGTGCGCGACGTCCGTCTGCGGCGGTGGCTGCTGACCGCCGAGAAGCTGCGTTCGCGGACCGAGGTCGCCGAGACCGTTGACGGCCTCGTGGTGCGGCTGCTGATCTGGCAGGAATCTTCGGCGGAGTTCGAGGAGGTCGCGACGGCGGTCGTGGTCGTGGGCTCACCGTGCGGCGAGGCCCCGCCCCGCTTCGCCGATCTGCACGACACGGTGCCGCAACTGGAACCCTACGAGTCGGCGGTTCTGTTCCACGGCCCCGCTTTCCAGTACCTGAAGTCCTGGAAGATCGGCGCCACAGGGGCTTCGGCCGTGCTCGACGCCAGGCGCGGGAGTGTTCCGCGCGGCTGCCTGCACCAAGGCTTGCTCGACGCGGCGGTGCAGGCGGTCCCGCACCACGACATGGCCAAGTGGGCGCCGCGCATCGGCTCCGGCCAGGTCGGTTTCGCGTGCCGCGTGGACTCCCTTCGGCTCTTCGCGGACCTGCCGGACTTCGGCGAGATCGAGGTGGAGGCGCGCTTCGCGGGCTTCGAGGACGAGGACGGCTTGGTGCTCGCCACCGACGTCCAGCTCTGCTTCGCGGACCGCGTGCTCGCCGCCTTCCGGTTGAACACGGTGCTCTTCCCGTTGGGGCGCATGGCATCGGTGCCGCTGGCCGAGCGCAGGGACTTCCTCGGGAAGGCGCGCGAGGCCAACGGGATCACGTTGTCCACCGTCGCCGGAGGGATCACCAAGCTCAGCGTCACTGACATCGCCGAGGCCGACTGGCTGCCCGGAACCGTCGGCAAGGCGTGGGACCTGCCCGGCTCCGGCCCCGCGACGGAGCAGGCCGAAGTGGTCGCGGTCAAGGACCACATCGCCAGGGCGGTCGGCGCCCATCCGTCCACTGTGGACGTGAGCGCCGACCTGCGGAGCGCCTCGGTCGGCTCGCGCCTGATCTACGTCCACGTGACGAGGGCGCGGGACAAGGTGCTCGTGCGAACGGTGAACGCGCCGTGACCGCTGCTCAGCCGCGCATGCTCGCGAACATCCCGGGCTCGTAGGCCCCTGCGGGATTGCGCACCATGATGTTCAGCCGGTTGGCCGCGTTGATCAGCGCGATGAGTGCGAGCAGCGCGGCCAGCTGGTCGTCGTCGTAGTGCTCGCGGGCCCGCGCCCAGGTCTCGTCCGACACGCCCTCGTGCGCGTCGGCGAGCCGGGTGCCCTCCTCCGTGAGCGCCAGCGCCGCTCGCTCGGCCTCGGTGAACACCGTCGCCTCGCGCCACGCCGCGACCAGGTGCAGCCGCACCGCGCTCTCCCCGGCGGCCGCGGCCTCCTTGGTGTGCATGTCGATGCAGAACGCGCAGCCGTTGATCTGGCTGGCGCGCAACGACACCAGCTCCTGCGTGGCCTTCGGCAGCGGCGAGTGCTCGATCACCGTGCTGGCGTTGGCGAAGCGCTTGCCGAACTTGACGGCGAGCTCGTTGGCGAACAGGTTGAACCTGGCGTCCATGGCGTCGTCCTCACTCGTGGTGTTGTGTGCTTGATGAACACCAGATGCCGGTGCCCCGGGTTCTGTGACAGGTCGTCGTTGTGACGCACGTCATGTCACAGCCCGGTGGGTTCTGGCGTCTAGTGGGCGACACCGACCGAGGAGGCCACCCGTGAACCCTGCGACCGAGGCGTTCGTCGCCCACCGCAACCTGCTGTTCACCGTCGCCTACGAGATGCTCGGCTCCGCCGCCGACGCCGAGGACGTGCTCCAGGAGACGTGGCTGCGGTGGTCCGGCGTCGACCTCGGCACCGTCGAGAACCAGCGCGCTTACTTGGTCCGCATCACCACTCGCCAGGCGCTCTCGCGGCTCCGCGCGCTCGGCAGGCGCAAGGAGTCCTACGTCGGGTCGTGGCTGCCCGAGCCGCTGCTCACCACCCCCGACGTCGCCGAGGACGTCGAGCTGGCCGACAGCGTTTCCATGGCGATGCTCCTCGTGCTGGAGACGCTCGCGCCCACGGAGCGCGCCGTGTTCGTTCTGCGCGAGGTCTTCGACTTCGGCTACGACGAGATCGCCGAGGCCGTCGGCAAGACCCCCGCCGCCGTCCGCCAGATCGCCCACCGCGCCCGCGCGCACGTCGCGGCTCGCCGCCCGCGTGGGGCCGCCTCTCTTGTCGAGCGGCGCGGTGTGCTCGACGCATTCCAGCGCGCCGTGGAGACCGGTGACGTCCAGGGCCTGCTTGACGTTCTCGCGCCCGATGTCGTGCTCTTGGGTGATGGTGGCGGCGTGAAGCAGGCCGTGCCGCGCCCCATCGTCGGCGCGGACAAGGTGGCTCGGTTGCTCGTGGGCGGGCTCGGTCGGTTGGTTGAGACCGTGGCTCTGGAAGCTGTTCAGGTGAACGGGCACCCTGGTTTGCTCATCCGCCTCGACGGCGAGACCGACACCGTTGTTGCTGTGCGCGTCGAAGATGGTCGTATTGCCGGGCTTTACGCCGTGCGGAATCCGTCGAAGCTGATGTACGTCGGGCAGGAGACGACTTTGCGCCGGTGAGCTGCCGCGCGTCGGTCAGCGCCGTCGTCGGTTCCAGCGTGGGGGTCGGCTGGGCTTCCGGGTCGGGGACGGCTGGGGTTCCAGCTGGGGTACGGCTGGGCTTCCAGCTGGGGGAAGGCTGGAGCTTTTAGCTCTTTCCAGCGGGGTACGGCTGCGCTTCCAGGTCGGGGACGGCTGGACTTCCAGGTGGCACCGGGTGTCAGTAGCGGTGGGGTGCGTGTGGGGCGTGGTGGTTCCAGCGCGGGGGTCGGCTTGACCTGGGGCCCCTTGCGCGTGCCGTAGTGGGCCGGACGGGCACGGGATGAATCCCGGCCACGCTGACAAGCGTATGGCACGCGCACCCCAGGTAAAGCCGACCCAGTTTCGCCGACGGCTGACAGTTCCGTTTCTCCTTAGCCTGCAACGGATTTGACGCTGTTGGAGGAGTTGCTAAAATTCGAGGTAGCCAACGGGAGAGGGGGTGAATCATGTTGGATATAACAGCAGTGAAGTCTCTTTTGGTAGATCATCTCGAAGCACACGACGTCTACACGTTGTCGGAGAAGGAGCATCTCGCGTTCCTGGTCGACTTGGAGACGCTCACCAATCTGGTGACCGCAGCGAAGGTTGATGCTGCTGAGTATGCGGAGGATCGTGGTCTGCACACCGCGCAAGGGTGCCGGAACCTCGCGACACTGTTGCGGTCACACTTGAAGATTTCTCCGGCGGAAGCGAAGCGACGCTCGCTGCTCGTAGAAGACCTGCCCGGCGTCCCTTCCACGAAGGACGCCCTGTACGCGGGAGAAATCAGCGGCGATCACGCCGCCGTCATCACCGATGTCATCAAAAACATCCCCGCCGATGCTGCCGACGAAGCCGAAGACATCCTCCTCACCTACGCACCCGAGCTGACCGCGCGCGAGTTGATGCAAGCAGGCAAACGAGTCCGCTCCCACTTCGATCAAGAAGGCGCCTTCGCGGACGAGCAGAAGGCCGTGGAAGCGCGGTCGTTTCGGATGGGCAAGGACCAACACGGATCACTGTTCTTCAACGGATGCCTGCCCCCGATCGAGGGCGCGATCTTCGAAGAAGCCCTGCACGCGGTGTCGAAACCCCGCCCCAGCAACGGGGAAGAAGATCCTCGGACGGTGGAACAACGCTATGCCGACGGGTTGTGTGAGTTGGTCGCGGTTGCGATGGCAACCCATGATCTTCCGGCCAGTGGTGGTGTTCGACCGCAGATGGTTGTGACCATGCGCTTGGACTATCTGGAGGAGAAGCTTCGGTCGGGGTACACCGACTGGGACGGTGAAGCCACCGCCTCGCTGATTCGACAGCTCGCTTGCGACGCCGAACTCATCCCGGTGGTGTTGAACGGAGAGAGCATCCCCCTCGACTACGGGCGCTCCGCCCGCACCGCACCACCACCCCTACGACGGGCGTTGGCGGTGCGCGACAAGGGATGCGCCTTCCCCGGATGTGATCGGCCACCCGCGTGGACGGAAGCCCACCACGTATTGCACTGGGTAGAGCATCGCGGGCCGACCGACCTCAACAACATGACGTTGTTGTGCTCGCACCACCATCACGTGATCCACCAAGAAGACTGGAAGATCGTCTTCGCGAAGGACGGACGGCCGGACTTTATTCCGCCGACCTGGGTGGATGCGGAGCAGAAACCGATGCGCAACATCAGAGTCGACCCACGACTGACGGCGTAACGCAAGTGCGGAAAGGGGATAGGAGGTGTGTTTGGCATGCGTGAAGACAGGTGGACGGGTGGCAGCGTGCTCGATCACCTTCGCCGCGCGCGAATCAGGGCGAAGTGGCGCGCTGTCCAGGATCGCGTCCACAGTGCTGCGGCGCGGAGTGGGGCTGGAACGCAAGGGGCACAATGGAACGGAGGCTTTACCTGGGGTGCGCGTGCCATACGCTTCCCCGCGAGGGCCGGAATCCCTTCCGTGCCCGTGAGAGGCCCAAGGGCACGCGCGAGGGGCCCCAGGTCAAGCCGAACTCGCGCTGGAACCCAGCTCGGTGATCAGCCCTTGCACGGCCTCAGCCTTCTTCCCGGGTGGCAACAACTCCAACGCCTGCGACCACGCCTGGCGCGCGGACGTTCGATCACCCAGCTCCAGGTGCGCGGTTCCCAGACACCGCAGCGAACCGGCGGCGAGGTGGTCGTAGCCGAGCCGTCGCCACGTGTCGTGCGCCTTGCCGTAGTACTCGACGGCGGAGGACAACGCGCCCGTTCCCTGGGCGATCAGGCCGAGGTCGTCCAAAGTGGACGCTTCGGCGATGGGGTTGTCCAGCTCGCGGTTGCGGGCCAGCGCGCGTTCGCAGAAGGGGCGAGCCTCGTCGTAGCGGCCGAGCTGGGCCATGTGGTAGCCGACGGCGTTCAGGGCCTCGGCCTCGCGGGTCTCGTAGCCGGACGCCCTGTACAGCGCCAGAGCCTCGCTGGCGTGGTGCAGCGCCCGCGCGTGATCGCCGACCTCGTCGGAGGCGACGGCGAGGCTGCGGTGGGTGTGCGCCTTCTCGTTGAGGTCATCGCCCTTCTCGACGATGGCGAGCGCGGCGTGCAGGTGCTCGAAAGCCTCGGGCAGGTGCAGCCGGGCGCAGGCGTCGCCCAGAATCCGGCTGGAACGGGCGATCAACTCGGAATCACCCAGCGCCCGCGTCGCGGCGAGGGCGAGCAGCCAGGTCTCGCGCTGGGCGTCCATCCGGTTGCGCACGTAGTGGTAGGTCTTGAGCACCCACGCGAGCTGCCACACCCTGTCGTGCCAGCCCTCCTGGGCGGCGCGGCGCTGCGCGTCGAGCAGGCAGTGGTGCTCGGCGTCGAACCAGGCGAGGGCGTCGTCGAGAGCGAGCGGGTGGCAGCCGGGCGCGGGCGGAGGCAGCTCGATCGACGGGATGTGCGGGGCCAACGCCGTGTCGCCGGGCAGAGCGGTGTGCAGGTAGAAGTCGACCAGTCGACGCAGCATCTCGGCGCGTTCGGGAGCCGGGATCGTGTGCTCGGCCCACTCCGCGCCGTGCAGGCGGACGAGGTCGTGCATCCGGTAGCGGTCGTCGGCGGAGCGGGTGAGCAGGCTCGCGGTTTCGAGCTCAGCGAGAGCGCGACGCGGCGGGACGGGGCTCAGCGACGAGACGGCGGCCGCGCTGATGTCGCTGCCCGGAGCGAGGGAGAGCAAGCCCGCCAACCTGATCGCGTCGGGGCTCAGCGCGCGGTAGGACCACGACAGTACGGCGCGCGGGCTGGTCTCGGCAGCGTCGGTGTCGAGCGCGTCGAGGCGGGAGGCGTCGTCGCGCAACTCCTCGGCGATCCGGGCCAGCGGCGCGGTCGGGCTGACGCTCGCGCGTGCCGCGACGACGACGAGAGCCAGCGGGAGCCCGGCGCAGTGCTCGACGATCTCGGTGACGGCGACGGGCTCCTGGGCGAGGCGGGCTTCGCCGACGCGATGGGCGAGCAGTGCCCTCGCCTCGCCGTCGCGGAGCACGTCCAGCCGCACCGGCACCGCCCCGTGCGAGGCGACCAAGCCGGTGAGCGGGCGCCTGCTGGTGACGATGACCGAGCAGGTCGTTCCACTCGGCAGCAGCGGAACGACCTGCTCGGTGTCGGCGGCGTTGTCCAACACCACCAACATCTTCCGGCCCGCGAGGACGCTGCGGTAGAGCGCCGAGCGCTCGTCCTCGCTCGCCGGGACCGAGGCGTGGTCGACGCCCAGCGCGGTGAGAAAAGCGCGCTGCGCCTCGGCCGGAGGCATCGGCTCGGCCTTCGGACCGAAGCCGCGCAGGTTCACGTACAGCTGGCCGTCGGGGAAGAGGTCGGTGTGCTGATGACCCCACCACAACACCAGCGCGGTCTTCCCCGTGCCACCGAAAGCCGACACCACCACGGGCGCCTCGCTCGCGGCCGCCGTGAGCCGCGCCAGTTCCCGCGCCCGCCCGGTGAAACCCCGCGGGGCGGCGGGGAGCTGGCGCGGTGTCGGGAGCTCCGCCACCGGCGCCGCGGTCGTACCGCTCGCCGCGGCCACCAGCTCCTCCTGTTCGGCCTGGGAGAGATCGAGCGCCCGCGCGAGCATCCGCACCGAAGCGAGCTGAGGATTGCCGCGTTTGCCCGTTTCGATGCCGCGAATGGTGCTGACCGAGATGCCCGACCTCTCGGCGAGCGCTTCCTGGGTCAGGCCCGCGCGTTTGCGCAGCCGTCGCACGGCGGCGGCCAGCTGTTCACTCACGAGCCCCTTCCTACCAGCCGCACCGCCTCCGCGCGTGCGGTTCCGGGATCACGCGTGAACGCCGCCCCAGTACACGATCGCGGCGTCGCGGTCGCACCAGACGGTGGACCAGGAGCCCTCCTCGACCCGGTTCCCGTAGTGGTTGTACCGGTAGCCGTTGTCGTGGCGCTTGCACGTGATCTCGGCCTTGAAGTACCGGCCGCCGAGGCCGACGCACCGCACTCGCATCCCGACGTTGGGCGCGGAAGCGCCGGTCAGGCGCCATTCGTCGCAGCTGCCCTGCTGAGCTGCTCCGGCGGCGGGAGCGGACATCGCCATGCTCCCGGCCACGGCGGCGAGGACCACGGCCGTGGTCGCCAACTTCGTCTTCATCGCGAATCCCATCTCTGTGAAGCAGTCCACAATGGACTTCACACAGGGTGCTCGGGCGCGGGCCGTCGCCACCAGAGCACGCACCGCTCACATGTGACCGGTGACCTCGGCGAGCAGGCGCCGGGCCGGGAGGACCATCCCGGCGAGCGCGTGCGCGGAGTCGCCGAGCCGCTCGGTCAGCTCCGCGAGCTGGTCCTCGCACCGTTCCCTCGCTCGCTCCCACTGCTCGCCGTCAGGCTCGGCGCGCAGCCCGACCAGATCGGCGACACCCTCCAGAAGGCCCGCCAAGCGTTCGCGCGAACACGGGTCCGGGTAGTCGAACGGGCTGTCGCTGTCAGTCGCCGTGCACACCACCTCGCAGATCTCGTGCACGTGCCGCCAGCTGGAGCGCAGAGTGGTGAGCAGCTCCTGCTCGCGCTGCGAAGGACCATGTCGCGCGAGGCTGCCGTGCCGGGTGTTGAACCTGCCGCTCTTCTGGCTGTAGCGCACGGCGCGCTCTGCCCGGCGTGCCAGCTCCTCGTACTCACTCGCCCGAGACGGCCAGTCCTGCGCCTCGCCCGAAGGCTCCTGCCTGCGCAGCTCCTGCGCCATCGAATCCAGGAACTCCAAGAACCTCGTCGTGACCTCCTTCACCGCGTGGCGCGCCGGCCGCGCGTAGAAGGGCGGGAACACCAGCGCGTTGACAGCGGTGCCGACGATCAGCCCGAGCACGGTCTCGACGAGCCGGTCCGCGAGCAGCAGATGGTTGCTCCCGGTACCCCACGCCAGGATCAGCAGTGCGGTGAGCGCCACCCACTGCCCGCTCTCGCCGTAGACCCGCCACCGCCCGACGAGCAGACCGACCACGACCGCGACACCGATTCCCAAGGTGCGCCAAGGCAACAGCAGTTCCACCAAGGCGGCCAGCAGCACGGCGGAGGTCGTCGACGCGATCTGGTGCAGCGACGTGCGAAAGGTCCCGACGACGGTGTACTCCACGGCGAACAGCGCCGCGTACGGAGCCAGGAAAGCTTGGGGCAGGTGGAGAAGAGTGGTCGCGATCAACCACGCGAGCATCGCCGCGAACCCGGCCTTGAGCGCCTGCACCACCGCCAGCCGCTCGACATCGGGTGTCCGCCAGGCCCTGCCCAGCCACCGGACCGCCTTCGGGGTCACGTGCCGGAGGACACGACTTCGCGGGAGGACATGGCGAAGCGGAGACCGAAGGGGTCGAGCGTCCCGGGAAGCGGCTTGACCAGCTCGCGGGAATCCAGCATGAAGTCGTGCGTGGCGAAGAGACTTGCGAGCACCTTCGCCGTCACGTGCAGGACCAGGTTGCGCCCGGGGCACACCGCGGGGCCGCCGCTGAAGGGCACCAACGCGGGGTCGGCGCGCCCGCCGAGCCAGATCTCCGGCTCGAAGTCGTTGGCGTACGGCAGGACCGTGTCGTCGCGGTGGAAGAACGGCGCCAGGATCAGCACTGTGCCGCCTTCACCGTCGCGCAGCAGCAGGGGAGTGGTCGGCCACAGCCGTAGCGCCTCCAGCACGCTCGCCCGCAGGTGCTCGTGATCGCGCGGCTTGTCCGGGTGGGAGGCCAGCAGCGCGAGGGCTTGGAACGTCGCCATCCCGGCCGCGTCGAAGGCGAAGAGCCAGTGCGCCACCTGGGATTCCGGTGCGACGTGCGCGGAGTCGGGCTGCGCGGCGATCCGTTCAGCGAGGCTGCCGCCACCGCCGCGCGCTAGATGCTCGCGCAAGTCGCTCAGGAAGATCTCGCGGTGGTGCTTGTCGCTCGGCGTGAGGTATGCCCAGTTCCCCTTGGCGCGCAAAGACTTCAGGCGTTCGATGAGCCTCTCGTCGTCCGCCGCCGCGTCGCCGAGCACGATGCGCCGGACGATGCGCCACCACGTCCGGCTGAACGTGTCCCAGTCCAGCTGCTCACCGGTCAGCCGCAGCAGCGCCTCGATCTCGGTGGAGATCTTCGCGGCGAAGACCGGACCCAGTTCGTGCACGGAGCTATGCGTGTCCAGCACGGCCTCGGTGAACCGCCTGCGGTCCTGGCGCTCCTCCGGATCGGAGATCAGCAGGCCGTCGGGCTGGAAGTGGCCCAGCGCATGACGTTTCTCGACATTGGCAGGGGAGAACGGTTCCGGGGAGCCGTCGAGCACGCGGCGCACGTCGGCTCGGGACAGCACGACGTGGACTGAACGTCCGGGTACGCGTAGGCGGAGCGGGCCATTACCGTGCTTGTCCCGCAGACGTTGGAGCAGGCGGACAAGCCGGAGATCGGCGTCCGCCCGCTCCGCCATCCGCACGATCCGTGGTCGGCGCAGGATCGCCCCGCGCGCCACGATCGGCAGCAACGCGGTTGCCGCTACGGCAAGGGTCTCCAGCACGGAAGCACGGGCGTGCGAACTCGTCATGAGCTGGTGTTACCCGCTGGTCCGCGCTTGAACCGGAGCCCGTCCCGCGATCAGGCCGAGCGCGACCATGCCCACGCCCAAGCCCAGGTGCAGCCAGTTGTCGGCGGTGTTGAACGGCACGAAGTTCGCAGAGCTGTCGTGGTCGATCAGCAGTCCGTAGACCCACAGCAGCAGGTAGACGACACCGCCACCGACCAGGAACGCGCGGGCGCCGGAGGCCGTCCTCGCCAACGCCAGACCCGCCACCCCGAAGAGCAGGTGGACGATGTTGTGCAGGATCGACACCTGGAACACACCGAGCAGCATCGCGTCGGAGTGGTGGCCGGAGAACTGGAGGGACTCGTAGTTCGTCGTCGCCCCTGGAACGAAGCCCAGCACGCCGACCAACAGGAACACCACCCCGACGACCAGGGCGAGCAGCTGCACCGGGGAACGCGTGCGGGTGGTGGCGGAATGGGACGTGGTCATATCGCCTCCAGGTGGATGAGCAGTCCTCCCCGGCTACCCCCGCGGATCGCGGCTACACGGCCACCGCGTACCGGATGACCACGACATCGGAGCCCTCGTGGGTCTTGGTACCGAGCAGTCGGAGCCGCGCCGAGAAGCCGCTGTCGAAGGCAGGTGTGCCGCCGCCGACCACACCGGGACCCAGTACCAGGTGGAACTCGTCGACGAGCCCGGCGGCGAACAGGTCGTTCCACAGCGTGCGGCTGCCGAAGACGATGATGTTCTTCCCGGTGCCGCGCTTGAGCTCCGCGACCTCCTCGCGCGCCTTCTCCCTGGGCACCAGCGTCGTCGTGTCCCGGTAGGCGCCGGTCTGCTCCTCGGTGAGCGAGTCGGAGACCACGACCTTCTCGATCTCCGCGTTGATCCGGGAGATCGCCCGCTCCACCTCGGGCGCGCCCTCGTCGGCGGCGACCGGCGGCCAGAAGTCGCGGAACAGCCGGAAGGTGTTCGCGCCCGCCAGCAGGGTGCTCGCGGCCTGGAGGGACTCCAGGTTGTGCGCGTCGAAGCCGGGGTCCAGCGGCATGGTCATGAAGTCGCCGCCCGGCCCCTCGTGACAGCCGTCGACGGAGACCAGGTTGGTGACGATGAGCTTGCGCATGGTGACTCTCCTGAGGTGCGTGTGGACCTGTCACCCTTAGAGAGACGCCGTCGCGCGCGGATTCATCGGTCCGCGCGAAAAATCTCCGGCAGACCCGAACGCACGCCCGGCTCCAGGAAGCTGTTGATCTCTGCGACCCGGCCCCCGCGCAGTGTCAGCGCGGTGATCGCACCCAATCGGAACTCGGTGTCGCCCGGCTGCTTGAGGTAGCAGGCGAACCCCGGCCGGGCGTTCACCGTCACCGGCGACAGGCGCCACGGTGTCGCGAAGACCCGTTCGCGCAGGAACCTCGCCACGTTCTCCCGGCCGTCGAACCACGCGGGCAGCGGCGGCATGGTGAACTTCGCGTCCTCGGTGAGGAGGTCGAGCAGCGCGGGCGTGTCGGCGCGTTCCCACGCGGCGACGAGGGCGTCGACCAGCTCGCGGCGCCCCTGCTCGGTGAGCCCCTCCGGCTGCGGCGAGCCGACCCGCGCCTGGACGCTCGCGCGAGCCCGTTGCAGCGCGCTGTTCACCGAGGCGGGCGTGGTGTCCAGGATCTCGGCCACCTCGGCGGCGGAGAACTCCAGCACCTCGCGCAGGATCAGCACGGCGCGCTGCGTTCCGGGCAGGTACTGGAGCGCGGCGACGAAGGCCAGCTCCACGGACTCTCGGCGGAGGTAGTGCTCGGCGGGGCCGGACTCCTCGACCCACGGCTCCACCCACACCGGCCCCGGCACCGGCTCGCCCAGGTCGTGCACGTCCGTCCTGGCCGGGCCGAAGTCGACCGACAGCACGCGGCGCGGCCTGCGCTCGGCCAGCCGCAGGCAGGCGTTGGTGCAGATCCGGTAGAGCCACGAGCGCAGGGAACTCCGGCCCTCGAAGGACGCGAGCCCACGCCACGCGCCGAGCAGCGCCTCCTGCACGGCGTCCTCGGCGTCCTGCACCGAGCCGAGCATCCGGTAGCAGTGCGCGTACAGCTCGCGCCGGTGCTCCGCGACCAGCGTGTCGAATTCCACGCGGCGAGGGTACCGGTCACGAAGGAGGCCGTTTATCGCATCGAGGCTCGAATTTCATGTGGGGATTAACGGTCTTGGTGTCCTGGGGAATTCTGGAAATACTCCTCCGTGCTGCCGTGTTCTGCGCCGGAGAATGGATGATCTCAGTGGACAATGCCCTTTCCTGCTGTGCGGACCGGCGTCTTGGCGGTCCGTTCACCCTGGGGAGGCAGCTGCTGCGGACGTTGCTCGACAGCGATGGGCCATGGCGGCACCCGAAGGAAAATCTCGTTCTCTCTTTCGTCGACCCGAATCCATCGATTCCTGACGAGGCCGCTCCGCTGGCGCTGAGGACGCCGAGCGTGAATCGGATTCAGCATTTCCCGCAACGCCACCTGTGGTATCTCTGCCACGCCGTCGCCGAGGTCGTGGAACACCACCTGCCGGAAGAGACGCTGATCGAGGTCTGCCACCTGGCGGAAGCGGACGAGACCGATCGCCTGCTCGTCCAGGCGCTGGTCGAGCGGGCGCGGTTCCGGCTCCGCCCGCCTCCCGTGCGCGTGGTGCGCGGGAACCACGTGGAACCGGGTACCGAGGCCCCGCTCGACGAAGCAGCTCTGCTCGACGCGGTGCGGCTGGGCTACTACGAGACCGCCGAGCTGTGCGGGCGCGTGCTGGTCGACGAGGCCGACTGGCCGGAGGACTACGACGCGGACTTCCACGCCCTTCTGCACGCCCATACCGTCACCCTGATCGCCGTCGGCCGCCCGATCGAGTCGGTGTGGTACTCCCGGATCGCCGCCCGGCGGTGGGGCGGACCCGCGCTCCGCGCGAGCGCGCACCACGGGCAGGCCATGTTCCACAGCCACTTCGGCGGTCCGGCCGATCTGGACCTCGACCGCGCGGCACGGTCGTGGGGGAAGGCCATGACCGCTGCCGCCTCGATCGCCGAGCCTGAGCTGCGCGCCCGGCGAACCGCCTTCTACGAGAACTCGCTCGCGTTGGCCCACAGGAAGAACGGCGATCTCGCGACGGCGCTGAGCAGGATCGACGCGGGGCTGGCGGTGCTCGATCGCGGCGGCCAGGAGGCCCTCCAGCACTGGATGGTTCTTCGCGGCAACCGCGCGGCAGTGCTCACACTGCTCGGACGCGCCGACGAGGCGCTCGCCGACCTGGACCACGCGGTCGCCTGCGATCCGGCCAACGCGCAGCCGTTGGTGGACCGGGCGACGGCGTTTCGGGCGGTGGGCCGGACCGAGGAAGCGTTGCGGGACCTGACCCACGCCATCGACCACTGCGTCTGCGGCCCGGAGGCGTACGTGAACCGGGCGTCGCTGCTGCTGGCGGCGGGGGAGTTGGACGCGGCGCTGGAGGACCTGAGGTTGGCGCGCCTGCTCGATGACTCCTGCGACGCGACGCTCGTCCAGTTCGCGGAGGTGCTGATCGACGCCGAGCTGTTCGCGGAGGCGGCTGATCTGCTGCACGAGTGGACGGGACATGATCCTTCGGCGACTGTCTGGGCGTTGCGGGCTCGGCTCGCCGTCGCGGGGGGAGCGGCCGGGCACGCGCTCGCGACCGTCGACGCTGGCCTTGTCCGGCACCCGGCCTCGGACGTGCTGAGGACGGAGCGCGCGGCTGTCCTGCACCTCCTGCGCCGCCCCGCCGAGGCCCTGGCCGAGCTGGACCACGTCTGCGCTGGCGGTGAGGGCGATCCCGTCGTCGAGGCGAACCGGGTCCTGCTGCTCGTGGAGTGCGGCAGGCAGCACGAAGCGCTCGCGCGCGCGAGGCGGCTGCTCCGGCGGGAGGTCTCCGATGAGATCCGGTCGTACGTCCGGGACGTGCTCGCCGGGGTTGGGCACCCGGTACCCACTGCGGAGGCCGCCGACCTAGGGCCTGTCCTGTAAGTGGTTGAGCTGCGTATTCCGGTCACGGTGCCGCTGGGGGTCGGGGTGTCTTCAAGACCACCAAACCCCGCTGTTGATCATCGCCAACCGCCGCAAACCCAGCAGCCTCGTGAGGTTTGCCGTCGTTGAAGACCGCTGGGGCAGGGGTGTGTAGGTCTTGAAGACCGCTGAACCCGGCGACTTGCAGGACAGGCCCTAGACTCCTCCGGCATGGGATGGCGCACGATCGGGCTGATGGTGGAGAACCGCTCGGCGAGCGAGGTTCTTCTTGCGCTGCCGGGGAATCCGAGCCCGACGGGGGAGACCAGGGTCGGCGACGAGGCCCTGAGCATGTCGCTGGACACCGACTACGCGCTGGCCGAGGTCGGCGGGTGGACCGTGGTGTCGGACCCCAAGGTCGCGGTGGCGTGCGACAGCGACGCGTGCGGTTCCCTGTCCGCGTCAGGCGGCCGCGTTCTCACGTTCATCATGGACACCAGCACGACGACGTACGCCTTCTTCTGGTACGTGGACGGCCGTCACGTCCGGACCGCCGCCTACGTCGAGGGCGAGCCCGCGGAGCTGGTGGGGGAACCGCTTGCCGAGGAGGCCGAACTTCCCGAGCGGTGGTCGGAGGACTTCGTCCCCGAGATCGCGCACCGGCTGACCGGCGCGTGGAACGAGAACCTCTTCGAAACCTCCTTCGCACTGCATCGAACGGCCACCTGACACCGGCGTGGCAGGATCGGGCCGTGCAGATCGGGATGCTGGGGCCGTTCGAGGTTCGCGCGGACGACGGTGCTCCGGCCGACGTGCCAGGAGCCCGGCTGCGCGCGCTGCTGGTGGCGCTCGCGCTCGAACCAGGGCGTGTCGTCCCGAAGGCGCGGCTCGTCGACTGGATCTGGGGCGAACAACCACCTGCTGACGCCGCGAACGCCTTGCAGCGCTTGGTTTCCCGCCTGCGCAAGGTGCTCCCGGACGGCGTGGTCGACGGCCAGACGGACGGCTACCGGCTGAACGTGGAGCCCGACGCCGTCGACGCGGTGCGGTTCGAACGACTCGTCGGCCAGGCCCGAAACGACGACGGTGCGCGGGTGCGGCTGCTGCGCGAAGCCCTTGAGCTGTGGCGCGGCGACGCCATGCAGGACGTCGGCCAGCAGGACAGCGACGCCTTCGACGCGGCGGTCACGCGACTCGAAGGGCTCCGGCTGAGCGCTCTGGAGGACCGCTTCGAAGCCGAAGCCGGCGCGGAGGTGGTCGCCGAGCTCACCGACGTGGTGGCCGCGCACCCACTGCGCGAACGGCTCGTCGCCGCGTTGATGCGAGCCCTGGCCGCCGCTGGACGTGACTCCGAAGCGTTGGTGCTCTACCAGAACACGCGCGAAGCCCTGGCCGACGCGCTCGGCGTTGACCCCTCGGCGGAGCTGTCGGCGGTGCACGTCGCGCTGCTGCGCGGCGAACTGGGACGCAAGGCCGAGCCGAGCCGCACCACCAACCTCCGCGCCGAGCTGACCAGCTACATCGGCAAGGACTCCGACGTCGCCGCCGTCAGCGAGCTGGTCGGCGAACACCGGCTGACCACGCTGATCGGGCCTGGCGGCACGGGCAAGACCAGGCTGGCGACGGAGACCGCGCGCACGCTGCTCGGCGATCTCCCGGACGGCGTCTGGATGGTGGAGCTGGCTGCGATCGGCGCGGACGGCGACGTGGCGCAGACGACGCTGGCCGGGCTGGGCCTGCGTGACGCGCTGCTCGGTGAAGCCTCCACCGCGGAGCCGACGGACCGGCTCATCGCGGCGATCCGCGACCGGGAAGTGTTGTTGCTGCTGGACAACTGCGAGCACGTGATCGAGGCGGCGGCGACGCTCGCCCACCGCCTGCTCGGCGAGTGCCGACGCCTGCGCATCCTCGCGACGAGCCGGGAACCGCTCGGCATCACCGGCGAGGCGCTGTGGCACGTCGCCCCGCTGACCCTGCCGGAACGGGACGCGAGCCCAACTGAGATCGAGTCCTCCCCATCAGTGCAGCTCCTGCGCGAGCGTGCGACCGCGGTCCGCAAGGAACTCGGTACCGAGGCGATCACGACGGAGGCGCTGGCGACCATGGCGCGCGTGTGCCGTGCGCTGGACGGGATGCCGCTGGCGATCGAGCTGGCCGCGGCCCGGCTGCGCACGATGAGCCTCGACCAGCTGGCGAACCGGCTCGACGACCGCTTCCGCCTGCTCACCGGGGGCAGTCGCACGGCGCTGCCGCACCACAGGACGCTGCGCGCGGTGATCGACTGGAGCTGGGAGCTGCTCTCCGACGCGGAGCGCGTGGTGCTGCGCAGGCTCTCGGTGTTCTCCGGCGGCGCGAGCCTCGACGCGGCCGAGCACGTCTGCGCGGACCTCGCCGACGACGTGTTCGACCTGCTCACGGCGTTGGTCGAGAAGTCGTTGCTGGTGGTGGCGGGCGACGGCGCGCCGCGCTACCGGATGCTCGGAACGATCAAGGAGTACTCCGCGCAGCGGCTCGCGGAGGCGGGGGAGGTGGAGCTGGCGCGGCAGGCGCACATCGCCTGCTTCACGGAGCTGGCCGAGACCGCCGAGCCGTACCTGCGCCGCGCTGAGCAGCTGGAATGGCTCGCGCGGCTGGAAGCCGACCACGACAACATCAGCGCCGCGCTGCGCGGGGCGATCGCGGCCGGTGACGCGCAGTCCTCGCTCCGCCTGGCCGCCGCGACGGGCTGGTACTGGTGGCTCGGTGGGCGCCGCACCGAGGGCCTGGAGCTGCTCATCGCGGCCACGAACGTGCCGGGCGAGGCGACCGACGAGGTCCGCGCGTTGACCTACGGGCTCGTCATGCATTTCGTCACCTCCGGGCGCGGTGACGAGCACCTGGGTGCGAAATGGATTCACAAGGCGCACCAGTTCAACCAGCGCAGCAAGCACCGCAACCCGCTGCTGGATTTCGTCACCGTGCTGGAGGGCATGCTGCGCGAGCCGGAGTCGGCGGTGGCGGCCTTCGAGTCGTTGCTGGACAGCGAAGATCCGTGGGCGCGCGCCCTCGCCCGGTTCCAGGCGGGCAAGATGCGGATCGCGCTCGGACAGGGAGGGCCGGAGGCCGACGGTCACCTGGAACAGTCGCTCGCGGACTTCCGCGCGCTCGGCGAACGGTTCGGGATTTCCCTCGTCCTGGGGGAAATCGCGGACCAGGCCACCAAGCGCGGGGAGTTCGCGCGGGCGTGCGACCACCACGAGCAGGCGGTCGGGCTGGTCACCGAGGTGGGCGCGGTCGAGGACGTCATCCGGCTGCGGACGCAACAGGCGCTGCTGCACTGGCTCGACGGCGACCGGGACGCCAGCGCTGCCGCGCTCGCCGACGCCGAGCGGTGCGCCGAGGGTGTCACCTGGCCGCACGCGCTGGTCGAGCTGGCGCTGGTCAAGGCGGAGCTGGCGCGGTGGGGCGGTGACGCCGAGGAAGCTCGCAGCCAGCTCGGCCACGCCACGGTGCTCATGGGCGCGGACGCGGAAGCGGCGAACATCCGCGCGTCCGTGCACGACGTGCTCGGCTACCTGGCCGAGGATCTCCGCGAGTCCCGCACCCACCGCGTCGCGGCCTGGCAGGCGGCGACCGAGTCGGGGCACGCGCTGCTCATCGCGCAGACCATCGTCGGGATCGCGGACTTGGCCGCCCGGCGCGGTCAGCACGAGCAGGCGGCGCAGTTGCTCGCGGCCAGCGTCGTGGTGCGCGGAATGCCTGACCGCTCACACCCGGACGCGATCAGGATCGAGCGGGACGCGCGAGAACACCTCGGCGAGCAGCGCTTCGCCGAGGTGTCTCTGGAGGTGTCGCGCGCGAACTGGGCGGAGCTGGTCGAGTCCGCGCTCGGGTCGTGACGTTCAGCCCTTGGCCCGCTGGACGACGATGTCGCCGTTGCGGGTGCGGGCGTGGACCATGACCTTCTCCGTCGCCGAAGCCGGATTTCCGTGCTGCGAAACGAAGTCGTGCGTCGCGCCGCGCTCGCTGGAGACGTCGATCGAGGCCGCGCTGTCCTCGGCGACACCGACTTCGATGGTGCCGGAGCTGTTCACCAGCTTTGTCCGGCCGCGCGTCACCATCCCGATCCGGATGCGCCCGTTGGCCGTTTCGGCCGCGACACCGGCGTCCGCGCGGTCGATGTCGAAGCCGCCGCTGGCGCTGCGGAGGTCGAGGTCGGCCCGTGCGTGGCCGATCCAGGTCTGACCACCCGAACCGGAGAGCACGACCGGGCCCCCGGCCTCGCCGATCCGCATGTCGAACACCGCGCCGTCGACGTCGGTTCTTCCGGCGACGCTGCCGATCGTGACTTCGCCGCCGGTCAGGTTGGCGCGCACCGCTTCGACGTCGTCCAAGTGGACCCGGCCCGAGGCGATGTGCAGCTCGCACGCGCCGAACGAGCCCTCGCCGCGCACCGTCGAGTGCGCCAGGTAGGTGGCCAGCGCGGAGCCCGTCGGCAGGTCGATCGTGATGGCCACCGATCCGCTCTTGGAGCCGGAAACCGTTGTCTTGACTGACAGTGCGCCGTCGGCGAACGCGACCTTGGTCCGGTCGGCGACCTTGACGTCCGAGCGGTTGGCGGCGTCGATCGGCTCGACCCGCACCACGGTGTCGGTCCGGTCGCTGGCGATGACCCGGACCTGCGCTCCGGCGACCTCCACGGTGGCGGAGACGGGGGCGGGGGTGGTGAACGTGCTCATGGGAACTGCCCTTCGAGGAGGTGGAGGGTTTGCTGTCGTTGACGACCGCTGGGGCGGGGGTTCGTGGGTCTTGAAGACTGGCGAACCTGGGGAGGTGGGGTCAGGCGCGCTTGGTGAAGGTGGACCGGGCCCACAGGTAGCCGACGACGGCGATCCCGGCGCACCAGGCGAGCGCGGTGATCAGCACGCCGGTCTGTACCGAACCGGCCAGAAGTCCGCGCAGGGTCTCGATGATCGGCGTGAACGGCTGGTACTCGGCGAACTCGCGCAGCCCGGGGCCCATCTTCTCGGCGGGCACGATGGCGCTGCTGAAGAACGGCAGCATGATCAGCGGCACCGCGGCCATGCCCGCCGTCTCCGGGGTCTTCGCCGCCAGGCCGAGCGCGATGGTGAACCACCCCGCCGCGAGGGCGAGCAGCACGACCACGCCGACGATGCCGAGCCACTCCAGCCAGCCCGCCGCCGGGCTGAACCCGAGCAGGAAGGCCACTCCGACGAGCGCGGCGATGGCGATCAGGTTGGTCAGCAGGCTGGCCACCACGTGACCGGTCAGCACCGCGCCGCGCGAGACGTCCATGACCTTGAAGCGGTTGATGATGCCCTTGGTCATGTCGGAGTTGACCGACGTCGCCGTCGCGCCGAGCCCGTAGCAGACGGCCAGCAGCATCAGGCCCGGCGTCGCGTAGTCGATGTAGTCCACGCCGACGTTGAAGGCGTCGCCCATCATGTAGACGAACATCAACATCACGATGATCGGCATCAGCACGGCGTTGAACACCGAGATCGGGTTCCTGGTGATGTGCTTGAGGTTTCGGCGCAACATCACGGCTGCGTGGGACTTGGTGGAGCTCATTTCGCGGCCTCCGTGGTGTGGCCCGTCAGGGCGAGGAAAACGTCATCGAGGTCGGGGGTGTGCACGGAGAAGCCCTCGGCGCTGACCGAGTTCCTGTCCAGTTCGTCCAGCACGGCGCGCAGCGAGGTCGTCCCGCCGTCGCTGGGAATCCGCAGGCTCAGCGCGTCGTCGTCACGCGTGGCACCGGAGAACAGCCGTGCGGCCGTGTCCAGTTCGGCGCCGGTGGTGAAGCGCAGCCGCACGTGCGTGCCGGGGACCATGCGCTTCAGCTCGTCGGGCGTGCCCTGGGCGACCAGGCGGCCCTGGTCGAGCACGGCGATCCGGTCGGCGAGCTGGTCGGCCTCCTCCAGGTACTGCGTGGTGAGGAAGATCGTCGCGCCGTCGGCGACCAGCTCGCGCACGATCGTCCACATCGTGCGGCGGCTGCGCGGGTCCAGCCCGGTCGTCGGCTCGTCCAGGAAGATGATGCGCGGGTTGCCGACCAGCGTCATCGCCAGGTCGAGCTTGCGGCGCATGCCCCCGGAGTAGGTCGCCGCGGGCTTGCCCGCCGACTCCACCAGGTCGAAGCGCTCCAGCAGCTCCGGGACCACGCGGTCGCTCGCGCCCTTGAGGTCCACCATGAGCTGGAGGTTCTCCTGGCCCGTCAGCAGGTCGTCCACCGCCGCGAACTGGCCGGTGACACCGATGATCGAGCGCACCGACCGCGCTTCGGCCGCGAGGTCGAAGCCGCCGACGCGAGCCGTGCCGCCGTCGGCCTTCATCAACGTGGTCAGCACGTTGACCGTCGTCGTCTTGCCCGCCCCGTTCGGGCCGAGCAGGGAGAAGACGCTGCCCGCACGGACATCGAGATCGATGCCGTCGAGCACCACCTTGTCCCCGTAAGCCTTGCGCAGTCCTGAAACCGCGATCGCTGAACTCGTCATGGCTCCACAGTGGCGACCGTCCCTGACACGGCCCTGACATGGTTTCGGCGGCTCGTGTCAGCGCCGTGTCAGCGCGCTCGGCGACCGTGGAGCCCGACACCCACCACGGAGGGAATGCCCGATGAGCGAGATCCCGCACGGCCTGCCCATGGAGCGCGACGCCGGCCCGTTCGACCCGCCCAGCCGGATCACCGCGCTGCGCGAGACCCGACCCGTCAGCCCCATGGTCTTCCCCGACGGGCACCAGGGCTGGCTCGTCACCGGCTACGAGGCCGTCCGCCGGCTCATGGCGGACACGCGCTTCAGCTCCCGCCAGGACCTCGGCGTGATCCACCTGCCGTACGAGACCCCCGGCATGCCCGTGATCACCGAGCCGTCACCGCAGCCCCCGGGCATGTTCGTGGCCATGGACCCGCCGGACCACACCCGCCTGCGGCGCAAGCTCACCGGCGCGTTCACCGTCAAGCGGATGAAGCAGCTCGAAGAGCACATCACCGACATCGTCGAGCGCCAGCTGGACGAGATGGCGCGCCTGACCCCGCCCGTGGACCTGGTGAAGGAGTTCGCGCTGCCAGTCCCCTCGCTGGTGATCTGCGAGATGCTCGGCGTTCCCTACGCGGACCGCGACGCCTTCCACGCCAACTGCGCGAGCTTCATGAAGAGGGACGTCACCTTCGAGGAGAAGATGGCCTCCTACGGCGCGCTGGCGACCTACCTGACCGAACTGGTCACCAGCAAGCGCGCGGCCCCCGACGAGGACATCCTCTCCGATCTCGCCCGCGATGAGGATCTTGGCATCGACGAGCTGACCGGCATCGCGTTCCTGCTCCTGCTCGCCGGGCACGAGACGACCGCGAACATGTTGGCGCTGGGCACTTTCGCGCTCCTGGAGCACCCTTCGCAGGCCGCCGCGCTGCGCGCTGACGCGTCGTTGGCGCCCGGAGCCGTCGAGGAGCTGCTGCGCTACCTGTCGGTGGCCGACATCTTCTACCGCTACGCCGCCGAAGACCTCGAACTCGGCGGCGAGACCATCCCCGAGGGCTCCACCGTCGTCATCTCGCTGCTGGCCGCCAACCGCGACCCCGAGCGCTTCGACGACCCCGACACCCTGGACATCCGCCGCAACGCCCGTGGCCTGCTCGCCTTCGGGCACGGCATCCACCAGTGCCTCGGTCAGCAGCTCGCCCGCATCGAGATGCGCGCGGGCTTCGAGGCCCTGTTCCGCCGTTTCCCGACCCTGCGCCTAGCCATCCCCGCGCACGAGGTGAAGCTCAAGTCCGACATGAACATCTACGGCGTCCACGAACTCCCCGTCGCCTGGACGCCCTGACCCAGCGCGCTCTGGATGCCACGGCGAGGAACTCTAGGTTGGCTGAGATCACGTTGAAACTCGTTGACAGCACATTTGCGCGTACATAATTTCGAGTGCGAAGTGTCAGTGGGGGATCAACTCAGAATTCGGTGGCAATCTCATGCGTGTGTTGTATCGCGTTGTCTCGGCCGTCGCGGTCGCGGTCGTGGCTGCGGCGGTCTGGTCGTCCCAGGCATCCGCGACCGACGGGATTCCCGGTTTCTACAAAAAGGGCGGCAACGCCTGGTACAACCACGTCTCCAAGGAGAACACCAGGGTCCACGTCACGTACAGGCTGACCAACGGCTTGGAGCGCACGGTGTGCCTGTCCACGGGTGCTCACATCCTGGGCCCGGCGAATGAGATCACCAGCGCCTGGTACGCGGGGAAGCTCTGCTGAACTCCGGTGGGCACAGGGTGAGCACGGCGGGCACCTGGTCGGGGGCGCCGAGGCGGAGCAGGCCGAGTCCGATCCCGGCGAGCCCGTTCATCAGCCCCGGCGTCTCCACTCCGCCGGGCACGCCGCAGGCCCAGCCGTTCGCCGCGAGGTCGTCGAGCACGCCGCCCGCGATCCGATAAGTGCGCTCCAGCACAGCATCATCGGCGAGAACGCGGGCGGAGCGCAGCAGCAGTTCGAGGTTGCCGAGCGAGCCGTGGCACAGCGAATGGTTGAGGTCGAGCCCGTTCGCGGTCGTGGTGGCCACGGCGATGTCCAACTCGGCGCGAACCTCAGGCAGCACGTCGAGCGCGTGAGCCCGGGCGAGGCCGACACCGGGCGCGCCGTGGCACCACGCGGTTATGAACGACACGTCGGCTACGGCGCGCAGATCTGGCCAATTGGCTTCACTGGGCGAAAAAACGGACTGCTCGTAGTCGAAGGCCTGTGAAGCGGCGTGCAGGTAGCGGTCGTCACGGGTGACGCGAAACAGCCGGAGCAGGGCGTGGGCGACACCGGACGCGCCGTGCGAGAAGCCCGCGAGCGGCGCTGGATCTTGTTCGTCACGCCAGGAAAACCCTGCCGCACAAGGTGAAGCCAGCTGATCTCCCACCCGGATCGCGGCGGAGAGCACGCTCGGGCGCACCGAGTGCAGTCCGAGCAGCACGCACAGGAATCCGGCGAGGCCGTTGATGATGTCGAAGCCGGTCGCCTGCTCGGAGAGCTCCAACGCCAGCGCCTCGGCCTCGTCGAGCAGGTCATCGCGCTGCCAGAGCGCTCCGAGGTGGGTCAGCAGGTAGACGGTTCCCGCCTGGCCGTCGAACGCGCCCGCGCCTGGAGGGGCGGACGTGCGAACGGCGTCGAGCACAGCTTCGGCGGTCGCGGTGTGCCGCCGTTCTCCGGTGACGTGGCCGAGATAAGCGAAGAACAGCGCGAGCCCGGCCAGCCCGTCGTACAGCTCACCGGTCAGTTCGCGCAGCGACCACCCGCGCTCCCCGACCAACGACAGCCCCAGCCAGGTGGCCTCGTCGAGCCTCACGTCAGCGAGGTGATCACCGATCCGCGACGCCGCCGCGACGAGTTCGGCGCGACTCGCCGGATGAGCACGTTCCTGGAGTGCGCGCTCCGGCCACTCCGCCCTCCCCTCACCGAGGGCGAGCGCGGCGAAGGAGGCCCGGATGATCCACGTCTGCCGTCGAATCTGACTGGCGTCCAGCGACCGCACCCGCTCGCGCGCCATGTCGAGCACGGCGGCGCCCAGCAAACCGGGGTGCCGGTGGCCGTCCGCGCACCACAGATCGCGCGAGCCCGGCCGCGTCACGAAAACGGGGATGTCACCGCGTTCGAGGTCACGGCGCTCGCAGTGGAAAACGGCGTTCAGCGCGTGGTTCTCGGCGGCGGAGGTCCACAGGTTGTCCAGGAACCGGTCCCTGGCAAGGCCGTCGCGCAGCAGGTCGGGGTGGGTGGTCTCGATCAGCATGGAGCCGTAGGTCTGCGTGGCCCGCAGAACGCAGCGCACCTCGTCGCCGCCGAACCGCGCGAGGGGGCCGTCCTCGGTGAGCAGCTCGGCCCTGTGAACTGTGATCACAGCGCACATGTCCGTGAAGCCGTCCACGACCTGCTCGATGTGGTCGGAGGAATCAGCCGTCGCGTCGCCGAGCCGCGCCACGTTGTCGCCGGCCGGAATCTCCACGCTCTGGTACACCACTCGCATCCGGTCGGTGCCCACGTCCTCGACCGTGGCCACATCGCTCGAACTGCGCCCGCCCGCACCGGAGGAGAGTCCGGAGAAGTCGCCGACCTCGTCGTCCCGCCGTTGCGGCAGCAGGCCGGTGGACAGGACGGAGGCTCGCGCGTCACGCGGCTCGGCGACGCCGGACAGGACCTCGCCGGTGGGGTGGAACAACGCCTCCAGGTCGACGAGCACGGGGTGCTCTCCGTCGGCGATGATGTTCTCGTAGTGGAAGTCGGTGGCGCACAAGCAGTGCAGGAGCGCCAGAAAAGCGCCCTGCCGGTGGAAGAAGCGCTCGACTTCGGCCTGTGACTCGCACGCCCGCGCCGACACGAACTCCACCCAGCCGTGGGTCTCCCTGTCCAGCACGGTGAGAACGCGGAACGGATGCGCCACGCCCCTGGAGTTGCACCACGCCAGGAGTTGCTGGAAGTGCACATCGGTAGCGAGCGAACGTGGCTTGTACACAAGTCGCTGTCCGCCCTCGAAGCGAAGCATCGCGACCGACCGGCCGCGCCGGTGCACATCCCCAGCACCCGAGTCCACGACGGTCAGCGGCCCGGGGTCGATCCCAGCGAAGAACGTCGTGACGAGGTCAGAGCGGTCGGCGGCGAACCGGGACAGGAACTCGATCGCGGCATCGGCCCAGTGCCGTGCGGTGGTCGCGGCATCCCTTGCCAGAACGGGGTATTCGCGCAGCAGCGCCATCGAGGCACTCCGGTCGCGAAGCCCCTCGGTGAACGCGCGGAACCCGTCTTCCGAAGGCAGCCTGCCTTCGAGCCCGGCAATGTGCAGCTCCAGGATCACCGTGCGGGTCAGCCTGGCCAGGAGCTGGCTTCCCAGGTGACGCAACAGCGAGTGCTCCACGGCATCCGGATCGAGCACGTCGCGGAGTTCGTCGAGCCGTGGCCGCACGCGTGCGGCGGCAGCCTCGATGACCGGCTCGACCGCGTACAGCATCAGCGAGGCATCGTCGTGCACGAGTCGTTCGAGCAGCTGTCCGCCGCCGGGGTGGGAGTAGGCGTCGACGAGTTCGGCCGTCCACGACGGACGGTCAGAAAGCCGATCCCGCAATGCTTCTGGTGATTCGGCGAGCAATGCACGAATGTCCACTTCGGACATATCGTCCTCAGCGAGTCGTTCGGCGAAGCGTTTCGGGTCGCCGTCGAACACCGGCTGCGCCGACCACCTGCCGACCCTGCCGTCCAGAACCTGGTCCTCAGCAGGAATGTCAGCGGGAGCGGGCAGTCGCTCGCGCAGCGTGCACGCTCGGTACCAGGTCGGATCGCTGATCATGACCGCTCCCTTCCCAGACGAACTTCCCAGACGAAGCGGTGCCGGTGGGCCGAGACCCACCGGCACCGGTCTACGGCGTTGTCAGCAGAAGCCGCCGATGATGCCGGGCTTGCGCCGCGTGGTCACCGTGCAGCACCAGAGGCTGTCATCGGTGCGCATGCCCGCGAAGCTGTCGGCGCCGCGCAGCGCCGAGGTGGGAACGCGTACATCACCCGCGGGGTTCATCAACCCCAGGGCGACCTCGCCGAGGCTCGCCCGGTAGTCCTCGTCCCTCAACGCGCGGACCGTGTCGACCTGTCCCATGTCCTGCCTCCTTTGTGTCCACAATGGAGTTACCGTCCCGGTGTCCGGAACGTTTGGGGGCGTCACCGTGGCAGCACCACGGCGAGCGGGCGCACTCCGGCCTCGCTCAGCCGTTTCGGCAGCCTGGACGCCCAAGGGGGCTGATGACGTTCGAAGCCGTCGCGGTTCTCGATCACGAACGTCGTGCGCCCAGCGGCACCACGTTCGGCCCACCGCGCGTTGAACGCCGCCAGCACGGTTCGAGTCGCGGCCACGCCCGTCGAGGGCACGGTGACCCGGAAGCCGCTCCGCGTCTCGGGGAGCTGGCGCGCTGCACGTTCGGCAGGAGCCGTGTCACCGCGAGCACGCGGGCCGACCGAACTCCGCACCACGGCGTTGCGCAGCAACCTGGCCATGCCGTCGGTGAACGCGCGGAAGTTCGGCTCTCCGCTGAACAGCGTCACCCTGCCAGCGCCGAACGGCTCATCGGTGAGCACCGCCGTGCCGCCCAGCTCACTGGCACCGACCTCATGCCCGGAAACGAACCAGTCCGGCGAGCCGTGCGGCGGGTACGACGCCACGGCGAACGCGGGATTTGCCGCCCGCAGCACAAGATTGCTGTCGTTGAGGTGCCAAGTGGTCGAAGGCAGACCACTGCCCAGCGGATGGTCGGTGTCCACGAGCACGCGGATCAACGCGCCGGGAACTTCGCCGGTAGGGGAGGACAGCGTGGTCGACGTGATGCCGAGCAACGCGGCGAGCTGAGCGGTGCCGCCCCAGCCGACGTAGCGTCCGCCCGCGTTCACCCACTCCCGCAGCGCAGCGCGACCGGCTTCGCCCAGCAGCTCGTAGGACACCTGAGCGGGCGCGTCGGGAACGGTCAGCACCTCGATCCCGCGCAGGCTCTCCTTGGTGACGCCCTGACCGGGAACCGTGCGGAAGGGCAACCGCCACATGCGTTCGAGCCGGTGGTTCAGCCAGCCCACCGAACCGAGCACGGGGTAGTCCGGCGGCAGGAAGCGCAGCACCCCGAGCGCTGGCGCCTTCGCAGGCGGGGCCTGAGGCTCCGGCAGCGCCGGGCAGGGGACTGCGACGGGCCTCAGCTCCGCACCGGAGAACGCGGCTTCCACGCCAGCCAGCAGCGGAAGGCTCCACGCGGAGACATCAGAGAAAACCGTTGGTGTGGCGTGGTTCTGCTCGCCCAGCATGGTCTGCACCCAGTGCTTGGCGGGCTGTGCCAACGGAATCCAGTAACTGCCCACCGGAACCGTCTCGGCTCGCGCGGGCCTGCCGTAGTGGCGCAGATCGGGCACCCGCAACGGCGCGGCGAGCTTGTGGACCTCCACCCCGCGTTGCTGCAACCGCCACACCAGCTCGGTCGTGGTGTCCCCGGCGAAGAGGAAGTAGTGCCGCACCAACGGAAGCCCCGCGCCTTGCAGATGCCCGCGCTTACCCTGCTCGAAGGCGGTGCGATGCGCGGAGTTCCACGCGCGCAACAGTTCCACGGGTTGCTCGGCCACTGTCGCCAGCGAAACCCAAGAGGCGAGGTAGTGCTCGCCGACGCGGTCAGGAACGGGACTGTCGAGCCCCTTCTCCAGCGTGATGCCCGCCGCGAGCCCGGCGATGCTGTTGGCCGCGTCCGCCGTGCCGGGGTAGAGCAGATCGAACTCGCGCCCGGAGAACAGGTCGATGCCCTGCCTGTCGAACTCCTCGGCGACGGTCGGGCCGAGCTTCGACTCACGCGCGAACGCGGGGACCTCGTGGTGGATCGGAGCGGCGTAGGGCGGCGCGAAGTAGCTGTCGCCCTCCATCTCGTGCAGGTCCAGCGCGGCGACCGGCGGAAGCTTCGCCATCGCGGCGGTCACGGCACGCGTTTCTGGCTGTGTGAGGGCGAACCAGTCGCGGTTGAGGTCGAATCCGTAGCTGTTCCAACGGTCGCCGGTCGCGTAGCCTTCCGGGTTCTGCACCGGCACGATGACCACCACGGTGGTGCTGACGATTGCACGAGCCGCGCAGTCGTCGCGATCGGCCAGGTCACGCAGAACCCGCAGGACCGCGTTGGTACCACCGGGTTCGCTGCCGTGAACCCCGGCGGTCAGCCACACCACGGCGGGCGTGTCCTTGACCAGCCGGTCGACCACCGCCAGCGGAGTGCGGGGATCGCGCAGGAGCCGCAACCGCTCGCCGATCGTCGCGATCCCCTGTGGCGTGACCCTCTCCGGAGCGCCGACCACCGCGTACCGCAACGGTTTCCCGCTCGGCGACTTCCCGAGCGTCGAGGCCCGCACGCGCGAGCTGGCCGCCGCGACCGCGTCGAGGTAGCGATCGGCTTCCGCGAGGGTGAAGGGACGATCGCCGAAGTCGACGCCGAGCACGGCGGACGGCGTCGGCACCTCGCCGCGATAGCGGGGCGTCGTGGTGACCGGGTGGCAGGGGCTGTCCGGTCGCGCGGCTCGCGCGTTCGTCGTGCCCAAGGAGAACGTCAGCAGTCCAGCGCCCGCGAGCACGGCCCGCCGCCGAAACGTCTTTCCTTGTCTGCCTTCCAGCACTCAGCCCCCTCGTTGATCTGCACGACGGTACATACCCGGCGGCGATTCGCCCGCTCAGTTCGGTCAATTCGAAGCAGGTCGATGAATGAGGATCGTTCACGTCAGCGTCGGGTGAATGCCGCAACGGATGTCGAACGGTACGGGTAACATCGCGCGAATGCTGTCGCCGACCGAGCAGAACGACCTACTCGCCGAGATCGCCCGTCTGCTCACAACCGTTATGCCCCAGAGCTTCGAGCTGGCGGAGCTGAACGGCTTCGTGCTCGCGGGCACCTCCGGCTACCAGCTGCTGGTCGACAAGGGCGATCCGGAGAAGATGCGCCGCGTCCAGGTTCCTTACGGGCTCGACGAGGTGATGCGCGAACTCCGGCGCGGAATGTACGACCCCGAGCGAGGTTCCTGGTACAGCCTCATTTTCGAGCTCTCCGGCGACGGCAAGTACACCGTGCGCTACAACCACGACCGGCGGCCCAGCAAGTCGATCCTCGACGACGAGTTCTCGCGCGACCTCGCCAACTTCCCGCGCGCCGAGGAGCACCTCCCGGAGTGGCTGAAGGAGCTCATGTCCAAGGCCTCCAACGTCTTCGGCCTGGTGCTCGACACACCCGAGCTGCCCAACCCGCATCGCGTCGCCGAGGCCTTCCGCGACGCCGGGTGGACGACCGAGATGAACGAGGACACCGAGTACGCGCTCACCACCGACTGGGCGCGCCTGAGCACGAAGAACACCTATCCGTTCGTCCGGTTCGCCGGTCGGGCAGAGCTGTCCCGGATCGCGGAGCTGCGGGCCGTGCTCGCCACGCTGCCGTGGCGTGCGGAGTTCGAGACCTACGACGACCGAGGGCTGCTCATCGAGGAGTTCAAGCCCGCCTGAGCACGTGGCAGCTTCTCTGTGGCGTGGCGCAGTGTGACCCGGGGGACCGCGTGCTCGCGCAGGAAACCGACGAGCCGGTCCTGGTCGATCTTGCCGACCTCGCGCAGCGCGGTGCCGACCGACTTGTGGATCAGGTCCTCGTCGTCCTCCAGCAGCAGTTCGGCGATGCTGAGCGCGTCGTCGATCTCGCCCTGCCGGATGAGCCAGAACGTCGCCGTGATCGCGGTCCTGCGCTCCCAGGTGCCCGACGATCGAGCCAGCCGGTAGAGCGGGTCGCGCGGCTTGCCGACCTCGGACAGCGACATGTCGGCGAACTCGGCGTCGAACTGGAACGCGCGGAGCGCTCCGAGGAAGGACTCCGCCGTCAGGTTCACGGCCGCCAGGCCGGATCGCGGCCGATGAAGGCCATCAGCCTGTCCTGCGCGGGAGCGTCGTCGGCGACCGCCACGGCCGCGCCGAACTGGCCGCTGTCGCGCAGCATCTGCTCGATCGGCGCCATCCCGGCCAGCGCGGCGGCGCAGCGCTGCTCACCCAGCTCCGGCTCGCGGCCCAGCGCCTTGGCCAGGTCCCAGGAGTGCATCCAGACGTCGGAGGTGTAGAACTGGTCGATCGCCGCGTCCACCGGCAGCTCGCCGAGGTGCGGGTTGCTCAGAATCCGGCCCGCCGGGTCGTCGACGATCGCCTGGATGTCGGTGACGTGCCGCCGCCACGCCTCGGCAGGGTCGGCGTCCACGTCCAGCGCCGGGAGGTCGATCCCCGCGCCCTTGAGGAAGCCGCGCGACCACTCGACGAGGTGCTTCACCACGTCGACGGCCGCCCACTCCGCGACCGGGCTGGGGCGCCGCCAGTCCTCGGCGGAGGCGGACTCGACCAGGTCGGTGAACCGGGCCGCGTCCTGCGCGTGCTGCTGGGCGGGGCTGCTCATCTGGGGCTCCCTTGTCGTCAACCGCTGGGTTGAACAGCAAGGTAGGCGGGGGTGTGGCCGTTGTCAACCCAGTGGTTGCGGAAGATTTTTCGCCCGCGATGTCGTTCTGGGCCTCCGCCGTTCGACGTAGGGGTGACAGGGTCGAACGAGCTGTGGGAGTGGACGATGAGGGCAGGACGACGTGAGTGGTGGGGGCTGGCAGTGCTGGCGCTGCCGACGCTGCTGCTGTCGCTGGACATGAGCGTGCTGCACCTGGCGGTCCCGCACCTGGCCGCCGACCTGCGGCCGAGCAGCACCGAACTGCTGTGGATCATCGACGTCTACGGCTTCATGATCGCCGGTTTCCTGGTCACCATGGGCACGCTGGGGGACCGGGTGGGGCGGCGGAAGCTGTTGATGATCGGCGGCGCCGCCTTCGGCCTGGCCTCGATCGTCGCGGCGTGCGCGACCAGCCCGGAGATGCTGATCGCCGCGCGGGCCGTGCTCGGCATCGCCGGTGCGACGCTGATGCCGTCCACGCTGGCGTTGATCAGCAACATGTTCCAGGACGCCAAGCAGCGCGGAACCGCGATCGCGGTGTGGATGAGCTGCTTCATGGGCGGCATGGTGATCGGCCCGGTGCTCGGCGGCGTGCTGCTGGAGCACTTCCAGTGGGGCTCGGTGTTCCTGATGGCCGTCCCGGTGATGGTGCTGCTGCTGGCCACCGCGCCGAAGCTGCTGCCGGAGTACCGCGACGCCGCCGCCGGGCGGCTCGACCTGGCCAGCGTCGTGCTGTCGCTCGGCGCGATCCTGCCGTTCGTCTACGCGCTCAAGGAGATCGCCAAGGACGGCGTCTCGGTGGTGACCCTGGTCGTGCTCGCCGTGGGCGTCGCGGTCGGCGTGGTGTTCGTCCGCCGTCAGCGCGCTCTGGCCGACCCGATGCTGGACCTGGGGCTGTTCCGGGTGCGGGCGTTCAGCGCCGCGGCGAGCATCATGCTGGTCGGCGCGCTCACGATGGGCGGAGTTTTCCTTCTGGTGAGCCAATATCTGCAAATGGTCGCCGGGCTCTCCGCCGCGGAGGCCGGGCTCCGGCTGGTGCCCCAGGCCGGTGCGGTCGTGGTCGGTTCGATGATCGCGCCACGGCTGGCGCGGCGGTGGCGGCCGGAGTTCGTGCTGGGCTTCGGAATGCTGATCGCGGCGGGCGGGATCGTGCTCTTCACCCAGGCCGATGGCCCGGGCGGCGTGGCGTTCGTCGTGGTGGGCATGTCGATCGCGGGCTTCGGCATGGGGCCGCAGGGCGTGCTGTGCACCGAGATGGTCGTGAACTCCGTTCCGCCGCAGCGGGCCGGTGCGGCTTCGGCGATGTCGGAGACCAGCGCCGAGTTCGGGATCGCCATGGGGATCGCGGTGTTCGGCAGCATCGGCACGGCCGTCTACCGCGACCGGATCTCCGTTCCCGCCGGTGTTCCCGCTGACGCCGCCGCGCTGGCCACCGACAGCATGGCCGGAGCGCTCCAGGCTTCGAACGCCCTTCCCGCGACGCTTGCCGACGAAGTCCTTACCACCGCAAGGGATTCCTTCACCTCGGGACTGCACACCGTCGCCTGGATCGGCGCCGCGCTCGTCGTGGTCTTCGCCGTCGCGGGCATGATCGCGCTGCGCGGGTCCCGCCCGGAGACCGCCGCCGAGCCGACCCCCGTGCTGCAGAACAGCTGATCAAGCCAGGGATTCAGGCAGCGGTGAAACCGTCGTCGGGCCCTCTCGGCCCGATGGTCGGCGGGGGTAACGTCCCCGCCGACCGGGCACAGTGGACCTGCGAGCTTCGGGGAGTGAGAATGTCCTTGCGTACGAAGGTTTCCGCGTTACTTGTCGGAGTGGCAACTGTGGCGGGGATGGCCGTCGCGACACCCGCCGCGTTCGCTGAGGGGTGCTCGACCGACCACTACGGCAACAGAACCTGCACGGCGGAACCCAGCAGCGGTGGGACCGTCAGCCTCCACCACTACGCCTACGGCAACAAGATGCAGGGCAAGGACAGTCTGAACCGGCTCGTCCACCTCGACCGGTATCGCCGGGACGGCAGCGGGTGGGACGGTCCGATCGGCATGCGCAACGGCTCGACCGACTCGTTCGATCGCGCGGGCACGGCGTGGCGCGCCTGCGTGAACGTTGGCGGCGGGCGTTACCACTGCACCGTCTGGGCCTGATCTCGGTCCTCGAAGAGTGCTTCCAGACGCGGCAGCCGGTGCTCCGAGCCGTCGAGCTCCGGGTACCGGATGGTGAAGGCGCCAGCGGGAATCCACTCCCCGGTCGCCGCGAAGTACGCGTCCACGGCGATGCCCAGCGCGGCCTCGCACTCCCTCTCCTCCCCGTCGTCCGCCGCAGCGCGGACGGCGGGGAGTTCGGCCAACGTGTCGGGGTCGGCAACCGCTCGCTCGAACACCTCGCGGCCCCGCGTGATCAGCCACCCGCGGAAGTACTCGAAGCCGTCGTCGGAGGTGCCACCGTTGATCACGCGCGCGGCGGCCAGCAGTGGAGCGCCGTAGGAGTCGGCCATCAGGTCTCGCAGAACCTGTTGGGCGGCAACGATCTCGGCGCGGGGCCGGGCCGAGAGCAGTGCGCTGGCGACGGCCGAGACCGCCTCCCCGTCCTCCGGATCGCCCGCCCGGCCCCTGGCGTCGTCGATCAGCTGCCAGAACTGGTGAACGTCCACGGGCGACAGCGTGCCAGCCGGGTCAGTCCTGCGCGTAGGTGTCGAGGAGGCCGTTGCGGAAGACTCCGTGCGGATCGTGCCGGAACTTCGTCTCGACGAACGACTCCCACATGGGGTAGGCCTTGACGAGCTGGTCGAGCGTGGCGTGCAGCCGGTACGGGAGGTAGAAGCTGCCGCCGACGGCGATGGCCGCCTCGATCAGGGATTCGGTCATCCTCCGCATGTCGCGCTCGCCCGTGGACGAGCGGTCCTGGTCGAACAGCATGACGAGTCCGAACACGTCCTGTTGGGCGTAGGCCAGCGCGCTGCGCTCGTCTCGACGCACGTCCCGCACGGTCGCGTTGAGCAGGTCCGCCCCCGTGCGCTTGATGATGCCGCGCGCGGCCCGCGTGAACTCCGCCAGCCGGACTCGCGGAATGAAGTACTCGTGCAGGATGTCGGTCTTCGAGCTCTTGGCGTTGGCGAAGAGCCTGGCGGGTTCGTTGAACAGGTCGTTCCGGCTGATGTGACCCGTCGTGAGCGGCACGACGTCACGCTCCAGCCACCACCGCAGCTTCTTGCCGAACTCATTGTCGACCGAGTTCCGAAAGATCGCCCTCGACAGCTTGGGAACACTGGGCGCACCCAGGGGGAGCACGGTCCCTCGCGTGCCAGGAACGGGAGAAAGGGTGGTTATGACCGCTTCTTCGAGCAGATTTCCGGGGTCGACGGAGAGTCGTCCGTACGCCATTTCCGCATCGGTTCCCGGCGCACACACGTGCTCGGTGAAGACGTCGCAGTAGTCCTCCGTCCGCGTGGTCGTGAAACGCCGTTCGTGCAGCGCGTTGGGCACGACGCCGAGATCGGCCTCCAAGACGACGCCGAACAACCCGTATCCCCCGAGCACGTGGCGGAAGAGGTCGGAGTTCTCGGTGGGGCCGCACGTCACGATGTCGCCATTGGCCGTGAGCAGCCGCAAGCGCCGCACCGTCCCGCTGATCGGCGCGGTGTTCGCGTGCAAGCCGTGGCAGTTCACGCTGAGCGAGCCGCCGATGGTGAAGTCGTGGTTGGACTGCATCACGTGAGGCGCCAGGCCGAGTTCGTTGAGCACGGGGATCACCTCGCGCCACGTCGTGCCCGCGCCAACGCGCATTACGCTGTTCTCGGTGTCCACCACCACGCCCTTCAGCGGCTGCGCGTCAACGACCCAGCCGTCGGCGTGCAGGCTCTGGCCGCCCATGGAGTGGCGCACGCCCGACACCGCGAGTGCCGGATCGTCTCCGCCCGCGACCCTGCGGAGCAACGGCCTCAGCGCGTCGGCGGTCGACTCCGGGGAGGACGAGGCGAAGACGACGCCGCGCACCCGGGTGGGGTTGAGGGTGCTCGCGTCGTTGAGGAACTCCGACGGCGGGGAATCCGGTGCCGCGTTCCCCGCGCCGAGCCACCGCTGGGCCGCCGTGGCGACGAGGCCGCCGACGGCGAGGCCGCCCAACGCCGCCATGCCGTGAGCGAGCGGCCTTCGACGGCGTGGGGGCATGCTTGCTCCTCTGGAGTGCGAAGAAGATGTTGTTGAAAGTTTTACGTTTTAATTGAGCTTATCAATGGCGAGATCTCTCCGAGATGCGATTCACGTAGGCCTGAATCTTCTCCGGGAATGTGCGACACGTGTCCGATGGAATTTTTGCCGCCGCAGTGCTCGGCCATTAGACTCCGCGACTGACGTATTCCGAGATGGGGAGCACGGGGAGCACATGGACAGCTCGCAGTCGTTCGACCTCGACGGTCTGCTGAAGCGGGTCGAAAGCGAACCGCTTCAGCTGGAAGCGGTCCTGCGGACCTCGGTGGAGCTGCTGGGGCACCGCTTGCGGGTCGATCCTCAGGCCGAGGAAGCCGCGACCTGGCAGGCGGCCACCACGGCGCTGCGGGCGGGCTACGCGATCTTCGCGGCGGCCATCGCCAAGGAAGACGTCACGGTGGAGGTCGGCGGGCACGAACTCAGCCTGGCGGCCGGGGCGACCAAGGAGATCGCGAACGCGGAGAACTGGCTCACGACCTGCTACCTCGGCATGCTCTGCCGGGAGTCCACCGTGCTGGAAACCTTGATGAACAACCAGATCAAGGGCAATCCCGAAGTCGCGGCGATGCAGTCCTACCTGCGCGAGCGGCGAGCCGACGGCAAGAAGTCCGAAGACCCGGCGATCAAGGCCCTGTCGTGGTTCCTCGGCAGCCAGTCGGGGTTGTTCGCCGAAGCGCTGGCGCGAGCGCTGGAGCTGCACGAGGGCGGCGTGGCGCTCGGGCCGCTGGCCGTCGCGTGCGCGGCGTTCGACTCCGGTTTCCCGATCGGGGTGGAGTCCGAGCGGCTGCCGAAGAACATCGTCGAACGCAAGTGGCGCAACGAAGTCCCGGTGCCACGGTTGGCTGCCGTGCGGCGGACGTGGCACCTCGTCGACCGGCACGAGGCCGATGCGACCGTCGCCGACCGCGAAGGCGACGCGCTGACCGCGGAGCTCAACGAGCTGATCGAGCAGGACCCGGGTCAGCTCCACGTCATCGGGCCGAAAGCCTTGCAGGAGACAGGTTTTCACCTCATCAACGATGAGAAGGGGTCCTGGTTCTACACGTGGGACAGCCTCACGCTGGCCATGCAGGCCTACCACGGCATCTTCGTGCGGGCGATGAGGACCAGCGAGACCTCCGTCCGCCTGCGGGACGGCAGCGTGCTGCTCCCGCCGACCGGGGCAACGCCGCACACGAACGCGGACACGTGGCTGAAAGCCATGTACCTCAGCATGATCTGCCGTGATCGCGACCGCGTGAACGACCTCGTGCGGGTTCCGGAGGAGCTGCGGCGCTCGTCCGGCACGGAGCACGACGACGCCGTCCACGAGTGGATCAACGTGCTGCACGGGTACTGGTACGGCGGGTACAGCATGTCCACGCGGTCGCTGGAGGCGATGCCGCAGGACGACGACCTGCTCTACCCGACCGCCGATCTCTTCTACCAGATCACCGACGATTACCAGACGGGCTTCACCGAAGCGCTGGCGCGGGCGTTGGAGCGGCACCGGAAGTACTGGACGCGGACGGAGGAGCGGGCCAAGCAGCCGGAAGGTTTCTTCGCCCTCGCACCGCTCGCGCTGGCCAGCCGGGCGCTGGAGTCGGGCTGGCTCAGCGTCACCGTGCGCTCCTCGTACCTGCCGCTGACCTTGCTCAACGGCGGCCGGATCGGTGAAGGTGCGCCGAGGTGATCACCCGAGCAGCTTGACGCCGACGGTGGCGATCAGCGCGAGCGCCACCCCGAGGAAGATCCGGCGGATGAAGCTCGCACCCTTGCGCACGGCGATCAGGGTGCCCACGACACCGCCGATGACGTTGCAGGCCGCCATCGCGATGCCCAGCCCCCAGAGCACGGTGCCCGCCGGGATGAAGAAGATCAGCGCGCCGACGCTGGTGGCGACGTTCACGACCTTGGCGATCGCGGACGCGCCGAGGAACGAGTGACCGGCGACGCCCACCAGCAGGAAGACCAGGAACGAGCCGGTTCCTGGCGCGCCGAGCCCGTTCCAGAACCCGATGGCCGCGCCGCCGAGCACGGTCACCCACGTCCGAGCGCCGTGCGCCCGCTCGGCAACCCCCAGATCGGGGTTGCGCAGGGTGTGGCCGACGACGACCAGGAGGGCGACCAGCACGACGACGTTGAGCGCGCCGGCGGGCATCGCTGACGCGCAGGCGGCACCGGCCATCGCGGCGAGGAAGCCCGCCGACGACATGCGCACGACGGTGCCCCAGTCCATCGGCGTCGTCCGCGAGTAGGTGAAGCCGGTGGCCGCCGCGCCAACGGTCCCGACGACCTTGCTGGTGGCGATGGAGTGGATGACGTCGCCGCCCGGCATGACCAGGAGCAGCGCGGGCAACTGGAGCAGGCCTCCGCCCCCGACGATCGCGTCGACCGTGCCCGCCAGCAACGCCGCCGCGCACAGGAAGAGCACGCCGACCCACGAGACGCCGCCGAAGTCCAGTGCTGCCAGATCAGGCAACGGCGACGGGTCCCTTCACTCGATCCGCCAGCGCCAGCAGCCGCTCCGCCGCAGTGCGGATCGCCGCCTCGTCGATCCCCAGCCGGGTCATCGCCCGGACGCTGGTCGGGGTCCGCTCCGCGAGCAGCACCCCGTCTTCGGCGGCCGCGCGCACGAACGTGCTGGCTGGCAAGCCAATCCCCGACACGTCCACCACGAGGACGTTCGTCTGCACCGAGTCGAGCTCGACTCCGAACGCCGGGTGCTGACTGAGCAGTTCGCCCAGCAACCGCGCGTTGTGGTGGTCCTCGGCGAGGCGTTCGACGTTGTGCTGGAGCCCGTACAAGGCGGCCGCCGCCAACACCCCTGACTGGTGCAGGCCCCCGCCGTACGCCGAGCGGTGGACGGTGGCCCGCTCGATGAGCTCCGCCGGGCCCACCAGGATGCTGCCGAACGGGGCCGCGAGCCCCTTCGCGAAGCACATCGAGACCGTGTCGGCGGTGTCGGCGAACTCGGCCAGCGACACCCCGGCGGCGACGCTCGCGTTGGCCAGCCGCGCTCCGTCGAGATGAGTGGCCAGCCCAGCGCCGAGGGTGTGCTGCCGCAACGCGCGCAAGCTGTCGTGCGGGACCACCCGTCCACTGTGGAAGTTGACCGTGTTCTCCACGCAGACCAGCTTCGGCGCGGCGTACAACGGCTTGCGTGCCTTGCGCCGCAACGCGAACTCCACCAGCTCCGGGGTGAGGACACCGTCGGCACTGTCCACTGTGTTCAGTGCGACCCCGGCGAGGCCCGCGCTGGCCGCGCTCTCGTAGAAGTTGACGTGGTACTTCGTGTCCGTGATGACCTCGTCGCCGGGGCGGGTGTGCACGCGCAGGGCGAGCTGGTTGCTGAGCGTGCCGCTCGTGGTGAACAGCGCCGCTTCCTTCCCGAACAACTCGGCGCACCAGCGCTCCAGCCGCCGTGTCGTCGGGTCCCCGCCCCAGACGTCGTCGCCGACCTCGGCCTCCGCCATGGCCTTGCGCATCCCGGGGCTCAGCAGGCTCAGCGTGTCGCTTCGGAGATCCACTCGCGCCAGTGTTTTGCCGATTCCCGGGAGCAGCAAGCGATTTCGGCGTGGGCTGACGCCGGTGATCACCGCTCGACGAACACCCAGAACAGCTCGGCGGAGGTGTCGCCGAGGTTGAAGATGCGATGGGGGAGCTGGGGGTTCAGCGTGATCGTGTCCCCTGGCCGGAGTTCGTGGGTCTCGGTGCCGACGGTGACCCCGATCCGTCCGGCCTGCACGTAGCCGTACTCGCTGCCGCCGTGCCGCATGAAGGCCTCCGACCCGCCCGATTCCCCGCCCACCTCGAAGAAGATCCGGAGGAAGCGGAGCGCGCGCTCGTGGTCGACGCCGAGGAGCACGTAGGTCACGCCCTTGCCCAGCGGCATGACCGCCTGCTCGCCGTCGCGCCGCACCACCACGGGCTCGGGCGCTTCCCCCGGCACCGGATCGGTGGTGAACAGGCCGTCCAGGGTCACGCCGAGCTCGTTGGTGATCGCGTACAGGGTGCTGACCGACGGGCGGCTGACCCCCTTCTCGATCTGGCTGATCATGCTGCCGCTGACCCCGACCCGTCGGCCCAGTTCGCGCACGCCCAGCCCGGCCGCGAGGCGCGTCGAGCGCAGCCGCTCGCCGAGCGTCTCTCCTGCGGGGACCGGCGATGGCGGTGACGATGCGTCGGGCACGCCCTGACGGTACCGGTGTTAAGCGCTGCTTGACAGGCTGGAGTCGGCTCGGCACCCTGAACCGCCCGCGCCCTCCCCGACGAAGGAAACCCGCAATGGACTTCACCGCCGAGAAGTCGGCCGACATCGTCAGCGCCAGCTTCGATGCCGCCCCGGACCCCCGCGCCCGCGAGGTGCTGCAAGCCCTGACCCGGCACCTGCACGCCTTCGTCCGCGAGGTCCGCCCGAGCATGGCCGAGTGGGAGAAGGCGATCGACTACCTCACCCGCACCGGCTGGACCTGCACCGGCACCCGCCAGGAGTTCATCCTGCTCTCCGACGTGCTCGGCGTGACGATGCTGGTGGAGACGCTGGAGTCGGAGCACCTGACCACCGGCGCCACCCCGGCGACCGTGCTCGGCCCGTTCCACATGGTCACCAGCCCGCAGCGCGAACTCGGCGACACGATCGACCTCGTCGGCGGCGGCACGCCCTGCGTCATCGAGGGCCGGATCACCGACACGGCGGGAAATCCGCTGCCGGCGAGCACCGTGGACGTGTGGCAGGCCGACGACAAGGGCTTCTACGACGTCCAGCAACCGGCGACCCAGCCCGAGGGCAACGGCCGCGGCCTGTTCACCTCCGACGACGAAGGCCGCTTCTGGTTCCGCACGGTCCTTCCCTGTGCTTACCCGCTCCCCGTCGACGGCCCGGTCGGCGAGCTGCTGGCAGCGGGCGGACGGCACCCCTTCCGGCCCGCGCACGTGCACTTCATCGTCGAAGCCGAGGGACACCACTCGGTGACCACTCACGCGTTCGTCGCCGACAGCGCGTACATCGACTCCGACACGGTGTTCGCGGTCAAGCGCGACCTGGTCATCGACTTCGCGACCGTCGACGACCCGGCCGAGGCCGCCCGCCACGGCGTCACCGCCCCGTTCCGGTACGCCAGGTTCGACGTCGTCCTGGAGCCCGTGGACGAGGAGCTGTGACGATGCGCTTCCCCTACCCGGAGTTCGTGCACTCCCTGGAATCCCCGCGCGTTGTCTTCGGCTTCGGGTCGGCACGGCTCGGTCCGCTGGCTGAAGAACTCGATCGCCTGGAGTTCACGCGGGTGCTGTTCCTGGCCGCGCCCGAGCACGCCGAGATCGCACAGCGCCTGGCCGATCGCGTGGTCGGGGTGTTCACCGAGGCGCGGATGCACGTCCCCGTCGACGTGGTCGACGACGTCGTGGAACTCGCCACCGAACGCGGAGTGCAAGCGTGCGTGGCCGTCGGCGGTGGCTCCACCATCGGCCTGGCCAAGGCTTTGGCGCTGCGCGCGGGGCTGCCCTACATCGCCGTCCCGACCACCTACGCCGGTTCGGAGATGACCACGATCTGGGGGCTGACCGACAGCGGTCTCAAGCGCACCGGCAGAGATCCGATCGTGGCGCCGCGCACGGTTGTCTACGACCCCGAGCTGACCTTGTCCCTGCCAACGCCGATGAGCGTGACCAGTGGGATCAACGCGATCGCGCACGCCGTCGAAGCGCTCTACGCGCCGGACGGCACGCCAATCGTCGCGCTGCTGGCTGAGGAGAGCATCCGCGCCCTCGTGCGTTCTCTGCCCGTCATCGCGGCCAAGCCGACGGATCATGGGGCACGCGGCGACGCCCTCTACGGCGCGTGGCTGGCAGGCATCTGTCTCAACGCCACCACGATGGGCCTGCACCACAAGCTGTGCCACAGCCTCGGAGGAACGCTCGACCTGCCGCACGCCTCGACGCACACGGTCGTGCTGCCGCATGTCCTTGCTTTCAACGCGCAGCACGGGCCCAACGCCGTGCGGGCGATGGCATCCGCGCTTCAGGTTGAGGAGCGCGACGCACCCCGTGCGCTCCAGGCCTTCGCGACCCGGCTCGGCGCTCCGATCTCGTTGGCGGAGTTGGGTGCTCGCCGCGACGGCCTGTCCGAGGTCGTCGAACAGGCCGTCAACGTTCCGTACAGCAACCCGCGCCCCGTCGACGCGGCCGATCTCATGGCGTTGCTCAACGCCGCTTACGACGGACGTGTCATCGGTCGATGACGCCGGTGACGAACGAGATGTGCTTGTACTCGGTGAAGTCGTCGAGGGCGGCGAGGCCGTTGAGCCTGCCTTGGCCGCTCTGCTTGTAGCCGCCCTCTTCGAACTCGTCCAGCACCACGGCCCAGTTGTTGATCCACACGGTTCCGGCCTTGAGCTCGCGGGCCACCCGCAGCGGCTGGTGGGCGTCCCGCGACCAGACGCTGGCGGCGAGGCCGTAGTCGGAGTCGTTGGCCAGCGCGACGGCTTCCGCCTCGGTGTCGAAGACCTGGAGCGTCAGCACGGGGCCGAAGACCTCGCGCCGCACGATCTCCGCTGAGGGCGAGGAGATCTCCAGCAGCGTCGGCCGGTAGAAGGCGCCCGCGCTCAGCGGTCCCTCGGTGACCGGCCCGCCGCGAACGACCGGCACGGCGCCCTCGGCGATGGCGTCCCGCACCATCCGGTCCACGCGCTCGACATCGGCCTTGTCGATCAAGGGGCCCATATCGCTGGCCGGGTCGGCGGCGGGACCGACCGTGACGGCGGCCAGCCGGTCGGCGAGGAGCTCGCGCAGCTCCTGCGCGGCGCCGCGCTGCACGAGCAACCTGCTGCCCGCCATGCAGAACTGCCCGGCGAAGGTCGTGATCGCCTTCTCCAGCACCGGCGCCGCGGCTTCCAGGTCCGCGCCGTCGAAGACGATCATCGGCGTCTTGCCGCCCAGCTCCAGGCCCACCCGCTTGAGGTGCTTCGCCGCGGTGGCCGCGATCGCCCGGCCGGTCGCGGTGCTGCCGGTGAAGCTGAGCACCGGCACGTCGGGGGACTCGACGAGCACGTTCCCGCCTTCGCGGTCGGTGGTGACCGCGTTGACCACTCCGGCGGGCAGTTCGGCGATGTCCGCGAGCACGCGCATGAACACGGCGTTCAGCAGCGCGGTCTGCTCGGGGAACTTGATCACCACGGTGTTGCCCGCCGCGAGCGCCGGGGCCAGCGAGCGCACGGCGAGGATCACCGGCGAGTTGAACGGGGTGATCACGCCGACGACCCCGATGGGCTCGCGGAGCACCAGCGACAGCTGTCCGGGCCTGACCTCGGCCGCGCGCCCGTACTCCGTGTGGATCGCCGCCGCCCAGAACCGCAGCTTCGGCGGGACCATGCCGACCTCGAACGCGGCTTCGGCGCGCACCTTGCCGTTCTCCCGCATCAGAGCTTCGACCAGCTCGTCGCGATGGCGTTCGACGTTGTCCGCCAAGGCATTGAGGACCCTGGACCGCAGCCGCCGGTCGTCCTTCCACGGCGTGTCCGCGAAGGCCCGCACCGCCGCGTCGACCGCCGTGGCCGTGGTGGCCGCGTCGGCGCAGGCCCAGGTGCCGATCTTCTCGCCGGTGGCCGGGTCGGTGCTGTCGCGGTGGTCGCTCGTGTCGACCCACTGCCCGTCGATCCAGTTCAGCGCTGTTTTCGTGAGCATGGCTCAGCTTCCTTCCGGCAGCTCGGAGGGGTGGCCGTCGTTGCCCGCCAACCAGGCGCGACCCCGCGCGTAGAGCTGGTCGACCTCGGGTCCCCTCAGACCCGGCATCGTCGGCGCCACCTCGTGGCCCAGCAGGGTTTGCAGGTACGCGAGGTGGCGGTAGCCCTCGGGAAACCGGCCGAGCAGCTCTTGGTCCAGCTCCAGCGTGGCGCCGGGATCGACGGCGTCGATGCGATCCTTCTCGTAGATCGGCTGCCGCCAGACCAGCCCCCAGCGCCCTTCGCGGCACTCGAAGAAGTCGTAGAAGCGCCCCGTGCACACCACGTCGCAACCGACGTCGTGCACCACCGCGCGTTGGTGGATCTGCATCTTGGTCTGGCTGATCGCGCGGGAGCCCTCGACGTCGATCGAGCTGCCGCCCAGCGAGTGCAGGATGGTGACCCCGCGCTCCCACCCGCGCCGGTTCGCTGCGATGAATTCCGTTGCACTGCCCCGAAACCAGGTCGCTTCCATGCGCCCGTCGTCGTGCCACACCGTGGCGAAGCGGTCCCAGTCACCCGAATCGCGCCACAGCACCCAGTTCTCGATCAGCTCGCGGATGTCCCGCGCCGCATCGCTCACCATCGTCCGTCTCCCCGTCAAGTCGGCTCCGTGCGGCTCCGACCGGACTCACCCTGCTCGCCCGCCCATCGGCTGTCAAGTAATACTTAACACTCCGATTCACGGCACGAACGAGGGCGGCGCGGGTCCACCTGCCGGTGGACGCGACGGTCCCCTGACAGCCGGACACGGTGATCCACAACCCCGGGAGAGACTGGAAAAGCCTTCACAGCAAAGGGGAAACGATGAAGAAGCGGACCCTGGCCGGAGTACTCGCGAGCGCGCTGATCGCGCCACTGCTCGCGTTGGGCTCTCCGGCACATGCCGCACCGGCAGGGGAGAGCGTCCAGCAGGTGCCGGAACTCGCGGCATCGGTGGGGCTCCGGGGGCGGAAGCTCAACCTCTGGGCACTGCGGACACCCGCTGGCGACTGGAACTGGCACGGGCACCTGGAGTACGGCGCGGGCGGCGACGAGGTGTGGACCGAGAACTCGTGGGGAAGCGTGGTGAGCCGCGCTCACGTGCCGACGGGCCGGACGAGCGTCGACACCAACACCTGGGGGAGCAAAGGAACGTTCCGGGTCTGCGGCAGGGTGAGCGGCCAGGAGGCCTGCAGCAGCTACGCGACCCGCAGCTAGGGCCTGTCCGGTAGGTCATCAGGTTTGCCGGTCTTCAAGACCGCCCAACCCCCACCCCCGCCGTCGTCAACGACGGCAAACCTCGCGAGGCCACCGGGCTTGCGTCGGTTAACGATGATCAACAAGGGGGTTTGGTGGTCTTGAAGACACCCCAACCCCCGGCGACACCGTGACCGACGAGCGCTCGGCGTGCGCCGTTGCGGTGGAGCTGCTCGGCCGGCAGCGCGTCCGGTCGAGCAGCTCCTCGCGTCAGTGTCAGGACTCGATGATGTCCACGCCCAGGTCGGTGATGCTGCCGCCGGGCGGCAGTTCGAGCCTCGATGGCAGGCCGCGGTTGGTGGTGTAGCCGTACTTCGTGTTGCACTGGATCTGGCAGTGGGTGACCTTGACCCGGTAGGTCTTGTACTCCGAGCACGTCGCTTCGGCGTAGGTGGAGCCGTCGTGCCATCCCTTGCACCCCGGTGGGGGCGCCTGGATCGACATGTCGCCGGCGACGGCCGTGCCCGGTGCGCTCACGACTCCGACCGCGACCGCGGCGACGGCCAGCAGACGCGTGAATCCACGCATGGTTCTTCCTCCCGATCAATGCCAAATCCTACCGATCCTGGCAGAGAGGGCGCTTGTTGCGCTGTGCGTGAAATCGCTGGTGTGGTCGCGGCATCGTCCACAACGCGCGCCTGCCCGCCGGCTCTACCCGTTCTTGGGGACCGTCCGCCACATGCGTGCCGGGCGCACGCCCTGGCTCCGCAGATCCAGCAAGAATCCCCGAGTGGGCTCCCACATCGCGTTGATGAGCGCGCTTTGGACGTTGGCCGACTCAAGCGCGATGGCCACCCTCTCGGGTACTCCGCGTGCGGTCCCGAAGGTGCGCGACATTTGTCCGCGAAGCAGCTCTTTGCGGACGTGCGGTGGTGGGTGCGAGCCGAGTTTGCGGGCCTCCTCGTCGCCGGTCTCCAACAGGGAAACGGCTCGGTCCATGAGGTCGAGCACGTCGAAGAACAGGCAGATCCCGAGGAAACTTGAGGCGATGTCGCGCTTCGCGTGCTCGATACCGGCGTGGACGGCGAGGATCATCCCGGTGTGGTCGGCCTGGATCTCCTGGCGCCAGGAATAGGCCAGTGTCTCGGCGTCCGTGCCGTGCAGAACCCCCTTGGGTGTCGCCGGTGCGTCGAGGTGGCCGTGGATGACGTGGGCGTACTCGTGCGCGATCACGAAGGTCATCAGGGACAGCTGGAGCATCAGTCCGACGTTCGAGGTGAGCGCGGTGGCCTTGATGCTGTTGAACCTGCCCTCGGCAGCGTAGGTCGCGATGATCGACATGAAGTTCGCGATCATGCTCGTGTCAGCCAGTGCTCGGTCGGCCAGTTCGGACCGGTCGAGCCGGTAGGTGAACAGGCCACCGGCATCCATGCGACCGCTGGGGATCACGGACCCCACGGCGTCGCTGATCAACGAGGCGAACAGGGTCATCTGATCCTCGAACAACACCAGGTAGCCACCGGCGTCACCCGGGACACGCATGCTCGTGGCGTTGAGTTGCCCGGTGTGGAGGTGACCGATCACCGGACGTCGAGCACCGAGGTCGACTCCGTCGACCCGGGCGATCGCCGTCCGCTCGATCTGATCCTGGAGCCTCTTCAGCGTGCGGGTCATCACGCTGTCCCAGTCGAGCTCCACAGCACGGAACTCTTCGGCGATCAGCGCTCGCGCTCGCGGGTCGTCGAGGACGTCAGCGGAGTAGATCATGCGCGTGACGTGGTCGAACAACGCGTCTCGGGCTGACTCGTCGAGCCGGGGTGATCGCACGGTCGTCAGTGCGCGCAGCTGGGCGAAGAACCGCTCAGCGTTGTCATGAGGACTACTCATGCTTTTCGATCTGGACATCGGAGCTGAAGGTGTCGGTCACCGTCTTCGCGACCTCGTCCGCACTGCTGTTGCCGGAGAGCAACTGCGGCAGCGTTGAGATCACCTTGCCGAACATGCCCTCGGGCTCTTTGACGTCGAGGGTCACCGTCCCGTCCGCGGCGATGATCACGACCATGCCGTGCACCAGATCCCGGGTGCGGTAGAACGCTTTCGGCGCACCGGGACGCAGGTCGATCATCTGGCCGCCCTTGCGCTGTTCGAGAACGCGCAAGACCATGCCGACCGCTGTCGCCGCGCCCACCAGCACGAGGGTCACCGTGGCCACTGGCTCGATGCCCCGGCGCGGGACCAGCTCCACCTCGACGCCGTGTTCAGCGGCCAGCCTGCGAGCGGTCGGCTCTTCCGAAGCATCAAGCACGACGACCTGCGACACCGCTCTGCCCCCCACCGTGACAACGATCAAGGTCCACAGTCAGGATGCCAGCGTCCATCCGGCACGACCACGAGGCCACCTGATCGGAGGAGCGCGTCCGCTGTCCTCGTCATGTGCGGGCTGTGCGTGCGAACAGCCGTGCGGTGAGAACCGTCGCGGACAGGCCGAGGACGGCCAGCCAGATGGCCGGGCTGCCCTGTCTAACGGTACGAGGATTCACCGCCTCTCCGCCGTGGTGGTCAGGCGCAGGTACGCGGTGAGGAACGGGGCGGGGTCGTCGCGGCCGAGCGACGCGGACAAATCAGCGAGCTGACCTGCGGCGATGTGGAGGCCGACCCTTCTCAGCCCGGCGGCGGCGCGCTCGATGCGGGTGCGCAGGCCGGGCGGTGCGTGCCGGAGACCGCGGTGGGCGAGCTCGGCGCAGGCGGTCAGCGCGGTGTCGAGCGCGTCGGTGAGCGGGTCCGGTCGGCGTTGCTCCGCCGAACGCAGCGGGGTGGCGGGGCGCGTGGCGAGGTCGGGGACGATCACGCCGTCGTCGGTCATCACCGCGAGGGGATCGAGCACCAGGCCGCCGCCGCTGCGGCGCAGTACGGCGCTGATCAGCCTGGGGCCGCTGCTCAGCGCTTCGACCAGTGCGTCGAGCGCTGCCGGGCAGGCGGAGCGGTGCCGCGCGGACACCCTCGCCGTCGTGCCGTGCGCGTCGGCGATCACCGCGTCGACGCGCTGGTCTCCAGGGCTGTAGGAGATCGAGCGGACCTCGCAGACCTGCACGACGCGGAGGAGTTCCGCCGCGACCCGGGGGCGGACCAGCCTCGGCGGCAGGTCTGCCAGCTCCGCGTTCAGCGCGGCGAGTTCGCGGACGAGCACGGTGTCGGGCAGGTGCTCCCAAGCCGTGCCGAGCGGGGTGATCGTGGTCTTGGCGACGCGGTTCGAGGCGATGCGGACGACCCGGCCGGGACTGCGCGATGCGGACTCGGACACGAGGTTGGCCGTGGCCAGTGCGCTCAGGGTCGAACCGGCGACGCGGCGACCAGCGAGGTCGGCGCCGGTCAGGTCCTCGTCCTCGGTCAGCTCCCATCGCTTGCGCAGCACCAGGATCGTGCCGGAGTGCCCCGACGCGAGGAAGACCTCCGCCGTGCGCTCGTCGGTCGTGCCGCCGATGCGGCAGCCGAGACTGGTGAGGCGCACGCGGCGCAGCGCGGTCTCGGCGGCTTCGTCGGTGCCGAGCACGCGAGAGCGCGGGCTCGCGCCGCCGTTGGTGACCGCGAGCCGCCGCGCGTGCAGCTCGGTCAGCAGGTCCGCGAAGTGCTCCGGGCGGTAGCGGGCGCTGCGCGAGCGATACGCGCCGAGCTGGTCGAGGAGGTCCTCCACCGCTGCGGCCGGCCAGTGCAGCGCTCGCGCGCGGAGGTCGTGCGCGGCGCGCGCCAACGCCGCGTCGAGCACCGAGCTGGCGTGCATCGCACCGTCCAACACTAGGTCGTGGACGAGTTCGGTCACCAGGTCCATGTCGGTCGTGTGCGTGTGCGTGTCCGCGACACCGCCGACGTCCAGCTGTGCGTCGTCGCCCAGTCCGCGTTCGTCGGCGGCGCGGAACGCCCAGACCGCGAGGGCGATCAGCTCGTCGCGCTTGGCCGCGGTGGCGTCAGTGTGCGCGAGGCCGATCTCGCCCGGCACCAGGAAGCGCACGGTGCAGGAAGGCAGCTCCACCGAGGCGACCGGATCGGTGGCGGTCGGCCTGCGGACTCGGGCCGGGTAGCCGCAGCGGTGCAGGCGGCGGGCCGCCGCCAGCGTCCTGGCACCGAAGTGTTCGGTGAGGAGGTCGTCGTCGAGATCCCCTGGCGACCACGGCGTGAATTTCGGAGCGGACTCGAACTGTCTTTGGTACGCGAGGACGACACCGATGCTGTGACGGCACACACCGGGTGCCGAACAGCTGCACGACGAGGCTTCCAGTCCACTGTGGATGGTCAAGGTAACGCGGGCGCCGTCGGGGAAACCACCGAGCACGGTGCCGTCGTCGGCGACGGTAAGGGCGGGGGTGACCCCGGTGTCGAGTTCCTTGGCGGCGCGCTTGACCAGGCCGCGGTTGGCAAGCGCCGCAAGGGCTTCCGGGGTCAGCGCCAGCAGGTCCGCCCGCGTCATCAGCCCATCCTCTCCGCGACGAAGGTCGCGAGCTGCCCCGGCGTCATCGCGCCGACGTGCGCTCCGGCGTCAGCCAGCCGCTGCGCGAGGGTGCGGTCGTAGTCCGGGTTCGCCTCCTCGTCCAGCGCGGCGAGGCCGAGCACCCGGGTGCCCTGCTGCACCAGCTCGCGCACGGTCGCGACCAGGCGGTCCTCGTCACCGTTCTCGTAGAAGTCGGTGATCACCGCGACGATCGCCCGGCGCGGATCGACCACCACGCTCGCTGCGTAGCCGACCGCCTTCGCGATGTCGGTGCCGCCGCCGAGCTGCACCTTCATCAGCAGCTCCACCGGGTCGCTCACCTCGGCGGTCAGGTCGACCACGGCGGTGTCGAAGGCGACGAGGTGGGTCCGGAGCCCCGGCAGCCCCCACAAGCAGGCCGCGGTGATCGCCGAGTGGATCACCGATCCGGCCATCGAGCCGGACTGGTCGACCACCAGGACGAGCTGCCACTGGTCGATGTGCCGCCGGGTGCGCGAGGTGAAGCGGGGCCGTTCGATGTACAAGCGGCGCTGATCCGGTTGGTAGTGAACGAGATTGGCCCGGATGGTGCCGTGGAAGTCGAGATCGGCGGCGCGGCGGAACGAGCTCGGCCTGCGCGAGCGGACGCCGGTGAAGCTCCGGCGCACGTCCTTGGCGAGGCGGCGGGTCAGCTCCTCGACCACCGCCGCGACGATCCGCCGTGCCAGCGCGAGGACCTGCGGGTTCATCAGGTGCTTGGTGCGCAGCACGGCGCGGAGCAACGTCGCGTTGGGCTCGACGCGCTCCAGCACCGCCGGATCGGTGACGACCTCCAGGATCTCGAAGCGCTCGACGGCATCGCGCTCCAGCCGCTCGATCGTCTCCTTCGGGAACAGGCGGTGAATGTCGTCGAGCCAGTCGAATGTCGTCAGCCGCGAGGGCCCGGAGCCGGCCCGCACGTCGCGCTTCGCGCGCTCGGGATCGCGACCGTAGAGCCATTCCAGGGCGGCATCACGCGCCAGCGCGTCGCCCTGCGGTGCGCCCGTGCACGCCTCGGCCTGCTCGCCGAGGATGAGCCGCCAGCGTTGCAGGCCCGGGTCCGGCGCGGTCATCTGATCTCCAGTCCTTCCCTGGCGAGCACCGCGCCGACCTGCTCCTCCAGCGCGGCGGCTTCGGCGAGCACGAGCGGATCAAGGTTGGTGCGCAACAGGGATCGCGCCGAACCGCGCATCCCCCTTCGGTCGAGCAGGCCGCGGGCGATCGTCTCGCGCTCGCGGGGCGGGAAGAACTCGAAAGCCGCGCGCAGCGCGGGCAGCGACAGCAAGAAGTCCTGCTCAGTCATCTCGGTGACGAGCCGGTCGAGCACGGCCAGCACGCCGTTCTCGTCGGCCAGCACCTCATCCCTCGCCAGCGCGAAGAGCCCGGCCAGCCAGTCGCCGAGCGTCTTCGGCCCGGCCATGCCCAGCACCGCGCGGGCTGGATCGCCCTGCGCGCCGAGGGACCAGCTCAGCCCGTAAGCGGCTCCGCGCAGATCCGGCGGTGTCTCGGTGTCCGCACCGACCCGCGTCGCGACCGCGAGCGCCGCCGCGCGGTCCAGGCCGAGGGCGGTGTCGGCGTGCAACAACGCGTCCCTGGTCGCCGCCAACGCCCTGAGCCTGGCCGGGTTCGCGGGCGCAGGACCACCGCGCACCGCTTCGGCCAGCCACAGCACGCGGGTCACCGAGGCGGTGATCACCGCGCCCAGCACCGGGCTCCTCGCCGTGCCGAAGAGCCGGTCGTGCCGCCAGAGGCCGAGCGTCGTCGCGAGGACTTCGCCCAGCGCGGCCAGGTCGCTCGACCCGGCGATGACCTCGGCGACGGTGACGATGACCCGCTCGGACAGCTCGGTGATGCCGCAGAGCACGGCGTCGAAGAGCACTCCCGCGAGCAGGCCGATGTCGGACTCGGCGTCGGCGAAGCGCTCGTCCAACACCGCCGTGGCCGCGTCGGCGAGAGTGGCCCCGTAGACGGCCGCCTCGATCAGCGCGGGCAGTCTCAGGTCGGACGGCGTGCTCGTCCAACGCTCGCGCAACACCGGGTCCGCGCCGGTCAGCGGGCCCGAGTCGCGGGTAAGGCCGGGGACGCCCAGAGCGCGAAGGCAGTGCAGCGCGCGGCTCCTGACCAGGTCGCGGTCCTTGGTCAGGTCGAGGTCGAACTGGCCGTCGCGGTCGAGACCGAGGCGCTCCAACTCGGCGGTGACCTCGTGCACCAGCGGCGGGGTCGGCGTGCCCGGGTGCAGGCGGCCGACGCGGTTCCCGCTGAACGCGGCGACCATCTCCACGACGACGGGATGCGCTCCCGGCGCGAGCGGACCACGTCGCGTCCACGGCAGCGGTCGGTCCAGCGCGTCGGAGACCAGGGCGCTGACCAGGCCGTCCAGGACGTCCGTGCGTGCGGGGTGCTGGTGTCCGCGCAGCCGCGCGAGTCCTTCGGTGAGCGCTCGCGCGGCGACGAGGTCGGCGGTGGAGACAGCCTGTTTGCGGTGGCGCAGGCGGGAAACGACCGCCTGCACGAGCGCGTCGGCCGCGCCTTCGAGGCCGCTTTCCCACAGCTGCTGGTAGTACTCCGGCGAGGGCATGCCCGACTGGTAGCCGTCGAAGGCGTCGAGCCGCTTGAACGAGTAGGGCACCAGGTAGCTGTCCGCGATCGCGCCGTCCTGCGGGCGCGGGACCTCCGGCCAACCGGTCCCATCACTGTCCTGTGTGGACAGTGTGCGCAGCGCGGGGCGGTGGAATCCGCCGCTGACGACAACGATCGGTCGATCTCCGGCCTCGGCCATGGCCGCGCGCACCCACCGCGCCATGTACTCCTCGCGTGCCGCGTCGGCCTCGTCGGCCGCGGATTCACCGCGCAGGAGGTCGAAGTAGGTCGCGAGGCGTTCAGCGAGGCCCGCGCCGGGTTCCGCCTCGACCAGGTGATCCCACAGGGTGTCGACGTTGTCCACCCCGAAGCTCTCGCAGAGCCTTGCCACCACGTCGGTGTAGCGCTGTTCGGCGTCGGCGTAGCGGTTGCTGCGGTCGGCCAGCGCGCTGTGCCAGGCCGGGAGGTCGATGAAGCGGACCTCCGCCCCCGCCGCGCGACCGGCGGTGAGCGCCACCCACTCCGGCGAGTACTCGCAGAACGGCGTCCACGACAGGTGCGAACGCCCGCCACCGCGGTGGTAGCTGAACACCGCCACCGGCAGGGTGTGCGGCAGCAGCAGCTCACCGAGCCGGTCGTTGACGTCGACCGGGCCCTCGACGAGCACGTACGCCGGTCGAAGGGCGTCGATGGTCTCGGCGACCAGCCGCGCGCAGGCCGGGCTGTGGTGGCGGACGCCGAGCCAGGTGACCGCCATCAGCCCGGCAGCAGGTGGCGCGCCTCGTGCAGCGCCCGCCACTGCTTCCCACTGCGCCGGGGCACCTGCTGTTCGAGGTATCGGCGCAGCCGCGCCAAGTCCTCACCGCTGTCCTTCGCCGCCGTACCCGCCAGGCACTCCACGATGTCGGCCGGAGTACCCGCCTCCCCGCGCAGGTACCACCCGCGCAAGCCCACCGCGTGCGCCACCGAGACGGCCTCGGCGGTGCTCATCACCGTGCTGAGGCGGTCCATCGACTGGCCGCTCTCGGTGGTGCCGGTGCGCAGCTCGCGGAAGGTGGAGACCAGCACCTCCAGCACGTCGAGGCGCGGAGCGACCGCCACACCGGAGCGGTGCAGCAGGCTCGTCGCCTCGCGCTGGACCAGCTCCAGCTCGGTGTCGAAGTCGGCGATCGGGAAGACCGTCTCGAAGTTGAAGCGGCGCTTGAGGGCCGCGCTCATCTCGTTGACGCCGCGGTCGCGGGTGTTGGCCGTGGCGATCACGGTGAAGCCCTCGCGGGCGAAGACCATCCCGTCCGGGCCGGGCAGCTCCGGGATCGCCACGACGCGTTCGGAGAGCAGGGACAGCAGCGAGTCCTGCACTTCCAGCGGGCAGCGGGTGATCTCCTCGAAGCGGACCACCTTGCCCTCCGCCATGCCGCGCAGCATCGGCGCCGGCACCAGCGAACGCGCCGACGGACCCTCGGCGAGCAGCAACGCGTAGTTCCAGGAGTACTTGACCTGGTCCTCGGTGGTGGCCGCGCCGCCCTGCACGGTCAGCGTGGACTCGCCGCAGACCGCCGCCGCGATCAGCTCCGAGAGCAGCGACTTCGCCGTGCCGGGCTCGCCGACCAGCATCAGACCGCGGCTGGTGGCGAGGGTGACCAGGGCGCGGTCGATCAGCGACGGGTCACCGACGAACTTGCGGGTGATCCCGGCCCGCTCGTCGCCTACCACGAAGCGCCGGGCGGCTTGCAGGCTCAGCGCCCAGCCCGGTGGTCGCGGCGCGGTGTCGGCCTCGCGCAGCCGCGCCAGCTCGTCGGCGTGGCGGATCTCCGCCGGTGGTCGTTGCAGGGTTTCCGCGTGCAAGGGTGCCGTCTCCGGTTCAGGTGGTGGTGAGTTCGGTCAGCTCGGCGAGCACCTCGGAGGCGGTGACCGGGTCCAGTTCCGCGAAGCCGCGAACCCGCCGGTTGCTCCACGCCCCGTCCGCGGTGTCGTTGACCCAGATGTCCTCGATCCGCTGTTCGGGGAACATCTCCAGCATGCCCACCGTGATGCCCGGATCGAGGTTGATCACCACCGCGCCGCCGGGGACAGCGCGGCTGATCCAGGGTTCGATCCCGTTGTCCTGCGGCATCGCGCGCTCCCAGCCGCGCCGTTGCAGGCCGACGATCCGGCCGGTCGGCACGGCGATGTCGTGGAAGCGCTTGAGCGCGTTCGCGGTGAGCTCCTCAGCGGTGAACGCGTGGACCGCCCGGCCGAGCTGCGGGAAGGGTTGCAGGATCTCGTAATCCGCGAAGACCTCGGCCCACGCGGGCAGTGCGTCGCCGAGGTGCAGCGGGTGCGCGACGCCGATCTCGACGGTGCCGGCCAGCTCCAGCGCGTCGTCCCCGACGTCGGCGAAGGTGCGGTCCTCGGCGAGGCGGAACGCGGTGGCGAGCTGGTCCCCGTCGTAGCTCGCCCACACCAGCCTGCGCGCGATGTGCCACAGCAAGGGGTGCGCGACGAAGAGCTCCTGGAACTCCGCGAGGGTCCAGCGCCGTCCGCGCACCATCGCGGCTTCGAGTCGCCGGATCTGGTCGGCGGCCGTGGTGCGCACGTCCTTCTTCAACGCGGCGAACCGCTTGTGCGCCAAGGGGGCCAGCTTCTGGTCGTCCTTCGCGCCGGGCTTGGGCAGGTCCTTGCGGCGCTTGCCGTCCGAGTCGGCGACGAAGGGCTTGAGCTGCTCGTCGAAGCCGACGACGAAGCCGCGCGGGCCGTAGTCCAGCGTCATGCTGCCGTCGGCGTCGAGGCCGAAGTCCGGGACGAGCCGGTCGGCCAACTGCTCCGCGCTGAGGCCGAGCTGGTCGGCGACCTCGGCGATCTTCTCCTGGGCGCGGGTCTTGAGGCCCTTGAACTTCGCCTTCTGCGCGACGTCGTTGAGCTGCGTCAGCGCGGCGTCGGTGCCGATCTCGGCGAGCACGTCCAGTCCCGCGACCGCGCGGTGGTGCCCGCTCTCGCCCGGCCAGGCCAGGATCAGCGGCTTGAGCCTGCGCACGGTGTCGTCGTCGCCGATCGCGCCGAGCACGGTCAGCGCCCACGCCTGCTTCGGCGGGGTGCCGTCGCTGCGCCAGTGCTCGAACAGGGCCCAGCCGAACTCCGCGAGCGAGGTGGGGTCGCAGATCTCCTTGAGCACCGCGACGCCCGGGTAGAGGTCGCCGGGCCTGGAGATCGCCAGCATCATGATCGCCCTGTTCGCGGCCACCGCCGACAAAGCGGATCTGCGGTCGCGCAACAACAACTGCGGCAGCAGTCCGGCGTCGGCCCACGCTGCCAGCTTCGGCATCTCGGCGGGGAGGACGTCGAGGGGATCGACGGCGAGCAGTGCCCGCACCGCCTCCGCCGCCTCGGGGCCGTACTCGCGCGCGCCGTCGAGCACGACCGAGTTCCCGGCGCGCTTGGCGATCAGCTGGAGCGCGGTCTCGGCGGCTTGGCGTTGCTTCGCATCGGCGCCCAGCGCGGCGGGGACCAACGCGCGCGCGGCGGCCTCCGAATGCCGGTCGAACCAGGCGGTCGCTGTGGTGCGCAACGACTTCAGCCGGACGAGCCACTCCGCCATGCAGGCCGCGATCTCGCTGTCGAAGTAGGGCGCCAGATAGCTGGCCCAGTGGGTCGGTCGCGCCTTCGCCAACACGAGGACCAAGGGCAACGCGTCCAGCTCGAAGCGCGCGATCATCCTGGCCGTGAAGCTATTACCGCCCTCGTGCTCGGTGGGTCGCCAGTCCTTGAGCAGCGGTCGCGCGATCTCCTCCGGCGCGGAGGCGAACAGCCGGATCGCCACCCACAGGGGCACGCTGCCCTCCCGGAATTCGCGCGCGGAGAACGCCCAGCCACCGTTCTGCTGGTACTGCGACGAGTTCTCCCAGTGCTGCCGCTCGTCGTCGACCCACACCACGTGCCGCTCGGCGGGCGGCTGGAGACCGGTGATCACGATCGGCTCGGCCTGCTCGCGCTCGACCGTCCACGGTGGCGAGACGAGCACTCTCGGCAGGCAATCCTCCGGCGCGTCCTCGACCCGCGGCGGCGCCTCGGCCGCGGTGCTGAGCGCGGCCGCCGCGGCGGGCTCCGGGGCCGGATCGGTGAGGACATGGCTCCGCACGACGAATGTTTCCTCGTCGGTCGACACCGGCGCCGGAGCGGGCCTCGGTTCGGGCGCGGTGGGCTCACCCGCCTCGCGGTAGCCCTTGCGCTCCTTCTCGGCGATCAGCTTCTCGGCATGGCTGCGCGCGGCCTCGACCGAGGCCAGTTCCTTGGCCTTGACCTGGCCGTTGGTCCCGATCCGGCCGTAGCGCACGGTGACCGTGGCACCCGCGCGTTCGAGCTCCCAGAACTTCTCCGAGCCGCCGCCGACGAACTCCCAGCGGCGTGCCGCCGTACCGAGCTGATCCATGTCGCAAGACCATACGGAGGGGGTCCGACAGCGCCGGGGAAAGCAGGAACACACACGTGAATCGACTTCTCGCTCAGGCAGGCACCGAGCGAGCTGTGCGGCGGCGAGCAGGTAGTTGTAGCGGGTGGTCTCGGGGTAGTTCGCCGAGCGCAGGCTGCGGTCCCACCCCAGCAGGAAGCCCGCCCAGATGTGGGCGAGGTCGGCGGTGAGCTTGTCAAGATCGAGAAGCGGCATCGGAAGTCTGGCGAGTCAAGGGCTTGACGAGCGGCGTGCTCGGCCTCGACGTCCGTGCCAAGATCAAAAAAGAAGGCTCTTCGCAGTGTCTGACCTGCGAAGAGCCTTCCGACCGTCGGGACGACAGGATTTGAACCTGCGACCCCTTGACCCCCAGTCGTGGAGGGTCGAAGCGGCGTGCTCCGGTCGGTTTTTCGAGGTCAGCTACCAGTGTAATCGGCCGAGTAAAGGAGTCTGTGTCGCACAAGATCGAAGTTCGGCACGTCCGACACGACTACCTCACGACTCGATCCAGTCGGGTGCTCGATTCATCGAGGTCGAGAACGAGCCGTGAACTTGCTCGCCGACGCACGCCCTCGTCCCGTTGATCGTCTGGAACCTTCCGTGACGTTCTGAACGCGCAAAGGTCCTGATCCAGCCACACTGAACTGCACATCCTTAAGCGTGACGTCCCGGAGGTGGAGGCGGGCCGCGTCCTCGGCCACGAGGCGGTCGGCACGATCGAGAGCGTCGGCCCCGCCGTGCTGGGCCGCAAGCCCGGCGACTGGGTGCTGATCTCCTGCATCACCGCCTGCGGGCGCTGCGACTGCTGCCGCACCGGGACCTACGGCCGGTGCCAGGGCGGCGGCGGGTGGACGCTCGGGCACACCATCGACGGCACGCAGGCCGAGTACGTCCGGGTGTCCTTCGCCGACACCTCCACCCACCTGCTGCCGGAGGCAGTCTGCGACGCCGCCGCGGTGATGCTGGCCGACATCCTCCCGACCTCCTACGAGGTAGGCGTGCTCAATGGGCGCGTCACCCCGGGTGACACGGTCGTCGTGGTCGACCTCGCGGGCTCGCGGTTGGACGCCGCCAAGCTGTTCGGCGCGGATATCGCCATCAACGCCTCCGACGACCCGATGACCGTCATCGCTGAGCTGACTGACGACCTCGGCGCCGACACCGTGATCGAGGCGATCGGGGTGCCGGAGAGCTTCGAGCTGTGCACCCGCCTTGTCCACCCCGGCGGCCAGGCCGCGAACGTCGGCGTGCACGGCAAGCCCGCCACGCTGCACCTCGAAGAGCTGTTGATCCGCGACATCACGCTCACCACGGGCGTGGTCGACACCAACTTCACGCCGCGCCTGCTGCGGATGCTGGCCGCGGGCCGACTCGACGCGGAGCGCTACATTACCCACCGCTACCGCTTCGACGAGTTCGAGACCGCCTGCAACGTCTTCTCCCGGCGCGCCGCCCGTCCAAGGCCATCGGCTCGTCCGAGGCCAGCGACGGAACCCCGGCATGCTCAAGCTCGCGCTCGATCGAACTGAAACCGGGATGCAAATGGATGGGTTACCGTTTCGGTCGCCAATCCGTCGCGTCGAACTGGCCGACCGTGTGCGCTTTTCGTGGATGGCCGAGAATCCACCAATGCATGCCCGGTATCGGCTGGAATGGCGTATGAAACCCGGCAATCAGGCCGGAAAGGCTTCCGTCGTGACCACTCCCACGCAGCAGATGAGAGACATCGGGATCGTGCAGGCCGGAGAAGTCATTTTGCGCGAGCAGGCCCGCCCGTTCGACCTGCCCGCCTAGGCCGAGGACGCTCGTCGTGTTGTGGTTGCTCGCTGCATCGATGGAGCGTGTGTCCCAGGTCCACACGTTCGGTAAAGGAATGGTAATCGCCGCCCCGCAGGTCGGGATCGGCCGAGCGGCCGCCCTCGTGCGCACCCCCGAGGGAGAGCTGATCACGTTGCTGAACCCGCGCGTGATCGACGAGTCGGCTGAGGCCGACGAGAAGTACGAAGGACGCCTCAGCTTTTTCGGCGTCCGGGAGATGGTGCCGCGTCCGCTGGCCATCGACGTCGAATACGCCGACATCGATGGAAATGCCAGAATCGCAACGTTCGTGCAGGGACTTGCTCGCTTGGTCGCGCACGAGATCGACCACCTCGAAGGTCGTCTCTACACGGATCGGATGCGCTCCGGGGTCAGCACGATTTCCGTGGAGCAGTACACAGGAACCGGGCAGAAATGGAACTACCGCTGAGTCGGCTCAGGACGGGAACTGTTCCCGAGCCCGAGCAAGCCACATACAGGCCGCATTAACGGCCTCCATGACATCGCGCCCCGCCAGCCGCGATTCATAGACGTCTCTGCCGAAGGGGCTTGTTCCGGGAGGAATTGCGGCCACGGGAGACCACATCATGTGATCTCTCGTGCCGAGAACACCTTCCCCGAGCACCCAGAAACCGACCTCGGTCCCGTGATGCTTGTTGATCACAACCGCCCGTTGATGCCCGATCCGATTCCGTGCCCACTGGATACCGGGTAGCAGGCTGCCCTCGTCGTCGGACTGGCGAGCAGCACGGTACGTGGACGGGAAAAGCTTCTCGAACCCTTCATCGCGCGACCGCGCCCAGAACAACACCTCACCGACAGCGGCGTACGCCTGCTCGACGTCGTGCCGCTGGAGCGCCAACCGCTGCGCTGCCGCGTCCAACGCACGCAGCGCCAACCGTAGATACCGCTCGTCCTCGGACCGGGGCCACTGCTCCACGCCGCGACTCTACGACGGGTCAGGCGTTGAGGCATTCGAGAATCACAGCCCCGGTTGCTGTGATCACACCGACCGAGACGGGAAGTGCAGAGCATGAGCGGCGTCACCGGTGGCGGGGGACGTTGATAGGGCGGTCCTTGCATAGGTCGGACGGGTAACTACCACCTCTTATGTCGGGTTCGACGCAGAGGGGTACTGCTTGGCGATCCAGCGGGTCAATCTGCCGGTGTTGTTCTCGGCGGCGACGTATTCCCCCGTGGGAAGGATTGCGCAGAGGCAGTCGCGGGCAATGAGCCGTAGTTCCTGGCCTTGTATCGCTACTAGGCTGGTCTCCAGAAGGTTGTCGCGCAGTGTCTCTGGCTTGACGTCGCACTGTCGAAGCCATGATAGGAGTTTCTCGTCGTCCATGGCGATTTTCTTGCCTGCGGATAGCTGTTGCAGAACCACGAACTCTTCCAAGGTGACAAAGGCGGGCTCCCAGGGCCGTGTCGTTGGGGCCGCTCTCAGTTCTTCCTTGGATGGGTCAACAAATCTGACATGCCAACCATGAGGATCGCCCTTTGCGAACAGTAGTGCGCGTGGTATCTCAAGATCCATATCTTCGCCCCACAAATCGGGCATGTTGAAGAGCTCGTCAAGCTGCGTCCAGATGAACTCTAGAAGGAGGAGCAATGGGTTGACGGGAGTTGATAGGTAGAAAGGCCATTCGTCGCCGTTGGTCAAACGCGTCGAGTAAGGGCGCCCGTTGGCCTTGAACAGGGAGTAACTGCCGGAGATGATCAGCTGAGGAAAGCTGCCAGGACTGAAGCCATCGACTCCGATGTTGACTTGAAGGATATCGACAAGCGCCTTGCGAAATGCCAATTCACTCTTGAACCCATGAAGGCCCAATGCAATACGGATGATGGAGACTTGCTCGATGACCAACGTATGGAAAATAAGCTGATCCTCGGTCGAAAGCTCGTTGATGTCTTGGGGGGCAACCCGACGAGTCGTCTCAGCGAATGCTGTTAAGGCTGGCCTGATGTCCACGCGCTGAGGTCCTGCATTGCTCCTGTAATCACTCTCAAGCTTCTTGACCGATCGCAGTTGTTCGAGTGCATCGGCCATCTCGGCGCTGTGAAGGTTTTTCTTGACCTCGATAACGGCGATGATGTCCTTGACGTGCCAGACGAACGCCTTCGTGTACGGGACCGGTTCCCCTTCGCCGCGGACCACCATGCAATCCAACTGGCCGGAGAGATTTCCGGCTCCGTCCGTCGCAAAACCCGTGACCACCTTCAAGTCTAAGCCTTCGGGAATTGCGCGCGCGAGTAGTTCGGCAGAAAGGCCCTCGTACATGTCGCCGATAGTGGGCGCGTGTTTGATGTCGCTTGCATCGAGCAACGGAAGCTCGGCCCGAACGACTTCCGACAGCAGTTCGGCAACGGTGCGAATCATGACCTGCGACCATCCCAGCTTCCACGGTCAGGTGTACCGGTACGCTGTCTACAGCATCGGCGCCAGCTGGCAAGATGCCAGCGCTGTTACCTGTCCGGTCTGCAAACGCACGCGGGAACGTGACATTCGGCTTCTGCACGAAGCCTACCGTCGACGTGTGAGTGATCAAGCTGAGCCGGTGCATCCCGTGTCGCGGGGTGTTGCGGAAAATCCAGCTACTGCAGTGCAAATTCGGTTCGAAGCACGCGGACACAGGTCGTAGTGCTTACAGTTCGCGGTTAAGTGTCCAAGTGAAGTGCACTCCGGCTTTGGGCAGTACCCATCCGTCGTGTCCGAGGGTGATCACAGCCGTGGGCGCGCCAGAGGGGCCGCGATATAGGCGCGGAGTGGAGTGGGGAACGTAGTCGGTTACGGCGATGGTATGGATGTCGCAGTACTGGTGGGTCAGGTCGACATGCAGTCCTCGGGCCACGCTCTTCCTGGAGATACACTGGGAGGTGGCGGACACGCCCGCCCGACTCCGAGCAGCACGCCGCCCACACCGGCGCTGTCATGAAGGACAAGCCGTCTCCGACGCAGCGTGGCGCGTGACTCCGTGTCTGGAAGCCGACCTGCGCAGGGTGTGGGACTACGCGGAGGAACGGTATGTCCAGCAACAGCAACCGTGCCCGCAAGAGGGCGATCCGCGCCGAGATGGACAAGACCGGCGACAACCACACCCGCGCTGCCCACACCGCGTCGGGACGGCCTTCTGTTCAGCTGCGGGCCGTGTGCTTCACCTGCCGCCGCAACATCCCGGCAGGCGGAGGCGCCATCCACATCGCGATGTACGAGGTGCAGCAGGTCGAGCGGGCCCGAGCTGCCGCACAGAAGCAGCGGGAAGCGAAAGCAGCCGAGGAAGGTCCTCTTGGGGGCGGCATCTCCATGGCCGACTTGCTCGACGAGTCCGAGCCCGAGGACGCGCAGTGGCAGGTCCACTGTGATGAGTGCAATCCCCATCGGGACGACGGGTGCGATGGCTGCTACTGGTTCGCGGTCGAGCGATGCAGCACCTGGGCCCAGCTGGTGGAGTGGACGGTGCACCTCGCCGAGAAAGAATGGGTGCTCACCGCCACGAACTGGCTGCAGTTCATCCGGGCCACCGCCCACGGAGAGTCTGAGATCGGCCTAATCTGCCGCCGTGCGGACCGGTACAAGGACACCGCTTGCTGATCAATCTCGTTGGCCAGTAAGCGATTCCTCCGGCGAGATGGCCGTGGGAGACCTCAACGTGACGAAGTCTCCCACGGCCATCGCCCACTGCTAAGCGTCGTGGCTGCGGTCGCGCAGGGCGAGGAAGCCCTCATTGCCGGGAACCCGCGAACGCCTCCCCGCGACCACGCCCGTGTGCCCGCCTCGGCCGCATGCACTACCGGCTGCGGTAGGGCTGATACGGCATGACCTGCGGCTGGCGTGGGCGAGCGACGAGGTTCGCGCCGGGCCAGAACGGTCCCTGCTCGACGAAGCGGCGCACGTGCCCGGTCATCTCCTCCAAGTGCTGCCGCCGCTCGGCCGGGCCGGACTGGGCACGCCCGCCGTCGGGGTAGTACAGCTCGTGCACGGTCTCCGGCCCGCTGGCCAGCGCCACGACCGTTGCCTCCGGCAGCCCGAGCGGCATCGCGTCGCACCCCTGATGCCGTGCGATGTCCACGACCGCCTCCACGACCCGCTCCCAATCGGCAACTTGCGGCCACAGGCGCCTGCCGTCGAGTTCGAAGGTCAACGTGGACAGCGGCACCACCTCCCCGGGAACGCGTCCGGGGAACTCGGTCAGGCAGCGGAAGACCCGGCCGCCGTCTGGTTGCGGGACCGCCGGGTGCAGCAGGGTCAGCGCGTGCACGACCGTCGCGTTGACCGGCACCGGATGCTGCGGGGTCTGGTAGGGCTCGTGCAACGCCAGCAAGTACACATCCGGGACGGTCATCGCTGCGGCTCCAAAATCTTCGGGACGGCCAGGCGGTAGGCGCAGGAATCGCCGTTGCCGCTCCCTACTTCGTCACCACCGTGATCGGCCTTCTGCGCGAGGCGCGGAACTACCGCACAGGTGAGCAGGTCGAGCAGCTTCTTGTGCAGCTTGCCCCGTTTCTGACCGTGGAGCACCTGTCGGAGGCCCTGACGGTTTGGGCTGGCAACGACCAGTGCCGTCAGGCCGCACGGATGCCCGAGCTGGCGACTGCCTTGTACCGTGCGACGGCATACTTGGGGACCGCCCAGCCGCCGGTGTTCGTTGCCTTCCTCTCAGCGGTCCAATCCCAGGCCACTTCGGATGACAGTTACTACCGCTATCCCGAGCTGGAGAACGCGCTTACCGCAGCGGGGTACCGTCTGGAATTGTAGGAAGGTCGTTTCAAGAGCTTCGGCGACCTGGTGGCTGGTCGGCCGTGACGCCTACGCCACGGCCAGGACCCGATCGAATTCACCGCGTGGCGTGCTGGCGTTCAAGTTCGCCGCTGAGGAGAAGACCACGGTGCTGGCAGATGCGAAGACTTCCTGCTCGGCGAGGCGAACAGGCTTGACGGTTCTAAGCCCTGATCCAGGCGGCCAGCCTGTGCAATGTCCTGGCTTCGGCTTCGGTCACCCCTTCGCTCTGGCCCGCCTCGATCAGCGTCGCCGCCGCGGAGTCGGCGGAACCGAAGATGACCAGCTGGTCGGCCGCGGTGATGCGGTCGGCGATCGAGGTGGACGGGTCGATCAGGGCCGTGCGCCAGAGCGGCAGCGCGAGATCTGGCCGCCCCACCCCGCCCAGCACGTCGGCGATGTGGGTGCGCTCGCTTCCGAGTAAGCGTCCAGAGACGAGCGGGACGAGTCGGTCGAGTGCGTCCTTGGGCAGGTGGTCTGCACACAGTCGTAGCCCTTCGGCGATGCTTTCCGCTTCGATGGTTATGTCTCGCATCAGCGTCTCAACCAGCTCGACAGCCTTGGAAAGAGAGTCGGTGCGTGCGAAGGTCCGGAGTACGTTCACGAGAGCGTTGGGTGGTAGAACGTGTTTGCGCAGCAACTCAACGACAGTCGTAGCTTCGAGTCCGTTTGTACGATCGAGCCACATCGATGTCGCCATGGTGAGATCGCTGGTGGTCGAACCTGGCTCTGCCAGTACGGGTTTGCAGATTGCCCGGACGGTGTCGACAGCGATCGGGACGATGCTGCCTGAGCAGAGCTGGAGACGCTCACCGGTGGTCAGATCTGGGTGGAGTAACAACTCCGCGATGCTTGCTGCGTCTTGCGACGACCTGTCTATCAGAGTGGCCTCGATAGCCGCCACGAGGTACCAGGAATCGGCCTTTTCCTCCGAGAGGCACCTTCGCGCGAGGATCAGGGCTGCACGCTCGGCACCTTGTGCGGCGAGCTTGGTGATGGCCATACCGAGATAGTCGGGACGCTGTGCGGCATGCCGCAGAATGGTCGCGACAGCCTCCTCGGGTTCTCGGGATCGCAACGCGATCGCCATGGCTTCAATGGCCCGGGTGCCGTCGTCGAGTAGATCGCATCGCGTCCTCAATACAGCTGCGGCCAGATCGAGAGCTTCGGCTTCGGCGCCTTCCTCGGCGAAGAGCAATGCGATCTCGCTCCACATCCAGGTGCACATGCCTTTCTCGTGGAGTCGATCGCGGATCTGAGGTACGACGCAGTCGCCATGCTCGGTTAACAGCGCTTCTGCGGCGAGTTCGCAGGCGTTGGTGTTGTAGTCTGCTTCGTCGAAGGCTCGCCACGCGGCGTCGTCGACGTTCCGGTTCCCGCAGATTGCCAGTTGGTAAGCGGCTCCTGCTCGTTGGAGTGGAGTGGAGTTTTCTGCCTTCGCCACTCAGCGGTATAGATCGATGCTTGATGATGACATGCCGATTGCGTCGAAATGCGCGGCTATGTCGCTTAGTGCGCTCGTGTCAGCTGTTTGGGAAATGTTCGTGAGGATGCTGGCAGCCTCATCTCGGTCGAACATCGCGGCGTATGTCTTGGCAGCCAAGGCCAGTTTCCGTGGTTTACGGCTTGCGTTCAGCAGTATTTCAGTGAAGAGGTGACGGCTCACGCGTCGAGGTCCCAGCTGAACGAGCAGTTCGTGGGCCGCCTTGTCCGAAAAATCTTCGTCTCGGCAATTTATGAGGATGCGAGTTATTAATGCTTTTTCGATTTCCGGTCCCGGGGTGACGCCGGTTTTGATCAGGTCTACGGCTTCTGGAAGAAGATTCGGCGAGCCGAGCAAGTGGCGAAATGCCAGGGCCGGGTCGTTTCCTGGCTGCCGTGTCCAGGCGGCGATTGTCAGCATCATCAAGTTCCGCCTGCCCCCGTGAGAGTTCCTTTCCAGGAAAGACTTAAGATCGGGAAAGTAGGCTGGGATGCGGGTAGCACGAGCCCTAGCGGCCAAGTATTCGGCAATGGACTTGTGTGGAAAACGAACCACCGTGTCGTCGACGGTGACGACTCCGGTTTCGATAAGGCTGTGCCGGATCTCGGCGGCGGCGTTCCGCGGGCTGGTTAGCCCCGCCGGGCACATTCGGTCGACCCAGTGTTCAGCGGCAACGAGGTGGACGACCCCGTTGGCGAGGTGCGACTGAGCAAGGTGTTCCAGTAGCGGCACTCGCTGGGAGCGCAACCATCGCGGGTACGGCGACAAGATGTCGCTTGGAGAACGGGCCTCAAGCAGTTCGCCGACGAAGCGTTCGTAGAGATCTAGACGGGAGCGAGGCAGATCCTCGGGGGAGCCAGTGCCTGCCACAGCGGCGGCGATGGTCGCGAACAGCGGTACGGCGACTACCTCGCCTAGATCGGCTTCCGACACTGCGGTGACGAACCGTTCGGCAGTGCCTTCCGGCACCTCCTTGTTGGCGAACCACCGGTCGCTGAACTGGCACAGCCGGTCAGCGTCGAAGCGTTGCAAGGCGAACCGGGGCAGAGCACGGTCGAGGAGGCGTAGTTCGTCCTCCGGCAGCGGGCGCGACACCAGGACGAAGCGGTAAGGACCACCACCGCGCATGAGGTCGCCGAGTAGTTCGAGTACTGCGCGGCGGGTCTCGCGGTCGGCGATCTCGTCGAGCCCGTCGACGACGATCAGCCAGCGGGTTCCCTGGGCTCGTTCAGCGAAGAGCTCAGCAGCGGGGCGGGCGTGGAACCGACCTGACCGCACCAGGGCGTCGGCCACCGATTCCGCCCATGGCCTACCGGGTGCGATGTCGATTGCCGGCAGGTAGATGGCGGCGACCGGCTCAGGCAGGGGGACGTCGGTGCCGTTGTCACGTAACCACCTGGCAGCGATCCGGCACACCACCCTGCGCGCGGCCATGGACTTCCCGCCACCTGGTTCAGCGGTGATGAGAATGTTGCGGTGCTTGGCCAGGGCGGCGCTGATCGTGGTGAGGGTGGTGTCAGCGCTCGTCGGGTTCTCCCAGCGCAACCGTTCCGGGATGTAGAGGGAGGACACCTTAGGTGCGTCGACGCCGAGCAGCTCGTATGGGAAGCGGTCAGCCACTGCGAGCTGAGCTCGCAGGATCTTGGTGAGTGCTGGGTCGGGGTTGGGGAGGTCGTCCCACGACCTCAGGTTTACCGTGTCGCGCTGCGCGAGTTCGGCGCGCTCGACCGCAGCCTTGGCGACTCTCCACGACTCGACAACGCTGCTCCCGAGCACCCTTGCCAGAGCGTCGGCCTGAGTCTTGGTAGGCAGGCGCTGGGCACGGAAGATTTCGTAGCCGGCCTTGTCCGCGATTCCGGTGCGTCGCAAAACATCGGCGACGGTTAGCCCAGTCGACCTTCTAACAGTGGAGAGGTGCTCGGCGAAGGTGTGGAGCTCGCTCTTGCTCGGGGAGGTGCGCGGACGCCCGCCTGGCATTGGGTGGAACTCCTGTTTCTCCGCAAAGGGTTTGGCGCTGAGTTTGTCACGATAGCGCCAAACCACACGGGTCTCCGACGATCGACACTCCCAACACCGAGGACGTGGAGATCGGATGCTGACTTACCTTTCCCTGTATGCGCTGCCCTTCGCCGCGCTCGTGCGGCATGTGATCGCTCAGTGGTTCAAGACCGCCCGGTTCAGACTGGCCCTAAACCGGACCCGTCCTGTGGACCGCGAATCGATCATCCGGGCTTGCACCGAGTTCGAGCTAGGCCAGAAGGCCCGATGGAGCGGTCCAGGCGGGTCTCCGCGGAGGCAGTGCCGTGCCGATGAGAACTAGTGTTCATGAGGGCGCTGCCGTGCTCGCCGAGCTGTAGCCGTGATGTAGTCACGGCGCCATGGAGGTACGGCAAGGAAACCGGTGTGGAATCCGGTGACCCGAGACGTTTCGGGGTGTTCGTCTCGGCCCACCGGAGTCGTGGCCGCAACACCGATGTTGCGGGGTTCAGCAGGGCCGGGTGGCCAGGATTCGGAGCGTGGCGATCACGGCGGTGTGGGCCGGGAGTGCGCGCCGTGCTTGAGGGGCGCGTACCCAGCGGAGCACGCCGCGAGCTTCCTCATCCGGCGTGGGGAGCCGCACGATGTCGCCGGTCGTTCCGATCGTCGCGCGCAACTTCGCGAGTTCGGCGAAGGCGTGGCTGAGGATGACCGAGCCGGGTCCGGTGATGAACGTCCATCGCCGGGTCTCGAGGTTCTCGACGATCGGTCCGCCCAGGAAGCGCATCCTGAGTTCGGTGAGCACACGGTCTCCCTGCCCGCGTGGCACCGAGACCGCGCCAACGAGGTGACCGAGGGGCAGGACGATGCACCGCGAGGGTGCCTCGAAGCGGGCGGGCAGATTGAAGTCGCGGCGGTAGCTGGCGCACCGCTGCGCGACGGGATCGAGATGTGCGGGCGAGCTGTCGGTGGTCGACGTGGTCACGGCGGACCATCTCCTTGCGGGCAGGCGGATGTGGCCACATGAGGTGGCCGGTGTGCGGGAGTTCGCCGATGCGCGGAAGTTCGGCGGGTGGTGGGGCGTGAGCTGCGTGGCCGGGCGACGGTCGTCATCACGCCCTGGAGGCGCAGGGCGGCGACCGTCGTCAGCGGAGTCTCGGGGCGCGGGGGCTGTGGCACCTGTCGCCGACAGCGCGCGATGCGGCGCTTGTCGCTCAGGTACCACCACCCGACTCCGGCTCCGGCCACGCAGCCCACCAGGAGAAGGAGTGCCGTGGCGATCGTCATCGCGGGGGCGACACTAATCTGTGTACTCATCGCCCTGCCCTCCTTCTGGCTAGCAGGTCAAATGCTGACAACCAGACCGTAACCCGTGTACACGAATTAAATAGCCCGCCGATGGGGTGATTCAACCGTGCTCGCGCGACCGGGCATCCTGGAGGCGTGGAGGATCTCGACGTGGATCAGGGACAGCAGCTCTCGCCGGCTGTGCTGAAGATCGTCTTGGGCTCGGAGCTCGCTCGGCAGCGCAAGCTCGCCGGCCTCATGCAGGAGCAAGTCGCGGCCCGGCTGGGTTGGCCGCAGCAGAAAGTCGCCCGGATCGAGAAGGACAGCGGCGTCAGGGCTGATGAACTCGAGGCACTACTGGGCCTCTACAGCGCCAGCGAGGTCGATCGCGCCTACACGCGCGACCTGCAGGCCGAGAGCGGCCGACGCCGCAAGAAGGGCACGTTCAGCACGAGGTTCCCGCAGTACCTTCGACTCCTGGTCGACATGGAACCCACCTGTCACCGCTACTTCGCCTACCAGGCGCTGGTGATACCCGGGCTGTTGCAAACCGAGGACTACATGCGGCGCAACGCCCGCGCCTGGCGCCCATCACTGGAACCGGAAGCGATCGATCAGTACACCGCCGACCGCCTTGAACGCCAACGAGCGCTCGACGACGCGCAGCGGCAGTTCTGGTTCATCATCGACGAAGCCGCCCTGCGCCGAGGCGCCAGCGGGCCGGACATGCGCCACCAGCTCACCAAGCTCGTCGACACCATCGACCGACCCAACGTCGAACTGCAGGTCGTCCCCTTCAGCGCGGGCTACTACATGGGCCAAGGCCACGACTACACGATCTTCGGCTTTGACACCAAGCCGGCAGTGGACATCATCTACCTCGAACAGCACATCGGCGGCGACTACGTCGTCGGCCCCGAAGCCACCAAGAGCTACCGAACCCTGTGGGACTACCAAAAAGCAGCAGCCAGCGGCCCCGAACAGACCCGGCAAACCCTCCTCGACATCGCCAACTCGCTGTAACAGCAACAAAACTAGAAGTGGAAGGGGCGAAACGACAGATGAGCACAACGGACTCGAACCTCGACACCAACTTCACCGAGTGGAGGACGTCCTCGCGGAGCGGGCCCCCACAGAACCAATGCGTGCAGGTGGGCTGGAGCAGCAACGCCGTCGGCATCAGGGACACCAAGGACCCAGGCGGCCCCGTCCTCGCCTTCGCCCCCGTCCGCTTCTACGCCTTCATCGACTGGCTCCGAACCGGCACCTCAGCACCCCCAGATTGAAGTGACGGGCTCCGGGTCGGCCCGCACCTGAAGCGGGCGATCTCCACCGACACCGCGCACCTGTGGCCCGACATCGCGGCTGGATTCGCCGAACTTCAACTGCTGTCGGCACCTCTGGAGAGGGCCGATGTTCATGTGTCTCCGACTTAGTGCTGAGGCTGGGAGGTGTGCTTGTGGCGCTGGTGGTCAGGACGTGGACAGGGCGCGAGACCAGGGCGTTGCGGGATGCGCGGCGGATGAGCGCGAAGGAGTTCGCCGCGCACTTGGGCTTCGATGAGAAGGCCGTGCTCGGGTGGGAGAAGGGCGTCTCCCTCCAACCGCGGACTCAGCAGGCTTTGGATGTCGATCTCGCTCGTGCTCCGGAGGATGTGCGGGCGCGGTTCGAGGCGTCGTTGCCGGTCACGATGGTGGCGGCGGGGACATTGGGGCGCGGGTCGGCTGGTCGGACCGAGGTGTTGTTGGAGTCGCTGCGGCAGCGCGAGGAGTTCGCGCTTCTGCCGTATGTGCCGCCGGTGGGTGCGGTGGAGCGGCTGGAGGAGTTCTTGGCCTCGTCCTCGCGCGTGTATTTGCTGTCTGGGCCAGCTGGTTCCGGTAAGACCGCGCTCACCCACCACTTGGCCGGCGGGCTGGCGGCGAAGGCCGACTTCCAGCTCTTCGCCGTCGACGCGTGGGACCCCGCCGCGCTAGATGTGGCCCGCGAGATCTTGCGCTACGGGTCGCTGCCCGGTGGCGATGACGCCTTGTTGACGTTGGAGGCCGAGAGCTCGTCGTTGGCGCGGACGTGCGTGGTGGTGATCGACGGGATCGCGACGCAGGAGCAGCTTCAGCGCGTTGGTCGTCAGGTTGATGCGATCGTTCGTCAGACCCCGTCGCCGCGTCTTCGTTTCCTGCTGGTGATCCGAACGCCGCCGACGGTCGACACCTCCGCGCATCCGGTGCTCACCGCGGCGTGTTTCTCACCGGCGGGAGCTCGGTCTGGGCCGCAGCCCTTCGCCTGCGCGCCGTGGACGCTGGTCGAGGCCCGTTCGGTTTGGGACAGCTCACGTTCGGGCGGCCCGGCGTTCGGTGAATTGCCGTCCTCGGTGCAGCAGTTGGCGCGGTTGCCGTTGTATATGCAGCTGGTGCGCGCTGCGGGTCGGGCGGGTGTGACGACGAGCGGCACCGCTTACGGGTTGATCGAGGAGTGCGTCTGCGCGCTCCTGCCCGCCGGCCACCATCTCCACGAACAGTTGGGCGATCTGGCCCAGCAGAGCATGCGCGAGCTGATCCCAAGCACGCTCGCCACACCGGTCACGCGCGGGCACTCCACCCCGCTGGAGCCGGGGACTGCCGCGCTGGTACGCGCTCGCGCGGACGGCAAGGTGGAGTTCGTCCACGATGTCGTGGGCGAATTCTTCTTGGCGAGGCGGCTCGCGGAGTTGCTGCGCGAGCGCGGCCGGTCAGCGTCGGCGATCTCCGCGTTCAACGAGCTTGCGGTCCGTGCTGGCGGGTCCGCTCGGGCGCGGGGCGTCTTCGAGCTCACGCTGAACTGCCTGGACGCCGACGATCCCGGGCTGCTTGCTGCCGCGGCGGTCTCGCCGACGATCTCGCTGGGAACGGCGCTGCCGTTGATGCTTATCGCTGCGTTCGAGGGAGGCTGCGGCTTCGTCTCGCCGGAGGTGCTGCGGGCGTGCGCTCGACGCTGTGAACAGGACGGCGCCGTTGACCTCGTTCGCGCGCTGCTGCGATTCCCCGCCCTGTACTCCGCGCTCGCTGACGATGGGCCGCTGTGGCTGCTAGGCGTACTGCGCCGGTTCGGCGTCGCGGTCTGGGAAGCCGTGCGGGAATGCGTCGAGAACGTGCTGGACGCCGCCTCGGTCCGCGCGCTACTGGCCGCGGCCGACCTCGACAGCGGCGAGGAGGCCACCTTTCTCGCACGGCACGCGTACCTGTTCTCCGGCGACGGATATGCGAGACTCGAGGCACTATTGGGACACGAGAGCTGGCGCGTGCGAGCAGCGCTCGCTCACAGCGTGGGCAGCGGTCAGTCCACGCTGATCGCATCCGATGTCCTTGTGCTGCAACGGCTTGTGAGCGATGCCGATTACAAGGTTCGAGCGGCGGCGGCACTGACCCTGCGGCACCTGCCGACCGAGATCGCGTGCAGGCACTTGCGCACCCTGCTGTGCGATGAGAACTGGCACGTTCGAGACCAAGCGCTGCACGCGGTGCTCGTCGCCGATAAGAACGACCTGGTGAGCTCCGCGCTGGAGGTGCTCACCACCGACGCGACCTGGTCGACAGCGCCAGCACATGTGCAACCCAACGCGCAGCGTTTTCTGCTGCTGCACAACGCGATTGGTCAACGCGAAGTCACGCGGGGAACCCATCGTGCGCTCTTTGGGCTGCTGAGAGAGAGCCGAACGGGGTGGACACGCCTTCCGGCTCTCGTGCAGGAGACGTTGCTGCGCACGGCGGCGGGCAGCGCCTCGTGGCTGGTGCGACGCGAAGCGGAAGCGCTCGCCGCTCCGGTCGAGGAGGCCAGTCCCCGTGAGGATTCGCGGGAAGCGTTTCGTCGTCGGCGCGGGCGACGCTCGTTGCAGGTCGCGCTCGACATGCAGGACATCGACGACGCTCTGTCCGTGGCCCGAGCAGCAGCAGAGGCGGGCGCGGACTTCTTGGAGGTCGGTGACCCGCTGATCAAACGAGCCGGACTCGACGCCGTCGAGCAGATCAAACGCGCTGCCCCGGAGACGCTGGTCGTCGCGGAGATGATGTCGGCGGACTGGGGACGCGATCAGGTCGAAGCAGCCGCCGAAGCCGGCGCGGACGTCATCCTGCTCATCGGCCCGTCCACCGTCTCCAGCGTCTCCGCCGCAGTAGAAGCCGGTCGGCGGCTCGGCGTTCCCATCGTGCTCGACGTCCCCACCACGCAGCTGACACAGCGGTGGATCGCCGAGATGGAACGCGTCGGCGTTGACGGCTTCACCGTTACCACCAACATCGACCTCGGCATCGCCAGCACTGCCGCCCTGGCCCGCGCCCGCACCATCCGGTCACGGACCCGCCTGCCGGTGGCGCTCTCCGGCGGTTTCTCCACTACCGACCACGCGATCATCGGCAGCACCGACTGGGACATCCTCATCGTGGGCCGTGCGGTCACCGACGCGGTCAACCCCGTGACGGCCGCGCGCCGCATGGCCGAACTCGTTCACGCCAACCCTGAAAGGCACCTGCGTTGACCACGATCATCCCGTTGCGCGTGCACCACATCCCGCAGGTCATCGCCCTCATGGACCTTGGCGCTCCGTTCATCCGCGCTCGCACGCACTCCGACTACTGGGCCTACAGCGCGCTGTTCTCCAGCACATGCCCGCTCGGCGAGGTCAACGGGGAGGTGGTCGGTTCGGTGATCGCGATGCGCAGCCAGGACAACCCGGAGGAGATCTACGTCCAGGACGTGATGGTGCACCCCGAGCACCGGCGCACCGGCATCACCGCCGCGCTGCTCGGCCAGGTCCGCGAACAGGCGGTGCGCTGGGGCTGCCGGAGGCTGTGGCTGACCTCCGAGCCGGGCAACGCCGCTGCGCACGCTGCGTGGACCGCGCTGGGCTTCCTCAATGTCTCTGGAGACTACGAGGACAACGGCGTCTGGGTGAAGAAGGACTTCAAGGGGCCGGGCAAGGACCGCGCCGTCTACGAGCTGCTCCTGTCGAACTAGAGCGGGCGGCACCGGGGGCGAACTGGTGCACGACTCCCGCGTCACTCCCTGTCTTGTCGATGCGCTGCGGCGCAGGCTGAGTACACAACGAACCCCTGCTCAACGGCGGTACCGAGGTTGATGCCTTGGCTGCCGCTGTGGACGGGCTCAGCCGATTCGAGAGAGGGACACCATGACGACGACCGTCGCCGCCATGCCGACACCAGCTCCTGCCGCGGACCCGTTCGGGCTCGACTTGATGGTGATCACCGACGTCCCGGACGGTCACGCGCTCTCGGCGTGCACGACCAACGACGGCTGCGCGCCCTCGTGCGCCAGCTCGTGCATCAGCAACGGCATGTAGACGAACCCCATCCCGTGGAGGGGCCGGACTCGTTCGGCCCCTCCAACTTGGTTCGACAGGAGGATGGGTATGGGCTCGTCGCCGCTGTACCGCCACCGTGGGGTCGCGCTCTTGCGCTGCGCAGCCGTCCCCACGACCACCGGGCCGCGTTCCTGGCCTGACCCGGATGATCCCGCTTCGTGCCGCGCCTGGTTGGACGAGGTGTGGTCCGACGCGTTCTACGCCGAGGCGATCACAGTGGCCAGTCCGTCGCTGGCCACTCGCGTTCATGCGATCCGATCCGGCGCTGCGGTCAGCGCCAAGCGGTTGCGTCGAGCCGCGCTCGCGACGCTCGGCTACGTCGTGCGCAGCGTCGCCCGCCCGACGCCGTTCGGCACGTTCGCCGGGGTCGCCCCGGTGACCATCGGCAACGACGCCCACGTCCAGTGGCGCGGTGAGCACCGGGTGCTCGGCCGTGCGGACACCCAGTGGTTGAGCGAGATCGTCGAGACTGCCGAGCAGTGCCCCGAACTGTTGGAACGTTTGGAGGTCGTGTCCTGCGACCTCGCCGTGCGGCGCGGCAGCCGTCGAGAGCTGCCGCGTGGCCAGAACCGGGTGAGCATCCTCAACACCACCGCCGTCGAGACGGCCTTGGACCTCGCGGCAGCCCCGATCCACTTTGGCACGCTGATGACGGAGGTCGCCCGCTCCTTTCCCGAGGCCGACGCCTCCAGGGTCCGGTCCCTGCTCACGGAGCTGGTCTCGAAGGGCTACCTGATCACCAACCTCCACGCGCCGCACACGGTCACCGACCCGCTCGCGTACATCACCGCCGCGCTGCGCGCCGCGGGCGCCGACACGCTGGACGAGCCCGCCGTGCTCCTGGCCGAGTTGGAGCGGGTCCAGGCGGACATCCTCTGCCACAACAGCACCACCGCGCGGAGCACACGCACCGAGACCCGCACGAAGCTCACCGCCCGCATGAACCGGATCGCCGCTCGAGCCCGTATGCCGCTCGCACACGACCTGCTCCTGGACTGCCACGTGCAGATCCCGCCGATCGTGGTTGAGGAGATGGAACGCGCCGCGTCCGCGCTGCTTCGGTTGACCCGACACCCCAGCGGACAACAGGTCTGGCGCGAGTACCACGTGGCCTTCTGCGACCGGTACGGAACGGGCACGCTCGTCGCCCTCGCCGATGTCGTGCATCCCGATTCCGGATTGGGCTACCCGGCCGGCTACCCCGGAAGCGTCATGTCGGCTCCAGCTGCGCATGCAAGCGAACGAGATGAACGACTGCTCGGGCTGGCCCTGCAAGCGGTCGTGGATGGCACCGGCGAGGTCGTGCTCACCGACGAGCTGATCGCCGAGCTGGCCGACGAACGCTTCGACACGCGCTTCATCCCGCCGCACGTCGAGTTGGCAGCGCGAATCCATGCCACCGATCTCGACCAGCTCAAGCGCGGTGACTTCACACTGACGGCGGCGCCCGCGCGCTCGGCAGGCACATTGACCTCCCGGTTCACTCCGTTGGCCACGGGAGACGGCTTCGGGCTTCCCGGGCTCTATAAGGCATTGCCCGCCTCGACGGAGAAGGCGTTGCGCGTGCAGCTCAGCTACGGCCCGCTGTACCCGCACGCGGAGAACGTCTCGCGCACGCCCGCCTACCTCGAACGCGTGCTGTCGTTGGGAGAGCACCGTTGCGAGGACGACGCGGTCCTGCGTCTGGCCGATCTCGCGGTCACCGCGACGCACGAGCGGCTGTACGTGATCAGCCGGACCCGCCGACAGGTGATCGAGCCGAACATCTTCCACGCGCTCGCGATCGACAAGCAGCCCCCGCCGATCGCCCGGTTCTTGACGGAGCTGCCCCGTGCGTTCTCGGCCGGATGGTTCCAGTTCGACTGGGGCCCGCACGCGCGGCTGCCGTATCTGCCCCGGGTCCGCTACGGGCGCACCGTGCTGTCGACCGCCCAATGGCGGCTGATTTCCTCCGACCTGCCTGCTGAACCGCATCACGACGATGTGCGGTGGTGGCGGGAGCGGTGGCGCTGTCCAGTGGAGGTCGAGCTGCGCGAGGCTGATCGGGGACTGCGGTTGAACCTCGACGTTCCCGCCCACGTCGCCATCCTGTGCGCTCATCTCGCTCGTCACGGACACGCAGTCCTGACCGAAGCCGCGCCCGTACGCGACTACGGCTGGCTCGACGGCCGCGTGCACGAAGTCGCCGTGCCACTGGCCTGCACCACCAGCCCTGCGCCCAGTCCACTTCGTCAGCCCACGACGTTCGTGTCGAACACCTGCGGCGAAATCCCCGGGGCCCGTGGCACACGTTGGTTGTCAGCCAAGGTGTTCACCCACCCGGAGCGCATCGATGACGTGATCGCCACGCACCTGCCGAAGCTGGAGGCCGCGCTCGGGACCACCAACCTCTGGTGGCTGCGCTACCGCACGCCTCCCGCTGAAACCGACCATCTCCGAGTGCGCCTGCCCGCAGAACTCGACACCGAGCCTATGCGCGTACTCGGAGACTGGGCACACGAGCTGCGCAACCAGGGCCTGATCTCCCGCCTCAGTCTGGACACCTACTACCCCGAAACCGGCCGCTACGGCGACGGGCCCGTGCTGGCGGCTGCCGAGGACGTCTTCGTCGCCGACTCCCGTCTCGTTGCCGCCGCGCTCCGACAGCCGCTCGCCACCGCCGTGTCACCAGTCGCGTGGACCGTGGTGAACATGATCGCGCTCGCGCACGGTCTGCTCGGCGGTGACCGCGCCGAGACGATGAACTGGCTCGCGACGCAACCTGTCATCACGGGACCGGCCGCTGACCGTAAGGTGGCTGCCGAAACCATTCTTTTGTCCACCAACGATAATGAACTGCAAGAATGTCCACTATGGACAGACGACGTTGAGGTGCTGTGGCGTGAGCGCCATGCCGCGCTGACCGCGTACCGCGAGCAGCTGCCGGAAGCGACTGTGGTCGGCGATGTGCTGGAGTCGTTGCTGCACATGCACCACAACCGAGCGCTGGGCATCGACCGCGACCGCGAACAGCTGTGCCGCCGACTGGCCCGTCAAGCCGCGTTGTCCTGGAGAGCACGCGGTGGCGGTGGCACACCATGAACTCCTTCGCGTCGCCAGGCGCCACGCCTCCGAGAGCGGAGCCTACGCCGGGGTGGAACCAGTGCCTGGCCCACGGAGCGGCAGGGCTGGCCCTGCTGCACATCGCCCACGCTCGCACGGGACGCCAAAACTGGTCGGCCACGCACCAGTGGATCATCGCGATGATGCGCACGCCGGTCTCCGCGCATGCCACCACGGCGAGTCTCTTCCAGGGCGCACCTGCGGTGGCGTTCGTGCTTCGCTCGGCCGGCAATCCCGAGTACGAGCTCGTGCTGAACCAGCTGGAGGCGCACGTGGCCGTGCTTACCCGGGTCCGATTGCGCGACGCGCTCGCACGCATGGACTCCGGCACTCCACCAGCCCTTCGGGAGTTCGACCTCATCAACGGGCTCACTGGCCTCGGCGTGGCCCTGCTCGGACAACGCGACCGCGAGGACGAGCTACTGCGCGGCCTCCTGCGCTACCTCGTACGGTTGGCTTCGCAGCCCGTGTTCATCGACGGCCAGCCGCGACCGGGATGGTGGACCGCGCACGCGCCGACCGATCGGCTCAGTGCGCAGTGGCCTGGCGGGCATGCCAACTTCAGCCTCGCTCACGGCATCTCCGGGCCGCTCGCCCTGCTCTCGTTCGCACTGCGTGCCGAGATCACCGTCGACGGCCACCACGAGGCCATCGAGACGATCTGCGCCCAACAGGACCAGTGGCGCCTTGACACCGACCGCCCACGGTGGCCGGGAATCCTGGTGAACACGGAATGGGCCAGCAAACGAGTTCGACGCAGCGGCACGGAGCGCCCGTCCTGGTGTTACGGCCTGCCAGGCATCGCGCGCGCACGCCAAGCGGCCGGCATCGCCCTCGGAGACCGGCGCAAGCAACACGAAGCCGAAGGCGCCTTGGCCGCATGCCTGCGCGACGAGCGCCAGCTCGCCTTGGTGCGCGAGAACTCCCTGTGCCACGGCAGAGCCGGCCTCGTCCTCGCCGCGTGGCGCGCCGGGACGGAGGCCACCGCCAGCGCCGAGCTGACCGCGCTCGCCCGACAACTGCCGCACAAGCCGGAGAGCGAGCTCTCCCACCCAGCCGACCAGGACGGCCTGTTCAACGGAACGGCAGGCGCCGAACTGGTCCGACATACCGTCAGCAGCGCGCTCGCCAGACAGCCCATGTCCGCTTGGGACGCCTGCCTGTTGCTCGCGCCCACGACGTCGATCGCCTCACCGGAGGGAACTGAATGACCACCACAGCTCAGACGTCGCCCGAGGAACTGCGCGCGCAGATGGTCGCCGCTGTCCGCGACGAAGGCCACGTGCGCACCGAGCGCCTCCAGCAGGCCCTGAACACCGTGCCGCGTCACGCCTTCGTGCCCGACGCCTCACTGGAAGAGGCGTACCACCCGCACCGAGCGATCACGATCAAAGACGGCGGCCCCAACGGCCAGCCCGCCAGCTGCTCCACCTGGCCCACCGTCATTGCGATGATGCTCGACCAACTCGACGTCCAACCCGGCGAGCACGTCCTGGAGATCGGCGCCGGAACCGGCTACAACGCCGCCCTGCTCACCGAACTCGTCGGAGCCGAGGGCAGTGTCACCACCATCGACATCCACCCCGACGTCACCGACCACGCCCAGCGCTGCCTGAACAACACCGGCTACACACAGGTCCGCGTCATCACCGGAGACGGCGCCCGCGGCGTTCCCGAGCACGCCCCCTACGACAAGATCATCGTCACCGTGGGCCCCTGGGACATCCCACCCGCCTGGATCGACCAGCTCAAGTCGGACGGCCGCCTTGTCGTGCCGTTGCACTGGCGCGGACAGGCCCGCAGCATCAGCTTCACCCATGCGCGCAACGGAACCCTTGTCTCCGAGGACTGCCAGCTCTGCGGCTTCATCCCGATGATCGGCATCGTTCCCAGCGGCGAGCGTGCCGTCGAGCTGCACTCCGAGGTCGCACTCCACCTGGACCGCGACCAAGACGTAGCCGCGGAGGCCCTACACGAAGCGCTGATGAAACCCGCGACGAAGGAGTGGTCCGGCGTGACCGTGCGCTCCGGGGAATCCTTCGACGGCATCTGGCTGCGTCTCACCGCAACAGAGCCCGGCACCTGCCGCATCGCCGCGACACCACAAGCGAAAGCCGACGGAGTCTGCTCACCCGTGCTGCCGTACCGCAGCCCGGCCGTGGTCGACAACGACTCCTTCGCCTACCTCACCGCCCGCCAAGCCGACGGCGACGGTGAGCAGCGCTTCGAACTCGGCGCCGCCGGACACGGCCCAACCGGATCAGAACTCGCCGAACGCCTGTGCCAGCACATCCGCGACTGGAACCGCGATCGGACAGCCCAACCACGCATCCTCGCAGCGCCCTACGCCTTCTTGGAGAACGACCTCCCTGACGGGTTGATCATCACCAAGCACCACGTCCGACTCGTCCTGGCGTGAGAGGTCGCGACGCTGCTGGCGGTCGCCGAGGTGGTCCCGCCAGCAGCGCTCACCAGCTAGAACCGTCTGTTGAACGGCTGTGCACTAGCTAGCCAGGGCGATGCCAACTTGATCGAGGAGATTCGTCCGCTGGTGCAGGCAAGCCTGGAGCGTGTCAACTCCAAGCCTGATGCTCGGCTATTCACCGGCCCGCGTGGCGGACGTATCAGCACGGCTGTTCTTCGCGATGCCACGCATTGGGACGAAGTCGTAGCCGCGTTGGGCTGCGAATACCTTCGGCGGCACAGCCTGCGGCACACAGGCTTGACCTGGTTGGCCGACGCCGGCGTCCTCGTGCACCATCTCCAGCGGATCGCCGGACGCGGATCGCTGACCACCACGCAGAGATACCTGCATCCCGACAAGCAGTCAGTCACCGACGCTGGCGAGCTGCTCTCGGAGCACTTGCGGTCCCCACGACGGCCCCACCTCAAAGTCGTGTGAGGGGCGTGGTCCCCAGGTGGTCCCCAAACCGCCTCAGAGATGATCTTCGCCAAGATCGACTCCGGAAACGAGAAGAGGTCGTCTCACCTCAGCTTTTGCTGTGTGAGACGACCTCTCTTCCGACCGTCGGGACGACAGGATTTGAACCTGCGACCCCTTGACCCCCAGTCTTGTGCCCGCCGTCTTTCGGGTCCAGCAAGGTCTATTTGTGCAGGTCGTGTCCACTCGGACGTCCAAGTTTTCCAACTGATGCACAGGTATCTCTGGTGTCTGTGCCACGCGTGTGACACGGCGGTTCCACGTTGCGGGCTCGATTGCGCAACCTCACCAATGTCCCCGCGAAGTCGGTCGTCGCTCGGCTGATCCGCCGTCCGGCCCTACTGCGGTGCTGGCACCGTTGGGCGACTTGCTGGCCTCGAAGGAAAGGCGAGAGCTGTCCTCCAAGAGCGCAAGCAATGAGTCGGTCACAACGCGGCGCCGCGTGCCGACGAATATGACTGTTGCCGGGCACCGATTTTGGTTGATCGCGTCATAGAGGTGAGCGCGAGAGACGCCCAGGGCTTCAGCGGCGCGCTGGACGTTAACCGTCGCAGGCCACTGCCGGATCTCGTCGAGCGTCGGCCGACGAGTCATGTCCCTAGTCATATCGGATCGCCCATTTTGTGCTTCGGCTTCTTCTGGATGATCCTAACCTGGGACTCGCACTAAGCTTCGAGCGGTCAATCGGGGCGAGAATCTTGGTGATGCAGGTCACAAAACTCGCAATGTGACTGAGGTCACTATTCTGGCCGTCAGTCTCGCTTGGGTGTCCCACAAAGTGCAACTCGGCGAGGTGTGAACGTTCTGCTAATCGCCAACGCCGAGTGAACCTGGGGAGATGTATCGGCCTTTCCTGCGCTCGACGGCTGGTGCTTTTAAGGGCTGAGCGAGGCCCCGATTCCGATGTCACTTCTAATTGCATGAGGTGGTTAGCGGGGTGGTTTTTCGCCGAGATCGACGAGGTTTGTTGCCCGTCTCTGGCGTTGACTTGGCGACCGGGGATTTCCGTGTCGCACTTTGCTGGCTTCTTGATGTGTTGAGTGCGAGTCGCGATGTTACTTGAAGATGTGGCACAAGTACTGACGTTTGTGTAATCGTGGGTCATTCGTTGCATGGAGAGTTCCCAGTCTATGAAGTTGACCTCTCTCCCTGCAGACGAGGTTACACTCCGTTACGCGCGCCGGGGTGGCCCCGCTCCGACAGGAACCGAGCGCATGCTCCAGCAAAGGCGAGGGCTGGCTTGGATGCCGCGCGCCAGCGAGCTACCGAAGGTAACGGCTGAGGTCGTCCGACTGAAGGCGGAGCCGTTCCCAGCGGCCCCAGGTGAGATCGCGAACCGACAGGAAGTCGAAGGCGAGGCTCAGCGCGCGTCGCGGAGACTCTTCGTGAGCGCGCGGTTGATGCTTGGGTTCCGTCCGCTCATGTAGGACGGGATCGGGTGGTACCCGTTCGCCCGGTACAACTCCAGTGCCGCGATGTTGTGCACGCCGGTCTCCAGGATGATGCGATTGGCGCTGGCAACCCATGCGCGTACTTCGAGGCCGCTGAGGACCTGGTTGCCGTGTCGGTGGCCGCGGTGGCTCGCGTCGACGTACATGCGTTTGATCTCGGCGGTGTGGGGTTCGTGCCACGTCCATCCGCCGCAGGCGATCGGTGCGGTGTCGGCGTCGTAGCCGATGACGAACGCTCCGCGCGGGGGGAGAAAGTCCTCGGGGTTGCTGTCGGTGGGGTCGTCGGCGAAGCCGTAGAGCGCGCGCTGTGAGCGGTAGAGAGCTTGCTGGAGTTCTCGGGCGTCGGGGTGGTCGTAGGCGCGAGGTACCAGGCGCAGCGAGCTGCAGCCCGCCGAGGTGCTCGGCGGGCTGCCCGCCCGGTGGGCGCGTGTGCTCATGCGGTCGATAGTGCCTTGTCGAGCACGTCGACCGCTTCGTCTGCCCAGACGGAGGAACGGCGCCGTGCCAGTGCTGTGCGGACGCCGTCGAGGAGGGTGCGGCAACGGCGGGACTGGATGTTCGGGATGCGGTGTGCGAGGGCGGCGGCCGTGCGCGCTGCGGATTCGATGTCCCGGCGGCCGAGGTGCGCGTGGACGAGGTAGCTGCCGTGCAGCACGGAGGAGCGGAGGAACTCGCCGCCGTGGTGCTGGGTGGCCAGTGGGGTGAGGGCGGCGGTGGCTTCGCCGAGCAGGTGGTGGGTGCGGTAGCCGTGGGTGATCGCGAGCTGGAGGAGGGCGTGACCGGACTCGGCTGCGAGCTGGTCGGGGGTCAGGTAGTAGAGGCTGGGCGGAGCGTCGCCGGGGTCGCGCTTGGCGAGGAGTTCGCGGGCGGTGTCGGAGGCGAGACGGTAGGCGTAGAGGTTGCCTGCTGTGGCGTGGGCGGTGGCGAGGCGACCGTGGGCGCGGGCTCGGGTGGTGGGGCAGGTGCGGCGCGTGTGCGCGACGGCTGCCTCAGCGAGTCGGACGGCGTCGCTCGGGTTGTTGGTCATGGCGCTCTGGTAGGCGAGCATCCCGAGGGAGTTGGTCGCAGCGATGTCGTCTTTGGCGGCGCGGGCGAGCCGGATGGCGAGAAGGTGCCCGCGTTGGGCCGCCCCTGCGTTGTCCGCGTCGAAGGCGGTCCAGGCAGCCAGTTGGGCCAGCCCTGCTGACAGGCGAAGCAGGCGCGCGCCGGTGGGGCCGTTGTAGCGGGCGAAGCGGAGGAAGTCGAGAACGGTCGCGAGTTCGGCGTTGATCAGTCGCTGGGACAGCGGGCCTCCTCCGAGCTGGTCATCCAAGCGTCGAAGTTCGGCAAGGCGCCGCTCCAGCATCGTGAGCATCGGTGGATCGAGGCGATCCCGGCCGCTGCCGCTGATCCCCGCGCCCGGCATCGGAGTGAGGCCATCGAGAGCGGAAGTGATCAGGTCCGACCCGCGTGCGGCGCGCAGTGCGGCGCGCTCATTCGGCGTGCCGGTGGCCGTGGAGTGAGCCACAGCGACGGCGCCGGTCGCGGTCCATGGACCGAGCAGACCGCTCACCGCCGACGCCGTGGGCGCGCTGGCGCCTCCGAGGGCGGGCCAGAGGTGCTCGATACGCACGTCCCGGTCGAGCGCGTGGCCGAGGACGGCCGCGACAGCGGAGGCCGTTGCCGCGTCGCGTGGGCGGGTGCCGCGCAGCCAGTGGCATCCCGTCGTCAGGTCGAGGGCGTCGTGTCCTCGCGCGACCAGATGCGCGTTGACTTCCCGGACGAGCGCTCGCGCGGACCATCCGACCTTGCTCAACATTTCGCGCAACGCCGCGTTGGGCATGGCTCCCCCTTTTTCGATTTCTTTCGGTTTTCCTAGAGGGGACCCTAGGGTGAGGTTTTAATGCGCATTGAGGAGGAGAAGCGGCGCTGGGATTTCACGGGTTTCACGGACCCTTGCGAACATTCACGACGTTCACGCCTGGCGTGAAAGACGCGGCGGTTGAGCGCTGTGAGACTGGGTTCATCACGCGATAACCCTTGTGGCACAACGAGAGTGGCTTGTTGGCTGGCGGCGCGGAGGCGACGCCGAACCCTGTGGCCACTCGTGAGTCAAACGGCCATGACAAGGCTTCTTCGTCATGTCCGAAAAGTGCTCGGGTGCGCGTGAGAAATCATTCCTTTCTCGCGTTGGAGGTCGGCGTCCGTGAACCTGGGCGACCTGCACATCATTACCTACGACATGCGCGGAACAATCGTGCACACCGGGCAGCCGAAACCGTGTCGGCAAACCGGTCTGGTCGTGCACACCCACCAACTCCTGGCAGGCCTGGCACTGCGCACCCCACAGGCCCGCGTCGCGGTCACCCAGACGGGAGGCCGCCGCAGCAACGCCTACCGGCTGGAGACCCCGGAAGGGCTGACGGTCCTCGCACAGGGCGTGGACACCAGCTTCCGAGACTGCCTGGCCCCCGCTGCGGGAGTCGGCAAGGACCCGGCGTTGGTGCGCCGCTTCTACGAAGAAGAGATCGACAACCGCGCCAATCCGGTCTACGCCTCGCTGGCCCGCCAGTACGGCGAGGTGATCGCGGCGGCGGGAAGCGCGAACCTGCTGCTGCAGAACATCAACCCCATCGTCGGGGTTCTCAAGGCCGAACAGCACGGCCACCTCGACGCGCTGCGACTGGGGCCGTTGAACCTGACCTGCGTTGTCCACGACCTGGCCGACGCGCCGCACCGCTTCGAGTACCTGCGCAGGCGGATGGCCTTGTCCGGGCACCGGATTCACCTCGTCGCCGTCTCCGGCGCGGTGCGCCACCGGCTGCTGGAGGCAGGACTTCCCGCTGACCGGATCACTACCGTGCCCAACGGCTTGGACGTCGCGGGTTTCCGCGACCGCTTGGCCACAGCCCGATCCACGCGCGTCTTCGACGCGGTCCGTGCGCGCAACCACCTGCCGCCGGGGCGGATCGTTCTCGTCTCCGCCCGCCGCGTCCTCTGGAAGGGCCACCTCGACGTCCTCGACGCCGTCGCCGCGCTGCGCGCGGACGGTGCGTTGCAGGACGCGGTCGTGGTGTTCAACGGCCACAACCTCACCGACACCCGCGAGGCGGGCTACCAGGAGCTGCTCGCCCGCAGGATCAGCGAACTCGGATTGCGCGGGCGCGTGTTCCTGCTCGATGACCTCGATCCGCTGGAAGTCGCCTCCTGCTACGAGGCCGCGCACATCGCCGTGCTGCCCTCGCGCGAACCGGAGGCGTTCGGCTACGCCAACATCGAGGCGATGCTCGCGGGCGTCCCAGTGATCACTACCGCCCACGGGGCGCCGCTGGACTACATCGAGGACGGCCGATCCGGCGTCCTAGTCCCGCCCAGCGATCCGGCCGCGATCGCGGCGGCCTTGCGTGTGCTGCTCACCGACGCTCCCACGCACGCGTGCATCGGCGCGGCAGGACGGGTCAGCGCGCAGCAGTTCACGGTGGAGTCGATGATCGACGGCTACCTCTCCGTCATCGCCTCCCTGCAGGCGGGGGAGGCGTGATGAGCTTGGCGATCCAACCCCCGCCGCACTACGTCCGGCTCGGCGCGGGCCTCTACAGCGAGGTCTACCGCAGGCCCGGCAGCCCGTTCGTCATGCAGTTGTTCAAGACCGAACGCGGCGAGCTGACCCCGGCGATCCTGCGCGCCGAGTACGCCTACCTCCGACGTGTCTTCACCACGCAGCCCGATCTCATCCCTCGGCAGTGGGTGATCCCGCTGCGCGAGGCGGAGGACATCGGGACCACCGTGGTCGTCAAGGAGTTCGTCGCGGTCGACACCGCGCGGTCGCTGCGCGCGGCCTGCCCGGCTGCGATAGGCCATCGCGCGCTCGGACAGCTCGAGCAGTTCCTCGCCACGGTGCGCGAGCTGCTCGTGGACACCGACCGGCACCTGTTGGCGCCGCACCAGGTCTCAGCGGTGCCGGACTTCATCGACCCCGACATGGCCAACCTCGTCGTCGATGACTCCGGGACCCTGCGGCTGCTGGACACCAACCGGCTCATCAACTCCCGGGTCCTGCGCAACGTCGAGCGCAGCGACACCACCCTGGACGTGCACCGCCGCCGCATCCACGCGCTGCTGTTCCGCAGGATGATGTTCCTGGAGCACCGCTTCCTCGGTCGTAGCGTCGCCGCACTGCGCGCTGATCCCCTCTACCGCCGTTTCCTCACGGTGGACGACATCGACGCGGTGATGCTCGACTCCGACCGCGTCGGGGAGCCCTTCGAACCCGGCCCGAGCGCACCCGCAGCCTAGAACCGTTGCTACAAAAGAAGGTGGGGCCACCGCAACGCGGTGACCCCACCTTCACGAGTTACTCAAATTCGGCACGCCTCCAAGCGAGTGGCCAGGATCGCCGTCGCCCCAATCTCGGTCAGCTCGTCCATGATCCGCTGCACGTCCGCACGCTCCACCAACGCACGCATCGCCACCCAACCGGGCTTGTCCAATCCCGAGATCGTCGGCCCCTCCTGGCCCGGCGTAATCCTGCTGGCCTGCGAGACCTTCTCCTCGGGACAGTCGTAGTCGAGCATCACCAACTTGTGCGCGTCCAACACACCCTGAAGGCGACGGCGCAGCACCTCCGCGATCTTGGCCTTGCCCGGCGGCAGCTCGTGAACGCTGCTGACCACCAGCACCGCCTCGGAATCCATCAACGGCGCACCGAAGGCCAGCAAACCAGCGTTGCGCAACGAGGTCCCCGTCTCCACGACATCGGCGATCACATCAGCCAACCCGAGCGCGACCGCGTTCTCCACCGCGCCCTCCAACGTGACCAACTCGGCACTGACTCCGTTGTCCGCCAGGTGCTTCCGCGCCAAAACCGGGAAGCTCGTCGCGATCCTCAACCCCGCGAGATCAGTGACATCCGACCACCGCGCATCCTCGGCAGCGGCGAAGCGGAACTGTGACCGCGCGAAGCCCAACCGAAGCACCTCCCGCACCGACGCACTGGCATCCACCAACAGATCCTGCCCGGTGATCCCGACGTCCAACGCCCCGCGGCCGACGTACACCGCACAATCCCGTGGCCGCTGAAAGAAAAACTCAACCCCGTTGTCCGGATCAACCAACGACAGCTCCCGGCTGCTGCGCCGCACCCGGTACCCGGCCTCATGTAGTAGGTCCACCGCCGCAGCGCTCAAAGACCCCTTGTTCGGCACGGCAACTCGAAGCAAACTCATGCCGACGATCCTTGCACAGCAACAGATCCGTCGCTTCGTCATTTCCGGTGCCGACCAGAAGTAACCGGGTGAAACCCCCGTTCGGGGCTGGGCCCGTGGATCAAGCCGTGCCGGTATACTGCGGGGTGATCCGGGGTCCTCGCGTGGGCGAGGGTGAGCAGTGGCCCTGAGTGGCGGATCACCTCAGGGCGGCTTTGCCATGCTGTCCCGGAGGAGTCCTACGAGCTATGGCTGTTACCGCGCCCTCGTCTCTCGCCGTGCACGGCCGCGCTGTGTGTGCTGATCGTGTGACGTCCCTGTCACGAGTGGCGTTCATTCTGCGTCGACACCGCGCGAGCCCCGTTCGCCTGCTCGCGTGGGCATGCGATTCGAGCTAGCGCTCCGGCGGTTGGTGTTGCCGTGTCAGGGTTTCCGGCGGCGGCAGCACGGTGGCGTTGGTGGCGCGTGTGCGATCGCGGCACTCTGGCTAGTGGCCGGTCGAGCGCGGAGATTGTCTGCAGCGTGGTGGGAATGTTGGTGCCGATAAGGAGAGAGAACGTTGCCTGCGCGTGGAAAACTGTTGAGTCCCAACGAGCGGGACCTTGTGCTGCCCGCAGTGGCGGACGGCGTCACCCGGTTGTGGTGCAAGGCTTTCGGAGGGATCGATCCCGATCGTGAAGGCATCGAGTCGATCACAGGCGCTGAGGTGATCGACGATGTCGTCTACGCGACGGGCAAGAACGGTGACGTGATCAGCCTGGAACGCCGCGCTGACGGCGCGGAGGAGCTGGTGCTGTGGGACCTCAATCCCTACACCGGTCTGCGGCAGGTCAAACGGTTCGTCGTCGACAACACACCGGGCTCTCGCGACAGCGTGGCGGACGTGGTGCGGCAGTTGGCGCACCCGCACCGGACGGCGTTGCAGGTTCGGGTTCTCGGCGCCCGATTGAGCGAGCGGCGTACGTGTGAGGCGTGCAGGCGCCCGACGTCGCTGACGAACCCGCGCGGGGTGCTGGTGACCGACGAGCTCGGCTTTGCGACGGTGCAGCACCTGGAATGCCCGGAGCCGCCGAAGCCTCCCGTGTCGAACCGGGAGGCTGGGTGGTGCAGGCAGTGCTCGGGCTGGATCGAAGCCGGAGACGGCCTGTGGCTGACGTTGGAGCGGGCCATCTCGCACGACGGGGTTTGCCCGAGTGTGCTCAATCCTGGCCCACCGCAACGCAATTCCTATGGCGAGACCTGCAGCCGCTGCTTCCTGGCAGTCGCTCCCGGGCAGGGATGGATGACCTTGCACCGTCGCCACGGGTGGCAGGTGAAGCACGCGGAATGCCCGTACGACAACGAGATCGCCGCCGCCTCGACGCTCATGCACTACTCGGCGGAGACGCGCTACGGCAAACCGCTGGGGCCGCGCGGCACGATCGCCCGGATCGAGTGGTGGGCTTCGAAGCATCCTGAGTGGGACACCGCCGATGTGCAGGGCCGCACCACCAGCGAGATCGGCCGTGCCCTGGGCTGGGTCACCGTGATCCGCGCCGGGTATGAGCGGCACGAGGACGAGGACACCGACCGAATGGTGACCACGTACCACGCGGACGTGCGACCCGCGACCGCCGCTGAAGTCGCGGCGGAGAAACGACGCCGAGCAGCTCCCGCCGCGCCGGCCGTGGTAGAGCACGAGGTCGAGATTCAGTGGCCGCAGGAAGGCTACGTCGACGAGTACGGCACCGCTCACGCCTGGGATGCCGTCGTGGAAAGCGACGACGAGGACGACCAAGACGACCAGGACGCGGAGCCGTACACCTACAAGGAGCTCGTCGGCAACCGAGCGGAGGCCGCCGGGATGTCGGTGGAGGAATACCTGGGCATCGACGAACCCGACGAGGACGACTGGTGACACCCGACGCCGCAACGACCAGCTCGCCCGGTGCCCGCGCACCGAGCATGCCGGGCACCGGGCGCCGTGGCGAAGAGAACGGCTCACGCCGGCGCGGGCAGACGCGCGCTGCGTGCGGCGACACGAGCGCGCCGCACGCGGGTCGCGGCGGTGCCGGAGTGCGGAGGTTAGGCGGAGTGGACATGAGCAGCGGAGGCACAGTGCCCGACAGAAAGCCCTTGCATGAGGATCTGCCGATCGAGATGGCGTGGATCGAGGGGCGGCGGATCTACATCCGCTGCGCCTACGACTCCGACATCAACCAACGCCTGATCGCCATGAACGCCGAGTGGCACAAGGAGAGAGGCCTGCGCTACGTCGGTACGGTCCGCAAAGCCAAGGTGCTGGAGGTGCTCAGCGTTGAGATCGAGCAGCGGCGGGCACGCCGCGAGACGGAGCAGCGGGCGGTCGGCTCCGGGCTGCGCGTGCTCGTACCGATTGGGTTGCCGACCAGCTTCCACGAGCAGGCCACGCGCATGGGCGCGGTGTGGGACAGCGGCGAACACCTGTACCGCGTGCCGAACACGGAGACCCGGACCGGGCTGCGCGCGCTCGTCGACACGGTGGTGGCCGAGCGCGAGCAGCGGGAGCGTGAGCAGCGCCAGCGCGAGTCCGACGCGCGGCGCGCCCGCGAGAGCGCGACCACCGAGAAGGCCGTGCGCGTACTCGCGCACGCTGTGCAGCAGGCTGCCGAGCAGGCGGTCCAACGCCGCGAGCGCGCCCTCGCCGAGTCCCCGCACCCGGTGACCGGCGAGGTCGAGTACGTGCACGAGGTCGTGCTGGAGCGGCTGACCACCGCGCAAGCGGAAGACCGGGGTTGGCCCCTGGACAGCGTTCAGCAACTGCCTGACAGCCGGCGCGGGGTCGTCCTGACGCGCGCGGTGTGGTTCACCAACGCCGAGCGCGCCAGCGGCTCCGACTGGCATCCCGACGCACCCGACACACCCCACTGGAACATCCTCTACACGCTCGCGATCCTGGACACCGCCGAGAATCCCGACCACCAGCCCACCTGAGTGCCTGCGTTGCGCTCCGGTGGCCGGCCGAGCGCGCTCACTACGGTGATCGCAGAGCGCGTCTTGCCCCTTGAGTGTTGTCGTCACTGCGGATCGGGGTCGGTCTCGGAGCGGGCCTTGCGTGCTGGAGCCTCGACGGTGAACTCTTCGCCCGTGACCAGGTGGCTGCTGGGCCGGAGTTGGAACGCCGCGCCATGCAGAGGCGACTTGAGAGGTTCGCGCTGGCGCGTTCCTCCACGATGCTCTAAAGTCGACCGCTGATGTTCCTTTCCCTGCGCTAGCAGGGGTGAACCAACGTAACCCGATGATGGCTACCACGTCGTGGTTGCCGAGGCAGACGGCCTTCGTGGCCCGTCCCCGCGCTAGCGGGGGTCTTGTTCGCCAGCTCGCTCCGAAACCGGTGAAGGCTGGCCGAACTCGCGCGCGCGTAGACAGGGATGCGTCGTGCGCGGCTTGTGGGAAGGGGTTGCTCGTGGCGGTGCGCTGGGTCGGTCTGCACGAGATCGCTGAGTGGACGGATCTGAAACCGGAGACTCTCCGCCGCTACCTGCGTCGCGGGCGCATGCCGGAGGTCGGTCGCTGGGTGGAGAGCCAGCCGGAGTGGAAGTATCGAGCGGCTCGCGGGTGGGTGACTGACCGGGGTCCACGTCGACGCCGCGCACGCGAGGCCGTGGTGTGCGGAACGACATCGGGCTGGCGCGACGGCTGCGACTGCGATCAGTGTCGGTCCGCCCACAACATCGCCACCCGGGACTGGCGTCGGGGTCTTGCCCGCGTCCCTGACCACATTCGGGAAGCCGTGTTGGCCGACCTTGCCCTGGGCGGCGATCTTGGTGAGGTCGCTGAGGCGCACGACCTGACGCCGCAACGACTCCACGGCCAAGCTGCGGTTGATCCTGTGTGGCGAAAGCAGTTCGATGAGGCGTTGATGGCCGGGCGCGATCCCTCGCTTGCCCACGGCTACGAGATGACGTACCGCAAGGACAAGTGCCGGTGCCCCGACTGTCGACAAGCTCATCACCGACCTGAACCGCACCGCAGCATCCTGGAGGTACGGCCCCGCAAACCCCAGCGGCGGACACCGCGCACGCTCACCTGTCACACCTGCGGCAATGCCTTCGACGCGATCTCGAACCTGTCTCGCTACTGCGGCCCGGACTGCGGGCACGCCGCTCGCCTCGCGCGCGCGACCGTCGCCGAGCAGTAGTTCGGAGCAGGCGCGCCGATGCTCGTCTTCCCCGTCGTGTCCCTTGTGACGGCGCGCTGAAGGACGGCGGCCACTCTTGCATGTGTGGTGAACGCTCGCGTTCGCTCCGCTGCGCAGCGACGTTGGCTGAACACCCGAGACGTTGGGCAGCCTCGTGGCGGGGTAGCTGACTTCGTCAGCAGGGCCGCCGACGCCGCGCGAGCGGCGCTGCACGTGCCACGCCGTGCGAGCTGAGGTCGTTAGAGGATTCGCCGCGACGAGCACAGAACCCGGTCGGGCAGCCGCTCCCGGCAGGGTTCCGACGTCGAGGGGCGCCAGTAGCTGGGGCGCGTCAGCCGGCTGTGCCGCCTCAACGGGTGCCAGCGCTTCCGCCAGGAGACGACTGTCCGCGCGCTCCACATCGCAGTCGTGCCGGAGGCACGCTTCGACCGCGTTTCCCGTCGATGCCACACCTTCCGCGTGTACTGCTGCTGTTGAGTGGTCTGGCAACGCGTTCCGCGTGTCGTGCGGTCAAGCCACCTTCGTCGCCGCGCCTAGTTTGTCCACAAAGGACACCTCAGGTGTCCGCCCACGGCCCGCGATCGAGTTCGACGCAGCGCTGTCGGCGAGGGGGCGCTTGCCGCAGAGGACTTCGACATAGGCTGATGCCTAAGACGTGGAAGAAGGTGGACGTGGTGGCATTGGTGTCGGCGAAGCAGGCCGAAGACGACGCACATGACTTGTGGACGAAGGAATCCAAGGACACGGACCACTCCGATCAATCCAGGTTGACCGCGTGCTCGCTGATGCTGCGGCGAGCCATCGAATCGATGCTGTCCGAGCACGGGGTGACCGCGGAGTTCGGCGGCTTGTGCACGGAGGAGAACGATCCACAGTCGCAGCCGGTTGCGATGATCACGATGCTGTTCCAGGGAGAGCGTGCGGCGGTGCCGGTGTGGCCCTGCGTGGACCGGGTGACCATCTACAGCGCACCCGAGAACGGAAGCCGTCTGACGGGGGAACCGCTCGCACTCGTCGGGAACGGCCAGCGCGCGTGGTCGACGGCGCAGGAGTGGTGCGCCGATGGGCGGCGACCGAAAGCGGACAGGAAACTGAGCTGGGTCGACGCAACAACCTGGACTGAGCGCCTCATTCAGCTGTTCCAGGCTGCTTAGGGCAGTACTCGCGCTTCGGCACGCCCAGCTCCTGCGGAGAAGATCGCGTTGCGCCGCAACAGCATTCGGTCGGGCAGGTCGGTCGGGGAGTGAACGTCTTGTCCTGCCGGTGCTGGTCATCCAGAGTGAACAGGGAAACGCGGGCTCGTTGGATCATCCGCTTGGGCTACGGTGTTTGTGTTCCCCGCACGGCGAAAGTGTCGGCACGCCACGGCGTTGCGAGCTGACGTTTCCTGAGCTGGCAGGGGGCGGTGTGGCTTGGTGTTGCGGCCACGATGCTGGTAGTAGGGCCTCTGCTTGTGTAGAGGCCTGGTCAGCTCATGCCTCTGTTGAGAGTGAAGGAGCCCGAGGTGAACGCCTCCGACGGCGAACGTCAACCGGTCAAGTCGAAGATGATCACGATCCGGGGGACTGCTCGGCGTGTGCACGCCGACGACGTTGATCTTGCCGAGTTGTTGCTCAAGATGACCACCGAACCGCTTGTCTTGAGGAAAGACCTCAACGCACAGTGGAATACGCTGGCATCTGACATCGCGGCCTCGGAGTACGCGGTCGCGTACTCCAAGCGGGATCGCGGCTCGCTGGTGACGCAGGTGCTGCGCGGTGCACTTCGGGAACTGGACAAGCTCGGTGCCATCCAGCGCGTCGCTCAGCCGCCGGCGGTGATCATCCGCGATCGGGCGCTGCTCGTCGAACTCGTCCAAGCCTGGGACGCCGCCGTGGTCGATAGCAAGGAGTAGAGCCGTTGCGGATCACTTCTCGCCGAGCGAAGGCGCCTTCTTGCCCGGCTTCGCGAGATCGATGCAACGCTGGCCGAGCGCGATGGGCCGATCTAGGCCAGGTGGGTTGAGGATAGTCATTGCTTACGCCTGGGTAAGGGATGGCCAACCTCAACCGTTAGCTTGTCGATCATGGAGACTAACGAGGCCGGTCGAGTGGCGCAGGCGGCTGACGGCGCTGAGGGAACCGCCGTGCCGCCGCTGCCCGCGCTGCGACGGGGCGATGAGAGGCGGATCGCGGACGCGCGGCCGGAGCTGTGCGGGTACTGCCAGCGGAATCCGCGCCCGCCGCAAAGTCGCGGAGGTGGCAGACGGCCCGCGTACTGCGTGACGGAGTGGGGACAGGATTCTCTCGGTCGGGAGATCACCTGCGCCCGTCTCGACCTTGCGCATGATGTCCTCGTGTCGGTCTACGGCGGCACCGGACCGTTGGACCAACTCGACCTCGGAGTACAGGCCCACCGGCTGGCCGAACTCCAAGCCACGCTCGCCCCAGTTGCCGCGGAGCTGATCGCGATGCAGGCGAGTGTGGAGCGTGTCCAGCAGGCGCTCGCTGGGGAGGTCACCGCCGCCCGCGAGGCCCAGGCCCGCGCTGAGGCCGAGGCGTTCTACGCCCGCCGCGACACCGAAGAAGCCATGCAGTCGCGTGACATCGCACTTGCCGAGCGCCGCGCTGCCGAGCAACGCTGCGAAGACTCCGCACGCGATGCTACGCAGGCGCGAGTGGATCGCGACGATGCCCGCGCCGCTGTCGTACGCGCCGAGGACCGCGAGCGCGAAGCCAACGCGCGCGCCAAGGCGGCCACGGCCGCAGCTCGCGAAGCGCACGCCAACCTCGCCGAGCTCATGCGCAGCGCGCGCACCAGCGAGCTGACGGCGCCGCTCTCCCCGGTCGCCCGACTCGCCGAACGCGAGCAACAACTCATCCCCGGCACCGCGATCCCCCCGGGCGAGGACGCGGTGCCCGCGTCAGCAGCGCCAAGTGCGGAGCAGCCTCAGCACCAACCTGTCGAGGCGAGAACCGAGGACCCCGTGGCGACGCTCGCCGCCCCCGCCCTTTCGCACGTTCCCGATCTGCTCGGGGACGCGCTCGTGCGTCCGGTCCCGGACGTGAACGGCACGATCGAGGGCCTCCTTACACCGGCGCTGATCCCAGCGATCGTGTCCGCACTGCGTACTTCGTGGTCAATGCGCCAGGACGTCCCCTGGACGGTGATCGCCCACTACATGCCCGAGGGCTCGGTACGCTCCAGAGAACAGCTCCGCGCGGTACTGGCCGAGCTGACTGCCCCGGCCACGATCGAGCAGCGCCAGATCGATCGCCTGTGGTGCTATGACCGGGTGGACCTCTGGGTCGCCGTCAACACCTGGTACTGGTCACAGGGCGCGGAGATCCCAGTCAACATGTGGCTGTCCTACATGGACATCTCCAGGCTGATGGTCCTCCTGCCCGGCTTCGTCGACACCCTCGATCCCGCTGCGCTCCCGCCGAACCAGGCCGCGCTGAAGCAGCTGCTCCGTAGCCAGGGGGTGCGCCCCGGCGCCGAGCTGCCCACGCTGTCCCGGCTGACACCACACCTGGAGATCATCCGAGATTGGCTCACCCCGACCGTGCGCAAGCGGCTCATGCACATGCCGTCGTGAATTCACGGTGACCTAGCGGCGTTCAACCCATGGTGTGCGGCGTTTACCCCACTGGGTCACGCAGACGCTGCACATCCTGGGATAATCGCTGCATGCGACAGGGCGAGGCGCTGCGGATGCTTGGGGATCTGGCGGCGGACCAGTGGGGAATGGTGACCGTTGCGCAGGCTCTCGACGCTGGGGTCGACCGGGGGACCATCGACCGGTTGGTCTCCGAGGACCTGCTGGAACGGCTCGCGCGCGGGGTGTATGCGCTGCCCGGCGCCAGCGAGGCCGAGCGGCACACCGCCGAGCGGACCGCGTGGCTGCGGCTGGACCCAGCGCGGCTGGCCCACGAGCGCGTTGTGCTCGACGAGAAGGGCGGTGTGCTCTCCCACCGAAGCGCCGCGCGCCTGCTGCGACTGGGGGAGTTGCGGGCGGGGCCAGTGGAGCTGACGGTGCCGAGGCGTCGCACGACCCGGCATCGGGACGTTCACTTGCGGGTGGGCACATTGGCACCCGAGGACGTGATGGTCGTCGACCTCCTGCATGTAACCACCGCGGCGCGCACGATCGCGGACCTGCTCGCTGACGGCGAGGACGGCGGGCACGTCGGGGCGATCATCTCCGAGGCGCTGCGTCGTGCCGAGGTCGAGTTTTCCACGTTGGTCGAGAAGCTCGCGCCGTACGCGGCCAAGCGCGGCTACCCGTGGGGCGACGGGCGCGCGTTGGTGCGCGGGCTGCTGACCCAGGTCGACCCGGGCCTGGTGACGCTACTGGAGACACCGGACGCTGAGATCCTGACGAACCTGCGCGGCCCGGAGGAACCAGACATGATTTTCGTCGACGGCGACGGGACGCACTACCTGATCCAGGTGAAGCGCTTCCCTGCCACAGCAACGGATTTCTCGGAGGGCCGTCGCGATAGCGAGGGCACCCGCCGCCTGCGAGATCTGTTTTCCCCGCAGGTACTGGCTCACGTGATGCAGACCCGGGAACGCAACCATCTCCCCGCCACGCAGGAGCCCGCGCACCACGAGCTGTCGCGCACCCCGCACACTCCCGTCACTCCACCTTCACCCACCGAGAACGTCGCAGACGCGCCGGCGACCTCCGAGCGTGGGCACCGACAACGCCGATGGGTCAAGCGCAAGCCTTTGCGCCACACCACCTTGCTGACCCAGGCCGCAGAGCGCGAGAGCGCAGCGCAACCGCCAGCGACCAGGCAAGCGTAAGTGCCCAGACGGGGGCGGTTCCCCGCTTGCGTGCTTGGACGGACCGGGGGCCGCTAGGACGAAACCCTTGCGCGAGCGGAAAGCGGTCGACGAGCGGACGGAGAGGCAGCGAGCAGTGAACAAGAGCCCGAAGGGGATGCGCGGAGCATTGCGTGATCGCGCTCGGGAACAAGCCGCGCGCGACGGAACAGATCAAGCGGACCTGCTGGAACGCTTCTACTTGCAGCGTCTTCTCGCGAGAGTCTTTTCCTCCTCAACCGCCGATCAGTGGGTGCTCAAAGGCGGACAGGCGATGCTGCTGCGCCATCCCAACGCCCGGCACAGCCACGACATCGACCTCTACCACCGGCAGGCCGCCGATGCGGAGGCCGCGGCCGTCGAGCTGCGGTCAGCCGCCGAGCACGACCTCGGCGATATGGTCACCTTCGTCTTCGGCAAGTGTGCGGCGCTGCCGGAGGCGGCCCACGGCACCCGGTTGCTCTTCTCCGCCCGCATCGGCGGCCAAGAAAGCGCACGCGTCAAGGTCGACCTGGTTGTCGGGCTCGCCCCGGTCGCCGAGCCAGTGCTCTACCAGCTGGAGCCGCCCTTTCCCATGCCGCAAGGGTTCCCGGAGCCTGACCCGGTGGTGGCCTGCTACCACCCGATCGATCACCTCGCGGACAAGGTCTGCGCGCTCTTCGAACGGCACGGTCCCGAGCACAACCTCTCGACCCGCGTCCGCGACCTGGTCGACATCATCCTGATCGCCCGCCGCAGTTCCCTTGACGGCGAACTGTTGCGCAGCGCGCTCGACTCAGAAGTCGCCCGCCGCAACGGTCGAGCTGGGATCACCCTGACCTTGCCCCCGGAGTTCGCCGTCCCCAATCCGGCATGGCGCACGAGCTATCCCACCTCCGCCAAGGACGCGCGCGACATCGCCCCCTACGACTCCTGGGAACATTCCCCCGCCTTCGTCGAGACACTGCTCAACCCCGTGCTCGCCCACGATGCTCGCCCGGGAACGTGGTCGCCGACGAGCCTGTCATGGGCCATGCGCTGAACGAAGCTAGCCACCTACCCAGCGAGACCGACCATTGAGCCGAGTTGGCTCACTCCAACCCACAGGTAGTGGTGAGTCAACCCCAACCGATTTCCCTCATCGGGTCGTACCCGCGCACGGGATGGGCGTCGGAATTAGCGGCCAAGTCTTCGTTCACGACCACGCTGCGGATGACGAGCGGGCGGCAAGGGGTTGAGGTTGGTCAACTCCAACATCGGTGTAGGTGATGGCCTACCGCAACCCTCCCAGCAAGGTCCGGTCGCACGCGTTACGGGCGCTCGGGACGGTTGTCCTGATAGAGGCGGTGAGCGTGAGCCTCATCAGTGCTGACCCCAGTGGGGCTTGCCTTTGAGGAAAGCCCATGCCGATGCCGGAGTGGCCGCGTCAGGCAGGAGCACGCGCCCGCGACGCCATCCTGTCCACAGTGGACTCCTCGTATGTGTGGAATACCTCTGGAACTCGCCGGAGTGACATCAACGCGGACGCGGCACCGATGGAGGTGGGCATGTCCCTGCCGCGAGAGGTGTCGCCATAGGGTGGTGCCCGGTGTGTCGCTCTTTGATCAGACCGCCGTTTCGCCGTCACCGACAGCCAGGTCGGGATTGGTGAGGTCGTCGCGCGTGATCGTTACCGTGGTGGCCTTACCCGCCTTGCTGGCGGTGAGGCCCGGGAACGCTCGGATGCCGACGAAGTAGACCCGGACTCCCGCCAGTTCGACGAAGGGAGGCCAGGCGCGAGCGGGCTCGTCGGCGGGGAACTGCAGCAGCTTTTCGGTCATGTTGAACACGACCAGGTAGGCGATGTTCTTCTTGTAGTCGTGGGCGTACTTAATGACCTGGTGAAATCCCCTGGCGATATATGACTTTCCGCGACCGTCAAAAATCTTCCCTTCGCAGATGAGCGGATCGTCGCTGTCGAGTTCGCCGATGAGGTCGGGTTCGCCGGAGGCGGAACGAGCCTTGGCGTGGGTGACGTAATTGCCTTCCTGGAAAAGGTACCGCTGCAAGCTGAGGTTGTAGACTTCCTCGCCGTTCGACTTGTTGGCCACGAAAGCGTCGTGAAGCACGCTGCGGTCGAACCACTCAACGGTGTGCACATACCGCTCAAGGATGTAAAGAACGCTACCTTGATCACCGATCTGCTCATCGAGGAAATCAATCAAGGGTCGGATCACCTGCTCAGGGAATGTTTGCCACATGGCATCCATTCCCCGCTCGCCAAAACCTGTTCCACGTCCATACTTCATCGTGAGATTTTGTCCGTTGCCGGTCGCGTCGGCGGCAGCGTGGTGTTTCATCAACTGCCAGACCAGAGCGACGCGCCCTTCTTCTGTCCTGCTTGGCCACGTCAAGGCGCCACGCATGTGATCAAAGCTCTGGAGGAAGGCATCGGTGTCGATGTCGGGCTCCACCAGCGCAGCATCGGCGAGGATCGCGCGTAGTGCAGGCTGGTTCTCGATCCACTCGACGGTCAGACGGACCTCGTAGGAAGCACAACTGAACGTCGCGGTTGCAATCTTGCGGTACCGCTGCCGGAGCTTCACTTGAAGATCCTGCTGATATCTCACCGGAACAATCCTTTCATTGCCTGGTCAAATTGGCTCTCAAGGTCAGCGCCGAGGGTTTGGGCGCGGCCGTCCTGGTCGACCATGCGGACGAGGGTCCGGCAGCAGGGGCAGCGGATCGTCGTCTCGGCGACTATCTCCGCCCAGTGCATCCAGATCGGGTACGTGCACTCGGGGCAACCGACCTCAAGGTCCACATGCAGGAGTTGAGCGGACCGTGAGCGGTTCATCCCACCATCTTTCCCTCGCCCCGCTCATGATCCGTTGAACGACACGGGGTTTTGCAGCCGCCTTCCAGCGTGTCGGCACTCCACTTGGAGTCCGTCAACCCCCTCGGGGACACCGAGATCGACGGGTAGAAACGGTCACCGACCACAAGAACACCACTCCGCCGTCTACACCCTGCCCCCTCCGGACTGCCCGACGCCCTGGCGAGGCGCGGCACCAGAAGTCTGGCACCTGCCGATGAGTGGTGGACACGTTCTGCTGCAGCAGAAACGGCCGATCGATGACACCGTGGACCGAACCATCGAAGTCCGTGTACATCGATGGTGACATCCTGCACTTGCGCAGCGACGCGAGCCGCTCCTACCTGTACGAGCGGCTCTCCCCAGCCGCGCGAACAGGCAGGTTCTCCAACCGGTCTGCGCTGATCGTCACGGCCCCGCCCGCGCGGTGGAGGACGCCGCGCACGAGCAGCGCCGGACTCCGTCGAGCGGCCTGCTTGTTCCGCGCGGTGACACCCGCGGCAGCGGCGACATTGACGACACCTGTTTCGTCCTCCAGGGAGTAGAAAGTCATTCCGCCTGCTGTGGGTGGGCGTTGTCGGTGGGTGACGAGTCCGGCGACGAGAATCCTTGTGCCGTCAGGGATGTCGTCGAGGGTGGTGGCGGCGCGGGCTCCGATGCGGTTGAGGTAGTCGCGGGCGAATTCCACGGGGTGGGTGTCGGGTGAGATGCCGGTGGCCCACACGTCGGCGACGAGCAAGTCCGCCGCGCTCATACCCGGCAGGCTCGGCGCGGTGTCCCCGGTCGTGGTTCCCGGGAGATGCCCGGGGCGGTGCGCGGCGGCTGGCCCGGCGGCCCAGAGTGCTGCGCGGCGGGAGAGCCCGAAGGGGGTGAAGACTCCTGCTGTGGCAAGGGCTTCGGCTTGGGGTGTGGTGAGTCGGATGCGTTCGGCGAGATCAGCCATGCTGCGGTACGGCCCGTTCCGGTCGCGTTCGGCGGTGATCGCCTCGGCGAGGTCCTCGCTGATCGTGCGCACCGACGCCAGGCCGAGTCGTACGGCGGGTGTGGAGTCTTTGGGCAGTAATGGTTCTAGGGAGGCGTGGGTGGCGCTGAGGTTGATGTCGGGTCGGCGGATGGTGACGTCGTGGTGGCGTGCGTCGGCGACCAGGGACTGTGGCGAGTAGAAGCCCGTCGGTTGAGCGCGCAGGAGCCCGGCGAGAAACGGTGCGGGGTAATGGCATTTGAGCCACAGGCTGGCGAAGACGATGTGCGCGAAAGAGATCGCGTGCGACTCAGGAAACCCGTAGGAGGCGAACGCGGCGAGCTTGTCGAAGATCGCGTTCGCGAGTGTGGTGTTGATGTCGTGCAGGCGGGCGGCGCCGTCGCGGAAGCGCTGCCGGAGCGCTTCGACTTTGGCGTGGGAGCGTTTCGCGCCGATCGCACCCCGCAGTTGGTCGGCTTCGGCGGGGGAGAAGCCCGCGCAGTCGATGGCCATCTGCATCAACTGTTCCTGAAACAGCGGGATACCCAGGGTTTTCTCCAGCGCGCCGCGTAGCGAGGGGTGGGCGTAGGTGACCGGTTCTGTGCCGTCGCGGCGGCGGAGGTAGGGGTGGACGGAGCCGCCCTGGATCGGGCCGGGCCGGATCAATGCGACTTCGACGACGAGGTCGTAGAAGGTCTCCGGTTTCAGCCTGGGCAGGGTGGACATCTGCGCGCGGGACTCGATCTGAAAAACGCCGATGGTGTCGGCTTTCCGGGCAGCGGCGTAGACGTCGGGGTCGGCGAGGTCCAGGCGCGCGAGGTCGATGGCGGTGCCGTGGTAGTCGGCGATGAGGTCGACGGTGTAGTGCAGCGCGGAGAGCATTCCCAAGCCCAGCAAGTCGAACTTCACCAGCCCGGCCCAGGCGCAGCCTTCTTTGTCCCATTGCAGGACGGTGCGTCCGGGCATGGTCGCGTTCTCCACGGGACAGATCTCGCCGATGGGGGTGCCGGTGATGACCATGCCGCCGGAGTGGATACCCAGGTGACGCGGTGCGCCCTCCAGTTGCGCGGCCAGCTCCAGCACGAGCGGCGGAATCCCTTCCGCTTCACCGGCCCCGGGCTCACTGTCCTGTGTGGACTCATCCGTGGGGACAGTGCGGTGATGGTCCAGCTGCTTCGCCCACGCGTCCTGCTGGCCAGTGGCGTAACCCAAGGCCTTGGCGACGTCCCGGATCGCCGAACGCGCTTTGTAGGTGATCAGGTTGGCGACCTGGGCGACGTGCGAACGCCCGTAGGTGCGGTACACGTATTGGATGACTTCTTCGCGGCGGTCGGACTCGATGTCGATGTCGATGTCCGGTGGCCCGTCCCGCGCTGCCGACAGGAACCGCTCGAACAGGAGTTTGGCGGCGATGGGGTCGGCGTTGGTGACGCCGAGGGCGTAGCAGACCGCGGAGTTCGCCGCCGAACCCCGCCCCTGACACAGAATGCCTTCTGTGCGGCAGAATTCGACGATGCGGTTTACCACCAGGAAGTATCCGGCGAACCCGAGGGCAGCGATTACGTCGAGTTCGTGATCGATCTGCGCGTAGGCCTTCTCGTGCTCAGCGCGGGGCCCGTAGCGGTGCGCGGCTCCGGCGTAGGCGAGCACGCGCAGATGGCTGTCCTCGGATTCCCCTGCAGGGACAGGGAAACGGGGAAGTGGTGGGGCGAGGATGGTGAGGTCGAGCGCGCACTCACCGGCGATCTGGGCGGTGCGCGCGACGGCACCGGGGTAGCGGGAGAAGCGGTCGGCCATCTCCGCGCCGGAGCGCAGGTAAGCCGCGGGCGCGGGTGGGAGCCAACCGTCGAGGTCATCGAGGGGGCGGCGGGCACGGATCGCGGCCACCACGGCGGCGAGCCGAAACTTGTCGGGGGTGGCGTAGTGCACGGCGTTGGTGGCCACGACCGGCAGCCGCGCCCGCGCTGCGAGTTCGGCGAGCAGGTCGTTGCGGACGGTGTCCCCGGGGAGGTTGTGGTCGGTCAGCTCGACCGCGACGTTGTCCCGCCCGAACATGACGGTCAACCGCGCCAGCTCGTCGGCGGCGGCCTCGACCCCGTGGTGGGCGAGGGCGGTGCGGACGGTGCCTTTGCGGCAGCCGGTGAGCACCAGCCACTCCCCGCCCGCACGCCCGGCCAGCTCGTCGACGTTGTAGACCGGACGGCCTTTCACCGCTCGGTCGGCGGCGGGCGCCGGGTGGTCGTCGGGTTCGCGGAAACCCGCGAGCTGGGCGGCGGTGATCGTCGCCGCGAGGGAACGGTAGCCGTCGGCGGTGCGCGCCAGGACCAGCAGGTGCTGCCCGCCCGGATCAACTACCCCGCCCTGCGGTGCGTCCAGGCCAAGGGAGAGTTCCGCGCCGTACACCGTTGCCAGCCCACGGTTTCTCGCAGCAGCCGCGAGATACGGGGCGCCGTAAAGCCCGTTGTGATCGGTCAACGCCACCCCGGTCAAGCCCAACCGGACGGCTTCGTCGACGAGGTCCTCGGGGGAGGACACCCCGTCCAGGAAGCTGTAGTGGGAGTGGCAGTGCAACTCCGCGTACGGCACCACCGGTCCATCCGGGCTCGGCGCGCGAGCCGGCGACGCGACACCGGGTCCAGGATCTGGTGGGGGTGTGCGGGTGCCGGAGAGCGCGGCCTCGAACTCAGACCACGGGACGGGTGGGTTGTGCCACGCCATTACTGGTAGATCCCGTCCAGCCACCACCGCTGTCCGTCGCCGCCGAGCAGCACCGCCAGCTCCCCGTCCTCGCCGGTGGTGTCGCAGGTGAGCTGGAGCCGGAAGCTCACCTGCTCGACCTCGGGGGACCAGAATTGTTGCCACAGCGGCCACACGGGTCCCCATGCCAGCACGCGGCGGCGCGGGAAACCCGTGAGCTGCACGGTGGCCGGTGGCGCGTTGAGGGCGCTGCGCACCACCCGCACCGGCGAACCATCGTCGGCGAACAACCCGGCGACGGGTTTACCGGGGACCAGCGTGGTCGGGGTGGGTGGCAGCATCCGGCCCGGCCACGGCAACTCAGCGCGTGGATCGGGGTCACGCGCATCGCCCCACGGCACGAGGGTGGCCGCGTCCTGCGGGGTACGGCCGCCGCCGAGCAGTGGGAGCTGGACGCCGTCGGCGCCGAGGATGCCCTGTACGCGCACCATCGCCCGCCCCGCCCGTTCCGCCGCATCGCTTTCCGTGCTGTTGGTGAGCAGGTCGAGTTGCAGGGCCGTTCCGGCGAGGACTTCGGTGGGTTCCAGGTGCAGGACGGTGATGCCGCTGCCGAGCGCGCCGGGCCCGCTCACTCGCAGCCACCCGTCTAGCTGCCACCGCACCCGATCCACCATCCCCGCCACGGTGAGCGGTTCAGCGCACCGCCAGATCCGCTCCCGCTGTGCGCCCAGCTCGGTGGTCGCGCGGATCGCCAGCCGCGTGCACACCAACCCCCGCCCCGCCAACTCGCCGTGGAGTTGCTCGCCGAGGCGTTTCGCGGCGAACGCGGCGACATCGACCCGTTCCAACGCCGGGTCGAACTCCTCGTGGACGCTGAGATCAGCGGGCGGGGTGCGGCGGTGCGGAGCGTGCTCATCGGCGCCCCGAGCCCGCTGATGCGCTACCGTGCCCTGAGGCCCGAACCGCGTGGACACATCCGAGACCGGGAGCGCGGCGAACTCGCCCAGGGTGCGAATGCCCAAGCGAGACAACAGATCGAGGAACTCTGGCCAGCGTGCGCGCGGCTCGCTCGGCTGATCCAGCACCCGAATCCCCAACGGCGCCAGAAACTCCGGCGTAGTCCCGGGTGGGACGAGCAGACCGTGATGGGCCGCCACCGTTGCGGCGAACACGGTGTCGGCGATCCCCACCTGAACGCTGTCGACCCCGGTGGCCTCCACCGCGTCGACCAGCCGCTCGGCGGCTGCTTCCTCGCTGCCGTAGTAGCGGGCGGGCCCGGAGGCGGCGAGCACGAGCAGGCCAGGGCGCAGGATCTCCACGCCCGCCACTACCTCCTCGACCGCCGCGGCGACCGGCTCGATCGCCGCCGCGTCCCGCTCACCGTCAGCCGAGACCACGACCAGGTCCGGGCACAGTGTCTGCGCCTCCCGCAGTCGCTGCCCCCGCCGGACACCGTGAGCGCGAGCGGAAGCCGTGCACACCACGATCTTGTTCGAATCGGTGACCGCGACCGGCGAGCGCGCATCGTGGCCGCCCGCGTGGGCGGCGGCGACCGCCGGAAAATCCGGGCACCACACCGCGATCAGGCGCATCCCGGCCCCACCACCGCCGCCGCACCACGTCCCCACGTCACCGTGGCCTCGGCGACCAGACCACCCGGGCCTGGCAGCAACGCGCTCGTCGAGCGCGGACGCGCCGCCGCACCCCGACCGCTCGCCCGCACCTCAACCTCCCGTGCGAGCAGGTGGCCGTGCCCTGCGCCGAGCCCGCGCCACCGACCGCCCGCCAGCCGCAGCTCCAGATCCGCGCCAGGCCACCGGTCCTGGGCGTGCACCGACATCAGCACCGTGCCGCGCTGCCGCGCGCGGGCGGTGACCTTGCGGATCTCCTGCGGCCGCAACCCGATGAGGCCAGCGACCGCGACGACGTCCATCCCGTCGACCAACGCGTCCACGACCGCGCCCAGCGCGTCACCCGGTCTGGGGACCAGCGGCATCCGCTCCACCACCACCCCGGCCTCGGCCGCGGCCACCACGCTCACGGTGGGCATGCCGACCACCGCCGCCCAACCACCAGCGGCGGTCACCGGAGCAAGAAGGGTGAACAGCAACGCCATCGAGGACACCGTGATCGTCGCACCACGCCGCAAACCCGGCCACGGCAACACAGGTCGGATCACGGGAGCCACCGGCAACACGCTGCCCGCGACGTCCTCACTGGACGCCGGACGGACACCGGCCAGCACCGGCAACGGCTCAGACACCTGAACTCCTCCAGGGCGCGCGCGGACGCGAGCACACCCGCCGAGGGGAAGTCGGCGATCTGCTCGAACTAGTGTTCGATTGACTGGCCTCAGTTAAACGCTGAGTTGCGGAGTCGTCAAGTCGATCAGGCCATCGTGGACGGCCAGTGACCAGCAGTTACCGACCAGTCACCCCGTGACCGCGTGGGGCTCGCCAGTCGAACTGATCGAGGCCGTCACCGGCTCCTGACACCGCCCATGTGGCCCTGTGGGGTGGTGCACCGGGGTTCACCTGCGCTGACGCGGCAGGATCGGGGCAGCCGAGTTACCGTCGAGCACCCAGGACACCGAGCTGGCAACCCTGCGGGCGTCGCGTCTGGTGGGGCGGCGGAGGTCGGCATGGCAGTCGAGCCGAACACGAGCGAGCGCTCAGGCGTGCCGGAATGGATCGCGCCGATGCTCGCCTCCCCAGGCAGCCCAGATCTAACGGTGGGTCCACAGTGGATCTACGAGGCCAAGCTCGATGGGTACCGAGCGGCGATGAGAATCGCCGCGAACGGGGCGACGGCACTCACCAGCCGCAACGGCAACGACCTCACCACGGAGTTCTCGGCGCTGTGCGGTGTCCTTGCCGCAGGGCTGGAAGGTCGGGAAGCGGTGCTCGACGGCGAGATCGTCGTCTACGACACCGACGGCCGAGTCGACTTCGACGCGCTGCAGGAGCGGCGAGGCCGCTACCGCAAACACGCCAAACGCCATCCCGGTGACCCGTTCGAGGACCCCGTGGAGGTCCGCTACCTCGCCTTCGATTTACTGCGCCTGGGGGCGGATGTGTTGGTGCGCAAGCCTTATGAACACCGGCGGGCGCTGCTGGAGCAGCTTCCGATGCCCGATCCGTACCAGGCATCGGTGGTGACGGCGTTCCCGCACGAGAAGCTGGCCGCTGATCGCGTGACACCACAGGCACTGCTCGACCGTGTCAGCGCCGCCGGGTTCGAAGGCCTGATGGCCAAGCACCGGTCCGGCTTGTACTTTCCCGACCAGCGCTCCGAGGTGTGGCTCAAGCACCCCACAACCCATGTGCAGAGCGTTCTCGTGTGCGGGTGGCGGCAGGGCAAGGGCCGGTTCGCGGGGATGCTCGGCGGACTGCTGCTCGGCGCCCAAGACCCGACCACCGGCGACCTGCTCTACATCGGTGACGTCGGGACCGGGTTCAGCGACGCCGCCCGCCACGACATGCACGCCCGCCTGGTGCCGTTGGCGCGGGCGAGACATCCGTTCGCGGCGGAGCCGCCTCGGGATCAGGTGAGGGGCGCGCAGTGGGTCGACCCGGTCGTGATCGGGGAGGTCAGGTACCGGCGTTTCACTTCCGGGGAACCGCGGCTGCGGCACGCCAGCTGGCGAGGCATCCGAGACGACATCACCGTTGCCGACGCCGTTCTGCCGCGTTCCCACTCATCCCCCGCGCCACCGCGAGCACCAGCTTCCGCGCCGCGAGCACCGGAACCGGTTGTGGGGGAGAGGATCACCGTGCGGGTCGGGACACGACACCTTTCACTGTCCAATCTGGACAAAGTCCTCTACCCCACCGCCGGGTTCACCAAGGCCGAGGTCATCGACTACTACACCCGCATCGCCCCGGTCCTGCTTCCACACCTTGCCGGGCGACCGATCACCATGATCCGCTTCCCGGACGGTGTTGGTGGGCAACAGTTTTTCGCCAAGAACGCACCTTTCGGTGCGCCGAGTTGGCTGCCGACCGTGCGGCTGCCGCACCGCAGCTCACGTACCGAGGGCGAAGACACGATCGACTACCCGCTGATCGAGGACCTGCCCGCGCTGGTGTGGGCGGCCAACCTCGCCGCGCTCGAACTGCACGTTCCTCAATGGACAGTCGGCCCCGGCCCGGTGCGGCGTCCGCCGGATCGGCTACTGTTCGACCTCGACCCCGGCGACGGCGCGACCATCGTCGAGTGCGCCCGAGTCGCCGAGCGCCTGCACGAGATCCTCACCGCCGACGGGCTCACGCCGGTCGCGAAAACCAGCGGCTCGAAAGGACTCCAGATCTACGCTGGGATCATCACCGCCGACCCCGCCCAACCCTCCGCCTACGCCAAAGCCCTCGCGCAGCAGCTTGCTCGCGAGACCCCGGAGCGGGTGGTGGCGAAGATGGCAAAGAGCCTGCGCGTGGACAGGGTGTTCATCGACTGGAGTCAGAACAACCCCGCCAAGACCACCATCGCGCCCTACTCACTGCGCGGACGCGAACACCCCACCGTCTCCACACCGATCAGCTGGGAGGAAGTCCGCGCGTGCCGCCGCGCACGTGACCTGGTTTTCACCGCTGCCGATGTTCTCAACCGCGTCGAGGAACAACGCGACTACTTTGCCGATCTTGCACGCACCCGCGCTCCGCTTCCGCGACGGTGACCGGCGTGCTGACGTGGCAGCACCACCGGCCAGCCCGCCGTGCTGCACGGTTCCAGCGACACACGCCGTTCCCGCGAGCGCCGTGGTCGGCTCGACCCCAACCGGGCCTGGGGAGAGGTGTCACAACGACGGTCACGCCGGTGTCACGCTGTGACACGGCGGCGCTGTCACCTACGACTCTTGCGTGACAGTCAGTCGTGACGAACTTCCAGGCGTGCCATGAGCATCTCGGCCAGGCTCCGTAAGCCGGACGGCACCGTTGAGCGCTGTTGTCGCGCGGCGAGGGCGCTGAGGGAGTGGCGCACAGGGTTGCTGCGGGGGACAATCGACGTGGACGCCTCATCAACTGGCGCCTTCGGCGTCGTGGCGAGAGGAGCCCGATGTCATCCGACTCGTCATCCTTCAGCAGCGCGACGCAAGCGCCTGTGGGTGCCGACGTTCTCGTTGACGAGAGCGAAGGAACACGCGTTCGTCTCGCGGATCGTGTCGTCACCGTAGCGGCGGTCCGGCAGCATCCGGGTCGCTACACCGGCCTGTTTACCCGAGCACGCAACGAAATCGGCTACGCGGTGTGCCTATGTCGTAGCGACGTGTTGGTGCGCTTGGTGATTCGTTGCCTTGGCGGTCGATACCATCTCGCGACGTGGCCTTCCAGCGGGCACCAACACGCACCCGATTGTGCCTGGTACCGAAGCCACTCCGCGCTATCCGGGCGCGGTGAGCATAGCGCGGCCATCATCGCCAGCGACGACAGCACCTCGATCCGGCTGTCGACACCGCTGCTGGTACGCGGTGCCTCCGCGATTCCAGCCAAAGACCGCGCCACACCACCAGAGACGACCGCCGTCGACACGCGCAGTGCGATCGGACCGTTGGCGCTGCTGCACTTCCTGTGGGAGTCCGCGCGACTGCACACCTGGGTTCCCCGTGCACGCCCCCGAACCTGGGGCGACTGTCGCGCCGTGTTGATCGAGCAAGCCCGCGCGTGCCGGATCAACGCCCGAGCAGGGATCGAAGCACTGTGGATTCCACCGGCGTTTCGCCGAGAACAGGCAGAAGCGAACAGCGCCGCATGGGCGCGCTTCCTCACGCGGCTGGCTCCCGCGGGTCGGACGCGATTGCGCGGCCTCGTGCTGGGCGAGATCCGATCGGTGGAGCCGAGCCAGTACGGCGAACGCATCCACTTAGCCCATCAGCGCGGAGGGTTGTTCGCCACCACGCCGTTGATGGAGCGCGTGCGGAGGTCCTACCCGCACGTGTTCGGCAAGTCCGTCGCCGCATCACCGCGTCGTCAGATCGTGCTGTGCGTGATCGAGCGCAGCCGTGGCGGACATGCGAAAGTCATTGCACTGGCGGCGATGTTGACCACCCAGACCTACGTTCCCGTCGATTCGATGCACGAAGCGGACATGGCCGACGCGCTCGTCGTGGCGGGCCGCACGTTCGTCAAACCACTGTGCTACGAAGGCCAAGCCGTCTTCCCGGACTTCGTGCTGATCGACTCCGACCCAGAGACCTACGTCGAAGTGTGGGGCGTGACCGGACGCGACAGTTACGAGAAACGCAAGCGTGCCAAGCAGAAGATCTACCACGACACCGGACGCCGCCTGTTGGAATGGGACGTCGCCGAACCCCTGCCGGAGCTCTCCCTGTAGCCCCGCGCTTCGCAGGCCCCGTCTCCGTGGCAGTGGTCGACGGTGAGGAGACGACCGCGCCGTGCGCTCGCGCGCGTCACGCGTGACAAGAATCGGCCGTCACGTAGGCCTGCTCTGGTCGCGCGTTTCCTCTGTGTGCCAACAGAAGTTCCCGTGCTTCGGCGTAGTGTGGACGCCAGTCCATGCAGTTCAATGAGCAACACGGAGGGCGGCAGCACCACCCGCGAGGTTGATGCGACGTCGGAGCTGTCCGCCCGGTCACGGGGGCGCGATGTCACTTCTGAGAGCAGCCAACGGGTTCGAGCGCATCCACAACGGGATCTACCAGCGCGGCAGGACAGGAGAAGTGCCGCTCCTGCCGACTGATCTCGCCGAGCTGGAGAGCATGGCCCTTGCGGCGTTACAGCCGGAGCACGCGGGATACCTCAACGGCGGCGCCGGGCGTGGACGTACTGTCGCCACGAACCGGGGCGCCTTCGACCGTCTCGAACTGACCCCCGCCGTGCTGAACAACGTTGCCCACCGCGACCACGCAACAACGTTATGCAGCACCAGAATGGCGGCGCCGGTGTTCGTGTCCCCCATGGGAGGTCTGTCGCTGGCGCATCCCGACGCCGACACCGCGATCGTGCGGGCGGCGGCCGAGCGCGGCGTGCCGACGGCGATCTCACCCATGGCCTGCACCCGCGTCGAAGACCTGGCCCGCGCCGCTCCGGACAGCGTGCGTTGGATGGAATTGTTGTGGCACAACAACGATGCGGTGATCGACAGCATGCTCGCGCGCGCCCAGGAATCAGGGATCGACACCCTGATCATCGGCGTGGACCTGCCCACCCTCGGATGGCGGCCCGCCGCACTCGATCACGCCTACCTACCTTTCCTGCACGGTGTCGGCGCCACCAACATCCTCACCGACCCCGCGTTCCTGGCCATGATGAACAACCCGCAGGACCATGACGAGCGAGCGCGTCGGTGGTCAGAGCTGTCCGCCGATGCCAGCCGAACCTGGGAATCGCTGGAACGCCTGCGGGCCCGCTGGCGCGGCCCGCTCATCGTCAAGGGCCTCCAACGCCCCTCCGACGCACGCCGGGCCGTCAACGCGGGCGCCGATGCGGTGTTTGTGTCCAACCACGGCGGGCGCCAGGTCGACGGCGCCGCGGCCACGCTCTCCCTGCTGCCCGCGATCGTGGACGAGATCGACGGCGACGTGCCCGTGCTCGTCGACGGCGGCGTGCGCAGCGGCGCCGACGTCGTCATGGCGCTCGCGCTCGGCGCGGACGCAGTCGGTCTCGGTCGCCTCGTGCTCTGGGGGCTCACGGTGGCCGGACAGGACGGGGTCGGGCACGTGCTGGACTGCGTGCTCGCTGAGATGGACGCCACGATCGCCAACCTCGGCGTCGCCTCCGCCCAGGACCTCCGCGCGGCCGACGTCGTGCGGGAATACTCCGGAGAGCGCAGTATCTGCTGATCAGGATGATCGCTGGCCCACGGGCGGCAGGAAGCGAGGTGCGCGGTGGAGCCGGTCCGCGAACTCATCACGGTCACGGCGACCGAGGTTCGTCTCCGAGAGCACGGCGGACAGCTCGAACGGAACTGGGCTGCCAGCGACCTGTTCGAGGACCTGCTGTACGCGGGCGTGCCGCTGGCCTTCCCCGCCGATGACGCGTCGGAGCCAGCCGGCGAGCCCCGGTTCGAGATCGTGCTCGAACCCGCCACCGAGCAGAGCCAGGTGCGGAGCGGGGCGAACGCGGCGCACCCCAGCTCGCTCAGCGGCGAACCGCAGCGGTTGGTCATGGCCTGGTACCACGAGGTCGTCGACGCCTGCTAACCCTGCTGGCGCCCGTCTCCGCCGTCCGTGACCGAACAGCGAGCGCGGTGATCAGCTCGACCGCCGCCGAAGCCGCGCTGATGCGCGAGGTTCGGGCGGCGAGACCGCCTCGGTGTCCTGGTCTTCGGAGGGCCAGTGAGCGAGCATCTCGGCCAGGCTGGAGTACAACGCCGGGCCGCCATCGACCGGCGCGACTGCGTCATCGGGCAGCCGCCCGGCGATGCGGTGCATCCTGACCTGAAGATGATGCTCGCCCACCACCACGAGCCAGCCCTTGCACAGCCGCATCGCATGCCGCGTTCCCGGCTGATCCGGATGGCACGAGAGCATCCGCGCCTGCATCGGTGCCTCGTTGCCCGGAGTTCCGTTGCAGGCAATGAGCTTCTCCCGATCGCCGCTGGTGAACTTCGCCAGGTCGGCATCGCGTCGCCACGGGCACAGGTCGCACGGCGTCCGGCGGTAGTCGATCACTTCCTCGGGCACGGACCTCTCCTCGTCGGTCGCGACCATCATGGTCATCGAGCCAGATCTCCGCGAGCACGTCACCACCGCCGCAGAGGACGCAAGTGCCTAAACTGCGCGGCGAGCACCACCTCCACGCGATGACCGATGGCTACGCTGCCCGATGTGAACGAGGACCACTTCGGCGAGGACCGCGTCATCCACGCGATCGAGCTGCTCGATCGCGACTCGGCGCGGATGCGCGTCGTGGGAGACAAGTGCGGCACCTGCATCCTGCGCCCCGGCAACCCGGCGATGCTGCGAGCGGGTCGGCTGAGCGAACTGCTGGAGCAAGCCGCCGAGACCTTCGTCCCTTGCCACAAGACCCTGGACCCTCGCCGACGCGTCCAGCCTGCGGTCTGCCGGGGCTTCTTCGACGCTCACCAGGACCGATCGCCGGTCCTCAAGGCCCTCTCCAGCTTCGGTGTCCTGTTCGTCGACGCTCACGAGCTGGAAAAGGAGATCACCGCGCTGGCACTCCGATGATCGAGTCGCCGAACCGTCGCTCGGGATCGACTTCGCAAGCCGACGTTGCGCGACAAACGCCGTGACAGCAACGCATCCGGGTTGGCGTGCGGACAGGTAGCTGCCGCGAGCACGGATCGCGTCAGTAGCATCACAGCGTGCTGAGTCTATTAGTGGATACCTCGGTCTGGCTTGATCTCGCGAAAAACCGCGATGGCCAGTTGACGATCGTTCCGATTCGACTGCTTGTGCTTCAGCAGAGCCTGGAGTTGCTGGTTCCTCAAATAATCACGGACGAGTTCCAGCGTAACCGTCCGCGAGTTGAAGCGGCAGCCACGAAAAGTGTCCACGAACGCTTCAGGCTGCTCCGCAACGACGTGTCCGCCTACGCGAACAGTGAGACGCGGCAGTGGGTCGACGAGATGGCGCATCAGATCCCTTACCTCAGCTCACGCGCCCTCCAGAACTTCTCCGAGATCGCAGACCTGCTGCAGAACGGGCGGCACCTGGAGCCGAGTGCAGACGACCACGCCGCAGTGATCGCCCGATCTCTGGCCAAGCGAGCTCCGTTCCACCTCAACAAGAACAGCGTCGCCGACGCGCTGCTCATGGAGACCTACGCCTCTGCATGCCGCGCCAGCCATGACCCAGCGCACAAGTTCGGCTTCGTCACCGCCAACCACCACGACTTCTCCGTCCCCAACGGTGACCAGCGAAAACCACATCCTGACCTGGATAGCTTCTTTGACGGCGACCGTTCCTCTTATTACCACAATGTCGACGGGCTCACGCAAGCACTGCTTACTCACTTCGGCAACGAGTTCACCGAACTTGTCACTGAAACCCAAAAAGTTCAACAAGAGCCGCGCGCCCTGCAAGAGATTGTTGGAGCCCACAACGAATACCGGCAGAGAATCTGGTACTTCCGGCGAGTTCTTCAGGAGGAGCAAGACCTCGACGAGGGCCTAGATAGCATCGATGACCTTCACGTCGGGCTCGCAGAGCGTGTTGAAAAAATAATGGAGAAAATAGAAGGGTGGTATGAAGAGAGTGAACTGATTCCGGAGAGTGAATTCGACTGGGGTTATTGGAACGGTACGCTCGCGACGCTGAGATGGGTCCTCGGCGACGAGTGGGGGTCACTTGACACCTAGAGTGACACCGTTCCAGCTGGGGCGGACCCTTTAGTCGATAGGCGCCCCAGACGACTTCTCCGTCAACGACGGCAGAAGAGTATCTGGAGCGCTGGAAGATTTTGCGTCTTTGCCTTGTCGGCGGGCTGGCGAGAAGGGTTTCAAAGGCGAGCGAGCGGCCCCGGCCGTCGGGCTCCAGTGCTCCCATGCCGTGCAGATGGTGCAGGAGCGCGTGCGGGTCGTCGGTGGCGGTCAGGGCGGCGGCGCTGCTCGTGGTGACGGTGATGCCTGGGATCGCGCCGAGCTGACAGACCACGTCGCGGACAGGGTTCTCCAGCAGGGAGAGGCTTCTGATCGTGGTGGTGGTGATGGGGTCATCGGCGGAGGACAACATCCCGAACCCGCCCCGGGGATGCCGGGCGAGGTGGGTTGCGTGTACCAGCAGCGGCTCCAGCAACCCTTTACTGGCGTGCAGCACGCGCTCGACCCGGGCGCACCGATCGGCGTAGACCTCAGCGGTGACGGGCAGCGGTGTGCCGTCGCCTACCGCGAGGTCGAAGCCGACCGCATTCCTGGAGCACGACGGTGCGGACTGTGTAGTAGGTGAGATTCTCGGCCTCGACGATGGCCCTGAGTGGGGTCGTGTCGTTGTAGGACTGGGCAATGCGAGCGCGCGTTGCCCAGGAGACTGTAGCGGCGCCGGCCAGCATTCGAACAGGGGGCTGGAGGGAACGGGGACTCATCCCGGTGAGCTGCACCAGCTCACCGATCGGGATGCCGTTGTGAAGCAGACGGGTCACGGTCGCCGCGACCATGAAATCGTCCCCGTACAAGCACACCCGGGCGTCCTCGATCCCATGCTCCAGGAACACACGACGAACGAATGCCGGTGTCCGGTTGATATGCGCCGCGAGGTCGGCGATCGACCACCCCTCGTGCAGGTGTCGGTCAAGCTGCGTGGCGAGCCGCTGACGTGCCTGCTTTCGTCGAGGCGCAGGTCGTGGACGAACGAAACGACGAGCGTCCGGGCAACAGTCATCGCGGTCTGTGGTCGAGTCCGTGGGCGGTGTGATGGTGTTGTGCGGCAACGGTATCGCCACTTCTCCTATGGTCGACTGCTATCGGTGTGTTTGTTGATCTCGTCCCACTTGCGGCCCCATTCCTCCGGGTCCGCGCCGCACGCCGTCGCATAGGCGATCACGGCGCGGCGGGTTGGCATCCGGCGTCCTCGCGCTGCACAGGAAAGCGCGCTCAGCGAGAAAGAAGCCCGTTGCTCCATCATCAGATAGGTCGGTTTCCCGACGCTGTCGCGAAGTTCCCGGAGTTGCCGCGCCATTCGCCCGGCGGGTGTGGTGGAGTCCAGGATGGGAAGCTCCGGCCTGCCGTGTTTCCTTGGTGCACCTTCCTTTTGAGGGCCGTCACGGTTGCCAGGGGGCGCCTGAGCCCGCGTCGAGTCACCGTGCTCGTGATGGATCGGAGGTGCTATGCGGCGCCGTTTCGCGGCTTCGGCGTCGGCCAGAGCCTCGTGGGCTTCGCGCAGGAGGTAGCCGAACGGATCGTCTTCGCGTGCGCGGTGCACGAGGCACGGACTCTCCGTCTGCGGTACGGGGACGGGTGTGGGGATGAGGCTGGCGTGGCCTTCGGTCACCGTGAACCAGCCAGCTGCGGTGAGAGCGGCAGCGAACGGGTCACGGCCGTCGGCACCTGTCGTGCGGAATGGGCTGTCTGCGTACGCGTAGTAGCTGGTGAGGTTGTGTGCGGTGGCGAGCCGGAGGTTCTGGAAGGCGAGTGCTGTCACAGGGTCCTCGATTCGGGGAGGAGTGCGCGCAGTTCGGTGGCGCGGCCGGGTTGGTGCAGGGCGTGGAAGGCATCAGCGGCCGCAGTGAGCAGCGGGGCAGAGGTTGCGGGTGCGGTGTGGTGGGCGTGGAGTGCCTGTGTGGCAAGGACTTCCGCGATTCCTTGATACGAGCGGTGCTCGCGCATCAGCGCCGCGACCGCATCGATGTCCGCGCTGTCGATGCTGGTGGTGCCGGTGGCGAGACGGGCTTGGTGTTCAGCGAGGATCGCCAGGCTGCGCGGGAGGGGTTGGTCGGCGAGCTGGTTGTGGGCGTCGTGGAGGAGCCCGATCGCTGCGCAGTGTTGGCCGAGAAGGTGGCGGCACAAGCCCGCTTCGAAGCCGATCAGTCCGCGGTCGGTCGCGGTGACCGCGTGGGGCCGCAGCGCGGTGAGCAGGGTGAGCGCTTGGTCGCTGTGGCCGCTGCGGCGCAGCGCTTCGGCGCGGCCGAGCCCGCAGGCGAGCGCGTTCGTAGTGTCGCCGAGGTCCTGCCACAGCGTGTGGGCGCGAGTGAACGCGGTGGCGGCGACGGTGGGCCGTCCGGTTCGGAGGTGGAGTGCGCCGAGGCGTTGCTGGGCGCGGGCCTCACCGGGCGGGTGAGGTGCGGAGGTGGCGGCGGTGATCGCGAGGTGCTCGACCACGGCCCACTCGTGTACGCGCGGGTGCTGCTGCCAGAACGGGGCGAGCGCGTCGGCGAGGTCGATGCCCGCGGTCAGGTAGCGGGTGCGGGTGTCGCGGTCCAGGTGTGGGTAGCCGCTGGTGGCCACCAGTTGCCGCATCAGCGCGATCAGAGCTGGCAGCTCCGCCACCGTCCACGACACCGCCCCCGCCGCCTCGACGTCGACCTGGTCCGCGCCGCCGCACGACGAGGCCCGGAGTCCGGTGGTGGTCAAGGCGGCGAGGTGGGCGAGAGAGAACCCGACGAGGGCGTCCAGGACCGTCCCGCCTGCTAGTACTCGGGTGGGTGTGCGTCGCTGAGCGTGGGCGAGCAGGCCGCGCGTCGGGCGCCAGCGGCCCCGGCCAGCGGGCTCCAGCAGTCCCATGCCGTGCAGATGGTGCAGGAGCGTGTGCGGGTCGTCGCTGGCGGTCAGGGCGGCGACGCTGCTGGCGGTGACGGTGATGCCCGGGATCGCGCCGAGCTGACAGACCACGTCGCGGACAGGAATCTCCAGCAGGGAGAGGCTTCTGATCGTGGTGGCGGTGATGGGGTCCTCGGCAGAGGACAACATCCCCAACCCGCCCCGGGGATGCCGGGCGAGGTGGGTGGCGTGCAGCAGCAGCGGCTCCAGCAACCCCTTGCTGACGTGCAGCACGCGCTCGATGTCCTCCGACGCCAACGAACGTCGATGGGCTCGCCCGATCGCGGTCACGATGCGACGAGCCGTATCGGCGGGCAGAGGAGGGACGTCGAGCAGATGAGCGCCGAGCGCGCGCAGTCTGCCGATGCGCGAGGACAACCCCGGCTCCGCACCGGTCTGCATGGAGGCCGTGGTGGTGAGCGTGGCCAGCAGCGCGCCGCAGGTGGGCCGCACGTCGCGGGCTTCGGCTGCGGTGCGCAGTCCGTCGAGCACGACCACAACAGGCCGCGTCGTGGTGATCCTCCGCCACAGGGCCAGCACAGCGTCGTGGTCGGCCGGGATGACGTGGTCGGCGATGCCGAGTGTGCGCAGGAAACCGACTACGACCTGCCCGGTATCGCGGTGTGCGGCGAGGTCGCCGTACAGGCGCGCGGTGCCGGGAGGAAGGCGCGCGGTGTGGAGGATGCCGAGCGCGAGCGCGGACAGACCCGCGCTCGGATGCCCTCGGAGCAGGACCAGCCGGGCCCGGATCGGCAGCAGCGGCGGGGTGAGCAGCTCGTGCACCCGTTCCACCAGCTCGTGCCGGCCCGCCCGCCACCACTGCGACGACGGCTGAGGCACCTCCACTCCCGTCGAGCGTGACACCCCGACATCACCGGCACGGTTGACTCCGGGGGGAGTGAGCATCGTGGTCAGCGCGGTGATCCCGGACAGCGTCCGCCGCCCCGCACCGTCGGGCGTCACCGGCTCACCCCGGTCGGCGCGTCGGGTTCACCGGTCGGCGCGGGCAGGGTGTGCAGACGTTCTTGGAGCCGGACAACGTCGGCATCACCCAGCCCGGCGACCGCGGCCCGGGTCTGGATCGCTTCCACCACGAACGCGCGCTCGCCGAGGACATCACCGGACAGGCGGGCGTGATCGGCGCGGGTCTCGGCCAGATCCGCGCGATGCTGCTGACCGCCCTGCACTCCCAGCACGCTTGCGGCGTCGGCGAGCAGGTGCCCGGCGGTGTCGTGGTGGCCGAGCGCGAGATAGGAGCGCGCCAGGGACACCTGGGCGACAGCGGCGGCGAGAGCGTCCCCGAGCTGCGTGAGTCCGTCGACGGCGGCGCGGAGTTCGCGCAGTGCGGCCTGGTGGTTGCCGGTTGTCTGATGCAGCACGCCGAAGCGGCGGGCGACCAGCGCCGCACCCCGAGCAAGGCCTTCGGCTTCGTAGATCTCGCGGGCGCGCGCCAGATCGGCTGCCGCGCGATGAAGGTCGCCGGTTTCGGTGGCGGCGATGGCCCGGTACTGCGCCACGCTCGCCTCCACCCGCAGATCCCCCGCACGACGGGCCTCTTCCAGCAGCGCGGGCGCGGCGTCGAGGACACCCGGGAAGTCGCGTTGGTTCAACAGGCCGTAGAGGCCTTGGCTGGCGAGCAGAAGCGCGGCATCCACGCGTCCGCAGCGGCGTGCGCTGTCAGGGCCTGCCGGGTAGGCGCGTGCCCACTCGGCGGGGCGGCCGTGCAGCTGGAGGTAGGGCCAGCAGGTTTCGACCAGTTGCCAGCACCACTGGTCCATGCCGGTATCGACTGCGGCGGTGATCGCTGCCAGCAACCCCGTCAACTCGTCGGCGAACCACACCGTCGCTTCCTGCGCGCTGGGCACGGCGTCGCGGTCGAGGGCGGCGAGACCGGCGAAGGCCGGTCCGCGACGCGGGGTGAGCGGGCGCAACGCGTGCGATGCCCGTGCCGCGTGGTGCAGCAGGTGATCGAGCGCGAACCCTAGAACCGGATTGCGGTCCGGGCCACCGGCGGGAACGAGGTCGCCGTCGGCGAGCGCGCGGGTACGGGCGTGGTCGGCGACCAGGTCGTGCACACGCCACCGGCCTGCGGCGAGGCGCGTGCACAGGCGCCGCCGCGCCAACGCCTCCAGAGTCGCCTGCGCGTGGGGTTCGTCGAGCTCGAAGAGCGCCGCTGCGAGGGCGGTGGTGAAGCGGTGGTGGTGCGGCAGCACCCCGAGCCGCCGATAGGCCTGCTGGAGTGGTGGTGGGAGTGCGGTGTAGGCGGTGTCGAGTTCGGCGTCCAGGTGGGAGTCCTCAGTCGGAGGGGATGCCAGCACCCGCATACGACGAGCGGGCGCGGTGGTGGGTGGGGTGTGGGCGAGGGTGGCGGCGGCGACCACGAGCGCGTGCGGCACTCCCGCCGCGCCGCAGACGACGTCCTCGACCTGTTCTGCGGGCAGGGACGGGCAGAGTCCGGTGTCGGAGGCCACGGCGTGCACGAGGTCGGCGGCGATGGTCGGCCCGAACGCGGCGAGGTCCACGACCAGCACGCCCGCCGGGGCCAGAGCGGCGAAACGAACGGGTTCGAGCCTGCTGGTGGCCAGCAGAACACCGGTGCTGGGCCGCAACGCCGTGACCTGCTCGGGCGAGTCAAGGTCATCGGCCACGGCGATCACCGCAGCCTCGGCGGTGAGGCTGCGCCACAGGTGCAGCACCGCCTGCGGTGGCTGTCCCGATCCCGGGACCGGGTAGCCGAGCGCGGCGACCCACGCAGCCAACACAACGTCGCTACCGGCGTGCGCGTCGGCGTGCACCTGTCCCATCGCCGGATGAACGGCTCCGTGATCGTGGGCCAGCTGGAGGGCGAGGGCGCTCTTGCCGATCCCGCCCGGCCCGCACAACACCACCGCCGCGCCACCTTCGCCCCGTTTGCGGAGGAAGGTGTGGGTGCGGTGCTGTTCGCGTTCGCGGTCCAGGAACACCGTGGCGCGCGCCGGAAGCCCGCGCGCCACGGGCCAGGCCGGTGCCGTGGCTGCGGGTGCGGTGAGGGTGATGTTGCCGTGCACCACACCCACCTGGACCGCTGTGCCGGACACGTTCCCGGCTAGGTCGTTGTCGGTCACGACCGTCGATCCTCGCCGTCGTTGAGCGGGTGGATGAGTTGGGCGCCAACAGGATTAGCCACCAGCACGCACACCTCGACCGGTTTCGGGGCGCGCGCACCAGCTTCGGTGAACGCCGAAGCCGCCTCGCACAGGAGCTCGGCGTGCGTGTGTGGAGTGCCGGGCCACGGCTGGAACAGCCCAGCGTCATCGAAAACGCCGGGCGTGAAGATCTCGCGGGTGAACAGGACGGCGAGGGCGTCGACGGCGTGTCGGCTCAGCTGCGCAGAGTCGGTCGCCGGGAGGAGATGTCGGGTGGCAGTGACGGCATCGCAGAAGAACGCGTAGTTCCACCAAAGGGCAGGCTGCTCACCCCATGCGCATGCGGAGAGCAAGTAGTCGGCGAGGTGGGCCAAGGCCTCCGGGCACTCCAACACCGAGCCGAGCTCACCGGCAACCACGCCCCACTGGCCGTCGTGCTGCTCAAATCGCACCGGTTCACGGCTGCCCAGCGGATGATCGGCCCAGGACGAGCGCCAATCCCGCCAGCAAGCGGCGCGCAGGACCTCGGTGACCTGCTTCCAGGACCGAGCCAGGCCGGCGACCGTGACAGATGTCGCGTCGTCGCCAGGGGTGATCGCAGTGATGATCCCGGCGACCGCCGCGCCACCCAATGCCCTCTCGACCTCCACCATCACCGGCCCACCCACAACCAACCCCGCGCCCTGCGCTGGGGAGACGGTGAACCGCAACGGCGCCGCGCCAGCACCGGGCTCGTACTCCACAAGCCCCTCCACCACCGCCTCGGATTGAGGTGCGGTCGTGGAGGTATCGGTGTGCAGGCGCACCGGGAGTCGCTCAGGAAAGCGGGCTGGGTGCGGGTCCCAGGTGTGGACGATCGCCTCGAAGACGCTCGGCGTGGAGCCGACGAGCAGTGGCGCCCGAGTCTGCGACGACGGCGTCTTCAGCTCCACCAACACCAGGTCACCACCACCGCAGATGTGGACCGGCCGCGCGGGGATCGGCGCCAGGTCCCGTCGGGCGGACTCGCACGCCATGCCCACCAGCAGCTCGCGATGCCCGCACAGCGGTGCGTGCGCGGAGAGCACCCAACGCGATTCCACCAGCACACCCACCACACCCAGGTGCCCGCAGCTGGTGCAGGAGATTTCGGCGAGATACCCGCGCCGTAGAGGCAGCACCGGTGCCGCCTTCCCCGAGCCCCCCGTCACCGACACTGCTCCTTCTGCTGGTGGGTCGAGGGCGTAGTTCGCGCGGAGCACTGGATGGCCGTTGACCGGTGGGTGCGAGGGTTCAGGCGAGGTCAGGGAAGCCACGGGCCGCTCCGATCCGAGACCAAGCGGGCATGCCGGGCACGCGCCGCCGTGGCGCGTTCGGGGTCGCGTGCCTGCTCGTAGGCGCAAGCCGCTGTCAGCAAGGCGTGCAGCGCGGTCTCGATCGCGCTGCTGCCGTGCGCCGCGCGGGCGCCCACCTCCACCAGACGCGCACGATGGGTCGGGCTCCCGGCATCGGTGATCGTCGGCCGAATCTCGTCGAGGACGGCAATGGCGTGGTCGCGGTGGCCCTGGTGCAGCAGCAGATCGGCGTGCTCCAGACGGCTCGCGGCAGCCGCACGCGAATCTCCGGCGCCCTCCAGCAGCGCGATGCTGTGCTCGATCGCGGCGAAGGCGGCCTGCGTCCTGTCGGCGGCGCTGTGCACCAATGCCAACCGCCGGAAAGCCAAGCCCAGCGAGCGTGGCCGGTACTCCGGGTGGCTGTAGGCGTTGATCGCGTCGCTGAGAGCAGCCGCAGCGGCCTCCAGCTCACCTTGGCGCAGCGCGATGAGACCGAGGCAGTGGAAGGCATTGCCGAGGACTCGGTGCGCACCAGCACGCCTCGCGGCCTCGATCGCGGCGTGGGCGTGCCGTGCGGCCTCCTCCAGTTCGCCGTGACGCAGCAAGGCTTCGGTGGCTTGGCAGTGCATCTGCGCCACCGCAGCGAGATCTCCGACCTGGGTGGCGGCGGTGATGCCGTGCTGGCACACGACCAACCACACTGCCGGATCAGCGAGAGTCGCGCAGGCGGGCTGGAGGTAGTCCGCCAACCACACCCGCGTCTCGGGCTCGACTGTCGAGTGCTCGCCGAGCAGGTGCAGCAGCGCCGGAAGCTCGTCGGTGAACCACGCGCACGCCTGCTCGCTCGACCATCCCGATGCCTCCACGGCCCCAGGTGTCGGGTTGTCCAGGCGCGGACTGTGCGGGGACAACGCGAGCGCGCACGAGCGTGTGGTGGCTTGGTACCAGGCAAGCACACCTCGCCTCACAGCGTCGTCACCATCACCGTCAACTCCAGCGCTCCCGAGGGTGCCGGGGCCGGTGGTGCGAGCGCGTGCACGCGCGGCAACATCGCAGGCCACCAGCCACCGACCGCTACGGCCCGGCACCGGCTGAATCACCTGCCGTGCAGCGAGTTCGCCCAACGCCACGGTCACGGCGTCGACAGTGGAGTCGCGCTCCAAGACAGAGGCGAGGAGATCCTCACTGAAACTGCCGCCCGGGAGCACGGCCAGCACGGCTTCGGCCTCCGCAACGAGAGCTTCCACGTTCGGTCGAGCAACCATCACACTCCTTCACAAACATCAACGGGGACAACAACATCACTCACCACCGTGCCCACGCGCGCGCCGACAGCGACACGACAGGGGCGGGAAACTGCCCACGAGCTCGCCGCGCCGCGAGTCGGAGACGGGAAGGGCGGGCGGTGGCGTGAACACCGCCCGCCCCGTGCCTGGGCGGTTAGCGGCCTGGGAGCTCCGGAACCTCCGCCGTGGTGCGCGGAGCCTGCGCGCCGAGCGCAAGCGCGGTGGTGTAGATCCAGCGCTTGTGGGCTGCGACGTCGGTGTAGATGTCTGGGGACTGCCCGCACCGGGGTGGTTCAGCGGAGCCGCCGGTCCGGGAGGACAATCCGACAAGTACTTCCCATCGGGAGGTGCCGATGTGCTGCATGAGCCCGCTGCCGGAGTCCCCGCCACACACCCCGACCCCCTGGACACCCTGCGCGCACATCTCGGCCGCGCTGATCTGTCCCGCAGCGCACGCCTGTGCGGGCAGGGTGGACACGGTGGCCTGCATCAGCATCCGGGAGGTGGGTCCGGTGTTGTCCGGGGTGGTGCGGCCCCATCCGGTCGCGGTCACCGCTGTTCCGGGTGTGGTGGGGGTGTGGCCGATGAGCGCGGGCAGCAACGGCATGTGTCGATCGAGTTTCAGCACGGCGATGTCGTTGGTCATCGCGACGGGGTCGAAGGCGTTGCTGGCAGCCGCGATCACCCGCGCGGAAAAACCTCGGGTGTTGTCGCGGGAGCCGATGCGCACGTGCAGGGCCGTGATGGGTGGCGCGCCGATAGAGGCTTCGACGCAGTGCCCGGCGGTGACGACCGCGTCGCGGGAGATCAGGGTGCCGCCGCAGAGGTGAAAGTTCGGGTTGCCCTGGTAGGTGAGCTGGATCGACACGGCGTAGGAGCGGTCCGGGGACGGGTGGCCGCCCACGATCCGCGCCGACGGCGTATCCGCGACCGCAGGCAGCGCGGCCGCGAGCACGAGACTCGTGACGAGGACGGCCCGAGTAGCAGCAGGTGTGTGTCTCAACGAGTTTCCTTGGTGTGAAAGGGAGAAGAAGTCAGGTGAGTGCCCGGGTGGTGAAGGAAAGGTGGCTGGCGCGGTGGGTCAGAGAGGCCAGTCGGGTGTGTGACCGTCGCGGATGAACTTCAGCGACCACGACACGTCGCGGGCGCGGGGAAGAAAGGCTGTGTCGTAGGCGTCGAAGGCGTTCTCCAGGCACTGGGTGGCCAGCTGGACATCGCCTTGTATGTGGGCGAGACGAGCGTGGATCTCCATGGCTCGGCCTCGATCGGCGCCTGCCTCCGGGACCCCGGAGGCGTCGAGAAACCGGTGCGCCGTGTCGAACTCGCCCGCCAGCAGTGCGACGTCGGCCTGTTCGATGAGCGCGAGCGGGTGAGAGGCATCCTCGGGCGGGGTGTTCGCCGATGCGGCGAGCTGCTCGCCGATCGCTGCGGGGATGGGCAGGGTGCCGGGACGCAGGTGCGGTCGCATGCGCGGATTCCGTAGTGCCTGCAACGCATAGTCGGCGATGTCGCGGTGCCCGCAGGCGAGGGCGAGTGCTGCGGCACGGCGCAGCGCGAAGGTCCCGGAGGCGAGGCGACTGTTCGCCGTGATCACGACCTCGCCTGCGAGCGGGGTCTCGGGGACGGGATTGGCGGTGGCGGCGTGCCAGGCGAACCAGCCCTGCCACAGCAACGCCATCGCCCGCGCGTCGTGCCGCCGCACCAACGTCGCTGCCTCGAGTGCCGCGCTGATAGCGGATTCCCAGGAAGAATCCGGGGTGTCACACGCTGGTTGTACGGCTTCGGTCGCGGCGAGGATCAGCAGCGGATCACAGGAACCTTCCCGGAGTGCGCGTTCCGCTTCTTGACACAGTGTGGTGCGGTGCCGCGCGAAGAAGGTGCGTGCCCGCCGCGGCGTGTCCGCGACGTAGGTGTCCAGGTCGATGTCGAAGGGCAGGTCCAGGTCCTGGACCAGGCGAGGCCACGGAGGCGACAGCAGCGTCGAGGCGTGCTGTGCGGCGCGGATCAGAAACAGCTCGGCGCGCTCCAGGGCGGCACCGTGATCCACGCCCGGTGGAGGGTCGAAACCGTCAGGGATGTCCTCGGCGGTGTCGACGGCGTACTCACCGGAGAGGGGGATGGCGAGACCGAGCTCGACCATGGTGGCGAAAGCAGCCTGCACCTGGGCGGCCGGGCGCAGCGCGAGCGCGCAGGCCTCACCGACGCTGAGCACGCCCGCGGGGTTGTAGCGCTGCCACAACGAAAACACCTCGCGCACCGACTCTTCTTGTCCGGCGAAGACCTCCGGCGAACACGGCCATGGTCGCTGCACACGCGTCCCGGGCAGCTGGCGTGCCGGAGCGGGCTCGTGCGGCGGGAGCGCGAGGGCCAGCGCGGGCAGGCCGGTGACGTGCACGCGGGCATCCGCCGCGCGGTCGGCGAGCTCGCGCGCCACAGCGCACCAGCGCTGGTGTGCCCACACCGGGTGCTGTTCCCGAGGACGGCTCGACCACATGTCCCCGAAGCGGGGCGTCGGCGGCGTGGACACCCGGGTCGCCAGGCGAGTCATCAGCGCGTCGATGACCTCCAACACCGCCGGTGTCGTCTCAGCGGCCGCGAGCAACACCTCATCCGCCACCAGGGCGGTGGGGTCGAGGTGGTCGAGCAAGTCGTGGCAAACCTGGGACAGCTGCCGCAGCAGCGCTACCTGCTCACTGCCGGGGGAGACAGGTGTCTTCACGAAAGGTCCTTGTCAAAACGTGATCCACGCGCACGCCAGGACGGTGTGCGGCGTCGATGCTGGGAAAGGAAGGTGGTTTTCTCGATGGCAATCTGGCCTGATGGACACAGACGAGAGGCCAGCAGGAGCGCAGGGGGTGTTCTCTTGTCAGGTGATCAGCTGATCGCAGGGGCCACGGAGTGGTTCCTGGGGTGGCTCCGTGTGGATGAGGGTCATCGCGCGTCCACTGAACACATTTCGGGATTGAGCGATGCCTTCTTCGACCCGCAGGCCAGGCGGGATGACGTTGCCGCCCAGGGTGAACAGCAGCGGGGAATCGCGCACCGCCTTGCGAAATCGTGGGCTCGGCATGAACAGCGGAAGCCAGGAGTGACCGACCATCGCGATAACCCCTAGCGAGGGGCCGCAGGCGAACTGCAACACATCAGGGTTGATCAACGGCAGCGTTGCCCACCGGGCCAGCGGATCGAGGTCATCGACCATGCCCAGGAGTTCCGCGGCCTGTTTCCACTTGCGCGCCTGAGGGCGAGACTGCGGGAAGGTACCCATGTGCGGTACCCACGGGTGCCCGGGGGCATGAGCCACGGCGCAGACCCACGCCTTGTCTCCGTGGAGCAAGCGTCGAAGGTCGGCGCACTCGCGCGGTTCGGACTTCACCGCTGTGTTCTCCTCTGTTGTGCGGGAACGTGATTTGGGGTCGCGGGCAGAGCGCGCACCTGCCGCGAGACGCCCGCGGCGAGGGTGGCGAGGGCGACCACGGCCGCGCAGCCCACCAGCACCGGCGTGTAGCCGTAGGCGGTCGCGAGCGGTCCGGTGCCCGCGAGCACGAGCGGGGTCAACGCGAGGTAGCCCAGCTGATCGACCGCCGCGATACGGCCCTGCACCTCCTCCGGGAAGGACTGGCCGAGCGTGGCGTGCCAGAGCGTGCGGGAGAACACGGTGCCGACACCGACCAATCCCATGGACAGCGCGGTTATCGGGACGGGGGCGTCGAGTGCGAGAGCGATCATCGCGCCGGGGTAGAGCACGGCGCTGCCCACAACCCAGCGCAACGGATACCGGGGCTGGATCATGCGGACGGTCCAACTGCCGATCAGCGCACCGAGTGAGGGGGCGGCGATGATGACCGACCACGCACTCACCCCACCCAACTGGTCGTGCGCGGCAACGGGTCCCAGAATCCCGGTCACGGCCCCGAACACCGCGATGCACGTCGACACCTGCAGCGAGGTCAGCCACACCCACCGGTGGCGGCGGACCGGCGCGAGCCCGTCACGGATCTCCCGCCACAGACCGGGCCGCGAGTGGTCGGTGGCCTGGGCTCGGTGATGGGTGGGGAAGCGGGCGGCAGCGATCATGAGCGCGCTGCCCGCGTAGGAGGCGGCGTCGATCGCCAAAGCCCACCCAGGGCCGAGCGTGCCCACCACAACACCGGACAGCGACAGTCCGAGCAGCAGGGCGAGGCTGGTGGCGGTCTGCATCACCGCATGCACGTCGGTGAGCTGGTCGGCCGGGGTGATCTGGGAGAGGACCGCGCGGCTGGCCGGGTTGAACAGCGGCGCCGTCACCCCTGAGACCCCGGCGAGCATGGCCAGCGCGGTGAGGTTGGGAGAGCCGGAGAACAACTCCCATGCCAGCAGCGCGGAGGTGACGGCGCCGACGACATCAGCGGCGATCATGACCCTGGCGCGCGGATACCGATCCGCCCACACCCCACCAAACGGGGCCACCAGCAGCTGCGGCACGGCCATCCAGACCAACACCACCGCCGCTGCACCGGCACCCCCTCCCGGCAGCGCCAGGACCGCGAAAGCCAACCCGACACGCGAGAGACTGTCACCGAAGGCCGACAGCGCCCGCGCCAGACACAGCCGCCGCAGTCCGCGCACCTTCGGGACCCGGAAGCTCTTCGCCCACAACGATTTCCACCCACGGCGCCGCGCACTAAGCGGCGGGGTGTGAGCGGAGTCGTCGAGACCGGATGGCGGTGGAGGAGAAGTGGTGGGGGAGGACATCGTGGGAAGCGCTGCTTTCAGTGTCAAGGCACGGCACACCCACGCATCTGGGACGTTCGGGCGCGACCGGGCGTGCGGCGTGCAGGGGTGAGGGGCGGGGCTAGGTGGTGCGGCGACTGGGGATCACCGACCGATCCGCCGCCCGCAGCAGTTGGACTTCGGCTAGGCCGTGGTCGGAGCCGTTGCGGCGCAACACCGTCTCCGCCTCCTCCAGTCGCTTGGTGATCGAGGAGTTCGGGTGGTGTGCGAGTTGCGTGCGGCACCGGTACAGCGCCAACTCGGCGCGTTCCAGCTCACCGAACACTCCGAGGCCGGCTGCGGCGGTGAAGGAGGCCAGCGCCGCGCGGTGATCGCCTCGGGCGTGCTGGCAGCGGCCGAGCAGCACCTGGGCGCGCGCACGCTCCCACACGGCAGCACCCGCATACCCCTCGACCACGCCGGAAGCCAAGCTCAGCGCGGTGGTGAGCTCGCCCTGGGCGAGCCGGATCTCGGCCAACAACGCCGCGCACTCCAAGCGCCCCGGGGTGTTGCGCAGCTGCTCGTAGAGAGCCTGGGCGGAGCAGGCAGAGTCCACGGCCAACTGCAGGTTGCCGGTGCTGGCGTGCGACAGGGCCAACCGCAGGTGCGTGCCAGCCTGCAGGGCAGGATCACCCAGAGCGGCGGCGGCGAGGTGAGCCACCGACACCAACCGGGACCGCGCGGGCCGATCCTCGCGTCGAGCCCAGAACTCATCTAGCAACGCCACGAGCGAGATAACCCGGTGCAGCGCCTGGCGCCCACGCTCAACTCCACGCTGGTTGCTGGCCGTCAGGACCTTCTTCTGCGTGGCCAGCCGGATCGCCGCGGACGCATCAGTCACCACCGCGTTCACGAGGGTTGTGAGGTTCGGTAGCTCCTCCTGAATCCAGGACAGGGCAGCCACTGGAGAGGAGAAAACCGAGCTGGGACGAGGCGCTCGCCGCGCCCGAACACGCCGCCCGAGCAGGAGCAGGTCAGCGGCGTGGCCGAGCTGTCCCTCGTAGTGGGCGGTCACCGCCTCCAGCACGCCCGCGCGGGAAACTCCGGTGCGCAGGGCCAGGACGCTGACCGGGCTGGTGATCCTCCACCGTCCCAGAATCGGGCCGTCCAGCAGCCCGCGCTCGGTCAGCTCCGTCAGCACCTGCGGGGCGCCGCCCGCTGCGTGCGGCAACGAATCCAGCACGGACAACAAGGCAGGGGTCAGGGTGACGTCCTCGATCAACGACACACCCAGCAGCGTCCCACGGACGCCAGTGGGCAGCACGGCCAGATGGCTCTCGACCGACCCAGGACGAGGCGTGAGTTCAGGCATCACGATCTACTCCTCACCAACAAACTCAGCAGCAACTGGAGTCGTGCGCAGCCGTCCGGCACGCGGATCACCCGCAGCCTCATACAAGCCCTGCGCCAACGCCAGAAACTCGCTCTCCGCAACGGAATCACCCTCAAGAGCGGCAAGATCAGCGCTGATGTCCGCCCACCTCGCCTGCACCTCCAGCGCGCCCAACACCGCGATCGGGACCTGCGCCGCGTTCAGCGCGATGCGTGCGGCCTTCGGGTCGTTGGTGAGCAGATGGGCGCGAGCCCGTTCGACCTCTGAACGGGCTTCCTCCAACGCCTCGCCGAGGCGACGAAAGACGTACGCGCTCGCCGACAACACACCGCGCGCGGCACGGAATCGCTTACGCGACATCAGTGCGCAGCCGACCTCGCGCCGCCACCGTGCCAACTCGGCAGGGGCGAGTGCCCCGTCGGAGAGCAGATGGAGACGGACGTTCTTGTTCACCGCCCACCCTTTAGCACCTGCGGTGGCCAGTCCGTGCGCCACGAAATGCTCCAGCGCCTTCGACACCGCCTCGGGGCGATGAGAGGTGAGCGCGGTGGCCAGAGCGAGGTCGACCTTGCCCGGTACGGCCGCGAGCATCCGCACCACCGACACCAGTTGTCTGTCCATCGTGGACAAACACTGCTCGATCCTCACCGCGACCCCTCGCCGCGATCGTCCGAGGACGGCGGGTACAGGGGGCGGTCGTCGTGGCAGGTACACCGGCGATCAACCACACCCACGCCGAACCACCGCGCCCCGGACAGGCGCAGCCACGGGGTGCACGCCCTTGCGGGGCAACGGATCTCGCGCAATGACGCGAATGCCCGCCATCCCGACGGCGGGGAAAGTTCAGCGACAGCGGAGCACCAGCACGGGCATCGTCGCGCCACCGCCGATGCCGTACCGGTCGACGTCGGTGCGGGAGTTCCGCAGCCCCCGCACAGCAGATCCACCACGCCTGAGCGCGACACGATCTGATGTTCGATGCCGGAGTCTGCTTGCAGCGCAAGGCGACTGGACTGCGCGTCTTGCAGTCCGGAGCGCAGCACCGCGCCGCGCGCGGTCGGCTGGGCAACCGCTTGGGAGGCGGGCATCACCTGATACCACAACGGAATCGACACCCGACACCGTGCGATCACGCCGATCTCCTCCGTGCTCAAGCTCTGGTGTGCGTCGTGTCGAGGAAGCCGTGCAACGCCTCGGGCCCTCAGGACTGGGGAATCGTCGCGACGGGTCATCGGAGGCAGGCTCAGGACAGCGGCCAGGACCAGGTCCCACGGGCCATCCGCCGACCACGCCACGCGCCATGCCGGACACGAGGCCGCTGCCAGTCCGACGATCGCGGGCGCCTGCTGGCACCGGGCCGCGCGCGCCCGACCCTCGTAGTGCAACTCGACGGAATCGAGATACCCGCGCCCGGCAGGCCGGGTGAAACGCTGCCCGACAACGACGTGCTGTCCTGATCCGATCATCGGAGCCCCCTCCACAAAACCTTTGTCCCGTAGTAGATCCACCACTTGCTCCGCGTGAGCACGCGAGACCATCGGCAACCACGCCGTCACCACCAGCCCCCGCGACGCTGTGCCTCCACCCCGATCGCCGCCGCTACCTCAGCCCGGATGACGATCCCGCCCGCACGGCGCTCGACCGGAGCGTTCGGGGTGAACATGCCCAGCTCCGCCGCCGCGACCACGCCGGGTTCGGTGATGTCACGGCCGATGGAGCGCGCTGAGCGCCATGCCCGCATCGCCGCCGACACCTCACCCACTTGTGCGGCCCACCACCCCTGCCGGATCAGGCACTTCGCCACCCCACGCAAACAGCCCTCGCCGTAGGCCACGTCCAGGACGGTGTTCTCCAGCCACGCCCACGCGCTACAGGACTCCACCCACAGCCACCCCAGCTGCTCGGCCACGTCGAGCGCGTCGCTGTTGCGGCCCGTCTCGACGGCGTGCCGAAACCGCGCGAGCAGCGGACCGCACGCGGCGGGAACAGCTCCGCTTCCCTCGAAGGCTGGGCCCTGCTCGGGCGAGCAACGGGGGACTGGTGCGAAGGTGATGACGTTGGTAGGCAACAGAAAACCTCAACCGTGAGAAGAACCCCTCCGGGGCGCGAGCGAAAGCGCGCCGCACCGAGGTCCTAGCGACAGCGGAGTGCAAGCGACCGCAGTGTCCACACCGGGAAACCCCGTCAGTGACACGCACCGTCCACTCCAAAGAACTCGCGGACGCCCCCAGCTCTAACCCGAAGAGGAGGCCGGTTGCGCCGAATGTGCGGCTGCTCGCCGTCGAGCAGTTCCAGCCGCCGTGGCTGTGCCCGCTCGCGGAGCCGGGATCGCCGCAACAGAGGAGTCCTTCCCGCCGTTGCTCCACGGGTCCTCGGCCAGCTTCTTGCGAAGCTCCTCAACGGACTCGCCCTCCGAGTGCTCACCGCGCGGCGTCGATACCGACCTCCACCGCGACATCACCGCTCCAGACATCAAGCGGCGCAACCAACACGCCCGCTTCGGCCGCGCTCGCGCCGCTCGCAGCGTGGCCACACACGCCGGGCAGTCGCGGCTCTCCAGCGGGCACGCGTTCGGCGCCGTGGTCCCCTCCACGCCGCACGCGCTCACCAGCGCGCGCGAGGGGCTGCGCAGGCACAGTTCCATGACCTCGGGCGTGACCAGGTGTGTCTGGACCGCGCCAGGGCCTACCAGGATCGCCGTCGTGATCACGGCCCGTCGGGCACGAGTTGCCGGATGCTTCGGGACATGGGAGTGAAGCAGCGGCGGCGATGGTTCGGCGAAGCCGTAGGGCGGCAGAGGGACTTGGTGCGTGCTCGGAAAGTCCGGTGCCGCGTTTGCGACTGCCGCCGCCTGCCTACGCAGCAACGCAATGTCAGTCTCGTTCGGGCGTTCCCAGCGCACGTAGCCGTCCATCACCTTCTGCGGCTGTCCGCCAGGGGTCTGTTCGGCGGGAGAGGGCATCACAGCGCCTACCTCTGTCGTCAGCGAGGGGACATGGGTGGCACCTGGACGCCAGAACTTTCGCGGTTGTGCGGGCAAGATTCGAGGAAGAGAAACCCGCCCGCCTCCGTTCGGGGGAGCCGCCAACGTCCAGATTCCTGAGGCCCACTCAAGCTCGCCACTGAACTGTGGGTAAGTGTGTGGCGACGCATTGCCACACAGACAGCCACCTGCGACTACGCTCCAGGGGGGAGCGATCGCGGCGACACTGGACAGGTGAACGAGATGACGCGGGAAGCGGCACCAATCGCCGAGGGCCGCCGCACCCTCGGTAAGCGACTCGCCGGATTCCGCAAGGCCGCCAATCTCACGCAAGCTCAGCTAGGGGCAGCCGTGCACTGCCACCGGTCGACGGTTGCGCACCTGGAGATCGGACGCGGTCGTGCAGATGAAGGCCTGTGGAGGCGTGCCGATCAGGCCTGCCAGGCAGACGGCGCGCTCCTCGCTGCGTTTCGCGAGTTCGAGGCGCAGCGGCAAGCTCACCTGCACCAGGCCAAGATGGTTGAACTGGCCGCCGTGCACGAGCGCCTTGAGACCTGGCGAACGGTGCCGCTTGGCGCGGACGAGCCCCTGTCTGCGAACGGAACCGGTTCGCCTGGCCAGTCACTCGCTGGACTCATCGACGTACTCGGCCCAGCCCAGACGCTCACCACTGCCGCCGAGTACACCAGAGGCATCATCCAGCGGTACGAACTGGAGGGGCCGCACCGCCTCGCCCCGGAGTTGCTTAGCCTGCGGCAGCTCAATCAGGAGCTCGGCAAGCGCATTGAGGACGCCGACCGAGCAGCGCTCACGAAGCTCAGCGCACAGCAGGCCGCGTTGCTGGCCTACATGGCAGTAAACCTCAGCCGGTACGGCGACGCCGATCACTTCGCGTTGGAAGCAGGCCTGCTCGCAACCGCACTCGGCGACACGTCCATGCTCGCGTGGATCAAGGGCACGCAGAGCTTCACGGCCTACTACCGCAAGCAGTACCGCGAGGCGCTGGTCCTTGCCGAGGCTGGCGTGGAGATCGCGGGATCGGATGCTCAACGCATCCGCCTGCTGTCGAACGGCGTGGCGCGGGCAGCGGGCAAGCTCGGAGATCGGCGAACGGTTGAACGCACCGTCACTGAAGCGCTCGATCTCGCTGCCAGGGCAAACGGACCAGTCGGCATGGGCTCGTGTATCGACCTCGAACCGTACGGTTGGGCGCGCACTGCTTCGAACGCTGCAACGGCCTACCTCGCCGTTGGCGACTACGCGCGCGTGCTGGAGTTGACCCAGGAACTCCGGCCGATCGTGGCCGCCTCTGAGTCTGACTGGAGCCGATCGCTGGTCAGCCTGGACGAGGCAACCGCCTTGACGATGAGCGCCCGCGCTGACCTGGAGCACGCGGCAGCAGTGGGTATGGAGGCCCTGGAGATGTCGGCCGCCAAGCCGATAGCTTCGGTCGGTTCTCGGGCGCGAGAGCTAGCGATGAGCCTGCACCAACGCGGCTGGGGACCAGCAAGCGTGAACTTCCTGGACGCAGTACGCGAGTGGAATAAACCAAAGGAGATCGGTCGGTGACATTTCCGGCGCAGCCCCCTCCCAGTCTCGATGACCCTACGGTTATCCAAGCCCACGACTGGGAAGCGTTTCGCAACGCCGGACACATGCAAAACCATTGGAGCCGCGCCGTATGGACAGTTCCGCGCAGAACCTATCACTGGATGCTGTCGTTTCATGACGCACCCCACGTGCGAGAGCTGGCCGCGAAATGTCAAACCAAGATCGACCGCCTCGACTTCGACCTCATTCCGCTGGACCTCATCCATCTCACCATCGGGCGAATTGCGTTCACCGACGAGATCGACCGCGCGACCATCTCGCGGATCGCTGAGGCAGCGCAGGACAGTTGCGCCTCACTGCCCGCGTTTGACCTCACAGTAGGGCCGCTGACAGGCTCGCGTGGCGCACTGCGCTACTCGGTTGCGCCCTGGTCGCCACTGCTCGAACTACACAGCCGCTTAAGTGCTGTGACGAGCGAACAGCTTGGAAGTGTGGAACGGCTGGACACCGCGCGATTTAGGCCGCATATCAGCATCGCCTACAGCAATGCGACGGTGACCGTGGCCGACGTGCTTCCGCTCGTGAATAGGCTGCGCGCCTTCGGGGCGGCGTCTGCCAAAGTCACTGCGGCCTCCTTGGTGGAATTGCGGCTCGACGACCGCGTGTACCGTTACGCAGAGGTGGCACGAATTCCCCTCGTGCTCGTAGGCTAGAGGATTTTGTTGGACTTGGTTTTGAGGGCGATGACGGTGCCGCTGGAGTTGTCGCCGAAGGCGCTGTCCAGCTCCTCGGTGGCGGTCACTCCAGGCATGCCGAAGGTGTGCAATCAGATTTGTCGGATGTAGTGTCCTAGATGATGAGGACTCCGAGTGCGACTGCCACAAACATCCATCCAAATAAGCCAATTAGGAGAGCCAGTATCAGTAGCATGACTGAGGTGGATGTGCTGCGCATGGCTTCGTGTGGAGATTTGCCACTCAGGTGGACTGTGAGATGGCTTCCGATCGTTGGTCGGAGCGCATGGCCCGTGCCCCACACTTTGCGCGCGACGCCGTCATCGCCGATGTATTCTACTAAAGGAAAGTAGCCACTCTCAATCGCCTCGGGTGACCTCGTGATGTCGACCACGGGGCCGCTGATAGTCCATGAGCCCTTCCATTTGAGAATGAGGTCGGCGAGCCCGACCAGCCCTACCGTGCCTATGCATACACAAGCGCTGGTAAACAACGGCAGCTGGATGGCTCCGTAGGTTGTCTCGAACGGCCCCTCGTTAGCGCGAAGCAGTACCACTACCCCTATAACTACCAGTGTCATGCCGGTGGCCGCCAGGCAGTTCAAGAGCATTACCAGCCCGGTTCGGTACGGTCGGACCCGAAAGGGCATGAGCGGGTCGGGATCGGGATACACCCACAATACGTCGCCCGCGTTCACGGCGAATCGTTCCTCTTCTTCGGATAGAAATGGCATGACGCGTGCACCTTGTGGCAGCGTGAGTGGTACCAGTTCGCAGCGCTGCGTGTGTGCCGAATCAGAACTGCGGGCAACTACCTGAAAGCGACGTCGGTGATTAGCTAGCGTGGTGCGCAGCTTCCGTCCGGCGCCCAATGTGACGGCGAGACCGAACAAGATGAAGGTCAATGAGGCTAGCTGCGCGAGTTCCACAGTGCGCGACGCTAGTTATGGAGGCCACCGTTGGCCAGATACTTCAGTAGTGCTCACAACGCGGTGCAACCGGGAACCGTTCCTAGCGCTGCTGCGTCTGAACATTCCTGCGAGCCTGGTTCAGTCGAAGCCCATGCCGGAACGCGCTGCCAACCAGCGAGGTTCCGTCCCTCCTCGCTTCCTACGAGGAGGAGTAGTGCGACAAACCTCTGCCCAGCAAGAGATCCACCGGGTGCTCCGTGTGAGCGCGCGAGACCAGCGGTAATCACGGCGTCACCGCCCGCGCGACGCTGCGTCTCCACCCGGACCGCGTAGACGTCTTGCTTAGTTAGCGTGAGGCGCGATCCCGGAGTGTGGTGGTCACGCTGGGTCAGCGAAGCTTTTGCCACACAACAGTTTCCGGTCGTTTGCCGGTGGTCACGTACTCGTGGACTGCGGCGCGGATCTGGGCCAGGGGGATGACGGCGTTGGTGGGGAAGTCGTGGCCGGTGCCCATGTAGTCGTAGGCCACGATGTCCCAGCCGGAGTCTTGCGGGGCGCTGCTGCACCACACGCCGTCGTGGTCGCCGCACTGCATGACGCCGACGTCAAGGTCACCGCCGAGGCCGACCAGGAGGTCGAGGGTGGGTGGCCAGACGGTGGTGTCTTCGGAGCGGACCAGTGAGGCCATGGTGGCGCCCTCGTCGGCAACCAGGCGGTCGAGGAAGGCGTCGATGGCGGGCCCGTCTTCGAGGACTTCTCCGTCGCGGTTGGTGACGTCGTACCAGACGTGCAGCGCGGTCACGCTCAGCGGTGGTGGGCGCCGCTTCCTCGGTTGGTCGGCGCGGTAGGCCACCGCACTTCCAGGACGACCGCCGTCCCGGCAACGGAGCGGTCCTCGTGCATGGTGATCACCTGGCCGGGTTCGAGGTGCTGCCAGTGTTGCGGGGCAAGAGGAGCGAGCCGTGCGGAGGCCTGCTCGCCGGGGGCGAGGGAGGGCGTGTGCTCGATCCAGAGCCGAGCGATGTGGAGGGCTGGTTCGCCTGCCGGAGTTCGGTTTCCGATGTCCCACATCGGCCGCAGGACGCCGGGGCTGGGGATCGGCTCCTGTCGGCGGGCCTCGGTGGCTGAGCGGAGGGTGAGTTCGGCCCGGACGATGCCGTTGCGGGTTTCGTGGCAGCGCCAGCGGCACCAGGCCGCACTCGTCTCCAGCCGCATCTGCTCGGCGGCGGTGGCCAGGGTTTCCCAGAAGCCGAGGGGGAGCGGTTGGACGTCTCCGAGCTCCTCCAACAGGTCGAGGGCCACCTCCCACTCGTTGTGGTTGAGGTAGTCCCGGACGTCGGCCACCGTGATGTCGAGCTCGGTCACGCTCCCCTCGGGAACGAGCAGGGCAGCGGCTTCCAACAGGTCGGGAACGTCCACGCTCGTGATTCTGGCCCAGACCGCGATCCTGCGCGCACGGTTTGCTCGCCGCGCTCTGACAAGAGGTCCGCGCAACCTCATCAGTGCTGTATGCCGATGCCGTGCGGTGCGCAGAACTTGGCGAGCTTGTCCGGGTCGATGAACGCGTAGGTGGGGTGGTGGGCCGTGATCTCGACGAACCTGCGTTTGTCCTCGTCGTCGTCCGGGGTCAGGAACTCGGCGAAGCCCATGATCTTGACGTAGTCGTACCATCCGCCGTCGACCTCGAAGGAGAAGTAGTAGTTCTCGCCGGCCGACAGGCTGACCTCGACGAGTGGACCTCCAACGGGCCCAACACCCGCTACCGGGTCTGCGGCCTCCTGCGATGGGCCGTCCAACACGGCTACGCACACCCAGGCCAGGGGCCGGACACGCATCGGGCTGTCGGTCCGGGCGGGATCACTGGCGGGATTGAGCGAGTTCCACTTGATCAGCGCAGACACCGTGCTCATGTAAGAACCGTGGGGCGGAGTTGAGCGCCGCGTGGGTCACCAGTTCGCAGTGGTCGGCGTGACCACTGGGCAAGATCGACCCCAGGATCGCGGCGTGGGAGCCCACCGTCGAGGAATGGCGTGTCACGGACGCGGACCCTCGGCTGCTGCCCCTCATGTGGACAGTTTGCAGCGGTGCGTTGTTTTGCCCGCTAAGCCCAGTGGGCGACCCGGCTCAGGCTGCTGTGACTCCGCCAGAGCGCTGCGCTGAGGATGCCTCAGTTGTCGTCCCTGGCGGTGAACCGGCGGAGCATGTCCAGGTCAACGTCGAGCGTGAAAGGCCAGTCGCCGTTGCAGATGATGTCGGCTTCGACGGTGACGTGGTGGCCGTTGATCTCGGTGATCGTGCAGTGGATGTGGGCTTCGCGGGGGTAGCCCTCTCCGAGTTCGAGTTCGGCGTAGTTGTCGAACATGGCGGTCTTTTCCAGCGCCGGGTGGACCGTGCCGTGCCGGTCGGTCAGCTCGACGTGGGCTACTCCTGGCTGCGGGTCTCTGTCCCATCGGACAGCGGGCGCTATCAGCAGGCAGTGCTCGCCCTTGATCGGATTCCATGACATCGCCGAATAGTAGGCAAGCACAGCCTGCGGTCGAAGCGATTTCGGGGAAGGCGCAGACACCGTGCTTGTGCCACAGCAGCGTGGAAAGCCAGCCATCATGGCCTCGGCGGGACCGCGCGGCGTTATCGAGTCGGTGCGTCCAGGCGCGGCTGAGCGGCTTCTCAGGGCGAGCGGGTTCTTGTCCTGGAGACGACCCCGCACGTGCCCATGACCTCCCCGCGGTGCTGCTCAGCGCCCCACTCGACGACCGAGCGATAACCCCCGGACCATCGTCACGGACAGCCTCAACGGCTCAGCGCGTTGAACAAGCACGACGACGGTGACCGAGCGGCGCGGCGCGGAAGTGCGCCGAGGAGCAGAGGCGCGCCGACGAACAGCCTGTGCGAGATCATGGCGTGCGCACTAGCGCGGCAGGGACCGCGAATGCGCCGACACTATCGAGACGCACGGGAGGCACGGTGCACGGTGAGTCCGCAGACGCGCTGCCTGGCAACCCCACGCCAGCCCCGGCGCGTGGGTGCGCGCCGACGGCGCTGTTCCGCTGTCCCTCGTGCGGCTCGGGCCTGAGATCGGATGCCGAGAACCCCGCCGCGCTGTTGTGCGGCAACGTGCAGTGCTCTCACGCCGGATTGGGTTGGCAGCTGTGGCGCGTGCAGGACAAGCGCGTCCGCCGAGGAGACGATGCCCCAGCCCCGGACACTGGGTGGCCGCGTCCCCTCCTCGCCGGGCACGGCGACCCTGACAGGTGCCCGCCGCGCCCGCACCCGTACGTGACGGTGGTCAGCCACGGGCGCGCGTGGTGGAAGCTGTCGCACGGCGGACGCCGGGTGCGCTGCCAACGGGAGTGGTTGTGTCAGGTGTGCGGTGAGCCTTGCCCGCCTCGCGCGTGGCTGGTTCTGGACGGCGCCACGGTCTTGAGTGACGCGCCGGTGTGCGGGCGGTGCCTGCGCCTGGCCAGCACGGTGTGTCCGTACCTCGCTGGCGCCGATCGGCTGCGCGCGGTCGAGGTCAGTCAGGTCGACGTCCTTGTCGACGGCTACCCGTGGGCGCAGGAGGCGGTAATGGACTGGCCGCAGACCTGGAGCGTGCCCGAGGAGATCGCCAGCACTGCGGCGCCCCTGCCCGAGGCCGCGCGCTGTCCTGACCACACGCGCTGACCGACGCGAGCACCCGTATGGGCGAAGCCTCACGGGCGCGGACGCTGGCGGAGGCTCTTCCTCGCACCGGCGTGGGTGCTTAGTGTGTGCCCATGAGCAGCCAGGACGTGCCGGGTGGGCCACGGTGACCGGCGGCGGGCATCCGTCGCGGCCGGTGCGCGCGATCGGTTTGGCCGCCGAGTTGGGGCCGCGGCTGCGGGTGCTGCGGGAGGATTTCGGTATCGACGCCGCAGCGATCGCGTTCCAGGCCGAGGTGGAGCTGGCGACCGTCCACGGGGTCGAGGCCGGTGACATCAGCCCGGACCGGCACACAGTCGAGACCTACCTGCGGATGGTCCCCGGGCAGTCCGTCGTCCACGACGACGTCGTCGCGCGGTACCTGGAGACGTTCTGGGCCAACGGAAAACCCCGCAGTCAACTGCTGATCGGATCGTCGCGGCATGCGCTAGAGGAACGTGCCCGGACACAGCGGCTGCTCACCGGCGCCTCTGACAACGACAGCATCGAGATCGCGCTTCTCGACCCCGGTCGAGAGGCCGTCGGGCGGCCAGAGCCGACAACACCTGAGCAGTGGTGGCCCGACCCGGACCAGGTGCACACCCGCGCGGACTTCGCCGCAGCCCTGTTGCGCATGAAGATCAGCACCGGCTTGAGCTTCGACGCCCTCGCCCGACAAGCGGAGGTGACGCGCTCGGCGTTGCACAGCTGGTGCAGCGGAGAGCGACTGCCCGCCGAGGAAGGCAAAGTCGTCTCCGTGATCCAGGCGTGCGGTGGCAGCGACACGGCCTGCGCGGACTGGGTCCAGGCGTGGCGCCGGGTCAGCACCGCCGCCACGTCCACCGAGGCAGTATCGAACGAGGACGGCCTGCTGCCCGAGAGCACACCGAGCCCGCCGCAAACCACGAACGCTCGCCCGACCACGGCGTGGTGGACGGCGATGAACACCTTCGCCGCCGGGTTCCTCGCCGCCGTGCTCATCGTCCTCGCGACCGTGCTCGTCGTGCTGACCACGGCGTAAGCGGCGCCCCGACAACCGCCGGGGCACCGCTCACCGTGCCGCATCGCCATCGCTACGACGGAGGTCGCAGCCACACCGGAGGGGCAGCGGCCATCACCCCGATCAGGATGCCGACGAGCAGGATGACCGCGATCAGCACGACGACGCTGAGGATGATCGTGACGACGCGGATCCGGACCACTCGCTCCAACAGGGACACCGGCGCCGCCCGCGCCGGAGGCGGATCACCCACCTCCTCCGGTTCGTCCTCGGCGCCCGCCGGGTCGACCGTGGCTGGTGCGACCGGCTCGGGGGCGTGGGCCAGCCGCTGCCAGGCCCGGGACCACTCCGCGAGGTAGCCGTCACCGGCTCCGCAGACCACCACCAGCTGCCGGGCGTACTCCCAGCGCGGCAGGGTCGGCATCGTGCACACGTTGCCGAAGGTCGAGCGCGAGGCAGCAGCCGCAGGCCCCCACATCGCGCTCGCCCGCTCAGCTACCAGCGCCAACGAGTACCCGCTGGCTTCGCGGAGTTGCCGCAGCCCCGCGCCGAACTCCCGCACGGCCGTGAACCCGCTGGGGTCAGGCCACGGCTTCACCGGCGCGGGCCGGCGCGGAACCTGGACGGCCAGACGCGCGTGCGGGCTGGCAACGAGCTCCTGCGGTCGTCGCCGAGGGTCCTCACGCCACCGGCGATCCAGCTCATCGACCACCAGGTGGTGTCGGTCGATCCGGAAGTAGGCCTCCACCAGCGCGCGTGGCGGCCACTGCCTGCCCTCCTCGATCTCGCTGAGCTCAGCTGGACTGAGCGTGCTCCGCTGCAGGACCGTCTCCGGCGCGACGCCGTGGCGCAGCCGCAACCGGCGCAGGCTCAGCCCGACCGGATGCTCAGGCACATCGGCCAGCCAATGCCCGCGAGGCAGCCGACGCGAAGGCGGTGGAAGGCGATCAGGGGTCACCGGCTCACTCCACAGGCGGCGAGGAGGTGTCGCGGCGCTGGAACTGCCGCGCCAGCTGCGCACTCAGCAGCGCCACCGCCGAGAGCATGCCCACCGCCGTCGACAGGTCATGCCCCCGAGCGTCCAGGTACAGCACGACACCGAGCACAACCAACCACAGCAGCACGCGCGCGCCCGCCCTGTCCTGCACGACACGCGTTCCACAGTTCCTGAGTGAGACCAGCACTGATCGTCCTTCTCTGACATTCATCGATGGGTTGACACGCAGAAGAGCTCTGGCGCCCCCCGGAGAGACGCGGCCTGATGCCGCAACCCCGGTTCCAGAACTTTCGATCACATCATTGCCCACTCCATCGAAAACACGAAAATCGGAAACCTTCGCGTCCCGCGTCGCATCACGATGGTCGTCCATGAACACGCTCCGGCCGCCGTGGACGCTGAGTGGACGTCCACCCGCCCGCCTTCACGTGCCCACCATTCGCCCGGTTTGCCCAGGTCAGGGTGGCGTGGACGGGCGTGGACGATCCTGGACGTCCACCTGGCTGGTGTTCACTGTCAAGCTTTGTCACCCTTTCCTGTTCGACTTCCTATCAATATTTCAACTGTCGCGGGAAAACCCTGCGCCGCTGCCGTACTTGCCCCTGGTGTCGCTGTGATCGCTGGCCATCTCCAGTCGTCGACACCGTGCAAGATCAACTTCTCGGGAATGTTGCCGAGGGTGCATGGAAATGCAAGTTGCGTTTGTCGAGATGTCGGGGTGCGGGATCGATGAACGGTCGCAGCCGCCCTCGGCCAGTAAACCGAGAAGCCCGGAATCAGGGGGTCGATAGCGCCCAGCGGTCGCTCGCGCGCGCCGAAACGAATCCAGTCGGGCAGGCGCCGACACTGCGACTGATCGGCGGCGCGACATCCGCCGCTTCACGCCCGCGACCCCGGCGCAATCACCCTTGATCGACGGCCACGCCGCCACCCGCACCGCTTGATGCGGAGACCGCACTCGACGGCGAACCCGCAACCGGACTGCGTTTGGCGGCGTCCATGGACGACCACCTCAGGTGAAAGCCTGAAGCCAGACCCGAAACGGGTGAACCGACTCACCTCGCCCCGCCGCCAACCCGATCCCAGCAAGGCATTCCCGTAACCACCCCGTCCTGCGGACGGCCACCGCCTCACACCCGGACCCAGACGAGGCGAGGCCGAAGAAACCCATGCCAGTACGACAGAAAGCGGTCGCGCCATGGCCTCCTGCGGAGAACTCGCGGCACGCCTGCGAGCCATCGCCGCGTCACTGCCGACACCAGCGCTCGCCGCAGCCGCTCACCGAATCCAGGCAGCCGCACAGCTCCTACGACGCGCCGAGGGCGACACCGAGACCGAGCTCCGTCCCTGCGCGAGCGCGCTGGAGGCCGCCGCCTCCCGTCTGCACGCCTCCGACGACCAACTCCGCCACGCCGCGGAGTGGATGCGGTTGTACTGCACCGACATCCTCGGCGTCCCCGCTCACCACGACCCCACCACCGACAACGGAACAGCCCGGTTCACGCCCGTCACCGAAGCGCTCGCCCAGGCAGACACGGTCGGCGTGATCGCCCTGCCCGACTACCTCGAACAGCACCTCTTCCACGGCCACTCGCGGTACCGCAAGATCACCGGCTACCACCACCGCCACGGCGGCCTCGACCGCGGCCGGATGCGCATCACCGATCGCCAGCAGCCCGACGACCACGGCATCTACCGGGCCACCGTGCTCGGCCCCACCACCACCGGAGCGAAGGTGGCCAAGGCCCGCACCACGTTCTTCCCCGACTCCTGGCCAGCCACCGAAGTCCGCCGCGCCGTGCAGGCAGCCTTCGCGCAGCGGCGTCCCGTCCGCGACCGAGACGGAGCGATCATCCCCGCCAAGTGGGAAGGCACCTATCGCGGCGTGACCATCGTCGGATACCTACACTCCAACGACGTCGACCTCACCACCGCGACCATCGCCGACGTGGGCAGCGCCTTCCCGCTCCGCCGCACCACAACCCCGCCCAGCCCAGGAAGGACACCACCATGACCACGCCACCCATCGAGGTCCTCGCCGACGAGCGCTACGGCGTCCGCGTGGTCGTGCAGCCCGTCCACAAGCCACTGGATCAGCTCGTCCACGACGACCTCGCCGACGACCCCGACTTCCTCACCGAGATGCTCACCGCGGCCGAAAACCCCCAGGTGGCGACGTGGGAGATGAGCGCAGACAACTGTCAGGTCGCCATCACCGACACCCGCGTCACGATCACCAACCCCCACAACGGCCAAACGACCCACCTCGACCGCGCCGAGTTCGCCAGCGTCCTGCGCCGCGTGGCCGAGCGCCTCGACATCGACGTTCCCAGCCCAGGCGCCGGCTCGCAGGCATGAGGGAAGCCGCTGCGTGCTGCCTGTTTCCTGACAGCGTCTCGACCTAGGCGTTGACGACGACCGGCAGCGAGTCACCGGTGGCGGCGCAGCCAACCCGGCCACGAGAAGGTCGAGGCCCCGCTCGGCGACCGCGACCCCGACAGCCGTGTTGATCACCGCAACTGTCGCGTGCGCCAGGGCCGCCGACTCGGTCAGCGTCGTGCCCGAGCAGCGTCGCGGTCCAGCCGGCGGACGGCAGGCGTGCAACTGCTCGATAAGGGCGTGCGCGATCGACGTCGCCAACGCAGCGAAGCGCGACGGCGACAACACAGACAGCAGGAGAAAGCGCCGTGCGCCGCCCGCCCGCGCTCCGACCACGTCCTGCACGGCGAAATCGCTCACTCGCGCGCCAATCGGATGGTCCCCGGTCACCCTCCACGCCAACTCCATGGCAGCGGCCTAGGCATCCCATGACTCCATGACATCTCGACACGGCTCGTTTCTCGACGCCGCCCGCCTGTGTCACGTCACTGTCACTCCGGACACCCTAGAGAAGGTCGCCGGTGACATTCCGGTGATGCACATTTCGGTTCGCCTGGCACCGCTGGTCGGAGAGCCCGGGAGGACCACATCGTTCTGCCTGTTGCCCACTCAATGCCTTGCCAGGCTCTCGACGAAACCAGTCAAGTCGCTGGCGCCCACTCGATACTGCCTGAGGGCTTGTAGCTTGCCTCTCGCGGGAGTTGCTATTCTCAATCCGAGAGAGACTTTCACGCATTCCTCAAGGGGGAACCTCCGTGGCACAGCGCACTTTCGTTCAGCTCATCGACGACCTCGACGGAACCGCGGCCGATGACATTTCCCGCATCGAGTTCGCCGTCGACGGCGTGACCTACGAAATCGACCTGAACGAGGGCAACGCCACCAAGTTGCGGGACTCGCTTGAGCCGTTTGTCGAGGCAGCGCGTCGTGTCGGGGGCCGCGCCAAGCGTGGTACCGCATCGAGTGGCGCCGCCGGGTCGGGGCGCACCAAGGACGAGATCAGGGCGATCCGCGAGTGGGCCAAGACCAACGGACACGACGTGTCCGATCGAGGCCGCATCCCCAGTACCGTCATCGAGGCCTATCAGGCCGCCAACTCGGCCTGAGATTCCACGTCAATGAGTGCTGCTCGCCATCACGGCGAGCAGCACTCATCATGAACGCGCCTCGCTTCAACGGCCATGATCAGTGAGCGCCGCACGGCCTAGACCGTGCCCAGGCACGGGGACGATGTGACTACCCGCCGGTCAGAACCTTCCAGGCAAACACCCGAACCGGACGTGGTGCCCGCGCCAGCGGTAGACGCTGGGGCGAACTCAGCGGCTTCCGCCAAAACCGGTTCCTGGGTGACGCTCACGGAGATCGGCAGCATGTTCGCTTTCGTCGCAGCGCTCGCCTATGCCCTCGGCTACACCGCCCAGGATGCCTTCTACTTCGAGTTCGGGCTCAGCCTCGAACAGGTTGGCATCGACAAAGTGGCCGCGCTGTTCCGGCTGACCCCGCTCGCCTTCATCGTGGCCATCGCCGCGTGCCTGTTCGTCGCGATCACGGTGGCGCTGGTGGAGCTCCTGCTCCGCCGGCGCGGTGCCCGGCTTTTCCGCCACGTGCCCGCTGTCGTCCTCACGCCGGCGATCCTCGGGATCGCTGGACTGCTGGCGCAGCTCTCCTCCATTCCGTTCGTGCGCGGCGTCGGCGTGGCGATCTTCGTGTGGGGCGTGGGTACGGTCGTGTGGTTCATCTTCGATGCGCTCATCGGACGCCTTGTCGCGATCATCGCGGCGGGGGTGACCGTTGTTGCCTGTGCCGGAATAGCGCTCCTGCTCTGGGTTTCTGTCACCGCCGTGGAGATCCGGGATCGCGGGTTCCCTCTGGCTGAGCCCGTCATGCTCAGAATGGTCGGCATCCGCGTGGCCATGGTGGACCTCCGCTGGAAAGACCCAGCCCGCCGACCACCCGCCCTCGCGCAGCCCGCTGGTGCTTCGCCCGGCCAGCAACGGCTCCTGCTCGTCCTCAACGAATCCGGCGGCCGGTTCACGGTCTACGACTGCGTCAGCAAGCAGGTGTTCCGCATCAGCGACAGCGACGCCGACATGGATCGCTACCTCGGCCCGCTCTACGGCGACCGGCGAACCGAACCCGAGTGGGCACCCCGGCTCCCGCCGTGCCTGGTCCGCGACTCCTAGCGGCCGCCCACGACACCGACCTGGCGCAGCCCGAACCGACAACGGGGCAGACGGGGCGCTAACCTCGCGCCGTGGTGATCTCCCTCGATCCCGCCAGGCCCGCGGAGCACGCGTGCTGACCTCCTTCGGCGCGGACGCAATCCCCACCGCGTACCGGGAGCCCGAGCCAGCCCTGGCCGAGCTGTTCGACTGCCTCACCTGCGACACGCCACTGCGCCCTTGCTCAGCAGGTCCCGGCACCCTGATGTGCACCACTGCAGGGTGTCCGCAGGTCTGGGATGTTCAGCACCTGTGGCAGATCCAAGACGAACGTGTCCGCCGCGGCCTCGACCAACCCGCGCCCGGACCAGGCTTGCCCCGACCGCTACTCGCCGGGCACGGCGACCCCGACCACGCGCCCGCGCTGCGGCCGCACCCCTACTTGGTGCAGGTCAGCCACGGCCGCGCGTGGTGGACGCTGCTCCACCGAGGCCGCCACCGCCGCTGCCAACACCAATGGCGCTGCCAAGTCTGCGGACTGCCATGCCCACCGCGCGCGCAAGTCTTGCTCGACGGACACAACGTGTACAGCGACGCGCCCCTGCACACCCGATGTCTGCGGCTGAGCCTGAGCACGTGCCCGCACCTCACCGACACCACGACCCTGCGAGTCGCCGCCGTCACCACCGACGACATCCTGGCCGACGGCCACCCCTGGGCCGACACCCTGGTGACCGAGTGGACACAGGACTGGAGCGTGCCCGACAGCGTCTACACCACCGCACCGGACGTCCACGAGGTCGTGGCGTGTCCGCAACGCCCATCACGCTCGTGACGCCGCCACCGAGCGCAACGCTTGCGCGGCACGTGGCCAAGATCAGGCACCTGCCCGAGCACATCGCCGAGACGGGGGGGACGTGGTCGTTCCGTCGGGTGCACCGACCAACCCAACCTTCCACCGCGCCACTCGCAGGCGGGAACCTGGGCAACGCCGGTATTGCCTGCTGTGCCAAGGAGAACCGCTGTGCAACGCATCCGACCTCGTGCCCTCGCCGCCCTCACCGCGATCCTCATCGCCGCCACGCTGACCGCCGCACCTGCGAGCGCCGCACCACGCGGACTCCCGGAACTCCCCACCCTCGACCTCGCCCGCACCCAGCTCGCCGAACTCACCAGGGCAGAGGAACACTCGATGATGGGCTACGACCGCACCCTGTTCCGGCACTGGGGAACCCACGCCGACAACTGCGACACCCGCGAACTCGTCCTCGCCCGCGACGGCGACAACGTCACCCGCGACGCCGCCTGCCGAGCAGTCACCGGAACCTGGATCTCCCTGTACGACAAGGTAGTCATCACCTCCGCCTCCAATGTGGACATCGACCACATCGTGCCGCTCGCAGCCGGATGGCGATCCGGTGCCTGGGAATGGGACGCCGCTAAACGCAAAGCATTCGCCAACGACCTCACCCACCCACAACTCCTTGCCGTATCAGCGAAATCCAATCGCTCCAAGGGCGACCAAACACCGGCAACCTGGCGGCCTCCAGCACGTGACAGCTGGTGCGACTACTCCAAAGCCTGGTCTCACGTAAAGTCGATCTACCGACTTTCCGTCACCGAAGCCGAACGTAGCGCGTTGACCGAGATGCTCGACACCTGCACGTAACCCTGCTGCCGCACCACCGCGGAAACAGAGTGGTGTGATCATGCTGGGCGCCGCCGCCCGCTGATCTGCCGCTGCTGAGCGCGCCGAACGCGGCGCTGTCCCCGCACGCCGGTGATGTCGCGCGCGAGCCGATGTTGTCGATCGCCCAGGCAGCGCTGCAGAACGTGCGCAGCTACGCCTCGAAAACCGCCATCGCAGGACGTGGTCGCGGTCTGAAACACGCCACAGCAGCGGATTCCTCGATCCCAGAGAACGTGCTCTCGGGGGGAACCTGCACCGAACAGCACGCGCTGTCACCGCCGTTGACTGAGGCGGATGCGACCCGTGCACTCAAAGCGACACACGACGAACTCGACTTTGTGGTGCGTGTCAACTGTTTTGAGCGTAGCGGAAGCGGCTGCTGCAGATCTGTCCACAGTGGATGGTGTCGGTAGAGTACGTGGATGACCAAGGTCAAGCTTTCCGCGGTGTTCGGCGGTGCCAGTTCCGCGCCTGTGGAGCGTGTGGTGTGTCATCCGCGGTTGCCGTTGGTGGCTGCGGTTGATGGTGGGCGTCGGGCGGTGCACGTCCTGGACTGCGGGCGCGACGAGCTGGGCCTGCTCGCCAGTATCGGTAGCGGGTCGGCTGCCTACGGCGAGGTCGAGCCTTGGGAGCGGGGGATGCGGGACGCGTTCGCGGCCTGGCATCCCGTTGAGCCCCAGTTGCTGGTGGCCACGAAGGCAACCGTGTGGTCCTGGACACCCACCGAACTGCGGGAGTTGACCGCTCTGCCAGCGGGTGCCGCCTACGAGGAGCTGCTGTTCAGCCCTGACGGCAGCACGCTGTGGGCTTCGCCGTCATCGACGAGCTCGCGGGACATGGACGCCATCGACCTCGCCACCGGCGAGGTGGTCGCCGTCGGTGCGTACCCGTGGGGTGGCGCGCACCCATCCGGTGCCGTGATGCTGACGACGTCCCAGGATCAGGGCAGCTCGCGCATCGACTTCCTCCGAGTCGAACAGGGTGCGCCCGCCGATCGTCGGTTGCAGCGCCTGATGGTCGTGCTCGGCAACGACGCCTACCAGCCGCCGATCTTCAGCTCTGATGGCCGCTTCTTCGCGATCCGGGGCAACGCCTACGGCGAGACGCTCACCGCCTTCGAGTTCCCCTCGCTGGAGAAGGTGCTGCACGAGGAGTTCGACGGCACCGAGGACGACGGCTGGTGGCGCAACGACATCACCTTCGGTGCGAAGCCCGGCGCGCTGTGGGTCGGCACCCCCACCGGCGCGCTGTGGTCCTACGACCTCGTAGCCGGAACCAAGACCGAACACGGAGTGCTGACCGGACATCAAGTGACAGCGATCGGGTGCACCTCGCTAGGACATCTGGTCATCGGCTGCGACAACGGCGAGATCCTGCTCGCCTCCATCAGCGATGGCGCCGCCGCCGACCACCCCATCGACCCCGACGCCGTGCGCACCGACGTCGCGGCATTCCTCGCAGCGACCGAGGACGTGCCGGCAGACATCGACGACGTCGAGTCCTTCCTCATCGCCGCCAACGACAACGACCGCTGACGACAGTGGCAGCACAGGGTCTCCGGCAGTGGAGGCTCGGCTGCCGTGGGAACGGCGCCGCGATGACAACTATGACGAGGTGATGGTGTTGGGCACGGAAGTGGACTTGATCGCCAAGATTCGCCTTCTGTGGCAAGGGAAACTGTGCCCTTTCCGCGTCGAGGCGCTGCACCCTGCGCTCTCGGAGCAGGACCGGGACTTCCTGGTGAACGTTGGGCTTCCGCAGTACGAGGATGTCGAGTACTTCTGCGACGGGCCAGCCCCGGACCTGCTGCACGAACACGGACGCACCCTCGTCGAGATCGGACTCTTCGAGCCACCGTCGGTGTCGCTGGTGGTGGACGCGGCCGAAGGGTCGGTGTTCTCCATCGCCCGGTGGGCACCGGAGCGGCTGACCTTCCGGAACTCGTCGCTGCCGCTCTATGTCTACATCGAGGGACGACTGGAACAGCTGTACACGATGCTTCCCAATCTGCCACGGGAACAGCAAGACCAGGCGATCGAGCAGACTATGCGGGACTTCGCTGAGCTGGATCCGCCCTCGATGCTCAACAACGCGACATCCTTGGCGCATTCGCTGCACGAGCTGCTGTGGGAGTGAGCAACAGGGACCTGTCGACGACGCCGAGAGCTCGCCGAGGAAGCCGGGATCACCGCCGACCTCCTGCCCGCCCCAGCCGCAGTGGCGGTCCGTTCCTTCCGAGCTGACTGGGAGCCCACGCTGAGCCTGTCCTACGGAGCCATCGGTGATCTCAACCCCCCGCTGGGTGGGGAGAGCGGCCAACCAGCGAGATGGATGAACCTCGACGTGCCGTGGGAGAGCGCGTTCCCACAAGACCGTGACCGCATCCGGCCCTACGCGTTCAGGCTCGCGACGCACTGACGACGATCGGGAGCTGAGACGTGATGTTGCGACGTTCGGAACCGTCGCACGGATGCAGCGCAGGCTAGGTAAGGCTTCCAAGAAGCATTCGAAAGTGGAGTCGCCGCGAAGCTGTGCCGTCGTCCGCTGGTGATCCATGAACAGACCGTGCGCTTGGGGTTGGCGAACCGGACCCTGGCGCACGCCGCGACGCGCGTGGCGGTGTCCTCGGAGCCCACGTTGCCGCTGCTGTCCGAGTCCGCGCAATGCATCGCGACCGTGACCGGTAACCCGGTGCGCCCGGAAGTGCTGATGGGACAGGCGGTGAAGGCCGTGCACGGGCTCGGGTAGCACGGCTTCGATTCCACGCTGCCCACCGTCTACGTCACCGGCGGGGCGCAAGGCGCCCAGCAGATCAACACGCTCGTGGCCGAGGTGCTGCCATGGATGCTCAGCCACGCCGACGTCATCCACCAGTGCGGCCCGACCGCGTTGGAGGCTCTGCGCGGGCACGCGGAGACGTTGCCTCCGGCGTTGCGGCAGCGCTATCTGGTGACCGGGTATGTCGGGGCGGAGTTGCCGGATGTGTTGGCGCTGGCCGATGTCGTGATCTCCCGCAGCGGCGCGGGCACGATCGCCGAGATCACCGCCCTGGGCAAGGCCTCGGTGTTCATTCCGCTGGCCAGCTCCGCCGGGAACGAACAGGCGCACAACGCCCTGCACCTGCAGGACACCGGCGCGGCGATCGGGTTGACCGGCTCGCCGACTCCGCAGGATCTGCAGGCTGCGGTCGCGCCGCTGCTGGGTGATCCCGCCCGCCGCGCCGCGATGGCCGGGCATGCTCGCGCCCATGGGCGTCCGGACGCGGCTGTCAAGCTCGTCGACGTCGTGCTCTCCGCCGTCGGCGAGCAACGGCTGAGGGAACGCTCAGAGTCTATGTCTCGATGTGGCAAGCCTTTGGCCTGCCACAAGTTCGCGCCCCGGCCATGTATACGTCCTGCGTTCCATGCTGAAGGTCGGTGAGTCTGGCCAGCGGGCCAACGCCTCGGTGATCGCCATCGCGGCGGCGTGGCCGAACTAACGCCCCCAGCATCAGTCCACAGTGGACGGTGGCGGTTGGACTCCTGTTCAGGCGTCGGTCTGTTGAGGTGGGCGTTGGTCCTTGAGGGTGTCCAGGAATCGGCTCCACTGGTGCGGGGTGAAGGCGAGGATCGGGCTGGCTGCACCGAGTTTGGAGTCGCGGATGCCGACCATGCCCATCGCGGTGCCGAACTCGACGCAACCGGAACCGTTTTCTTTGCTCGCGGTGGCGGTACGCCAGTTGGTGGAGGCGGCCAGGGCGCGCAGGACGTCGTCGTTGGTCATGGTCACCACTCCTGGGCTAGCTGGCGCAGCAGCGCCGGGGTCTCATCCGGTGGGCAGGCTCGGTGCTGGAGTTCGGTCAGCGCGGCGCGGTAGGCGGCGATCTGGTCGGGCTTCTCGTAGAGATAGGAGTCCACGAGCGTCTCGGCATAGACGCATCCGGGATAATTGCCCAGCTCTGGCGGGGACGACAGGAGGGTGAAGGACCCGTCGACGCCGGGGTGGGCGCCGGTGCTCAGGGGGAGGATCTGTAGTCGGGTTCCGGGGCGTTGCGCGGCTGCGGCGAGGAAGAGCAGTTGCTCGCGCATCACCTCGTCGTTGCCGACTCGCCAGCGCAGCGCGGACTCGGCGATCACGCGGTGCACGAGCGGTGTCGGGTTGCCGCTCAGGACGAGGTCGTGGCGGCGTCGGCGCAGGGCGACCAGATGTCGGACCTCGTGCTCCTTCAAGGTGGGGTTGGCGCGGGAGATGACATCGCGGGCGAAGGCCTCGGTCTGCAGCAGGCCGGGGACGATCTGGGAGTCCCAGCTCTCCAGTTGGGCTGCGGAGGATTCCAGGCCGAGGAAGAGCGAGAAGTCGCTGGGCATCTCGCCGGGGTCGAAGTCCTGGAACCAGTCGGTGCCCGCCTTCGCGCGCAGGCGCAGGCTCTTGAACGACTCGATCTTCTCGGGGGCGCGGTAGAGGGAGAGCAGCCGTTCCAGTTCCACCGGCTTGGGCAGCGAGCGCCCGTTCTCCTGGTGGGTGATGCCCGAGACGCTGACGCCGATCTCCGTCGCGACGTCTTCCCGGCTGAGGCCAGCATTCTCGCGGAGGTGGCGCAGCGCCCCGCCGAACCACCACTTCAACGCCGTCGGACTGTCCGCCACGCGTGGCTCCTCCTTGTGCTGCTCCGGCGATCCCACCGGCCGAGGGCGCGCGAGCCACCCGGACGGGGGATCACATTGTGACGATCGTCAGTTGTACCGTCGTCATTATGATCGGCGTCACGTTCTGGATCACGGTACCGGTCGTGTCCGCAACAGGCGCCGGCATTACCTCGTCACTGCGCTGCTGACGCGGCCTTCGTGACCAGCACCTCAAGTGGAAGAGTGACCGAGTGAACACACTGAGTGAAAACGGTGCGGCGACCGCCGCGGACCTCCGGGCGCGGATGGTCGGGCGACTGCGCGAGGAAGGCGACTTCCAGTCCGAGGCGATTGGCCGCGCGCTGGCCACGGTGCCGCGCGAGGCGTTCGCGCCGGATGCCCCGCTGGAGCGGGTTTACACCCGCGAGGCCGTGGTCATCACCAAGCGCAACGGGCGGGGCACGGTCCTCAGCTCGGTGAGCGCGCCGTGGATTCAGGCCGCGATGCTGGAGCAGGCTCGGATCGAGCCTGGTATGCGGGTGCTAGAGATCGGCTCCGGCGGCTACAACGCGGCGCTGATCGCCGAGCTGGTCGGGGAGCACGGTGAGGTCACCACCGTGGACATCGACAGCTTCGTCACCGATCGCGCCCGGGAGTACCTCGCCGCCGCCGGGTACGAGCACGTGCGGGTGCTGCAGCGGGACGCCGAGCACGGAGTGCCCGAGCACGCGCCCTACGACCGGATCATCGTCACCGTCGACTCCTGGGACATTCCTCCGGCGTGGATGGGCCAGCTGGCCGAGGACGGTCTGCTCGTGGTGCCGCTGCGCGTGCGCGGGCTCAACCGGTCCATCGCTTTCGCCCGCGACGGTGATCATTTGATCAGTACGGACTACCGGTTGTGCGGGTTCGTTCCGATGCAAGGCGAAGGGGCGCACGCAGACCAGCTGACGCCCCTGGCCGGCGAGGACGTCGTCCTGCGCGTGGACGGTCAGCTCGACGTCGACGCGCCTGGCCTCGTGGCCGCGTTGGCCACGCCCGTGCGGGTGCACGGCAGCGGAGTCACCGTCGGCGGTGTGGAGGCCTTCGACGACCTCGACCTGTGGGTGGCGACCCACGTCGAGGGTTTCGGCCTGCTCGTGGCCACGTCTCCCGTGATCGAGTCCGGGACGCTCGCCAAGTCCACGCGGCTGGGCGCCAAGACGATCGTCGAGGGTTCCTCCTTCGCCTACCGCGCCCCTCGGCCCATCGCTGAGTCGGAACTCTTCGAGGTGGCCATTCACGCCCACGGGCCTGACGCCGATCACCTTGCGCAGCGCTACATCGAGGCGATCCGCGAGTGGGATCGCCAGCAGCGAGGCGGGCCCGGCGTGCGGTTCACCGTGGTGCCCGCCAGCACGCCGGATGCCGAGTTGCCCGAGGGGCACGTGGTCGACAAGCGCCACGTGCGCGTCCTGATCTCCTGGCCCGCTTCCTCGTCCTGACCGGATCGGTCGGGTTGTCCGCACCACCGAACACGAGAACGGAAAAACATATGGAACTCGACTTCGACCTCGACCTGACCTTCGTCGAATCCAGCTCCCAGCAGGGGGTGCTGCTCAGCTACACCGACGACGGCTGCGGTCAGACGTGCGAGAGCGCGTGCTCCAACAGCACCTGCTGACCCAGACCAGTCCTCGGTGGCCTGGCGACGAGCGTGCAATCACCTCGGTGCCAGGCCACCGGTCTGTCCTCACCCGTTCCGGGAGGCTCGTGATGTACACCGTGGTCGATGCTGCCCTAGCCCGACTCGCCACCTCGCAGTCCTCTGAGGACGGTGCTGAGTGGCCGGATCTCACCGCCGCCGACGGTCCTGGGCGGGTTCCGGGGTGGCGTGCGTGGCTGCGGCGCCGGTGGTCACAGCCGGAGTTCGCCGCCGCCGTCACCACCGCCAGCCCGGACCTGGCACGCCGGGTGGTCGCGGTGTGCGCGGGGGAGGAGCAGCGTGTCAAGCGGGTACGCAGCGCGGTGATCTCGGTGCTGCGCTACCAGTTGCGCGCGACTGGCCGCGCGACTCCGTTCGGCCGGTTCGCCGGAGTTGCGCCCGCGCACTTCGACACCCAAGCCCAGGTGCGCCTCGGCGGCGAGCACCACCGCGTGCATCGAGCGGACGCGGTATTCATTCACCGGCTACTCGCCGAACTGCACGCCTGTCCCGAGCTGGTAGCGCGTCTGCCAGTGGTGGCCAACGGGACCGCGTTCGTGCGCGGCGACCGGCTCGTGCTGGGCGTGCGCGCCGCCGACGCCCCGGCTGTCGGACAGCACCGAGGTGAACCGGCGGAGGTCTCCGTGCGGTACACACCCGCGCTCGCCGCCATCCTGCACGCCGCGCGGGAACGCGTGTGCGTCAACGAGCTGGCCGCGCGCCTGACCGAGCAGTTCCCCAGCGCCGCGCGCTCGTCGATCTCGATGATGCTCGCCACGCTGTGCCAACAGCGAATTCTGATCAGCAGCCTGGTCCCGCCGATGACCGCCACCAACCCCCTCGCCTACCTCTGCTCGGTGCTGCGCGAGGTCGCCGCTGCTGAGCTCCCGGCTGCCGCCGCGATTCTGGACCGGCTGGAGGCGGCGCGTGCCGCGCTGGCCGAGCCCGAGCCGACAACCTCGATCGCGACGCCCGCGGTTGCGGAGGCGATGCCGGATGTCGACGTGCGAGTCGATGCCGAGATCACCCTGCCCACCTTGGTGGCCGCCGAGACCGTCCGCGCCGCGCACCTGCTGACCCGCCTCACCCCGCACCCGGCAGGGACTTCGGCGTGGCAGGACTACCACCACCGTTTCCTGGAGCGCTACGGACTCGGCGGCGCGGTACCGCTGCTGGAACTGGTCGCTGACGGCGGCCTCGGCTACCCCGCCGGGTACCGCGATTCCCCGCTGCCGAGCACGCCGGCGCGCGCTTCGCACCGAGACACGGCTCTGCTGGCGCTGGCGCAGAACGCCGCGCTGCACCGCCGAGTCGAGGTCGATCTCGACGAGCAGACGATGACCGCCCTGGAAACAGAGAACCCGTCGCGCGCACCGCACTCGGCGAGCACCGAGCTCGCCGTGCGCGTGCACGCGCACGACCTCGCAGCGCTGGAGGCGGGGGAGTTCCAGGTCGTGGTGACCGGGGCTTTCCGCGCGGCCGGGACCACCAGTGGCCGCTTCCTCGACCTGCTCGATCCCGCCGAGCTGGCCCGCATGAACGCCGCCTATCGGAGCGTGCCGCCCCTGCAGCAGGGCGCGGTGCGGGTGCAGGTCAGCGGGCCGCCGATGTACGTCGACACCGAGAACGTCGCTCGTGCCCCGCAGGTCCTCGATCAGCAGCTGGTCATCGGCGAGCATCCATCGACCGGTGCGGCCCTGACACCCCGAGAGCTGCTCGTCGTCGCCGACAAGCATCAGCTCTACCTGTGGTCGGTGCCGCACCAGCAGGTGGTGGAGCCGGTGTTGTTCAGCGCGGTGGAGTTCACCCGCTACGCACACCCGCTGCTGCGGCTGTGCGCGGAGATCACCGGCGCCCGCACCGCCGCGTGCGGCCCGTTCTCCTGGGGTGCGGCCGCCGATCTGCCGTTCCTGCCCCGGTTGCGCAGCGGCCGCGTCGTGCTCACCCGGGCCCGCTGGCGACTGGACACCACCGACCTCCCCGACGCGAGCGCGCCGTGGGAGCGGTGGAGCGCGGCGGTGACCGCGTGGCGGCAGACGAGCATGGTCCCGGCGCAGGTAGAGATCGGCGCCGGAGACCAGCGACTGCGCGTCGACTTGGACGAGCCGTCCCACCTGTACCTGCTGCGCGCCCAGCTCACCCGGCACGGGCACGCCGTGCTCACCGAAGGCCCACCCACGGGCGCTCTGGACTGGATCGGCGGCCGTGCTCACGAGGTCATCGTCCCGCTCGCCAGCACCCAGCCCAGCGCCACACCGCCTGTCCGCGCCACGCCGCGGCCGCGCGCGCCGGAGCAGGAGCACCTCCCAGGCGCGGGAAACTGGCTGTTCTGCACCCTCGCGGTCCCTGCCGCCCGCCACACCGCGGTGCTGACCGGCCAGCTGCCCGAGCTACTGTCCACCTGGGAGAGGCCGCCGCCGTGGTGGTTCCTGCCCTACCGCGACCCCGAGGACCACCTCCGGCTCCGCATCCACCACGCGCCCGGCGAGTTCGGGACCGTCGCCGAGCGGGTCGGAGCATGGGCTGCCGAGCTGCGCCGCAGCGGCGTGATCTCCACGGCGCGGTTGGACACCTACCACCCGGAGACAGGCCGCTACGGTCACGGCCCGGTCCTGGCAGCCGCAGAGAGCGTCTTCGTCGCCGACTCCGCCGCTGCACTTGCCCACCGCAGCACAACCGCCGCCGCCGGGCTCGACCCGCGCACGCTGACCGCGGCGAGCCTGCTCGATGCGGCCACCGCCTTCACCGGCAGCCTCTCCGAAGCCGACACCTGGCTGAGAAGCACCGTCACCGCGCCCGAGGCCGCCTCACCACGACCGACCTACACCGAAGCGCTCCAGCTGGCTGACCCCACCAACCAGCACCAGGCCGTGCGCGGGCTACCCGGCGGCGAGAAGCTGCTGGCCGCGTGGCAGCGGCGCCGCACCGCGCTCACCGCCTACCGCACCGCGCTCACCGTCCACGGCGGCCCCGACCCGACCACCGTGCTCTCGGCGCTGCTGCACGTGCACTGCATCCGCGTCAACGGCATCGACCCCTCCACCGAACGCGGCGCGCACCGCCTTGCCCGCGCCGCCGCCCGCAGCCACACAACCCGGACACGCACCCCGAAGGACGCCCCATGACCAACCCCATGCCGCTCTCGGCACGCGCTTGGGCCCACGCCCTCGCGGCCGCCCTGACCGACCCGAGCGCCGAGCTGGCCACCGCCACGCACCCACCAGTGCCGCAGTCGCTGGCCACCGGCGCAGCCGGCGTTGCCCTGCTGCACCTCGAACGCGCCTACTCCGACCCCGTCCACGCCAACACCGCGCACGCCTGGATCACCGCCGCCACCGCAGAACCCGTGACGTCCAACGGAAACGCGACGCTCTTCCACGGTGTGCCCGCGCTCGCCTTCACCGTCACCGCAGCCGCCGAAGCCACCAGCGCCTACCACCACGCCCATGCTCAACTGGAGTTCGCGACCGCCAAGCTCACCCGCGCGCGCCTGGACACCGCGCACGCCCGCATCGACCGCCGCGAGCGCCCCACCCTGGCCGAATTCGACCTGATCCGAGGGCTCACCGGACTCGGCGCCCTGCACCTGTACCGCGACCCGCACAGCGAGATCACCGCCGCGGTGCTGAACTACCTCGTCCGCCTCACCCTGCCGCTGGCCGACACCGACGACCTGCCTGGCTGGTGGAGCGAGCACGGCCCGCGCAACGAACCCTCCGAACAGTTTCCGGGCGGCCACGGCAACCTCGGTCTCGCCCACGGCATCACCGGTCCCCTCGCGCTACTAGCGATCGCCGCCCGCGCCGGCATCCTCATCGACGGCCACCACGACGCGATCACCCGCATCTTCGCCTGGCTGGACACCTGGCAGCGCCACCACCCCGCCGGGACGTGGTGGCCGCGCATCATCACCCTCGAAGAAGCACGCACCGGAACCCTTCACCAGGACGGTCCGCAGCAACCCTCTTGGTGCTACGGGACCCCCGGCATCGCCCGAGCCCAGCAACTCGCCGCCCTCGCCACCGGTGACGCCGCGCGCCAAGCTCTCGCCGAAGCCGCGCTTGCCGACTGCCTGGCCGACCCCGGCCAACTCGCCCGGATCGTCGATGTCAGCCTGTGCCACGGCGCCGCCGGACTCCTGCACACCACCTGGCGCGCCGCCCACGACGCCACCACCCCCGCCCTCACCAACGCCATCCCCCGACTGGCCGAACTGCTCATCCGACGGCTCGCCGACACACCGGAACGCGGTGGACTGCTCGAAGGCAGCACCGGCGCGGCGCTAGCCCTGCATACCCTCACCAACGGGAACGCGCCCCGCTCGCTGTGGGACCGCTGCCTCCTGCTCGCCTGACACCGAGGAAAGCCCAGACCGAGAGGGCGAGGTTCGCCGTTCCATCGCTCTCACGGCCCCGGATCGGGGGCCTCGCCGTACTACCCAACCCACGCAACGAGGTGCGAGCCCGCCCCGACACGATCTCGGCGCGGTTCCCTTTAAGGCTCACCGCCGACGAGCCGAACAGCGTGATCGAACGCCGGTGATGGAGCGTGACCGGACTCCAGGCATGCGGGGACATACACCCGCGCTTCAGATGAATGAGACGAACTCGCTTGGGGAAGGCAGAAAGCGCTCGTTCGCGAGCGTGCGGCACCACCCAGCTAAGGCTGCGCCGCTCAGCCCCGACGCGTCCTAACGGCCTCGGCGAAAGCGCCGAACCACGCCGCCCGCGCGACCACCGAGGACAGCGGCACCGACTCGGCTGCGGCGGGCAAGACCACGTCAATCCGACCGACTCGAGCTAGGTCACTGCTCGCCCGCGACGTCAATGCGATCACGCGCGCGCCGCGCAGTTCGGCGGCGCTCGCGGCCGCGAGGACCTCGGGAGTGCTGCCCCGTGCGGAGATGGCGAGGACGACGTCTTCTGCGGTGACCGCGCCGATGCCGCCATGCAACACATCGGTGGCGTGCAGGAACTGTGCCGGGGTGTCGCAGCTGGCCAACAGGTGCGCACCCAACCGCGCCAGGTCAGCGGAGGTGCCGACGCCGATGGTGATCACCCGGCCGCGCAGCGACGCCACCAACTCGACCGCCGCAGCGAAGCCAGCGTCGAGGGGGACACGGCGCACCGCGTCACCGCATCGCGCCATCACCGCGTGCGCGGCCGCCGTTGCGGTCAGCGCGTACTGGCCTGGACGGCCGCACGGCACAGGCGTGGCGGCATCAGCGCGCGCGATCGTCATCAGGTCTCCTGTTGCAGTGGAAGGAGAAACAGCCTCAGACAGAAGAATCGGACAGGCATTCCAGGGGCATCGCAACTCGTGCGCGAGCGCCACGAGCACAGGGCGCGGCGTTGCTACGCCCGGGTGAGCGGGTAGAGCGCCGTGTGGTCGGCGTGGATCTCCGCGCACGCACGGCAACGCGGCGCATCCGGGGAGGCCTCGCTGTCGGAGCAGAGCGCGCCGCACTCCGCGCGGTAGACCGGCGGCGACATCCCGGGAAGCGGGCGCGGTGCGCCGTCGTAGGTCGCCGGAACGTGTGCCTCGGGGAGCGATCCGGCGGCGCTGTGCCAGGTCGGGTCGGCGGCTGGTGGCGGTACCAGGGCTGAGCGGCGGGCGGTGAGGACTGCGGTCATGGCGTGGCTCCACGAGGTTCAAGGGGAAGGGTGTTCCGCCTCGGCGCGCACCAGCCGGGCTCGGGGGCATCGCGGGCGTCTGCGATGGCGCGGGCCGCTGTTGGGCCTGCTGCTCCGGCTGGCCTCCCTGGGGCGGAGGCGGAACACCGTGGTCGTCACCGCGCGAGCGGCGGGGTGGTGTCCTGGCGGGACACAGGAGGTCGACCTCGGCCGTCGCCCGCCAGGAGTTGGGGTGCTCCGCTCGCGGTGCTCGTGCGAGCGGAGCGGGTTACGCGGTGGCGGCTGCGGTGAGAGCGCGGCGTCCGCGCTGGTGGTCGGTGAAGGCGTGATGGACCGTCGCGGCGATCGTGCAGCCGGGCGTGGGGCGGCGCAGGACGCGCGTGCGGCAGGCGCGGCAGCGACCGTCGTCGTCGAGGACGTGCCCGTCCAGCAACGCACGGAGGGCGGCCACTGCCATCGGCAACTCGGTCGCTCCCAACACGGCCAGTACCTCGTCGTCGGCAGCCGCGACGGTGGTGTCGATGGCTTCGAGTGTCTCGGTCACACGGTTGTGCAGCAGCCGTTGGGTGTAGGCGTCCATTGCTGGCTCCTGACGACATCGTCGTTGACACCGAGCCCGCCGAGGCGGGGAGCTGACTGCGGTGTTTGCTGGCGTGTTGGTGCTGGTCACCAGCTTGCGCTGCTGTCACTGCGCTGGGAATGTCGTGAGGTTGGCGTTGGCATGGCGTAACCCTGGCGTTGCGGTGCAGTCCAGGGGCGAGCTGTGCTTGCATGGCCAGAGCTGGTGGGGGAGGTGTCAGTCGATGGCGGTGGCGAAATGGACCGGACGCGAAGCGCGCGCCCTGCGCGACGTGCTGCGCATGAACGCCGACGTTTTCGCTGAGCATCTGGGGATCGGGCCTCGCGCGGTGTCGGAGTGGGACCGCCGCGGCAGCGACATCGTGCCCAGGTTCGAGATGCAAAGCGCGCTCGACACCGCGCTGGCGCAGGCCACGGAGGCAGAACGGCACGCCTTCTACGCTCGGATCGCCCAGCCCGCGACCGCGCCGCCGCTGGCGCTGGTCGGGATGGGGCAGGACGACGAGGCGTTCCTGGCCGCCCTGGATGAGGCTCGGCTGCGCCTGGACACCACGCTCACCACCGGCAGCCTCACGCCTGCGCGGCTGCAGCTGTTCGAACGGCGCGTGAGCGACCACCTAGCGGACTACCCGCGCACCTCACCAGCGGTGATGCTGCGCGCGATCGGACCCGATCTCAACGAAGTGCAGCACGTTGCCGCCGAACGCCAACGCGCACGCGATCTCGACCGCCTCCACGAAATCCTGGCCGTGCTGAGCCTGCTGAGCGCGGATGCGCTGATGAAACTCGGTGACCTCCGACGCTCCCGCTACTGGTACGACAGCGCCTGCCTCGCCGCCGACGACACCACCAACCTCGCCCTACGCGCCCAGGTCCGCGCCCAGTGCGCGATGCTGCCCTACTACTACGGCGACACCGCAGCCTCGGTGCGCCTCGCCCGGGACGCCCAAGCCCTCGGCGCCCCCTCGTGCGACGGCGTGGCGCTGGCAGCCGCAGCCGAAGCACGAGGACTGGCACGACTCGGCGATCGCAGCGCAGCCGAAGCCGCCCTGGCCCGCGCCCACGACCACCTCGACAACCTGCCCGGCGACCACCCCGACCTCGCGCTGAAGTTCACGCTCAAGCGTTACCTGCTCTACGCCTCAGGAACCTTGACCTACCTCGGCGAACACGCCCGCGCCAGCGACGTCCAGGACCAGGCACTCCAGCTCTACCGCAGCGACCCGCGCCTGGTGATCGACCCCGCGCTGATCCAGCTCGATCACGCCACTGGCAAAGCCGCTCAAGGCGAAGCCGAGGACGCCTGCACGCTCGCCATCACCACCCTCACCGGCCTGCCGACTGAGCACCGCACCGACATCGTGCGGGCCCGCGCCCGCGACATCATCACCGCCCTGCCCGCCCAAGCCCGCAGCAGCCGGTCCGTCGGCGAACTCCGCGACCTGCTCACCGACGACACCGGAAGCGACACCTGATGCTGCAGCACACCGGCCCGGACCTCACCGAAACCACCTTCACCCCCGAGGCCACGCGCCGTGTCCTCGACGCGCTCGGAGCACGCACCGGACTCGACACCACCGGAGCCCGCCTGCTGCGCCACCAAACCAACGCCGTCTACCAACTCCGCGAACCGGTGATCGTCAAAATCACCAGACCCGGCACCCGGCACGTCGCCGAAATCGTCACCCTCGTCCGCTGGCTCGACACCCGTGGTGTCCCTACCGTGTCGCTGCTGGAGATCGACCAGCCCCTGGAGATCGCCGGCTGCGCCATCACCCTCTGGCACTACCTCCCCCAAGCCGGTACGCCGACGATCAGCGCACCCGACATCACCGGGCCGCTCAAGACCCTGCACGAAGTAGGCACACCCCCGGTCACCCTCCCCGCGCTGGATGCCGTCGCCGCGATCCGCACCGCCATCGCCAGCAGCAGCTTCCTCACCACCGACGAACGCACCCGACTGCGAACCCGCTGCACTGAACTCGCCTACGCCACCGCCAACCTCACCTACACCCTCGCCCCCGGCCTCATCCACGGAGACCCTCAACACCGCAACACCCTCAGGCACCCCGACAACCACACACCCGTGCTGTGCGACTGGGAAAGCGCGGTCATCGGACCCCGCGAATGGGACCTCGTCACCATCGACGTCCACTGCCGCCGCTTCGGCCACCCACCTCAGGAGTACGAGCGCGCCGTTCAGACCTACGGATTCGACGTCCGAGACTGGGACGGCTACCGCGTCCTACGCGACCTGCGCGAACTTCGCATGATCACCACCAACGCCCGGAAAAGCAGCCCAGGCTCACCCCAGGCGCGCGAAGTCCACCGCCGCATCGCCCGCCTGCACCAACCCGCCACCGACCCGTGGAACATTCTTTGACGGCCACTGTCGAACTGGGGCACCGAGTCCATACGCTGCGCTCTGGCAGGCCGCCCTGACCTTTACGCGCTCGCATGCGTAGGCAGGCAACCCGGGAAAACACGTACGCACCACCGCGCGGTGCCGCAGAAGCTGGAGAGGCGCTTGCATGACCGCGAGCGCCCGGCAGATCCACTGTGGACGCCACGGACGGCGGCTCGCGCATCCACCCGTGCAGGGAACGGGCGCGGGCTCGTGACCGCAGTGGTGACCGTTGTGCCGCAACGGATCTGTCATCGCCGTGCACCACGTGAGCACCTCGGGGGATGCCAGTGACCCAGCAACTTTCTCTCACCACGCCTGCCGTCGCCTACGACCCGGCCACACGCCGGTGGCGCTCGGAGCTCGGCCCGGGCAGCGTCGCCGTCCCCGAACTCGACGGCCACCTTGTCCTCAACCTCACCGGGGCGGAGTCCTCCGGCGACCTCGGCCACATCGTCACCGGCGCCCCGGACGTGATCCTGCACCCGGGCTCGGCCGCCGACATCGCCGCGATGGTCGCGATGTGCCATCGCCACCAGATCCCGGTCGCCGCGCGCGGGCATCACCACACCACGCACGGCCAGTCCCTCGCCCCGGACGGGCTCGCGATCGAGATGACCGCGCTCAACCAAATCCACGGAGTTCGCGCCGGGCACCTGCACGCAGCCGCGGGGGCGAGCTGGCGCGAAGTCGTCAGATACGTTGTACTACAAGGGTTTCGTCCGGCAGGGCTGCCCGGCTACCTCGAACTGACTCTTGGCGGGACGCTGTCGGTGGGCGGGATCGGCCAGGAACACCGCGAGGGCGGATTCGTCGACCGCGTCGTCGAGTTGGAGATCGTCACCGGAACCGGCGCGCGGGTGCGCTGCTCCCGCACCCGGCACGCCGAGCTGTTCACCGGCGCGCTCGCGGGGCTCGGGCAGGTCGGGATCATCACCGGCGTCGTGCTGGAGCTGCTGCGCGCACCGGAGAGCGCGCTGGCGATCACCCTGCCCTACACCAACTCCGGCGAGGCGTTCGCGGCGATGCGCGTGCTGGCCGAGCACGAGGAGATCGACGGCGTGTTCTGCCTCATCGCCCCGCCCACCACCAGCAGCCCACCGACCTACAACGTGCTGGCACACCACTGGTACTCGGGCGCGCCGCCGAACCTCGATGCCGCGCTCGCCTCCGTCCCGGCACCGGCCAGTCCGCCCCTGATCGACACGCGCCCCTACGTCGAGCACGTGTCCCGCTTCGACCGGCTCATCGAGGACATGCGCCGCACCACCACCTGGGACGCGGAGATCAAGCCCTGGTTCGACGTGTTCCTGCCCGACCACACCGCGGAGGCCTTCGTCGACGATGCCGTCGCGGGGCTGACCGAGGACGACTGGGCCGCGCCGCTGGGATTCGTGCTCGTGCACATCCACCGCCGCGACGCGTTCACCTGCCCGCGCCTGCGGGTGCCGGAGGACACCGAGTGGGTGTGGCTCTTCGACATCCTCACCACCTCCCGCCCCGGCGCGGCCGCCGACTTCACCACGCGGATGCTGGACCGCAACACCCGCCTGCGGAAGAGAGCTGAAGCCGACGGCGGCCTCGTCTACCCGATCGGCTCGCAGATCCTCGACCATGGGCACTGGCAGCGGCACTACGGCGACACCTGGCCGGAGGTGTTGGAGACCAAGCGCCGCTTCGACCCGGCAGGCATCCTCACCCCCGGGATCGGTCTCCGCAACGACCTCTGACCCACCAGCCCCACAGTCCAGAGGCGGGTGATCTCGATCTGAGATGGCCCGCCTCGATCTGTATACCCTTGTCCCACAACACAATCACCGGCTGAACAGGTCAAGCCCCGCCCGAGTTAGTGCGACTGGGGCGGGGCGCTGTGCGCGACGGCGGCGGCGAGCGCCGCGCGGTTGGGAAGTGCGAGCGAGCGCAGAATGCCACGGACATGGCACTCCGCCGTGCGCGTCGTGATCCCCAGCGCGTCGCCGATCTCGGAGTTGGACGCCCCGTCGGCAACCAGAAGGGCGACCTCGCGCTGTCGTGCGGTCAACCCCGCAATCCCCGCCGCCGCAAGCGTTCCCGACGCCAGCGAACGACTCACCCTGCGAGGTGACCGGGCGCGACGGCGCGCGGCGAAGGGCACCTCCTCCCGCGCGCCGCGAAGTTCGCGGCGGCCGAGCAGGCGCTGCGGAGCCATCATCCGATACCGGGCACGGCCACGAGGATCACGGTCCAGCACGATCACCGACGCGGACAGCAACTCAGCCAGCAGACGCGCGATCGCATCCCGGTCGACGCGACCACCCGCGCCCACTCGCTCGGCCTCGTCCAAGTCAAACCCGCGCGAGAGCACCGACAGCTGTCGCCACAGCACGCGCTGGACCGCCGAGCACGACCAGAACTGCTCCCGAAGCCCACGAACAAATCCCGACCGCGCGCCCGGACCACCGAAGAGCACGCCATCCGGGTCCTGCGCCAACACCGCGGCGGGACGAGTCCGCAACGCGGACGCCGCGAGATCCAACGCGGCGGGCACCCCGTCCAACGCCCGACACAGATCCAGCGCCCCCGCCTCTCGCGCGGACAACCCGATGCCGACAGCTCCCGCCCGCCCAACCAGGTACCGCACCGCGGGCGAGTCCGCCCCGCCCGCGGTCGAGAATCCCCGCATCGGCACCGCGTGCTCGATTGGGCCGGACAGCAGCCGGCGACTGGTCACCAGCACCCTTGTGCCAGGTGCGTTCTCCAGCCACTCCGGTACCAGCCAACTCAGTGGCCGGACAGCCTGCTCGGCGCCGTCCAGCACCAGCAGCGTGCGACGGCGGCGCAATGCCTCGGCCACCTCCGTACGAGGCGCGCTCATCGCCTCGGCCACCAGATCGGCGGGATGACGGCCGCGCACAAGCCCGGTCATCGACACCCACAGTGCCGCGTCGACGACCCCCGTGGTCATCATGGTGTTCAGGACGTGGTGGGCCAGCCGGGTTTTGCCGGTGCCCGGCGGGCCATGCAGAGTAGTGGCACCGTAGCGCCGCAATGCCTGCGCCGCGTCCCGATGCTGCCCGTGCGAATCGGCGATTGCCTGTGGTGGCGTTGCCATAGCGCCCCCTGCGGTCGTACTTCCCGTTTCCAGTCATACCGGCTCGACAGCATCGAGCGCCACGCCACGACGTGACGACCCGTCGGCATGTCGCGCCGCGCCTCGACCCGGTTGTGCGGCGCGCTCGTAGACAAATAGATGTTGAGGCGAGATGGCTTCGTCGGTGGAGCGACAACGAACCCTCGTCCTTCTGGCGATTTGGTTGTGGTGAGCGCAGCGGGTCGTGCTCAGGCGACTAGTCCGCTATTGCGGTGACTCCATCGTGAAGTTCCTGACGTGACAGTTCCAGGCAAGCGCCTGGGGTGAGCCCGATGCCTCAAGTCAGCGCACATCACACTCTGCTACTCTGCCAAATTGACGAAATTGTGTGACGTACTAGGGGGAGTTGTGTCACTTGATGATTTGAAATTGTTGATCTCCTCTGCCGGGGCAGATCGGCGATCGGTGGAGGATTCGGTTGCGAAGATCGGTCGAGCCTCGTGTGCTGACATGATTCTCGCAGAGATCGTTGATCGATTCGACTCGCCGCTGAGCGGTGATGGCGATGGTGAGAACGTCACTATTCGGATGGTATTCGTGGAGAGGGGAGTGGAGGAATCACGAATTCTCCGAGCTTCGCGCGACGGTATTCAGGTTGTCGACCCCGACGATGCCGTGGTGGATGCGACGATCTCACATGACCTTTGCGAGCTGGCCCAACTTACTTATGGTTTCACTGGGGCGGCGGACGCGGCGTCGCGGCGCGTCGCCCTGCGAGATATTGATAAGCTCGCGTCGTACAAGAAGGCTCCTGTTCACTTCTTCGTGGTGCAGCGCATTCTTGAGGTGATAGACCGTCGCGGCGCGACCGGTCTGACTGAACTTGCCGGACGCTACGGGGCGGATAAGTGGGGTATCCACCTGTACACCGAGCATTATGAGCGGCACTTTGCTCGACTTCGTGACCGGCAGCTGACAATCCTAGAGATCGGGATTGGCGGCTTTGCTGATCCCAGCGCTGGTGGATCGTCCCTGCGAATGTGGAGGCACTACTTCCCGCGCGCGGTCGTGCACGGGGTCGACATTCACGACAAGAGTCCGCACAATGAGCTGCGCATCCAAACGCATTGCGGCGACCAGTCCGATGCATCGTTTTTTACGGATCTCGTTGCCCAGGTTGGGCCATTCGACATCATTATCGATGACGGAAGTCACGTCAGTGAGCATGTTCTCGCCTCGTTCCGCACCCTCTTCCCGCTGATGCGACCGGGGGGAATCTATGCGATCGAAGACCTACAGACCTCATACTGGCCTCGCTTCGGCGGATCGAGCCTTGATGTGAATAGCCCTCAGACGAGTATGGGATTCCTGAAAGGTCTCGTCGACGGGCTTAATCACGAAGAGTTCCTGGTGGACGCCGGTCGGGAGCCTCAGCCGTTTGACGCTGACATCAAGACCGCGCACTTCTACCACAACCTCGCAATTCTTGAGAAGGGTTTCAATCGTGAAGGCGGCGGGCCTGATTGGGCTCGATTTGGGCTGGATTCCAACGCTCCTCGGTAGTGGCTAGCGCTACTCTGGTTGCGGCTGGCCCGCTCTGGCTTCTTCCTGGCAGGGCGGGTCAAAGTCGAATTGGGGAACGTTCTGTGCCCACCATTCCGGTGTGAGCGCGCCGAAGCTGGTCGCACACGTCCGCTCGGCGACCTGGTCCACGTTCAGATTGAATAGCCTGCCAAACTTGTCATTGCTGCCCGTTGCTAGGGATTGATTGTCGTTGCTGAATGCTACAGACCAGATCGTGTCGTTGTTCCCTGCGATCGGGCCGCCGATACGTGAAGGGTGTCGCGGGTCGCGGATATCCCACAGGACGACCATCCTGTCGAAGCCTCCGCTCGCAAGCTGGGTGCCGTCGCGGTTGAAGGCGACCGCCCACACCGTATCGCTGTGCCCTCGCAAAGGAATGCCCAGTGGGCTGGCTTCGTGAGCATCGGCAACATTCCACAGGCGGATGCTCTGGTCACTGCTTCCGGATGCCAGCACCTTCCCGTCGGGGCTGAACGCCACAGACCATACTGCGCCTGTGTGATGACGTAGGACTTGACTCGACTCCTTTCCGATAGGGGCCGACAGTGGCCACAATCGCACGGTGGAATCTCCGCCAGAAGCGATCATCTTTCCGTCTGGAGAGAAGCGCACCGACCACACGATTCCGGTGTGGCCGCGCAACGGTGAGCCGATCGGTGTCACGTGGTGGAGGTCTTGGACATCCCACAAACGGATTGTTTGGTCCGTTCCGCTGCTGGCGAGAGTGTTGCCGTCTGGGCTGAACGCCACCGACTTGACTGCCGCTTCGTGCCCAAATATCGGTGCTCCGAGCTGGGCGGGTGCGGCATGATCGTTGATATCCCACAGGCGGATTGACTTGTCTTCGCTGGCGGTAGCAACAATGTTTCGTCGTGGATGGAAAGCGGCCTGCCAGATGGCATCATCGTGTCCTGCGAGTGAGCGTGGGAATGGCTTTGGGTTGGCCGGATTGGTTGCGTCCCACAGGCTTGCAGTTTTGTCTTCGCTGGTGGTGATCAGGAGATTTCCGTGTGGGCTGAATGTGGCGGACAAGACGCTCGCCGAGTGACCGTGCAGGAGTCCTGTCGGTTTGGCCCACAACCGCACTACCCCATCATCGCTCGCCGTGGCGACAAGAAAGGTTGCACTGCTGAATGTGATGGAGTAGATGACGCTGGAATCGCCCTTCAGTGGCGGTCCGATTTCTGCGGCTGTGTGAGGGTCGCGGGTATCCCACAGGCGTGTCGTCTTGTCGTATCCGCCGGTGGCCATCGTGCGATTGTCGGCGCTGAAACTAATGGAGGAGATCGCACTGGTGTGTCCGGCTAGCGGGCGGCCCTGTGGTGTTGCGCCGGTGCGGAGGTCGACCGACCAGAGCTGGGCCTTCTTGTCGTAGCCGCCGGTGCCGAGGAGGCTGCCGTCCGGGCTGAAGCCTAGTGCCCATACCGGGCCTGTATGTGCTGTGAGCGGGCTTCCCAGCAGGCGCGGCGCGTCGAAGTTCTCGGTGTTCCACAGGGTGGATGTCCGGTCTTCGCTGGCCGCTGCGAGGATCGGCTTCGTGGGGTTGAATGCGACAGCGCGCACAGTGCCTGTGTGGTGAACGAGGGGGGTGCCGACCGGCCGAGGCGTGCTTGCATCGTGGACGTCCCACAGACGAATCATCTTGTCTTCACCGGCGGTGGCGACGACAGGCGAGGTCGGGCTGAAGGCAAGCGCGCGGACGGAACCGGTATGTGCGGGAACAATCACCCCGGTCTGCGGAGGTCGTGTACCAGCCAAGCGCCATAGGCCGAGCGCACCGTCATCGCCGGTGGTGGCGAGAACGTTGCTGTCGGGGCTGAAGGCCAGGGCCCGAATTGCTCCGTGGTGGCTAGGCAGAGTGTGTTCGATGCGGCGCGGGTGGGCACGGTCGGAGAGGTCCCACAGGTGCAGGCGCTGGTCGAGTCCTCCCGCCGCGAGCAGCTTCCCGTCCGTGCTGAGCGCGACAGCGAAGACGGCTCCGCGAGCGCCAGCCAGCGACGTCGCCAGCGACGTGTGCTGCGCGGACAGCACCCGCGTCCGCACGCCGAGATCATCGGGGCGTCGTTGCCGGGCGACCAGGTTGAGTTGCGCCGATCGAGAGGGATCGGTGCCGGCGAGCCGGTCGGCCTCGGCGAGCAGCTGCCGGAACTCAGCGTCGCCGCGCTGCTCGATCGCCACGGTGCTGATGAGCCCGGACACCAAGGTCAGCACGACGAGCAGCATGACCGCGCTGCGTCGAAACAGGACTCCCCGGCGCTGGTGCCGCCCAGAGGCCGCCAGGAATGAGCTCGTCAGCGCACTCGGCGCCGTCGCCGCGTAGGCGGCTTGCTGTCGGAGCGCCGCATCCAATCGTGGCCCCCGATACAACAGCGCGGGATTGCGCTCGTGGGAATCCCACACGTCGGCGTCCTCGTCCAGGCGCTGCGCCAGCAGCAGCTCAGACCGGTTGTCATCGAGCCACCCTCGAAGCCGGGGCCAGGCGTGCAGCAGTGCCTCGTGGGTGATCTGCACGGCCTCGGCATCCAAGGTGATGAGCCTGGCGGCGGCGAGGACCTCCAGCGCGTGCTCGGCAGAGCCACGATCGCGGGTGCGCGCCAGCAGCTCGTCGCGACTCAGCCTCCGCCGGGTGTCTTGAGTGTCCGAGCCGATCTGGACCAGTTGCAGCAGCAGCGATCGCGCGGCTGCCTGCTCCAGCCCGGACAGGTCCCGCCACGCCGCTTCCGCTGTCGTCTCGATCGCACCTCGGATGCCACCGGTACTGCGGTACCCGGCGATGGTGAGTTGCCCCTGGTCGCGTTGCTGCCAGGTGGCGAGCAAGGAGTGCGCGAGCAGGGGAAGCGCGCCGACGTCGTAGGCGTCGCGACCGGCTTTGGTGCGGCCGTGGGCCTGGCGCCCGCCCAGATCGCGCAACACGAGCGTTTCCAGGCCCTCTTCCAACCGCAGGCCCACCGCCGTTGCCGGATCGTTGATTGCTGATCGAAGCTGCGCCACGGACATGGGACCAAGCACCATCTGGCGAGACTGCAACGCATCGGCCAGCTCCGGGCGTTCGAGACAGTGGCCGTAGAAGTCAGCTCGCACAGCGAGCAGAACCGCAGCGCGGGGGTGCCCGTTGGCCTCGCAGGGCGAGGCGATCTCGTGCAGCAGCGCGACGAACACACGACGTTCGTCCTCGTTCCTGCACAGCGTGAACAGCTCTTCGAACTGATCCACGACGATCAGGGTCGAGCGTTCGTCTTTCGCGTCGTCCAGGTAGCCGAGTACCGCCTCGCGCGCTCCGCCGAGCGCACGATCCTCGCCGAGCTGTCCGGGCGCCGAAGGTCGGCGCGCGGCCGTCGACGTCGTCTCGCCGAGCCGAACTACTGCCTCAGCGAGGGCGCGCACGGGATCGGGGCCCGGAGTCAGCGAACACGTCCTCCAGCCCCGCCTCGCAGTGGCGTCGAAGCGCGCCGGGCAGAGCGCGGCCTGCAAACCCGCGCTCACCAGCGAGGATTTCCCAGCACCCGACGCCCCCACGAGGGCGACAACACCACCTTGAGTCGATGACGTGCGGACGAGATCGAGCAGCTGGGCGACTTGACGATCGCGACCGAAGAAGAACCGCGCCTCCTGCTGCCCAAACGAGGACAAACCAGGAAAAGGGCACAGCCCCAGATCAGCGGAGACGCCGCTCGGGCTGTGATGACCGTGATCGGCGAGATCGGCCGGAGCGGCACGCGCCTCGCTCCACCACCCTCTCCAACGAGGGATGCTCAGCAGCTCTACCTGAGTGGTATCCAGCTGCCGCTTGTTCGCCTCACCGATCAGAATTTCCAGCACGGCCTGCAGTCCATCAAAGGTTGCGGGAACGGCGACGCCACGACGCCAGTCACTGATGCGCTGTGCCGACACCTGCACCGGGCGAGAACGGTCATCAACCTTCCGGGCCCGTTCGACAGACTGCGCTATGCGACGAAATGGAGGCGAGCCAGCAGAGATGATCAACAGCGTGAACCGGCGGGCAAACAGTTCCCGCGCACCCGCGTCCTTCTCCGTCGAACCCATGAACCGACCGTAGCCATGGCGTCCGCACGAGGTGGCCGTGTCCGGAACGGATATAAGCAGATGCCCATCTGATCAGGGACTTTGAACCCTGTCGTGCGTGAACGGTTCGTTACCCGCTGTGAGCGTGTCAGGGTCGGGCAAGCACGCGAGACGATAGAGGGGACCTTCGACGCGCCATTGTGGGAGAGCGTGGCGAGTCGGAGTCAAGGGACCGAAGTCCGTCGCACCGGGGGAACGACGCGACGGAACGACGTCAGTCTCGAATGCCGAGCGAGCGGGACGACTCGACTCTTCTGAGACGCAGCGCGGGGGAATTTCTAGTGATTAACCGACCCATTCACGATCAGCAAGGCGTTTTTGCGACGAAAACATGTGAGCCTCCTAAGGGGAGTCGAACCACGCGGCAACCGTTCCCGGCGACCGAGCCGGGAGCGATCGTCGCGCCGGGCGAGGGGAGCCGACGGTGACCCATCCCAGTGTGACGCTCCATGCGTTGTTCGGACACAACCAAATCAAGGAAATCGGACTGCGAGTTCTCCGCAGTCTGCGGGCATGGCAGTTGTGGGCGCTCCCCGCTCGGGTGCGGCGGTTCATCCTGGGTGTCCATCTAGGTGTGGGCGCTGGAGTGGCGATCGTGTTGTGCCACTACGCGCAAACGACAGGGCGTGACTGGGCGCAGGCCGGCGCAGTCGTCGGAGCCGCGCTCGTGCACGTCTGGCTGTCCGGCCGCGCCGAAAGGCACCGGCGCGCGCTGTCGGCGGACCGCTCGACGCCGCACGTCGACGTCAGCGGACTGTGGAACTTCGGCGCAGCGCTCGCCCTGCCGCCAGCCCTAGCGCTCGGAGTTCTGGCTGTAGTGCGGACGGCGAAGTGGCGGTGCACGCCCACACCGCCGCACCAGGCCCTTTTCAGTACTGCGGCGATCGCCGCCGCCCAACTCGGCGCGATCGCCGTCCTGCAGACCGCCGACCACTCGCTTCGATCCGGCAGTGAACCCACGGTCAGCCACGAGATCGCCTCCGCGCTGGTGCTGATGCTCGCTGCCGGTGTCTACGGCGTGATCGAGGCAGTCCTGGTCGGCGGAGTCATCGCACTGGCCAAGCACACGAGCCTGTTCAGCAGCGCGGCTCTGGGGGGACGCGAGACCAACATCATCGCCGTCCTGACGCTCGCGGGGGGAGTCGTTGCCGGGATCGCGATGTGCTCCCCCACAGGCCTTCTGGCACCCGGCCTCACGCTGGCTCTGGCCTTCGCCGGTGACCGCCAACTGGCACGACAACGAGACCTGGAGGTCACCGCAGGCATTGACGACTTGACCCAGCTCTCCCGTCGCAACTACTGGATGACGCAAGCCGTCGACCGCCTCATGCGCACAGCGACCGACGGCGGGAGCGTCGGCGTGGTAGTGATCGACCTGGACTACTTCAAGACGATCAACGACACCGCGGGACACCCGATGGGCGACGCGGTGCTATCCAGCGTCGCCTCCGCGCTGCGCGAAGAAACCCGGCCCGGCGATGTCCTCGGAAGACCAGGAGGTGACGAGTTCACCGTGCTGGCCGACAACGTGGACGAGACCGAGCTGGCCCGGTGCGCCGAACGACTTCGCGCGGCGATCGCCAGCGTCGAAGTCGTCGGCGACGGGATGGTGGTGCGTGGAGCCGACCTCCCCGCGCCGGAGCGCCAAGACGTTCTGCGGGTCTCGGCCTCAATCGGCGTCGCGCACTCGCGCACCCTCCGGACAGCGGTGTGTTTGGGGCGCGGTCAGCGTCGCCGAGCGCAGGAGGCGATCCAGGAGTTGATCGCCACAGCGGACAAGCAGGCGATCGTGTCGAAAACGACGGGCCGAAACCGCGTCACGACCGCTTCGGAGCTGGGGTCGTAGCGTCCGTGCTGGCACCGTTATCGAGTGCACCAGGCGAGTCGAGAGCAGCGGTAGGGCGCGAGGACTGTTCGGCGGAGCGAGTACATCCGCCGCTGGTCAGTCGTCGAGCCCTCCGTCGCCGTCGGGCCGCGTCTTCCTCGCGCTGCATCTCACCAAGTCGTCGTTGACCTTGACGCGCCCTCAGATGCGGGATGTTGTTGGCGGGCACACCGATTCGGGGTCGCCCAGACACCGCGTCGAGGTCGCAGCGAGACTGTGACGTCCATTCAGGGGTGGTGGCGATGTACTCCTCGTTCGGGAAGACGTCGGCGACCCGATCGTTGGGCGTGAGCCTGTGGTCGTGGATTCCGCCGAGGCTGTAGATCCACGACAGGTTGGGTGGCGGGTCAGGTTCCACGTGCTCGCGAAACAGAAGGATTTCCTTTGTATAGCAATAGAATCGGGTGCTGGGTGTCGCGCGAATGATCGACAACCACGCGCAAAGGTACGCCGAGGAGTAGAAGTCGCCGCTGTCGTGGATACGCACCGCTGCTCCATGGAAGCGTTGAGCCGTCAGCTCATCGCGCATCTGATGTGCCCATCCGTCGAGGTCGTCGAGAGTCAGCTGAAGGTTGCGTTGATGGGCGGCGAGGACGGCGGGCATGCGAAACCGGCCCACCAAGGCATAGCAGATGTGACGACAAGCCCCCGCACTCGGGCAGGTGTTGTAGGAGCGTCCGTCGGGGAGGCGACCGGCCCAGGCGGGCAGACTCCACTGCCAGATTCCGTGGACGCGAAGACGCGAGTTTTGGCGCAGCAGCAACGAGAATCCTCCTGGATCAGCGGCGTGATGGCCGCGTCCCAGGGGCTCGGAGCATCGCTTTCCCTTACCAGGGCGTCGATGCCCGGCCTCTCCCATCGTCACGTGTCCGGTGGCCGCCGTGCGCGGCACGGCGTTGACTCCACCGTAGACGCGCGCTGACCACGCGCGCCACCCACCAACTCCGACCCCGTTTCGTCAGGCCGAGCAGGTCGTTCGGCGGGGCTGAGGTCATCCTCCGGGTGGACAAGACCGTGGCCGCCCTCGCCGCCAAGGATGACAGAGCGTCACGTTGATCGCATGTGACTCAAAGTGATCATAATCGGCATCCGCCCAAACGTGGACTACTCCATACGGGTGCGATAGCGTCGGAAACTGAGGCAACGCCCCCGACATACTCGGGGGTATGTCACTCTCTGTACGTCAGGTCGTGATCCAACTGGATGGCTCATCTGGTGCGAAGAATTACTCTCCGTATCGGACATTCCGGGTTGGATCGGCCTTGGCGCAGGGCGTCGCGGGACGCAGGCGAGGGGTCTGATCCGCGACGTCAGGACCAGAGTCGACGGGGGCAGAACCGCGCCCACCGCGTTCGGTCCTACCGGGGGAGATCGCGCTTGCGGGAGCGCGATCAACGGGGTGCGGCGCGCCCGAGACGGCGCGCTGCACCCTCCAACGGAAACCATGTGCACCCGCCGCACCAGGGGGATCGACCATGCCAGAGCACGACTCGATTTCGTTCTGTACAGCCAATGTGGACGAAGCCCGCGCACTCGTGCGTCACCGCGACGCCAAGCGCGACCATGTCGCCCACAGCCTGACCTCGACCCAGCTGCGTGATCTGCAGCTGTGCGACGAAATGCTGCTGTGGCGACCGGAAGATTTCCGGTGCGGGCTCAGGATCGCCACGACCGACCAGCGACTACCGACCCTCATTTCCTCCATTGTGGACGGACACGTGATCGTGCGTCAGACCTGGAACGCGGTACCGCGCACGAGCTGCCCGCACATCACCAGCGCCCTGCACGCACTCTGGAACCACGTCGCGGCGGGGGCCTTCGTTGACCCGCTGTTCGAGGTGCCACCGGGCGCACCGCCGCTGTCCGCGGTGTTCGCGCTGCACCACCACATCGCGACCCTGCCCGGCCGCGAGGGCATCACCTTGGACCTGCGGATGGTCATGCCCTCTCGCTCGGCCACCGTGAAGCTGGTGATCGACGCCATCGCCGTCGACGGGCCCCCGCTGAGCCTGGGGGAGTGGAACGAGATCGCACCGATCCTGACCACCTGCGCTGCCCGCGTCCGTGTCGGCGCACCGATTCCCCCGCCCCTGCCGGAGGACGCCACCGTCCCCGGCGCGTGGGACCTGGTCCCGATGGCGCAGCGCACGGAGTGGACCTACTCGATCGTGCGCCGCCCCAACTGCCGCTGCCCGGGATGCGCGCCCCTGTGGCGCAGCCTCGACCCCGGACGGCAGGTGCGGCCATGACCACCGTCCTCGTGCGACCCGCCGTGGACGAGGTCACCGTGCATTCCCTGCCCTGCAACAACATTCTGATCATCCTCGACCCGACACGAGCACGACCACAGATCCACGCGGTCGACACCACCGGCCACCCCGGCGGCGTCACCGTCGCCACCGTCGTCGGCCTGGTCCGCCACACCCGCTTCGCCGACCCCGTCGGCCCGCCCATCGCGCCCGAGCACACGCCACCGAGGATGACCTACCTCCGGGGGCGCATGACGCGCGAGGAGCACACCTTCACGCTGACCACCGTCGAGGACGAGGACTACGTCCTGACCGGGCCCGCCGTCCGCGCACTGGACGAGGCGCTGCCGCCGGAGGCGACGACGTTCCCCCGAGCGGCCGTCTCCGGGATCGTCGACCCCGACACCGAGGCGCTGCGGCCCCGCACGCTGTTCGTGCGGACCCTGTCCGCAGCCACACCCCCGCCCCCGGAAACCGGCCCCGGCTAACACCGCCCTCTTCTTCTCCCCTTTCGCGATCGGGATTCGTCGATCGTTTCCTCGGCGACCCCGAAAAACATTGATAAATACGGTATCTCGCCGCCCCGCAGAGACCGGTTGACGACCAGCTACCTCCGTGGGCACGCTGGTTGTGCTGGCTCTTTGTCGAGCTAGCGGCGCCGGGGACTCCGCGACCACGCAGCGGGCACCTCTCTCCCAGAGGCACGCACCGGAGCATCCCCGGCGCCCCATCCCTTTCTTCCGGTCAGCGCCCGCTGGCCATTCATCGAATGCAGTCCACGATTCAGGGGGTTTCTTCATGCGCATATCCACCACGGCCCGGCGCCTCGCGGTGCTGATTACCGCGACCGCCACCGTCACCGCCACCGCGAACCTGGCGGGCGCGGCCACCGCGCAGACCGTCGGCGCGGGCGAGCGCGTCGAGATCGCCGGGTCCCCGCCCCTGGCCGCCTCCACACCCAGGACCGCGGCGAGCCCGCTGCCGACGGAGCGGCAGATCGGCATCGAGATCGTGCTGCCGCTGCGCGACCGGGCCGGCGCCGAGCGCCTCGCCCACCAGGTCGCCACCCACGCCCACGCCCCGCTCTCACCGAAAGAGTTCGCGACCCGCTTCGGGCCCACGGAGGACACCCGGCACGCGGTCGCCGACTGGGTGCGCTCCACCGGCCTCACCGTGCAGCCCAGCCCTGAGGGCAGCCAGTCCATGTCGATCACCGGCACCGTCAAGAACCTCAACACCGCCTTCGCGACCACCCTGCACGCCACCTCGCGCGCGGCCGACGCGGCGCGCGCCCCGTCCACACCCCCGAGCATCCCGAAAGCTCTACAAGGCAAGGTGACCGCCGTGCTCGGGCTGTCCACGACCGACACCGTCCAGCCGCAGCACGTGCGCGGCGCCACCTCCGCGCAGCCGGGCACCGTGGCGCCGTTGATGCCGGGACCGACCGTGCCACCCGCACCGGGTGATCAGCCGGGCACCGGGTGCGCGCGCTGGTGGGGCGAGCAGAACGCGCCCGTCCCTCAGCGCTACCGCAACCAGTCCAACCAGAACTGCGGCAACTCCGCCGCCGCGATGCGCGCGATGCACCAGCTCCACCCCGAGCACACTGGCGCAGGCGCCACCGTCGGCTTCGTCGTGGCCTACTCCAACCCCCGCATCCTCACCGACCACAACGCGTGGGCGGCGACCATGGGCTTGCCACCCATGAAACCCCACCAGCTCAACCCCACCCCGTTCCCGACGGAGAACGTCGGCGGCTGCAACCAGGCCGACTGGGCAGGGGAGGAAGCACTCGACCTGGCCGCCCAGCGCTCGATGGCACCTGAGGCGACCTTCCGCACCTTCGGCGCTTCCTCGTGCGCGACCGCGCACATGTACGCCGCACTCCAAGCCGCGATCACCTACAACGCCACCCAGATCCTGTCGCTGTCCTGGGGGGCGATCGGCGAGACCGTCAACCCCGCGCTGCACGAGCTGATCTCCAGCCTCGGCGTGCAAGCCGCCATCCAAGGCATCACCCTCATCGCAGCCTCCGGCGATGACGGCGACAACTCCGCGCGCACCCCGGACGGCAAACCGGCGCTCATGCTCCCGGCGGCCAACCCCTGGATCACCGCCGCGGGCGGCACCTCCACAGGATTGGACCGCGCCCACAAACCCGTGATCGAGACCGGATGGGCCCACACCCGCTACACCCTCTCCGGCACCACCTGGACGAAGGAGAACAACCGCTTCGAGCACGGTGACGGCGGAGGCGGCGGCACCTCGGCGGTCTACCCGGCCCCGGACTGGCAGCGCGGCATCGTCCCCGAGCAGATCGCCCAAGGCCAGCGCGCGATCCCGGACATCTCCTCGCTCGGCGATCCCTACACCGGGCTCTGGGTCTCCTGGCGCTACCACTCCACCTCTTTCGCCGGGGCGATGGGCGGCACCAGCCTGGCCGCACCGCTGCTCGCCGGGATGATCGCCAACGCCAACCAAGCCCAGGGACGCCGGGTCGGGTTCCTCAATCCCTCGCTCTACCAGCTGCGAGGCGTCGCCGCGCCGCGTGACGTCGTGTACGCCGACGCCGGGATCTGGACCCCCACCGACACCCCCGGCGGGCGGCTGCGCGGACTCGACGAACGCCCGCAAACCCTCCAGACACGACGTGGCTGGGACAACCTGACCGGACTCGGCGTCCCCTCCGGGAGTGGGTTCCTGGATCGGATCGGACGCTGACCAGCGGGGGCGGGACATCTCGGGGGGTGTCCCGCCCCCGCACCCCTTCCCCCGGGAAAACCGGAGAAACACGGTGAGCACCAACAACTCCCACGACCGCTCCAACCCCGAGTCCACACCGGAGACCGAGCCGATCGTGCACACCCTGCACCCCGCCGCACCCATCGAGCACGAACCCGACCGGCCACGGCGCCGCCACTACTACCTCGGCGCGCTCGCCGCCCTGCTGGCAGCACTCCTGGCCTTCCTCGCGATCGCCCTCAAACCCGCACCGACCCCACCCGAGCCGCCGATCCAGATCAAGACCGCCGACGCCGCCCCCCACCGCCCGGCCGACCACGTCGCGCCCCCGGTCGGCGAACTCACGCCGGAGCAGCTCGCCCAGCTGCCGGAATCCACCACCTACAGCGACATCCCGGCCGCACCTCTCGACCCGGGTAGCGCCGACCCGTCCACGATCCTGCGCCCCACCCGCACGATCGCGGTGTTCGACGCACCCCACGGAACACCCATCGCGACCCTGCCCGCGACCCAGATCGGCTCCTCGCCCACCGCCGTTCCCGTGGTGCAGCAGTGGGGAACGTGGCTGCGCGTGCTGCTCCCGAGCCGCCCCAACTCGTCGACGGGGTGGGTCTCCGGCGAGCGCGACGTCGAACTCAACCCGGTCCGCCACCTCGTAGTCATCAATCGCGCCCGCCACACCCTCACCGTCCGCACCGCGCCCCAGGGCCGGTGGAACAGCCGCGACCTCGGCACCTGGCGCGTCGACGTCGGCAACGCGGCCTCGCCCACGCCCCCGGGGCGCACCTTCGTCCTGGCGCAACTGCAAGGCGGCCCGCACTCACCCACCCCGTACTCGGCCCTGGTGTGGCCGCTGGGCACGCACTCGCAGACCCACCTCACCTACGGCGGAGGACCCGGAACCGTCGCGATCCACGGCTGGCACAACGAAACCCCGCGCGGCCTCGACACCACCGACGGCTGCATCCGCATCCCCGCCAAAGCCCGCGCCGTGCTGGAGGACCTCGACCTCGGCACCCCCGTGCTCATCACCTAACCCACCACCTCCACACCCCAGCCTCACCCGTTATCCGAGACCTCCCCAGGGGGAAACCATGTCCGTCCGCATCAGCAGCCACCTGCACCGCCCGACCTCGCTGCTCGCCCTCGGCGCACTCGCCGCCAGCGGCCTCACCCTCGGCGTCAGCGCCCTGCCGACCGCGCTCGCCGCACCCTCCCAGTCCACCGCCTCCGGGATTCACCTCTCCGGGACGACCTCACAGGAGTGGCAGCCGACGGTCACCGGCACCGCGAGCCTCAGTGAACGCGTGAGCAGCCGCGGCCCGGACAAAGTGGTGTCGGCCACCGCCGCCCTCCAGGTGAAGCCGGGCTACGCGCGGGCCACCATCACCGGGCTCACCGTCGGCGGCATGGCCCTCCCGTCGGTGTCGATCACCTGTGTCAACGGCGTCACCGGCGCGCCGCAGATCACCGGCTCCGCTCCCAGCGGGGTGTCGGTGGCACCCGGCGGAGCAGGCATCGGAGCCCGGATCACGTTGCCGGGCCTGCAGATCAGCGTCGGCAAGGTGGCCTGCGGCACGAGCGGAGGCCAGCCGACGTCCACGCCGCGCCCGAGCACGCCGAACCCGACGAGCCCACCGCCCACCAGCTCCACCACACCCTCGACCACCACACCCAAGCCCACCGCGACGCTTCCGCCCCGCGTCCCGGCGGCCAAGGCGACCGCCGAGCCCAACCACGAGCTGACGGTCACCGGGTAGAGCTCCTGCGCACCACCACATCCGGCTTCCCGGCTGCGCCTGGCGCGGCCGGGTCGCTCGTGGTGCACGGCCCACTCCGCGACCACCTCCACGGAGTGGGCCGTTTCCGTTGCACACCACACCGAAACCTGTGCGACCTCCGCTGGCCGCGTGCGCGCGCCTCCCGCGCACGCGCGGCCAGACCGCTCCGCTCCATCAGCTCCAGCGCCGCCGCGAACCTCCGCCGGTGCGCGACCTTCTCGGGGATCTCCATGCCGTTTTTTCCGTTCCTGGACGAGCACTACGGATCACCGCAGTACGAACTGCTGCCCGCCAAGGCATTCAAGCTGCACATGATGACGTGCCTGTGGTCAGCCAAGATCGGCACCGACGGCGCGATCACGTCCAAGATGTTGCGCCGCGTGTCCGGACTGAAGAAGAGCGAGCTGGACAAGCTCGTGGGAATCCTCACCAGCGAGGAGTTTCAGCTGTGGGAGACCACCGACGACGGCTACCAGATCCGCGACTGGCCACCGATGGCGATGCAAGCCCACATCGAGCACAAACGAGAAGTTGACCGTCTGCGTCAACGAAAATGGCGCAGCAAACGCCGCGCCGAACAGGCTGAGGACACCGCGGCCACCGAGGGCAACGCGGCGCCCGCGCACACCGAATCCGACGAACGCCCGAGGCATCAGCCTGCGGAGGCCCCCGACCCTGCCGAGGCCGACACCGAACCCCCTGCGGCACGCGCGGAGGAGAACGCAGCCACCGTCACGCACCTGGACGAGCATCTCCGCCGCCGCCCCGCTGAGGACGAACACCAAGCCGCGCCGAGCGAACACGACCAGCAGCCTTTCGATGTCACGCGTGAGTCACGCGGACCAGACCACACCAGTCCACTCCAGACCAACCCAGACCACCCCACTGCACACCAGTCCACTCCAGAACAATCCAGGACCACCACGACCACTCGACGAACAACACCACCGCCCCCGCGCAGCACTCCGGAGCGCGCAAGCCCGGCCGAGCGTGATCAGGCCGAGCTGCTGTGCCAGCGCCTGGCCCAGGCCGTGCGGGGCAACGGTGCCCGCGCCAAGGTCACCCACGCCTGGCGCGATCACGCCCGCCGCCTGCTCACCGCCGACAACCGGCACCTGGAGTTCGAGACGGTGGTGAACGTGCTCGACTGGGCGGCGCGCCACGACTTCTGGCACGCCCGCATCCTGTCGATGCCCAAGTTCCACCAGCACTTCGACACCCTGCTGCTGCAGTACCGGGCCGAGCACAACCGCCCGAACCGAGCAGCACAACGCGGCACGAGCGCGGACTCGATGGAAGCCAAGATCGCCTGGCTGCTCTCCGGAGGAACGCGCGTCGAGGCGGACCCGGACGTGCTGGAGGCGACCGTGGTCTACGGGGCGCTGCCGTGACTGCGCCCAAGGACGCCCTCACCCCGTGGCGGCCCATGTCGAAAGCCGACATGTGCCAGGTCTGGGCAGCCGCGACGCTGGTGGACTACCGCAAGCTGCCGACACCAGAGCAGCTGGAGATGTGGCTGCACATCGCCACCCGGGCGCGCTGGACGCTGCCCGAGGCGCTCGCCGCCGTCCAAGTCCACTACACCCACAGCACCGAATTTCTCAAGCCGGGACACATCACCGCGATCATCCGACACCACCGGCAAAAACCCCAAGCCCGAGCCGCGCTGCCTCCGGCGAACCCCGCCACCATCAGAAAGATCAACGCCTTATACCGCGCGTCCGCCGAGCGGTTCGGCTGGACCTACGAGGAGGTCCACGGCCCGCTCAGATTCTGCTGCCCCACCTGCCGATCACGGCCTCGGCGGCCGTGCACCGAGGGCAGCCGTCATCGCAGCACGCGCGGCAAACGCATCCCAGTCGAGACCTTCTGCGAATCCCGCCTCGACCTCGCCCGCGCCGAAGGCTGGACACCGTGACCCCACGCCATCGCAGACCACACCCCACCCCAATCCGTCCACAGTGGACGAAACGAGAGGAGTTGCCGACTCGTGACCGCCGTAGCCCTCACGACCACCAACCCCACCATCGACCACCCTGTCCGGCCGTACCCGCGCCTGCTGCTCGCGTTCCTGGCACTGGGAACCTGCATCCAAGCGTTGGTCTCCGCCGGATTCGCCGTAGCCCTGCCCGCCATCCGCACCGAGTTCGGGCTGAACACCGAGACCGCGTGGGTGGTCGCCGCGCTCTACCTCGCCACCGGTGTCGGCGCACCGATCATCGGTCGCCTGGCCGACCTCTACGGCGCCCGCCCCGTGTTCACCGGCGGCCTGGCCCTCACCGTCGCCGGAGCGGCACTGGGCACCTGGGCGCCCGACCTCACCACGCTGCTGATCTCCCGCGTCATCCTCGGCCTCGGCAGCGCCGCGCAATTCCCGGCCGCGGTAGCGATCCTGCGCACCCTCAACGCCGAACGCGGCACCCACCCCGCCCACGGCCTGCCGGTCATCTCCGGCGCCGTGCAAGCCGCGCTCGCGTGCGGACCGGTCCTCGGCGGCCTGCTCACCCAGCTCGCCGGATGGCGCGCCGTGACCGCCCTGGCCCTCCCGCTCGCCCTCGGCTCCGCCCTCGCCGTGCACCGCCTCGCCCCAGCACGTCCCGCGCACCGGCCGCCAACGACGTCAGCGAGCCGCGCGCTGGACTTGCCGGGCATGGTGATCGGCGCGGCGACCATGACCACGGCGCTGGTGCTGCTGCTGGAGCTCAGCCAACCACGCTGGTGGATGCCGCTCGCCCTCACCGCCCAGATCACGGCGCTGGTGTGGTGGGAACGCGGCCACGCTCACCCCTTCCTCGACCTGAACCTGTTACGCGGCAACAGAACCCTCACCGGCACGTACCTGCGCACCGCCGCCGTCTACCTCGGCCTGGACCTCATCCTCTACGGGCTGCCCGTGTGGCTGCAGGAACATCGTCACTACGCCCCCGCGACGACGGGCGCGCTGATGCTCCCGCTGGCAGCCTCCGCCACCGTCGGGATCTGGGCCGCCGGACGCGCCCTGCCTCGCCTGGGCGCCCGCCCGCTGCTGCTGCTCGCCGCCGGAGTCCTCGCCACCGCCGCGCTCGCGCTGCTGGGCATCCTCACCTCCACCACCAGCGACGCGCTGCTGGTGACGACAGTCGCGCTGCTCGGGTTCCCTGTCGGGGTGCACAACCTCGTCCACCAGTCCCGCTGCCTGGCCGCCGCACCGGAAGCGCAAGTGGCCACCTCCACCGGGCTACTGCGCGCCGGACAGTATCTCGGATCATGCGCAGCGGCAGGCATCCTCGCCGTGCTGGCCATCCCCGCGCCCACCGGGATGATCACCCTCGCCGTCCTCGTGCTCGTCCTCGCCGTCGTGCTCGGCGCGCACGCCCTTCGCCTGCGCTGAACCAGAGTCTCGACCCGGCCCCGCTCATCTCCGGAGAGCGCTGTGACCGCGCGCGTGAGGTCACGCGTGACATCCGCGTCTCCCTCCGCGTGACACCACCAGGTCTCTCAAAGAACACGTTGAGTAGTCGCAACGTCGCATCCTGGGACGGTCTGACCTGGCGACGTCAACGCGCGCAGAGTTGTTGAACAGCAACCACAATCGTGTTGCAGGCGAGGTGGTATCGATCCCGGACGTCGTCCGTTCGGCTGTGCTTTACTGGACCGTATGGGGGAACATCAATCGAACAGTTATCACGCTGGGTCACTGCGCGGGATCGCGGAAAACGTGTGCCGCGACGCGGGCGTCTACGCGATCACCCTGTACCGGATGGCATCGCGGCTCGGCGTCGGTCCGATCCGGCCGCAGCGCACCGAGAACGACCAACACACCGTGGGCGCGCTGGAGGTCACCGACGACATCGTCAACCAGGTCGGCGACCTGATCCACACCCGCCTGAGCGCCATCCGACCGGACAGCAGGATCGTGCTCCAGCACCCGGGCTCGACCTACTCCACACGCTCCAGCCCGAGCGCGGACACCGGCGGACTGTGCTGGAACGTCGATGCGGTCGCCGGAATCACCAACTACCGCAACGGTCATCACCAGTGGGCGATCTCCATCGCCGCCACCGTCGACGGCTTCGTCGTCGCCGGAGCCGTGATCGCTCCGGCACGCCAGCAGCTGTGGAGCGCAGCCCGGGGAGAGGGAGCCCGGCTGTTGCACGAGCGCCGCGCCACCGAGCTGAACCTGAACGAGCAATCCGAGAGCAGCAGCCTGTTCGCCGTCCACGATCCGCTCTCGATCCTGGAACTCCCGGACACCGAACCGGAGTGGGACCAGCGCGACCTCCGCAGCACCGGCGCGAGCACCCTCGACATCTGCGACGTCGCCAGCGGCAACCTCGCCGCGATCGTCGACCCCACGCTGCGTCCGTGGGATCACTGCACCTGGGATGCCGCCGCGCTCATCGCCGCCGAAGCCGGCGCGCTCGTCCGCCTCCCCGACACCGACTCCGCCCACCCGAGCCGGGCGAGCACGCCGCTGACGATCGCCGCGCCCCACTCCGTCAACTCGGCGCTCGCACTGAGCGAGCACCTGTTGATGTCCTGACCAACCGCCGCGCACGCGGTGAACACCACGCTGACCTCCGGGGGAGTCCGTGACCAAACGCGCCAGACAACGGTGGTGGACAAGAACACCAGCGACACGCCACGCCGACACCGCAGAGGGCCGAGACGAGGAAAAACCTGACGCCGCAGTGAAGGCGCACCTGCCGCCGATGACACCCGGCGCCCGGCTGAGGTCAGCGGCCCGAGGGCACGGGCTGTGGCAACGCGCTCCCGGCGCCCCCGCCGCGAGCGAGCAACCACAACCCATCCCGTTCGACCCTCGCCCCGACCCGCCGAACGACCCGCCCGCGCCCGCACTCGGCCAGTCACCGTGGTCCCCAGTCCACCGGCCGCTGCTGTGGCAGCCCGAACCCGGCTCCTGCGCTGGGCGCCTGGACCCCGGCCAGACGCTGCTTCCTCGCCGCCTCGTCGACGCACTCGACGGACACGTCTGGCCCTCCGCCTCACCGGATGCGCTCTCGGCGTACGCGCGAACCTGCTGCGAGCACATCGACATCGAGCACCTGTGGCACCACTACGGCCCCTGGTTCGCCCGTCGACACCAGATCGGCCCTCCTCAACTGCTTGCTCTGTGCGCGGCGAAACGCCTGCTGGCCGAGCACGGCATCCCGCTCGTGGTCGACCTGCAGATCGAACTCCTCGACGGCCTCCCCGCGTTCGCCCTCTACGCGGCAGGCGTGCACGGCCGCCTCGACGACACCCTCTGGGACGCCGTCGCGCCACTGCTCACCACCTGCGCCACCATGCTCCGCGAGCCCCGCGCCGATGCGATCCTCGGCGAACCCGCCGCGCGCCCACCGCTGACCCCGGGCCGCAGCATCCCCGAAGGCGGCACTCAACCCGACACCTGGGAAGTCGGGGACTGGATGCACACCTGGTGGGGCTGGCCCCTGCGCGGCGACCTGCGCGAGCGCTGTACCTGCCCCGCCCACCCGCAACCCTGACCTCGCGCGCGCCCAGCCCCGAGCCCACCGAGGCCACGCGCGCGCACGACCGCCGCCCGAGTCGTCCCCGGAGGCCCCCAGCCTCTCCACATTCGACTCCAGGCGGCGAGCTGGTTTCGCCGGTTCCCGTGCACACCGGGGGTGGGCCCCGAGCACGAGACCGGCGGAACCAGCGCAACCCCACCTCCCGCCGTGCCCTCCTCGCCCGCGCCCCAACTCGGTGCGCCCCAGCATCTCCAGAGGAGACGACCGTGAGCACCTCGCCCGCCCACCGCGACCACTGCCACACCTCGACAGGCTCTTCTCCCGCGCCGAGCACCACGGCACCGGTGGCCGCCGAAGCGCCGCACCATCAGCACCGTGCGCCCTGCCAGCACCCGCCGGGTGCTCGCCGTCCTCCTCGCGCAGTCGGCCCCCGAGACGCTGGAGTTGACGTCGAGCACGAACTCGATGCGCAGGAGACACAGCTCCGCTACGGCGACGCACCCGCCCTGCACGAGCAGCAGATCAACGGAATCCGGCTTCAGCGCACCACCCGGTGGAGCTGACCCACCTCCCTGACCGCCCCGGCAGTCCGCGACTGCGCGCTGCCGTGCATCGACGGCCTCCCAAGCGTTCCCGTGACGCGTCGTCGGCTTGGCCGAGCCGCGCCCGCGCGGCACTCTGCGCCGAGCACTGCGCGACAGCGGACACCCAGCGGCGACCGTCGTCGGCAGCCGGGCACGCGCACGGACTTCTCCTTCCGGCCCCTCCCACGACTTCCTCCCCAGTCTGAACGTCCTGCGCGCATCCAGCTGTCACGCGTCGCGTCACGCGAAGACCCATGCGTGACAAGCTCGCCCGCCTCTCAGAAGCAACGACCGCAACAACTGTCCACAATGGACACGCATCGTTGCACGCCTCCTCGCTTCGACTGGTGGGTGTCGCTCCGTGTCGGAAAGTGTTGCGCGGAACTCGCTCGGCCTTGTGGCGTCCACCAAGTGGGCACGCGGTGATCTCCCCGTAACTCCTTGCAGTGTAGGAACACTAGGCGACACGCTCGGGCATAACCGTTGTACAGCAACACCTCCCGTGTGAGGAGCGCTCCTGGCGCGAAGGGGCAAGAGGGTGTAGACCGGAGTTAACCCTTCGGGGGGCTGCGGCATCAGGCGATCCGCACACCACGATCCCGAAACCCACTCAACCCCGTGGTGGCACGACGAACAGGAGACGAGGAGGGGGCATGGCCGCGACAACGCTGATCCCATTGTCCGGTCTGCTCTTCTCCGGTCGTCAGCTCGTGGATCGCCCACGCCGTAGAGGGGGGTGATAGAGCTGGGCAGCGCCGAGCCCTCGCGGTCCTCGACGCTGCCCAGCCACGCACCCCCGCGCCCGCGCGCAGTAACGCGTCAGCGCACCACGCCACCGCTGGTCTGGGGCCAGCGCCAGCAACACAACCAACCGACGGGATGGCCCACCCACCCCTCGGTCTCGACGCCGAAGCGTCGTCGATCCGGCTCAGGAGAGGTCATGGGTGGGCAGAGACAACCGCTGGCGATCGCTGGCGTCGCTGGAGGCGTGGGCACCTCCACCTGGGTCCGCCTTCTGCAGCGCGCCGAAGTGGCCGCGACCGACACCGGCGTCTACCACGGCGGCGAGCTGACCATGTTGGTCACCAACACCACCGCCGCAGCCACCCGCCACATCGGCACAGCCCTCTGGCTCAGCCCTCGCCCGCCCATCCTCGTGGTACTGGCCACCTCCCCCAGAGACCTCCAAGGCGCGGCCAAGTCGTTCGTCACCGCCGCGAAACCCCACCTCGCATACCAGCTGGCGCTGCCCTACGAACGCCGCTGGGCCGGCTTGGTCGAGGCGCCCGGCCCCGGTGACCTCCGAGCCCGCACGCGGCTCGTTCTGAACCAGCTGCCCGAAGCCCTGAGGGCCTTCTACTCACAGACACCTCGACGCCCCGCGGCGACCGAGGCCGCCATCGCCCGCGCCAACCCCCGCGCCGCCACCCCGGCAACGGCCACCGGAACGTGGGCGCGCGCCGGACCGAACCCGCTCGCGACGCGGCCGACGGGGCACTACGCCGGGCCTGCGCCGCTGTCGGCATCTCGGGGGAGATAACACACAAGTCGGGGGCTTGCCACATGAAAACAGAGCTGTCGCGCGCGTTCGCGCTTTTTCTCGCACAGAATCCCACACTCATTCCTGACCCGGCCCCGGTCGCGCCTCCAGGCAGGCTCGTGGCGGCGACCACCACCATGCTCGCGTGGCTGAAATGGGGCGGACTCATCGGCGCCGTCGCGGCCCTGATCGCGGCCGGAATCATGATGGCCATCGGCGCCCGCAACCGTAACAACCTCGCCATCGAAGGCGCGATCCGCATTCCCTGGGTTGTGGCAGGGCTGGCCCTAATGCTCGGTGCGGCCTCCCTCGTGGGATTTATCGCACTACCCGAAAACTGACCAGAGTCGAAGAAGCAGGAAAGGACAAGAGATGATCAACACGAAGGGCTCGCATCTTGCGCGAGTTGTCCTCGTGTCGCTGGTGAGCCTGCTCGGCCTGACCATGATCGCCCCCGCTGGGATCGCCCAGTCGCGCGGCATCAGCGATCTCCCGGAGCAGTTGAAGCCCTACGACCCGGACTCGCAGGAGTGGGCCGATTCGCCATGGATGGCGATGCCTGCCTGCCGCGACCGTGGGGGAGACTTCGCCGTTTGGGTGGCCTATTCACTCGCTGCCACACCCACCTTCCTTCGACATTATCAACCGTCGCTTTTCGGAGACCATCTCACCGGCCAGGACCTCGAACGCCGAGACGCCATTCTCCAGGGCTTCCAGGACGTGGCCCTGCGCACGATTAACGGCCTCCCCGGTTCGCTGTGCGTCGCCGACGCTCGCCAGTGGGCCACGCCGAATCCAGCGATGAAACCGTTCGGATTCGCCTGGGGAACCAGTGCGGACAGTCAAAGCGATTTCGCGTGCACAGACCGCGCACTCACCTCGCGGCGACAGCATGAACTCAACCGCAATGTCGGTGCGGAACGCCTGGCCTGTGATGGATTCGCGATCTCCTGCACCGCCGCCCCTGAAGAGGATCTGGAGCGGTGCGCGGAATGGAACTCGCTCTCTGATCGCTACGTCGAGTCCTTCGAGGCTGCTCGGGCCGATGCCATCGGACGGTACCCCGCCGCCGTCACCGTCGCGCCGACCACGACCGAGATCAACTGGCGCAGCCTCACCTACGCACTGATCGGCGTAGCCGTACTGCTCGTCCTTGGTACCGCGAGCGCCGTCGTCATCATCCGCCGCAAGCGCCGCGCGAGGCAGGGGAGCGCGGCACAGTGACCGCCGCGAGCACGGGCCACCGACCCGCCGGACGAGCCCTCTCGCTCGGCCGCACCGGGATGTCAGTGGCCCTGCTCGTGCTGGTCCTGTTCACCAGCCTCGCCGGGCACGCCGCTGCCGCGCCGGTGACCGACCTCGCCGACCTGCCACCGAAATTGGCGAAGTACGTGCCCGCCAGTCCGGCATGGAACACCTCGCCGTGGATGACCGCCGAACCCTGCCGCTCCCGCGGTGGCGACTTCTCCCGATGGGTCGCCACCGTCCTCGCCGACACCCCGGACCTGTTGGCGCACTTCCAGGAGAGCTTCTTCGGCCCGCAGCCGCTGTACCCCGAGGACAAGCCGCGCAACGACGCGATTCTCGCCGGCTACCGCGCGCTCGCCGTCGAGCTGACCAAGGACATTCCCGGCCCGCTGTGCGTCAACGACATTCGCTCCTGGGTCGGCACCGACCCAGGAGCGAAACCGTTCGCGTTCCCCTGGGGCCTCACGCCAGGCAAGGGCACCTCGTTCGGCTGCATCGACCGCCAGAGCGGGTTCCTACGCAGCGACGATGTCGACGACGCGCATCGCTATGTGGGTGCCGAACGCGCCCCTTGTGACGCGTTCTACCTGCAGTGCACGAACACCTACGCCCACGACCGGTGGCGCTGCGAGGAATGGAACAAATTCTCCGACCTCTACGTGCGCCGCGTGGAGCAAATGCGCGGTGAAGCCATCAAGAAATACCCCGGCTCCACCTCCTCCGCAACCGGCTACGAAATGAAGTCCATCCCGGAGGTTGTCGACGACATCACCGGCGGCTGGTTCTCGAACATGACCCGAGTCCTCAACGAAGGCGCGGTCAGACTGCTTTCCGAAGCGATGACGTACTGGACGAAAACCGACCGACGCGACATGCTCACCAACCCCGCCATTCCTGCGATCCAGAACCTGCTCTACTACGTCGGAATCTCCTTGCTCGTTGGCAGCATGATCTGGCAAGGAATTCAGATCATGTTCCAACGCAAGATCGACAACCTCATCAGCATTGCAACTGGGCTACTTGCCTTCGTCGGATGGTCCACCCTCGGCGGCACGCTCGCGCTGCTGGTCTACGAAGCTGGCATCGCCCTCGCCGAACACGTACTCGACAACAGCATCAATCTCTTCGCCAAGCGTATCGGCGACGCGATGCAGGGCCAGATCGGTCCTGCCCCCGGCGCTATCTTCCTCCTCAGCTTTCCCCTGTTCCTCGTCGGTGGAATTCAATGGGCGCTGGGCTTCTTCCGCATGGGTGCGTTGGTCATCCTGCTGTGCCTGCTCCCGCTCGCGGCAGCTGGACAGTTGAACAAGGCCACCAAGCCCTGGCTGTTGAAAGTGTTGAGCTGGTGCCTCTCGCTGATCCTCTATCAGCCGATCGCGGCGATCATCTTCTCCATCGGCCTTCAGCTCCTCGGTCACGGAACCGATTTCTCCACCATTCTCGTCGGACTCACCATCCTCGTGATGGCCGTGATCAGCATGCCCACCATGATGCGATTCTTTGACTGGGGCGGACAACAGCTAGTCAATTCCGGAGGTAGTGGGTCGGCAGCGGCGGGAATCGGCGCCGCCGCATCCTCGCTCGGCAATCTCGGCATCGGTGCCAGCCGCACCCTCGACGGTCCCCAGCCCCAAGGAGATGTCGGCAACTCCTTCCCCGCAAGTGCCTCCTTGAGCCCCGCGAACCAAGGAATCGGGCCGGGCCTGCCCGACGGCAGCACCTCTGCGGCATCGGAGCCGCCGAGTCCCGGACGCGCCGAATCCGGCCCGCGCAGCCTCGTGAGCGTCGCCGACGGTGCCGACCAGTCCCCGAGCGGCGCAGCACAGACGGACACCACCGGCGCGACGGGCACGAGCGCGTTGCCCATCGGCGCCAGCACGCAACCGTCCCGTGGCGCCTCGCCGCCCGACACCCCCAACCCGCCCGCTCTCGCCGTCGCAGATGGCGCGGATACCCAGGCAGGTGCGCGATGAGCAAACCCCGCACTTACGGAGGATGGCGCCCCCGCAAGGGATTCGGCGTCGGCTTCCTCACGGAGCTCCAGACCGCAGTGCTTGCCGGATGCATCGGCATGCCGTTGGCGCTGTGGATCGCGACCACCAGCTTCGGCCTGCCGATGGTGATCATGCCCATCGCGGTCGGGGTCGCCGCGCTCACCGCCGCGCTCACTCTGATTCCGAACCGAACGCATGGCACGAGCCTCGCCGGAGCCCTCGCTCTCTTCTTGCGGACCGCCACCGCGCGCCGGCACCGGTGGATGGACTGGGAGCGCGAGGTGTTCACCCGGCACCCGCGAGGCCGCGAACTGCCCGGCGTTCTCGCCCCACTCATGCCGCTGTCCACACAGGACGGACTCGGTCAGCCCTACGGGCTGCTGTGGTGTCGCCGCACCGGCCGGATGACCGCCGCCATCGAACTCGCCCCCGTCGGTCTCGCCCTGGCCGACCAGGACCGCGCGGATGCCTGGATCGGCAACTGGGCCGCCTGGAAAGCCGCCCTCGGCTACGAGCCGATGGTCGAGTGGATCTCCGTCGTCGTGGAATCCGCGCCCTCCGCAGCCACCACGATCTCGGACTACCTCACCACCAACCTCGCACCGGACGCGCCAACCATCGCCCGCGAGACGCTGCTGGAGGTCGCCGACGCACACCGCGGCACCACCGCCGAGATCTCGGTGCGCCTGAACCTGCACCTGCAACCCAACCGCGCCCGCCCTCAACCTCGGACCGACGCTGACCGCGTGGCTGAGGTCAGCCGCGTCTGCGGCGCGCTCGAAGCAGACCTGCCCCTGTGCGGAGTGGCCTCACTCGGCCGCGCCTCCGCCGCGCACTTCGCACTCTGGCTGCGCGGCGCCTACGACCCCGCCTCCCGCAGCGAACTCCCTCGCCTGCGCGAGGAGGAGCACCTGCTCGCCTGGCGCGAAGCCGGACCCGTCACCGCCCGCACCCACTACGACCACTACTGGCACGACTCCGGATGGAGCGTCTCCTGGGCTCTGGAGGCCCTGCCCAACCAGCTCGTCACCTCCACCATCCTCGCCCCGCTCACCGCGCCCGGCCGCTACCACCGCCGCGTTTCCGTCAACTACCAAGCCTTTCCCGCTGACGCAGCCGCCGACGCGGTCGGCAGGGAAGCGGCGGGCACGACCTTCCGACGACGACTGCGTCGCCGCCGAGGACTCGACGACACCGCCCGCCACCGCCTTGATGAGGCCCGCGCCAACCAAGCCGCCGACGAAGAAGCCCACGGCGCCGGAGTCGGCCTGTGGACGCTCTACGTCACCACCACCGTCACCGACCCCGACCACCTTCCCGACGCCGTCGCCGACGTGGAATCCCGCGCCCGCGCAGCCAAACTCCAACTCCGCCGATGCTGGGGCTGGCAACACGTCGGCTTCGCCGCCTCCCTCGGACTGATCTACCCCAGCGAGCTACGCCGCCGAGACAGGCGGGCGCGATGACCAGCCCGCCCCGCACCGACCGCCGCCCCCGGCCGTCCGCGCTCGGTCCCCTCCGGTCCGCACACCGCGCCATGCCACCGGCCGAATCGCCGGTGCTTCGTCGAGGACACCGGAAGGACCCCAAATGAGTTCACCCCAGCTCTCCCCCACACCGAAGGCCGCGGTCCACGTCATGCGAGACAGCGTGCAACAGCTCGGCTTCCTCTCGCTGGAGGACATCGCCGACCGACTGCACGTCCCCATCCACGATGCCATTGCGGCGCTGGAGAACCGGGTGTTCCACGACCCCTACGTGCGAGCGTGGCGTCAGGCCGAGGAGTACTTGAGTGGCAACGTCGCCGAAAAACTCGCCGTTGCCGCCAGCGCCGCGCAAGAGCGACCAGAGCGATACCAGGCCAATGTGGCTGCGCTGCAACGACTGCAACCGGGGGTTCTGCTGCCCTCGCAGATCACCGCTCAACTCGGGGCAGCCTGGATTCCTGTTGAGGTTCATCAACAGTTCGTTCGTGAACTCCTCGATGACCCGCGCGCGAGCGTCAAGCGGGAGAACGACTCCGTGCCTTGGCGAGTGCTCCCCGGCTCCATCCCCACTCCCGGCACGGCCCGATCCGGAGTCGTGACCAACTGGAGCATCGACCGTGCCGACGCCTATCAGCTGATCGAGCTGTCCCTCAACAGCCGAGGTGCCGCCTTCACGCGCCAGGCCGACAACCGCAACGTCCGTGACCTCGCGGGCACGATCGAAGCAGTCCGGATGCAACAACGCATCCACAGCGCGTTCACGAAATGGGTGTGGCAGGACCCCGAACGCGCCCGCCAGCTCGCAGCCGCCTACACCGACCGCTATGCGAGCACACTCGCCCGGCCCTTCGACGGCTCAGCCCTGTCGCTGCCCGCGGCCTCCTCCGGTCGCGTCCGCGTGACCGCGCAGTCTCGCGCGCAGATCGAGCGGTCCTGCACCCTGCCCGCATCGTTGACCAGGGCCGGTCATTCCACCGAACGCACCCACACCATGGTCACCACCGCCCTGACGCTCAAGGAACGCGAGCACGCGGCCAAGCCGATGATCGTCGTCGATCCACTGCAGTTTGCCGAATTCGTGATCGTTGCCCGACGGGACTTCCCCAACGCGAACTTCATGGCCATCAGCCACCACCAGCTCTCCTCGGCCAACAGGACCGCCGCTGTCATCGCGGACTGCGCAAACCACAACTGGGACGCCGTGCTCATCGACCACGACGCCTTCGACGCGATTCCCCTGTCCTCCCACACCCATGCGCGCATCCTCCGCGAGCAAATCCGCGACTACGCACACGACATCACGCAACTGCATCACATCGACCCGCGCCACGCCAGCCTGGCCCACCGTGGCATGGGCATGCTCAGCCACGTCAGCCGCGTGGAGAACGCGGGAATTCAAGCGCAGCACGGATTCGACGGGCTCCACGTCGACCACCTACAGGTCAGCGACGCCGAGCGCTACCTCGGCCTGAGCAGCCCGACTCACATGGATGGCTGGCCCGGCTCCGGAGACAACCGCGCGCACCGCTTCGAAGCGAAAATGCTCTACCTCCGAGGCACCAATCCCGACCACGTCGCCACTCTGTACACGAAGCAGAGCATCGAAGGAATGTCTCAACTGCATTCCCTGCAACGCCTTCTACAGCCGCAGCGCCTACGCGAACTCGGGTTGAGCGCTCCCGACCGTTTCGCCGCGACGTTCTTCAACCGGGAGATGACCGTCGCCACGACCCGTGCCAACGCGCCGGGCACGGTCACCTTCTCCGTCACCGACGTCATCAACCTCCCCGAACTCACCGCGCTGTGCCATGAAGTCGGTGACAACCCCGCCGTGGGATGGATGCCGCCCGCGCCTACGCACATCGGCGGTGCACCGCACCGGGAACAGGATCGCAGGCACAGCATCGCCCCCGCCTCGACGCAGCCGCACGGCCGACATCGCGCCCCCGAGGGCGATCCCCGCTGGGAAGCCCGAGCGCGCCTGCCCGCAGAGAAGCCAGGACGACACCGCGCACCCGGGCATTTGGCCCCCACCAACCACGTTCACCGCAGCCGCTGACCACCACACACATCCACGAAAGGAGTTGCACCACAACCACATTCAGCTGACACCAGGGGGGAAACCGGTGCCACTACTGACATGGAGACGTCGACACCGCTGTACCGACAGCCGACGCGACACCACCACGCCTGAGTCCACCACGACATCAACTCCGAGGACCTCGACCACACGCCGAACACAACTCGACACCGCAGACGCAGATCCGTTGCGCGACATGCGGTCCTGGCCACTCCCACCCGCACGCGGATGGAAGAGCCCGCGCGGAGGACGCGATCACCACGTTGGCGCCGCCACCCAGTTCCAAGGCACCACCACACAACTCGCGGGTCTCTTCCCGTTCGTGTGCGGCTCCGGCGCGACCACGCGCGGTGTCCCGCTCGGGCACGACGCCTACACCCACGAACCGGTCGGGCTGAACGTCACCGATTGGCTGCGCGACGGGCACATCACCAACACCGCCCTCTGGCTGCAAGCGCAACCCGGCGTCGGCAAAAGCGCGATCGCCAAACGACTCGGCACCGGACTGTGCGCCCTGGGCTGGACGATGATGGTCCCGGCCGACATCAAGGGCGAGTACACCCCGCTCGTGCGGCGGCTGGGCGGCACCGTGATCACCGTCGGCCCCGGGCACGAGGCAATCAACCCGCTGGACCCCGGGCCGCTGCGCGCCGTGCTTGCCCGCGAACCCGTCGGGACACGCCGGGACGCGCTGCGCGAGTCCATCCGTACCCGCCAAGCCGCGCTGCTGGAGGCGCTCCTGGCCATCGAACTCAGCCGTCCACCGAGCACCACCGAACGCGCGATCCTCAGCCGCGCCCTGGACATCGCCTCCGACTCAGACCCGCACGGGCAACCCACGATCCCCGACGTTCGCGCCGTGCTCGCCCTGCCCTCGCAGCCGATGCTGGACGCCGCCCGCGTCGGCAAAGTCCGCGCCTACTTCGACCTCATCCGCGAAGCGTTGTGCGCGCTCGACCTCCTCGTCGACGGCCCACTCCGCGGGCACTTCGATCGGCGCACCACAGCGGGATTCGACCCAGACACGCCCGCCATCTCGCTGGACATCAGCGCACTGAACACAGGACCGGACTCGGTGGTCTCCGCCGCGATGCTGTGCTCGTGGGCGTGGGGCGCCAGCCTCATCGAGTCCCGCCGCGCGGGCGATGGCCGAAACCTCTTATGGGTCCAAGACGAAGCATGGCGCGCGCTGCGAGCCGGACCGGGACTGGTCGAACGCGGCGACCGCATGACCCGCACCGGCCGACACGAAGGCATCGCCTCCCTCAACATCACCCACTCCATGCTGGACCTGCAAGCACTGCCCACCGCCGAGGACCGCGCAAAAGCAGCGGGAATCGCCAGCCGATCGGCGATCCACATCTACGGCGGCATGGCCGCCACCGAGCTGGACTCGCTCGCCATCCCTTTGTCCACCAGGGAATCCAACCTCATCACCTCCTGGCAGGGCTCCGGCACCTGGGTCCCGGGGCAGCAGCACCCCGGCCGAGGACGGCTGCTACTCAAGACCGGTCAGCACATCGGGCTGCCCGTGCGGATGCGCCTGACCCCACGCGAACGTGAGCTCTTCAACACCGACACCGCCTTCACCGGGCCGCAGGCGGCGTCATGACCTCGCCCACCGGTCGCCGCCACGCCAGCGGAGCGATGCCCGTCATGCCGTGGATCATCTGCGCGGTCATCGGGCTGTTGTTCGCCGGTATGGGTTTCGTGTGGTTGGCCGCCCAGCTCACTGCCGAATCCGGCTTCGCCGTGCCCGGCTACCTCGACCTGCCGACCGCGCTGCGCCGAAGCGGCCTGGACGGGGTGATCGGAGCGGGCGGATCACGAGCATGGTTCGCCATCGTCGTAGTCGTCCAAGTCGCGGCCCTGTTCACGGCCGCCATCACGGGGATGGTGTGGTGGGCACGCCGCCGTCGACCGCGCGACGGACGCCTTGCGATGAACACCCCGCGGCAGTTCGCCGATCTGCACCAAGCGGCAATGGCCGAGCGCGCACAGAATCTCAACGCTTCCCTGGCACGCGTCGACCGTGCATCGCTGACACCGCAACAGATCGGAGCCAAACTCGGCGACATCGGCGGCACGAACGTCTACAAATCCCACGAAGACGTCGAACTCGTGATCTGCGGTCCACGCAGCAACAAAACCTCCGCCAAGGTCGTCCCCGAAGTGCTGGCCGCGCGCGGGCTGGCGGTAGTCACCTCGAACAAACCCGACGTGTGGATTCTGACCGGAAGGCTGCGCGCCCGGGTCGGCCCCGTCTACCTGTTCGACCCGATGCGCATTACCTATCAGCAGCAAGGGTTCTGGGTGGATCTGCTCGGCCTGGTCACCGACGTGGAATCCGCCACCCGCGTCGCCACCTACTTCATGCGCGAAGTCGGCGGCGGCTCCGGCCAAGCGGGCGGCGATCGCGCCGACCCGTTCTTCACGCCAGCCGCAGCGAAAACCCTACGGCAACTGTTGTTGGCGGCGGCGTGCGCGAAACTGACCCTGCGCGAAGTGCAGCTGTGGGTCGCCACCCGGTCCGCTGAACCCACTGTCCACTTGGAACGCTCGGGGCATGCCGCGCAAGCGGCGAGTCTGCGCAGCACACTGGAACTGGCACCCGAAACCAAGGGCGGGATATTTGAGGGTGTCTCGACGGCGCTGGCGTGCCTGGACTCCGAGGCACTGCTGCGCTGGGTGACTCCACCGGCGTCCTGGCAGCAACCGCCAGATGACCCGGACTCGGTGCTACGCCTGGATCTCTGGACGCTGATCGCCGAACGCGAGCACCCCGCGAGCCTGTATCTGCTGAGCCGCGAAGGAGAAAGCAGCGGTCGACCGGTCGTCGCCGCGATCGTCGGAGAGCTGGTGAACGTCGCCGTCCAAGCCGCCAGTGCCCGAGGTGGACGGCTCGATCCTGTTGCCACGCTTCAACTTGATGAGGCAGCGAACATCTGCAGAATCCCCGATCTGCCGAGCTGGTACTCGTGGTTCGGGAGCATGGGCTTGATGGTCACGGTCATCTTGCAGAGCCGCGAGCAAGGCCGATCTGTATGGGGCCGCGAGGGATTCGACGCCCTGTGGTCAGCCGCGACCATCAAGACGATCGGCGCCGGAGTCCAAGACGCCGACTTCGTGGAAGAACTCTCCCGGCTCATCGGTGACCACAAGATCGAGGAAACCTCGACCAGCTACTCCAACTCCGGCACCTCCACGTCGCGATCCCTGCGCACGGAACGGATTCTCACCGCAGCCGACATCGCCGCTCTGTCCCGCACACAGGCATTGCTGTTCACCAGCGGACGCCGCCCCGCCCAGCTGTCGCTGCACCCCTGGTACAGCGGCGATGACGAGGACAAGCACGAGATCACCGCCAACTCCCAGGCCGCCACCGCACAAGTGCAGGACGCCGCAATCACCTATCTCGGCCCGGACAACCCCGTCGCCGCCGCACTGCAGCGCGAACGCCAGCACCAGCGCAAGGCGGCCGGATGAGCGAACACGAGCGCATGGACGCGCTGGAGCGGCGAGTCGGGGCCGTCGAAGCCGAGCAGCTCGAACTCGTCGAGCAGACCCGGCGCGCCAACGAAGCCTCCCAACGCAACGCCGTCGGCCTCGACGAACTCGAAGACGTGCTCACCGAAATGGCGCTCGCCGCGCGCGATCCCGACGCCCTGAACTCCGCTCTGGCCCTCGACACAACCACGAGCGACGTTGCCGACCCTGAGCACGCTGACATCGCTGCTCCCGATGGTTCGGCACCGATCAGCGCGACAACCGCACAGCAGGATCAGGACGAACCCGCCGCAGACGTGACTCCGCAACTGCTGGTGCTGCACGAGTGGGTCGGCCACCACCTGGCGCCATGGGCTCGCAAGGTCACCGTCACCGGCGAGGGTGGCGGGATTCGTTGGTGCCGCCGATGGTGGGAGCACCCGGATGCCGTCGTGCGCATCACCGCGCTGTTTCTCGCCTACAGCGAACTCTGCACAGAGGACTCCGCGGTGTGGCTGTCGGTGTTCCTGCGCGATCACATGGACCCGCACGTCGGGGTGCTCACCAGCCCGATCGGACCGTTCAACTCCTGCACGCCCACCCGGCACTCCTCCGCCGTCGAGCAACTCGGCCAAGACTCCGTCCCTGCCGCCTCGGCGGAGCAGTCGCCATGACCGAGCACGAGAACAGGCCGAGCCCGCCGCCCACCGCGCACGACAACCCGCACACCCCATCCAACGACGTGGAGGGCCGCGATGCCGATCAACCACTACGGGCTGCTGGCGCAGCGGCACTGGAGCCGCTACCGCGCACAGGAGCTGGCGGAGATCCCGGACCCGGAGGAGTTCTTCACCGAGCTGGGGGAGCAGATCCAGCAGGAGATCCTGCGCCGCGAGGACGAGCTAGAGCCGATCGGGACCGGCCATCACCTGACGGACTACGCCGAGCTGGAGACGATCAGCCAGCAGGTCCGCGACCAAGTGCTGAGGGACATGGTCTTCGTCGAAGCGGAGTAGCCGATCCATCCATCCCCGCACAGCAACCCGCCCGATTCCGCCCCAGCTCCCACGCGGACCTCGCGCGTTCCGGCGCCAAGACCCGCGTTCGCGACAACCTCGCCGCCCTGCGCCTGCTGACCGCGCTGCGCGAGCAACAGCGGAGCGCGACACCGGAGGAGCAGCGGGTACTGGCCCGCTGGAGCGGCTGGGGAGCCACTCCGCAGGTGTTCGACACTCACCTGCCTGCCTTTGAGGCCGAGCGCGCCGAGCTGGCCAGCCTGCTCGACAAGGACGCCTACGCCGCCGCCTCCGCCTCGACCCTCAACGCCCACTACACCCACGCCGGGATCGCCCAGGCCATGTGGAGCGGGCTGACCCGCCTCGGATTCACCGGCGGCGACGTCCTGGAACCCGGGTGCGGCGCCGGAACATTCATCGGCGTCGCACCCGCGCCGGCGCGGATGGTCGGTGTCGAGCTGGACCCCAGCACCGCCGCCATCGCCCGCATGCTCTACCCCGACGCTGAAATCGTCACCGGCGACTTCGCACGTCTGGACGCACCCGAAGGGCGCTTCGACGCGGTGATCGGCAACGTCCCCTTCGGCGACTGGCGCCCGCCCGATCCTCGCCACAACCCCGGCCGCCGCCTGGTGCTGCACGACGCGATGATCGTCAAAGCCCTGCACCTCACCCGCCCCGGCGGCCTGATCGGCGTGATCACCTCGGCCTACACGATGGACAAGCGCAACCCGGAGGCGAGGTTGCGCATGCACGAGCTGGCCGATCTCGTCGGCGCGATCCGGCTACCCAGTGACTCCCATCAGTCCACAGCCGGCACCCACGTCGTCATGGACATCCTGTTCTTCCGTCGCCGCGGGCCCGGTGAGCGAGAGCGGGTCTCCTTCAGCAGCTGGGAGAAAGCCGTCTCGACCCGCCTCGGCGCCCACGAGGAGATGGTGCCGGTCAACCAGTACTTCCTCGACAACGCGCACGCCGTGCTCGGCGAGATGGATGCGGCCCCCAGTCGGTTCGAGCGCCCTGAGCTCGTCGTGCACGGAGACCTCGCGAATCTGGAAACGACTGTCACCGAGGCGGTGAATCACCTCGCAGCGGATGCGACGTGGGTGCGGATGGCGCCCCCACCGCCACCTGAGCAAGCCCAGGGCCAAGCTCCGCTGCGGCCCCTGGCGCTCGTCGACGAGGACGCGCGCAGGTTCGCCGGATACCTCACCGCTCACCCCGACGGAAGCTTCACCCGCCGCGTGGGCACCGACGAACAGCCCTACCGGCCCCCAGCCGAGGAAGCACGGGAACTACGGGCTCTGCTGGAGCTGCGTGACGTGCGCATGGCGCTGATCGGTGCCGAGAACGCCACCCTCGACGACACCGCCGACATTCGCGATCTCCGTGCCCGCTTGAACACCGTCTACGACGCCTACATCTCCGAGTACGGCCCGGTGCGGCGGTTCACCACGCGGCGCATCAACCGCCAGGGAATGCACGTCTTCGGTGACTGGTGCGACGACAACAACCACCCCAAGGCCCCGACCACTCCGACTGCGGTCGCACAGTTCCTCACCGACATGCGCGACAAGGGACTCGGCCAAGACAAACTCCGCAGCCTCTATGAGGCGATCGAGAAGGGCCACACCACCGCGCGCAACCGGCGCATCCGCTCCGCCAAGGCCAAGATTCTCAAGCTGGCCAAAGAGAAACTCGGCCCCGAACCCGAGAAACTGCTGGAGCTATGGGCCGCCACGCGACCGGAGAGCTTGATCTTCGAGGCGGGACTGCACGACATCACCTTCCCGCCGGGCGCGGCCAGCGCAGCGGAGGCTGTCATCGCCACCGCTCCCGAGGCCACCGACCCAACGCTGGACTGGGACGAACTCGGCCTGCGCACCACCCAGATCGTCAGACCACAGCAAGGCGGATTCCGCACCGACCCGTTCGCCAACGCCGTCCGAGCGCTCGAAACCTATGACCCCGCAACCAATACCGCCACCCGGGCGGATGTGTTCACCACCCGCCAGATCAACCCGACACCGCGACGCCTCGGCGCGGACACCCCCGAGGAAGCCCTGTCGATCTGCCTGGACCGCCACTCAGGCATCGATCTGGACGAGATCGCCACCCTGCTCGGCCTCACCTCCTCGCACGAAGCCCGGGAAGCCCTCGGCGAACTTGTCTACGACGACCCCGACACCGGCGAGCCGATCTGGGCACGCCAATACCTCTCCGGCAACGTCCGCGCTAAACACGCACGGGCGGCCACCGCAGCGGAAGCAGACCCGCGCTACCAGGTCAACGTCGATGCCCTGCGCGCCGTCATCCCGCGCGACCTCGGACCTGGTGAGATCGTCATCCGGCTCGGCTCGTGGATCGACGCGGAATTCGTGCAGCAGTTCCTGCGCGAGTTGGTCTCCGACCCCGTCGTGCGTGTCGAGGAAGCCGCCGGCCGCTGGGTGGTCTCCGGTGGCAAGGAGACCGTCGCCGCAACCACGGTGTGGGGAGCGGGCGGGCTCAGCGCCTTCGAGCTGGTCGAGCATCTGCTGACCGGCCAGGAGATCCGCGTGATGAAAGACGTCGACGGGTCTCCCACTTTCGATCCCGTCGCTACCGAACTCGCCCAGGACAAGGCCGAACAGATCGGCGACCGATTCGCCCGCTGGGTCTGGGAGAACACCGCGCGCGCGAACGAGCTCATCACCCACTACAACAACACCTTCAACGCCGAGATCCCACCGAACTTCGACGGAATCGAACTCAGTCTTCCCGGGCTCTCCGTGGCGTTTCCGTTGCGGCCACACCAGATAAACGCGGTCGCCCGGGTTATCTACCAGCCCTCCGTCGGCCTGGTGCACGACGTCGGCGCGGGCAAGACCCTGGAGATCATCGTCGGCATCATGGAACGCCGACGCCGCGGCCTCTCCGACAAGGCCATCGTGGTGGTGCCCAACGACAGCATCGCCGAACAGTTCGAGCGCGAGTGGATGCTGGCCTACCCCAACGCCACCGTGCTCACCGGCCTGAGCAGCGACCTCGCTGACGACCCGAAGAAGGGGCGAGATGGTCGCCGCGCGTTCGTCGCCACGGTAGCCAACCAGTCCTGGGACGCGGTCATCATGACCAAGGAATCGTTCCAACGCATCCCCGTCCCGCCTGATGTCCACGAGCGTTTCATCAACGACGAACTCGACGCGATCCGTGAAGCCAAGGAACGCCTGGAATCCAGTGCATCCCAATCGATGATCAAACGCCTCGAAAACGAGATGGCCAAGCTGGAAAGCCGCGTCGAAGGGCAAGCGTCGGCGATCCGCCGCGACGTCAAAGGGTTGACGATCGCGGACATGGGCGTGGACTTCCTCGCCGTCGACGAGGCGCACACCTTCAAGAACGGCATGATCATCAGCGAGCTGCCCGACCTCGCGATCCCCGGCGCGCACCGCGCGATCGACCTGGACATGAAGCTGCGCTGGCTCGCCGAGGAACAGGGCGGGCCGCGGGTCATCCTCGCCAGCGCGACACCGTGGACCAACAAGATGTCGGAGCTGTACCTGTGGCAGAGACGCCTCGGGCATCCCCTGCCGCGCTTCGACTCCTGGGTGCGCACCTACTGCACTAGCGAAGCGTTCATGGAGCAAAGCCCCAGCGGCCTGCTCGTGCAGAAGCACCGGATGCGCGGCACGATCAACGAACCCGAGTTGTGGCTGGCGCTGCGGTTGACCGCCGACATCAAAATGAAGCACCAACTCGACCTGACCTTGCCCACGCTCAAGAACGGCAAGATCACCATCACCCCGGTGCCGAGTCCGGACGAAGGGCGCGTCTACACCCTCGACATCGGCCGCCGCGAGCGCATCACCCGCACCCAGGCACGAGCAGATCGTGGGCGCGAGAATGTCCTGACCTTCCACCACGAAGGCGCGCTGGCCGCCCTCGACGTGCGCTTGGTCGGGCTCACCACCAGCGCACCGCAGAAGGTCGACGTGGCGGCTGAGCGGATCTTCAGCAAGTGGGAGGAACACCGCGACACCGTGTACCGCCAGCGCGGCGGCGCCGAGCACCCCGTCCGCGGCGGCGTGATCCTCCTGTTCTGCGATCTCTCCACACCCGGCAAGGGGTGGAGCATCTACGACGAACTCAAGCGCCTGCTCGTCGAGCGCGGGATGCCCGAGGAGAGCATCCGCTTCATCCACGAAGCCACCAGCCCGCAACAGCGCGCCGACATGCTGCAAGAGGCGCGTACCGGCGCGATCAGCGTGCTGATGGGCTCCACGATGAAGCTCGGCATGGGCGTCAACGTTCAGGACCGGGCCTACTACGGCTTGGAGATCACCCACGACTGGCGCCCCGACGTGACCGTGCAGGCCATGGGACGCCTACAACGCCAAGGCAATCAGAACCTGGAGTTCGCATACGAGAAGCTCGTCACCAGCCCGTCGATGGACGCCAAGAAGCTTGAGCTTCAGCGCCAGAAGCACGCGATGTTCGCGCCTCTGTACTCCGAAGAGATCCCAGCCCGCGAACGCGTGATTGACGCCTCCGACGAACAGAGCCTGTCGGAAGCTCTCGTTGCGGCCACCGGAGACCAGCGCTACCGCGAAAAGGAAATGCTGGACAAGGAGTACAAGAGCCTGCACCGCCGCCGCGAGGCTCACCTTCGCGACCAACAAGGCTTCTCCTACCAGGAGATGAGCATCGCGGTCCGCATCGAGCAGCTTCACGACCGCGAAGCCACGCTGACCGCGCTCGCCAATCGCATCCGCGACACCCGCGGCGCCGAGTTCGAGATGACACTGCAGGACAGGACGTTCGTCCAACGGACGAAGGCAGCCGATGCGCTGCTGGAACTCTTGCGCACGTTGTACCGGGACACACCGCGCGACAACAAGATTCACCAGCGTGACATCGGCCTGCTCGGCGAGATGCGCATTGCTGCCAAGTTCTGCCGCCGCGTCGAGGAGCCGGACGTTGTCAGCCTGGAGTTCCCGGAGTGGTCGGAGTGGACCGTCGGGGTGCAGCTGGACATGGCTGAGTTGCCCGAGCGACACGGGATCATCACCCGACTGGAGAACCACCTCGACACCCTCGCGGCTCAACCGAACTACACCCGACAATGGATTGCGACGGCCGAAGCCGACCTTGCGCAAGTTCGCGCGGCACAAGGGCAGCCCTTCCCCTACGAGGACCGCCTGCGCACGGTCACCGCCCGCCGAGCGGAACTCCTGGCGGTCCTCAGCGATCCTTTCGATTTCACACCCGACCCCTCCCTCGCGCCGGACTCGCCGGAGGCGAAAGCCCGCGTGGCCCGTGCCGCGGCTTACCGGGAGGCGATGGACGAACTCCGCCACGAAGCCACAGCGGAAGCCTTGCGTCACGGCCATGAACCCGTGCTCGCGGAGCGCTTTGCGGAGTGGTATCTCGCGATCGTGGAAGGCCTGATCCCCGACCAGCGACCGGAATTCGCCGTGTCGCTGAAGGTGTGGGGCGAACTCGGCTCACCCGACGCGCGTTCCCCCGGCCAGAAGGTCAATCCGCGCCGACGCCCCTCCGAAGCAGCCGAGACCTTCGACGCACTCGGCGCGCAGCCACCCGCGAAACCGACCGCAGAAAGCATCGAAGCCGCGATCGCCTCATCCGCAGTCCTGTCCGCCCTGCAGGAAGGCGAACCGCACCCGAGTATCCCGCTGGCCACCACTGCTCGTGGTCAGGAACCTCCGCGCCGCAGCCGCCAGGGTTCCGTCCACGGCCTCGCCGAGCGCCGTGGGCGCGCTGGCGAAAGGCGGCCCGCAGCCACGGCGGAACGAACTCGCGCCGCGTTGCCGGATCTGTTGCGGGAATGGGGGAGCGCTACCGGACACCGGGTCGAGATCAACACCGTGACCCGCGACGGCGATACCCGCACGGTTTACGCAGTCGACGACACCACTTTGGAACGTCACCACCTCATCGAGGTCATGCGAACCGGCACGCTCACCTGGCCCCTACAACCCGTCCCGACCCAACTCGACGACGCCACGCGCACGGCGGCACACAACCTGCTCAGGAGTCTGGACGTGGGCGCGCCCGCCCAGCGCCGAGCGCGGCTGGAGGATGAGATCGCCGCCGCCGCCTACCGACATCACCGGGCCGACGGCGCCGGAATCGGCGTTCTCGATCACGACCGGAGAGAAGTCGTCACCGACTCCTCAGGATTGCCGGAGGATGAACTCCTCGCCCTCGCAGCGCACGTGCACTCCCTGCGCCAGCACCTCAACCGCGACGCCGCGACCGCAGCGATCGAGACGCTGCTCGGTGATCCCACGCTGGAGCACGGCCGAACATCGCAGGTGGACGAACGACTGACCGCACTGGGTATTCCCGGGCACGAGCTGGCTTTCACCCGAAGCACGCTCCGTACCGCTTCGGCCCTGCGGCTGCTCGCCGCCGCAACCGACTCCCGCGATGCCCGTCCGCTGACCACGCTCGACGGAGCACCCGTCGATGCCGCAACCGCGCTGCCGCCCGAAGGCGGTGCCGAGCGGGCGTTGCGCTGGGGTGAGCTGACCATCACCGTCGCCACCGCACTTGACGGCGCGGTCGCCGTCTCCCTCGCCCTGCCCGACGCCCAGCACGCCAACCACGCCTTCGGCGTCGACACCGCCACTCCGTTCACCAAGCCGCAGCTGGAGCAGCTTCTGCAAAGCACCAACGCGGTCGCGGCCCAGTTCCGTGAGAAGCTCGTGGCCGCACTCGCGCTCGCTCACCCAGCCGGCACCCTGCAGATGCCACCCAGCCCACCCGCAACCGCCGAGGCCACCACAGGCTCGCGGGTGCTGCCCGGCGAAGCAGCCACGCCACGTTCGCCGTCCACTGTCTTGCCGGACCTTCGGACGGAGCTGAGCCTCACCGACGCCCAGGCTGACTGGGTTCGCCATCACCTGATCGCTCTCGCCCTGAGCGACGAGGTACGTGCTGCGGTCGCCACGACGTCGGACACCCTCGATCCCACCGTGACTCGGCTGCTGCTGCAGATCATGACCGACCCCGCAACCCAGGCGAAGCGCCCCTACGGCTCGGCCGTGCACCCGGAGTTGCTCGCGCTGTCGGAGCGCTACACAGACAACCGCGACACCCTGGCGCCACGGCTTCGCGATGTCGCTGTGAATGTCGTTGCCGCACGGGTGAAACGAGACCTCACCGCTGACCTCACCGCGCTCGTGGACAACCTGGTTGCCGACCTTGGGCAGGCGGCTACCCCTCGGCAGATGGCGTGGCTTCGGTCCTGGATCAGCGACGCCGCCGCCGACGCCCGGATGCGGCAGTCCGCGCGCGTCAACCACCGCAGCAACTTCGGCTTGGTCCTGCACGATCACATGATCGACTCCGCCGTCGCAGCCGAGTCTGTCGAGGGAATCGAGGTTCCCGAGGACATCCCGGAGTACATGCTGGGCCCCGCGCCCGGCGAACTCGACACCGCTTTCCTGTGGCGCGAAGCCGCGCGGCACGCGATCTACGACAACGTCCACGGCATCCACGACCACGGCCTCCCCACCGAACCCGAAACCTCATCCACCTCGACCGCAACGGAAACCCAGAAGCAGCAACCAAAACCGGTCGCGCCGAGTGCGGGCGGTGAGCGATCCAGCGGTGGCCCTGAACTCGGTGCGATGGCGGTGGCGCACTACTCCCGCGACTACGGCGTGCTGATCTACCACGAAGGCAACGAAGACGGCATCGGCGCGGTCTTGGCCCAGGAGAATGCGCAGTGGGAGCAGGGAGTTCTTGCCACTCCCGCCGGGGATCGTCCGGCCTGGAGGCTGCCACGCAGCCGGGGGAGTCCGCCCGAGGGCAAACGCGGTGTGCGCTTCCACGATCGCCTCGTGGTCGTGCTCAGCGACGTCGTCCCCGCGCTGCGGCTGGCGGGCATCCCCACCCGCGTGGACCTCCCGGACGGCGCGCTCGCGGCGGATCGCCTCGCCGCGCTGCTGTTGTCCCCGGAGTTGCTCGCGGTGCAACCGAGCGACCCGCGCGTGCTGACCTCCAGCGAGCACCAGCTCCAGGTGCGTCGGCAGCAGGAACGCAGAGCGGCGGAGGCCGCGAAGCTCAACGGCCTGACCGAGGACCTGCGGCACGAGCTGAAGAGCGCCTCCTACAGCTGGCGGCGCGATGCCACCCCGGAGGAGGAACCGCGCTGTGACCACACCGCGCGCACCGTTCATACCGGCGCAGGCCTCACGCGGTTGGAGGAGATCAACGACCTCATCGGCCTCGTTGACGAGGTCACCGATCACCGTGCACTGCTGCGGACGAAGGCCCGTGCCGCACTCGACGCGCTGTCCGCCCAGGACGACCGCCGCCCAGCGGTCGAATCCGCGGTGGTGGAGGCGGAGACCCTGGACTCGCTCGCCTCGGACGTGCGCGCTGGTTCCCGGGGCGTTCCGGGTGCCTTCCTGATCCCCGGGCCGGTGATTCACTCGCTGCTCAACGAGTTCACCACGACGCGCACCTTGGCCTACTTCGCCCGTTGCGCGCGCGCCGAGACCAGTCCCGCGGGCACCGCGCCCGAGAGAGATTTGTTCATCCCCAGCGATCACCTGCGTTTCGGCGCCGCCACCATCACCTTCGCGCTGGACGAGCAAGACGAGGTCACCGCTGTGCTCGCCCCGATCTCGGGGCTCCCGCCGCTCAGGCTCGCCATCCCCGAGCAGTGGCTGGAGGACCCTCGTGGAGGCGAGCGAATCGAGGCGTTGCTGCGCGCCCGCTTGGATGCTCCCGCCCGACGCGCCGATGACCTCCGCCACCAGATCCTCGCCCCGCCACCTGAGCCAGACGTGCCAGGGTTGGCCCCAGGTTCCGCCGCTGCCCGCGCCCGTGTCAGCGACGCCCCCAACTCGGAGGCGCTTGCACAGCGCCAGACCGCCGCGAGCGCGACCGACCTGCACGATCAACTCCCGGCCAGGGACCAGCCCGGCGAGCCGGAACCGGAGTTGCGGTGGAGCCGCCGCTTCCAGATCGAGACCGAAGGCCGACTCCCCGTCGTCACCGGCACGACAAAGGACGATCCCGCAGCCTTCCGGAAAGCTCTGCACGCCAACGGGTTCACCTTCAACCGCGCTGTCGATGGCTGGATTTTCAGTCCCACCAAAGCCAAGGGGATCACCGCGGAGGCCGGTGTCGCTGCTCTGCACTCTGTGTTGGCTGAGCTGGACTCGGTGCGCGTCATCGAGAAGCCAACGTTTCCCCCTACTCCACAACAGCAGAAGATCATCGACGCCGCGCTGGCTGGGCAGACGATCGCGGTGCTCGCGTTGGCCGGGACCGGCAAGACCACCACGCTACGCCTGATCGCCGAGCAGATGCCGCAGAAGCGCATCGTCTACGTTGCCTTCAACTCCAGCATCGCCCGCGAGGCCCGCGGCGCCTTCGGCGCCAACGTGAAGGCGATGACCATGCACGCCATGGCCCGGCGAGCCCTCGCGTCCAATCCCGACTACACCGCGAAACTCGCCGACGTCGCAGCCAACGACGGCTTCGCCCGCGACATCGCCCCCAACCTGGGGCTTGATCCGAAGCGGGAATACACCTTCCACGCCAACGGATACACGACCTCCAGAAGCGGCCAAGCCCTCGCGACGTCCGCAATCGCGACCGTCAAGAAGTTCCGGGAGAGCGCCGATCCCAGCATCACCGCAGCGCATCTTCCCGACCTCGGCCCGGACGCCTCTCCTCGACTCGGTGACCAGGTTCTGCGACACGCCAACGCGATTTGGGGCGACAAGCTCGACCCGCACGGGCGCCTGCGATTCACCCACGACGACTACCTGAAGATGTGGGCGCTCACCAACCCTCGCATCAACGCGGACGTGATCTTCTTCGACGAAGCCCAAGACGTCAACGCCGTCCAAGCCCATCTCGTCCAGCAACAGGAAACTCAGACAGTCGTAGTGGGCGATTCCTACCAGTCGATCTACGGATTCCGAGGCGCCGCAGACTATCTCGCCACCTGGCCAGTAGACGCCGTGTTCCCGCTGACCAAGTCCTGGCGCTTCGGCACCCCAGTCGCTGACCTCGGCAACGATTTCCTTCAGCTGCTTGATGCCACGCTCACCCTGGAAGGCAACGCGGCGAAATCCACCGAGATCGGCGTCGTTCCTGAACCTGATGTCGTGCTGTGTCGCAGTAACGCCGCCGCAGTCAGCACCGTGCTGACCGCGTTGGAGGCCGGAACCCGAGTGGCTCTGGTCGGCGGAGGCGATGAGATCAAGAAGATCGCCACCGCCGCACAGAATCTCCAGTCCGGACGCCGCACCCAACACCCAGACTTCAAACGGTTCGGCTCCTGGCACGAGGTCCGTGGTTACGTCCGGGACAACGAGGACGCAAAGTCCCTGCGCACCATCGTGAAACTGATCGATGAGTACGGCCCCTCCGGGCTCATCGACATGGCCAACCAACTCACCGACGAAGCGATCACCGAACCCGACCTCGCAGCACAGCTCGTGGTCTCCACCGCTCACAAAGCCAAGGGACGCGAGTGGGACAACGTCGTCATCGCCGACGACTTCCCACAACCCGGAATCGACCCGCGCACCGGCCAGAATGTCCTGCCCGATGCGGAGGAGCTCCGGCTGGCCTACGTCACGGTCACCCGTGCCCAACGCCGACTGAGCCTGGGATCGCTGTCGTGGATCACTGACTACGCCGACCCGATCCGTTCTGCCGCAACAGAAAAGCAGCCCGCCGAAGAACGCGCTCCCGGCGGCGAAATCACAGCGGCCGTCGACAGCACACCTGTCGACGCTCTGTCAGAGGACCCCGACGAACTCCCGATGCTCGGCGAGTTGCCCGGAGTGTCGGAGCTGTTGCGCACGCACGGCTGGCAGCTGCTGGAGCGCGAGGTCACGGAGTTCGGCGGCGTGGCCACCGAACACTGGAGGCGCGCGGACACCTCGATCGCGCTCGGCATCGACCTCGACGACCAGCCCGCGGTGTGGATGGCCCTGCGCCACGGCCCCCTCGACACCCCGTGGACACAGAGCCACGAACGCGAGGTCGACACCGCCACCCTCCGCGCGATCATCGAGCACGCCGGGCTGCACGGCCTCGCCCATCCCGCACGGCTGCCCGGACTGTGGCGCGTCACCACCTGCGACACCGCAGCCGTCGCCGACACCCTCGCCGCCAACGACCCCACCGGCCGCCGCGTCCGCCGCTCCCCGGACCAGGTGGCGTGGGTCGATGAGAACGAGGTCACCCTCCCGGTAGCGCCGCCACTACCAGAGATCGCGGTCGACACCGACGAGCAGGTGAAGCACTACGTGCTCGGCGAGCACCGCGCGGATGCCGCGATCCGCACCCAGGTCGCGGTGATTCTGGGCAAACGCACCTTCCAGAAGGTCACCCCCGAGGACGCGGTCGGCGAACTCCAGCAAACCGCACCCGAGGTGTACCGCCGGGCCGTGACCGCCTCCGTCGGCCGCAAGCACCACCGCGTGCCCTTCGACGTCGACCGAGCGCGAGAAGCGCTCGTCCGGCTCGCCGAAGGCGATCCGAGCCTGCCCCTGAACAGCATCGGCGAGTACATCGAGTTCAGCGAACGCGACCTCACCCACGACCCGCAACCCCTGGAAGAACCCCGCCAGCGCACGGAGCGCGGACTCATCGAGCGCGTCCTAGCCGACCCACCGCACCGCCTGACGATCATCGTCGAACGCGACGTCCCCGCCGTCACCGGCCACACCCGCGCGGCGGTGACCGTCGAGCCCGACGCGACCCTGACCCGGCTCGACCCCGCCAGCCGCCCCACCGTCCAGCAGCGCGAAGCCGCTCGATCCGCGCTAACACCGAGGATCGCCGCCTACCAGGCCAAGCACGGCCCACCCGGTCCCGAACCCGGAGCGGCCCCAGCACCACCGCCTCCCAGCCCAGCCGCAGCCCGCCGCGCCAGCGAACTCGACCACATCCTGCGGCAACTTCGCGACACGAACCGAGTCGTGAACGCCCTGGGAGACAACGAACGCATCACCACCGAACACCGTGAGAACGCCGTGTTCCACACCGTCCACGACCTCCGGCACGAGGACGAATGGACGACGCTGCGCCGCTGCGACTCCACCACGCGCGAGGATGCCGCCAGCACGCACCAGCGCACACTGCGCGAAGCCGACGCCACCCTGCGCCGCCACGCCGCGATCCTCACCCACTTCGGTACACGCAGCGGCGCGGCCCTGTTCACCGGCGCCCCCGGCAGCGACGTACCGCCCGAGCAGCTCTACCTCAGCGAGTTCCCCGTCACCCTCTCCGCTGCCGACCTCCTCGACCGACAGGTCTTGGCCGCGCGCCTGCACAACGCTGCGGAGAACCTGCCGGACACCGAAACCGCAGCCCGCCGGGCGCTGCTGATCACTCGCCAACTCGTGCTCGACGACCGCTCTGTGGTTCCGGCGCATCTGCTCGCTCGGCGCAGTGCCGCAACAGATCCGTACCCGCTGCACACCGCCGTGCGCCTGGGGCAGCTCGCCGGGATGCTGAACGACCTCTCCGACGAGCCCCACTCGGATGCCATCCGGCTCGCCGACGGCCCGGAGGAGCGCGCGCTCGACGCGCATCTCCACGACACCGCAGCCGCTCTGCGCGCGCTGGGCGCCGATCCCGTCGCCCTGCACCGGGCTCGCCTCTCCCACCTCTACGACCTCGTGCCTGCCGAGGCGATCCGGAGATTCCGAGCGGGGCTGCGCGCAGGCCGCCCTGTCAAACCCTCCACGTTCCTCGGTCAGCCACTGCCACCGAGCATCCCCGCGATGGAACCGCTTGTCCTGGACACGTTCACCGCCGCGCTCGCCGCCCGCGCCCGGAACCTGCCCCTGGACCCGCGCAAGCCCCTGCGCGGCGTGGTGGGCACCGGCCGCGAACCGGCCGTCATCGCCGCCCTGCGCGCGCTCGCGGAGGAGGGACGGCGCCGCTGCGTGGAACCCGCCGCCGCTGCCCGCGTGCTGCGCGAGTGCGAGCTGGCCACGATCTGCGATCACCTCGACGCTGTCGCCGCTCGCGTGGAGCACGACAGCGGCCTCACTCCGCGCACGGTCGACGAACCCACCTCCGACCGCGAGAGGCCGACCCAGCCGGAGCGAGTCGAGCCCGAGCCGATCACCGACGACGACCTCGCCACCGTCCTGCACCACCTGCCCGCGACCGCGATCGACGCCGCACGCCCACCAGCCCCGCTGCTCTCCGTGCTCGCCGAGCAGGTGCTCCCCGCACACCACACCCGCGGAGACACCATCGTCGAATGGGTGCCCACCGACGCCGGGATCGTGGTCACCGCGACCTCCCCGACCGAGGTCCGCTCCTCCCACCTGCGCTGGTCCGAGGTAGCCACCTGGCTCAACGCACCCAACACCGCCTCCCCGCGACACGCGATGGAGCAAGGGCTGCGGACGCTCCAGGGATTTCGCGACGCGGCCCTGGGCTTCGACGTGCTCGGCGAGCGCAGCCTTGCTGAGCGCGCCCGCGCCGAACTCGACGCCCACATCGCAGCCGCCCAGACCCGGCTCATCACCACCGCGCGCCACGCCCGCACAGCCGACGCACCGCCAGTACTGCTCACCACCGCACCGGCCGACACCCACACCCTGAACCGGATCGGCGAGCTGGCAGCCGCGCTGCCCGCCTCGGCGCGCAGCGTGCCCCGCCGCGCACTCACCGAGGGCCACGTCATCCTCCACCCGAGCGTCCCCGACTGCGCCCTGCGCCTGACCGAACCGGCCACCATGACCGCCACCCACGTCACGGTCACCGGCGCGAACACCTTCACCGGGCGGCCCGACACCGTGCAGCTCGACGGCCCACCCGACCAACCGATTCCCCTGGTGCCGCTGCCCAGCTCGCTGCGGCAACTGGGACCCGACCCCGCGCGCGCGGACGGGCCCCCCATCACCCCGACGACCACGATCACCGTGCCCGAAGACCTCGACCCCACGACTTTCGGCTGGCAGCGCACCCGCCAAACGTTCAACACCACCGGGCCCCTCGAACACTGGGAGCGCGAAGCAACCCGCCTGACCCTGCAATGGACAACCAGCGACAACGGCGACCTCCTGCTCGTCTCGCCCCTGCGCGTCAACGACATCGCCGTCGCGATCGCGACCGTCGACGACGTGACCGAAGTACTCACCCAGGCCGGGCACTTCGGCATCGCCCACCACAACGGCCACACCTGGCAGGTCACCCCCACCCCGACCGCCGCCTCAGCCGACACCCAACGCCGCGCCACCCACCACCCCGTGCACCGAACCCACGCAGGCTGGGCCTTCACCACCACCGACCAGCCCCTGGCCACCGCGCCCGCCCCAGCACCCGCACCCCGGCCTGCCAAGCCCCGCACGCCCCCGCCCGCCCAGAACCAGATCGGGCTCTGGGACCCCACCTACCCCGACGCCGTCACGACCCCACCAGCGAAACCTCCACCGCCACACAGCGCCGACACCACCGCCCCCGAGGCCCCCGCGCGCCCACCACGCCCATCCACCGACGTCGCCAAACCTGCTGCACACGCCCAGCCCGACGACGCGACGCCGCAACCGACCCCGACGCCTGCACAACGCCGTCCCACCCCGCCCGCGCGCCCGCCTAGCGCCACACCGGAACTCACGTGGGAGAAGCTGGTCGACCTCGCCGAGGCGTGGGGCTACACCGTGATCAAGCAACGATCGGCCACCAAGGCATTCCGGCTGCGCGAACTCTCCACGATCACCATCCCCTGGGTAGCCGAGCCCGAAGCCCGCGCGCTGCTGCACACCCAACTGCGAACCATGCTGCACGAGCGCATCGCTCACCACATCCACGCCAGCCTGCCCACAACAACAGAAACCGTTGCCTCACCGGAGAAGACGCACACCGAGGAACCTGCCCTCGCGCAGGCCACCGACCCCGGCGCCGAACGAGCGCCGACCCCGACTCGCATCCCAGCTGACAACACCGCCCCCGAGACGAGCCCACCGCGCGTCGACGACACACCCACAGCCGCCGCTGCCAGCGAACCGCAGCAGCGACCGACCGAGCCTGCCGAGGACTCCTGGGAGGAAGTCGTCGAGCAGCCGCCGCCCGCCACACTCGCCGACCTCGCCGACCTCTACGCCGACTTGGCCGATGCCGACGAACTCGACCCGGAACCCGTCTCCACCCCGCCCACGACCGCCGCCGCACCCCCACCTCCGGAGCGCGCCACACCAGCAACCGCGCCTGCCCCGGCGACAGTCGAGGACGCACGACGCTCGCCCCAGCCCCAGCCCCAGCCCCAGCCCCAGCCCCAGCCCCAGCCCCAGCCCCAGCCCCAGCCCCAGCCCCAGCCCCAGCCCGGCGCCCGGCCCCAGCGCCCGGCCGAGGCTGACGTCTCGGCGGAGATCGGCAGGCACTGGTCCGCTCTCCGGGCGCGAGCCGCCGCACACGGATACTCCGTGCACACCTCCTACGACGGCTCGTCACGCATCGATCGCGCTGCCCGCACGATCCACATCGCCGGGAACCAACCGCCGCTGGACCGCCTGGTCGCGCTCGCCCACCAGGTCGGCGCGCTCGCCACCGCCACCCCACCACCCCCTGCGTCCCCGCAGCCGAGCACCCGCCCGGCACCGGTTCCCGCCGCGCGAGCACAACGCAACTCCACCGCGCCTACCACCGACAACTCCAACCCGACCAGCCCCGTGCCTGACACACGAAACGCTGCTACGCCAACACAACCGCACGGCGAACCGAAGCCGATCACCGAGGATGCGCGCGAAGGTCCACATCGCTCCGCGACGATGCCGGAAGGCGTCCCGATCGATGATCCACGGTGGGCGGACACCCCAATTTTCGCGCAGATGCAGCGGGACTATCCGGGCTACGTCACCGTGCCCGATTCACTGCCCACCCCGGCACCGGGCCGAGGGCCGCGTCGCGGCGACCGCGCCACGACGCACACCGGCCGCACGAGTTCGATCACCGAACGAGGCGGCGGACGCAGCCCCATTCCAAGGCACAGCAACGCAAACCTGATCATCGCCCCGCCCATCGTCATCAACTCCCAGCACCGATAGGAGAGCCCGACACAACGCCCTGACCAGAACCGCCAACTCGACGTGGCAACTAGTCGTTCGCCGTCGCGCCCGCCCACAACTCAGCGAGGCTCGCGAGGAACCGACTCGGAGCGCTTCGTCCGACGCACCTCGGGGGGACCCATGAAAACCACGCCGACCACGAACACGCCGACACCACGTCGAAGAAGGACGCTCGCCGCTCTGGCCGCGACGGTGATCCTGCTCGCATCCGCCTGTACCCCACCAAACACCCCGCCCACCACGGAGGGACCCGACGCGCTCGATGCTCGCCGTACCGACCGGATTGCCTTCGGGCTGTGCTCGGCCTACACCGTCGCCGCGCTGAGCAACAACACCTTCACAGACACCGGCCCCGCCGACGCCCGTACCCGAGCAGCTGAGCAGTTCGGCACCCCAGCGTTCATCCGCGCCGCACAAGGGGAAGGACGCGATCCACTGTGGCCCGTGCTCACCGAACACCGAGCACGCGTGGAGACCACCACGGAAAGCGCCGAAGATGACCCGCCACCGGCAACAGCGCACAACGCCAGCACCGCCGTGCTGGCCCACCGCACAGCGACCAACGACAGCGGCTGGACGCAGAGGCTGCCCAGCCTCGTCGTGCACTGCTCATTGGCCCGGAGCACCGCGGGTTGGCGCATCGCGGAGGTGACCGTCGCCGATTCCGACAGTGAGCCGCGATGACCGCCCGGCTCGCCCTGTCAGTCGTAGCCGCACCCCTGATCCTCCTCCTGGTTGCCATCGTCGCCGTGCTCGGCGCGGGAGCATCACAGTCCGGCGATGCTGTTCATAAGCCCAACGTTCCCGACAGCGCCGACTTCAACGAGGACGCCGTACCCGCGTGGGCACGGGAACCATTGCGTGCCGCCGCCGCGATCTGCCCGGAGATCACCGCGAACCTCCTGGCAGCTCAAGACGAAGCGGAGTCGAACTGGAACCCTCTGGCCCGCAACGCCAACTCCGGTGCAATCGGCTTGGCGCAGTTCATGCCCGAAACCTGGAAGCAGTTCGGACGCGACGGTGACGGCGACGGTCGCGCCGACCCCCGCAATGGAGCGGATGCGATCATCAGCCAGGCGCACTACATGTGCCACCTCGTCCGCTGGGTCAAGGACACCGACGGCCTCGCCGGAGAGGTCATCGACCTCGCGCTCGCCGCCTACAACGCCGGGCCCGGCAACGTCAAAAAGTACGGGACTGTCCCGCCCTATCAGGAAACACGCACCTACATCACCAAGATCCGACGCCTCGCCAACACCAAGTACGCTGCCGCACAACAACATCCCACTCCCGCGCCCGTGGAAGGCACTGGGCGCGCCGCTGCCATCATCGCCAAAGCCGCCATGTACGTCGGCAACACCCCATACGCCTGGGGCGGCGGCACCCTCAACGGACCCGGGCCAGGATCGGCCCCAGACAAGGGAGTGGTCGGCTTCGACTGCAGCAGCTTGGTGCGATTCGCCTTCCACCAAGGCACCCAGCGGGCAATCACCCTGCCGCGCACGAGCGGAGAACAATGGCGCGCCACCCGAGGCCAAGCGGTTGCAGTCGAGGATCTCCAACCAGGGGACCTCCTGTTCTGGGGCCGCTCACGCATCCACCACGTCGCGCTCTACGTCGGCAACGGCAGGATGATCGAGGCCCCCCAATCAGGACGCCGGATCACCGAAACCAAGATCCGCATCAACAACGACTTCGCCGGCGCCACTCGCGTCCTCGGCGGCCCACTCGACGCACAGCGCCGAAGCTGAACGCGTAGCCGTCCGCCAAGTGCCAATGCGGCGCCACGCGATCGGATGGAAATCGGTGCACCGCCGTAGCGCCAGCTTCGGTTGCACCGATACGACCAACATGATCGCCACCGAATTCGACTGGCTCCATCCTGAGAATCCTTGGTGCGCCAAAGCCGCACGGGCGTGGGACCACATCGGGGATCTGCGCTCGCGGCTGCTCGACTTCCGGTCCGCCGAACCGTATTCGCTCACGCCTCGCATGACCGACGATGCCGAGCGGGTGGACTACGTGCTGAACATCCACCACGCCGTCCCGGCCGTCTTCGGGAGCATCGTCGGCGACGTGCTGCACAACCTGCGTAGCGCCTTGGAGAACCTGGCCTTTCGCCTAGCCGTCCTCAGCAACGAAGAGGAGCTGACCGAGCGGCTGCAACACCGCGCGGCATTTCCCATCTGCGAGACCCCGGACGCGTTCGACGCCTGGCTCAGGAATCGCCCCAAGGAGATGTTCTCCGAAGCGGCACGAGCGGCGCTGCGCGAGGCCCAGCCGTTCGCCGAGCTCGACCGCTTCAAGGCACGGGAACCCTGGCGGGACGAAAGCTACGAGCAGCATGCGCACTGGCATCCACTGCACCGCATGAACCGTCTGTGGAACATCGACAAACACCGCCACCTCGCGGTCATGGCCTGGTGGCCCGATCTCGTCTACTTCTACAACACCACCAAGGCGAAACTCACCGCATTCCGTACCGCCGACACCTTCGAGCACGGCACAGTCTTGTACCGCGTGCTCGGTGAACACGGCGACGAGCCACCGGAGGTCGGGCACGACTTCCTGCTGACGCTGATCGACGACCCCGCCTACACCACCGAGGGGCGCCACAACCAAGACGTTGTCGAAGCGCTCGAACAGTTCCACCGCACGGTCGCCAACGGCGTGATCCCGACCGTGGCAAAGGCGATGACAACCTAAACTCCTCGACAGCTTGCGTCCTTCAGCACAGCCGACTCGCTTCGCGATCGACAGCAGGCGCTCGGCCCGCCCGAGGGCGGGATGGTCGGTCAGCGCGAAGAAGCGGCGCCCCCGCTCGCGGGGCTCGGCTGCGACGGGGTGTTGCGTCGCACAACCTCCTGCACCCAGTCGAGGATCTTCATGCATTCCGAGAGTGTTCGGGCGCTCTCTCCGTCTGCCAGTTCGTAGTCCTCGGCGTCGCGGCGACGGAGGTACCAGGCGCCGTCGACCTTGGTGGCATTCGGCACGGTGTTGTCGGGCGGCAGCGGGCTCGTCCAGGGCTGCGCACGCCCGGAGGCGATGAGGGTGGCCATCTCGGTGGCGGTGACGCGGTGGGCGGGCATCGGGCTGTCCTCCAGCAGGGTCATCGTGAAGCCGAACGAGGTGCGCGGGTTGGTTCTGCCCAGCTGCTGGCCTGCGCTCGCCGCGAGAGCGCGTTCAGCACTGTGGATACCGCTTGGACTGCGTCGTGGGTTTCCACGGGCCCGTTGCCGGTGAGGACTGCGAGGGTTTTCTTGTCGAGCCTGGACTGGCTGGCTTCGAGCTGCGCGCTTCCCACGATGGTGACTAGGGCCCGGTTCACCGTGCCGACGCCAGCAGAGGGAGTGCCCGCCCACTTGAGAAACGACAAGGTCGATGGAACCGGCTTGTGGACGAAGCCGGGCCTCTTGGTCTCGGCGAAGACCTCGGGAAAGTTCACGGGCGCACCGCGACCGCGGATGTCGTGGATCGTGCGCCAGAGGTTCGCGTGCTCGGGCTTGGAGAACACGTCCGGGCCCAGCGCGAGGATCGGAGCTGGGACGCCGCTCAGATCGCCTCCGTGCATCATGACGTGCAGCAGCCGCTGTTCGTAGTAACTGCGCACCGGCCGCAGCACGGGGCGCAAGAGCTGCGGGATCTTCACCCGGCGGGCGTGGGCTGGTGCTGACGCGGAGGCGACGTCGGGCCGTTGCATGGAGTTGGCGAGGTTCTGGGCGTGGGTCGAGAGCTGCGCGAGGATGCCTTCGGCGGTCGCCAGCTTCGTCGTCGCCGGGTACGGAGCCGGGGCGGGCGTGGTGGAAGCGGGCTGAATCCCACCGGCTGACTGGATGATGCCCCCGAGCGCGTCGAGGCTTCGCTTTACCTTGGCGGTGACGACTCGTTGCGCCAGGTGTGCCTGGGCCTGCGGCGCGTAGGTGCCTTGGAGAGGAACTGACTCCGGCGGAGCGGTGGCGCGCATCATTGCGATCACCGGGGCCGGGTCCGCCAGTTTGATCGGCGTGTAGCTCGCTGGCGGGTTGCGGAGCGCGTGCAGCAGCTTGGAGTAGTTCTCCGTTGCGGCGCGCTGGCGGGCTGGTTCGTCGGCCAAGCTCGCCACGTCGAAGAGCGCTCCGTCGCGCTGCAGTCCGGCCAGACACCCCCACACGGCCTGGGTCTCCTCGGTGGAGAACGCCCTGGGGGCGAGAAATGCCAGCTGCGCCAGCATTGCCGGGGCGTGCGTGAGGGAGCCGAGCAGTGCGTGTTCAGAGGCTAGCTCCGGTTGCTGCTCGTAGAGGTCCGCCATGGCCCGCAGGACCTGGTCGTGGGAATCGAAGGAGCCCGTTGCCGTGAGCCTCGGGTGCGTGCTGGAGAACACCACGGGGTTGGCCACCCGTACCGGTTCCGGATCGGCAGAAGGTGCGCCCTCGCCGGGGGAGGGCTCGGGGTCGGTCGCCGGGGCGGGCGGCTCGGAAGCGGATGCTTTCTGCGGCGGCGGGTTGGGCGGGTCTGCTGCCGTGGGCTGCTGGACGATGACGGGCGTGGGATCGGTGTCAGCCATTGGAATCCTCCACCTCGGCGACGGGAATCACTTGGACAGATCAGGGACGCCGTGACGGCGCGCGCTGCGGGGTCGGTTCGGGTCGTGGCCCGGGTCGACGTTGCTGGGAGGCCGCTGCGGCGATCCCGCGTTGCCGCGCGGCGGAGGCGTGTTCCTCGTGGGACTCGACGCGGCCGTCGGAGTCCTCCCGGCGCGCGGTGCGGGGATCATCCACAGTGCGGGCGTGCGCGGCAGCGGCATTTTCGTGCTGTTCGGCGCGTTGCAGCCACGCGGCGAGATCGACGTCGGGAATCCCGTCCGGGTACAGCTCGTCGATCTTCGCTTTGATGGACTCGTCGCCGGCGAACTTGGCGGCGATGAGGTGGCTGATCGGATCGGGAACCCGTCCCAGCATCGTCGCCGCGGCGAGGCGGTCGTTGCGGCGCTGCGGGTCGAGGCGTTCCACGTCGGCGATGAGCGTGCGTGCCCGCTGCGCGTCGATGCCGGAGTCATCGACCACGACGGGCGCATTCTCCGCGCGGGGGCGTCGCGCGCGCACGGCCTTGTTGATGTCATCGAGCAGGCCGGGGAAACGCATGGCGAGCATGGCATTGACGTCGTCACCCCACTCGCCGAACCCGGCCTTGGCCTCCATGCGGTGTTCGGGGTTCCCCGGGCTCAGGCGTTGAGCCCACTGGCGAGCCTGCTCCCGGCTATGGACCTCGACCAACCGCAGCGACGTGCGGGTCGCCGATGACGCATCGGCGTTAGCTGTCGTCGCGGAGTTCGCGCCAGGCGAGGCGTTGGCGCGGTTCGCGGAGGCGCTCGTGACGAAGGAGAGATAGCCGGGATTCTCGCGTCGTTGCGTGATCGCCCAGTACGCCAGGGACGGTGGGTCGTCTGAGGGCTGGTGCCATTTTGGTCTGGTGGCCACGATCTCGGCGAGACGATCCGGCAATGCACCGACGCGACGAACTTCGGAGTCGGCGAGCCGGTGCAGTTCGAGCCATACGTCGTGACGAGGTTGGCGCGGGTCGGACTGGATCACCATCCTCGCGATGTCCGGGGGAAGCTGCCGCCGCAATGCCGCGATCCATTCCTGTTCTGTCAACACGAACTCCTCAGGCGCCGGTTCGCTCGCACCGGGCTGCAGCACCCTTGCTTGCGAAGTGAACCGACCTCCCGCGTGGCGCGCGAGTTGGTGGAGACGGCCGAGTGTCTCGGCGTTGCCGTTCTTTTGGAGGTAGTCCGTCATCGCGAGGGCGTCGTTGGCATCGGCCACCACGACGAACAAGTCCTTGATGGCCTTGCCGTCCTCCCAGACGTGGGCCTCCACGCCCCACTCGGGCGGCGAGCCGTTCGCCGGGCGGGCCATCTCCGCTGTCCACACAGTGAACGGCTCGGTGCTGCCTTGCGTGATCAGCTCGCTCGGGACGCGGCGCTGCCACTCGGACTGCTCGTCCTCGCTCATCGCCCGCAGAACCGGGTGCTTCAGATGCTCGGCGACCCGGGCGGAGTTCTCCTTGTCGCTGAAGGCCAACCGGCCCTCTGCCTCACGCGCGTGCCGAAGCCGTCCGAGCATCACCGCCGCCACGATCGTGATGCTGGCCCACTGACCCATCTCCTGCGCGCTCGGCAGAACGCTCGGTGCGTCATCGCCCATCTCGCCCTCCGGAAGTTCCCGGAGACCCGAGTCCGCACACCACGGTCAGGGACAGGGCCTCCGCGACGTGTCGTCGCTCGCCATTGCATCCCCAGCCATCAACCAGCGGTGCCACGAAGCCGTCCACACGGGACGAACGGCTGTGGGCTCGTGAGGACCGCCCATCCGCACGCGTCGCGTTCCCAGAAGCGGCAAGCACATCAGGGACGAACTGCCCGCGTCGGTTCGGGTACGCGCGCGTGCAACACCAGCATATGCGCGGAAGCGACCCGCCTCCACCAACTCCCGCATCACCGTCCCGAAGCCGTGCGATCGCGACGACGTTCCCGGGCCCGCCCGGCGAAGGCACATGCTGAGCTGCTCACCCCGGCCGCCGCGGGCGCCCCTGGTCAACCACCAGAGCTGGCGCCGACACACCCGCGCGTCGGCGGCCTCCGCCCGCGCGGGGCGGATGAGCGGAGGGCCGCGCCGCTCCCTCCGGCCGCGAGGCGTACCGGGGCAGGGCCTGCGCGACCGAGCGCGAGGCTCGTGCCTGATGCACACGCCCCTTCTGCTGCTGCCACGCGGCGATCTCGGCGACCAACCCCGCCAGCGCCAGCACGAGGGACACCAGCGCTGCTTTCTCCTTGCCTCGACCGGAGAGCGCGCCGAGCACCGCGATGCGACGCGAGGCGACTCGCAGTTCCCGCGCCACCGGCCCGAGCCCTGCGGGCACCACGCGATGCGGCGTGCGTGCCGCCCGGTCATAGCCGGCCGCGCTGGCCGCCAACGGACCGGCGTCACGCCCCTCCCGCGCACGGCTGACACTCCACAGCACCTCGGCGGCGGCATGCACAACACCATCCTGGGACTCCGCGCCGCCGCGCACCGCCTCTGCGGCCCGCTGCACAACCACCTGCGCCTCGCGCAGCACGTCCCGACGCCGCTGCCGAGCCGCCACGTCATCACCACTGTCCGCAGCCGTATCGGCGGGCTCGTCGACAGTGCTCCAGCGCTGGGCAAGCTTCGGCCACGTCAGATCCCGCGCCAGACTGCCACCGGAGAACCGCACCGGACGGCCCGCCGCAGTGAAATCTCCGGGCAGGGACACGGTGTAGCCCACGACCGTCCCGCTGCGATCGGACACTGTCAGCGGCGCGAGCCCCTCGCCCTTGAGCAGGCGAAGAAACTCGGTGCCCTCGCTCGCGCTCGCCGCCGCCTGGGCGACCACCCGCGCCAACTCCTCCCGCGCGGTCTCCGCGCGCTCTGAGCGCTCGGCCTTGCCGATCTCCTGCCGCGTCGGTGTCCGCTTGGCGGTGCGATCCATCTTCGCGGTGGAGTACAACCCGAACTCCTGCTCCAGCGTCTCGCACTCCTTGCGCAGCTTCACCCAATCGCCGTGCGGGTGGTGCCGCTTGCCGGTGTTCTCCGACACGAGCGTGGCCACCAGGTGGATGTGATCGTCCGCGTGACGGACCGCGATCCACCGGCACCCGGCCTGATGAATCCCCGACGCGCGCATCAGGCGCTCGGCGATGTGCTCCCACTGGGCATCGGAAAGCGTCGGGTCGCTGGGGTGTAGGCGCACTGGGCAGTGCCAGACCCAGCCCTGCCGCAGCTGTACCGAATCGGTGCGCTTGTCGTAGGCGTAGTGCTGCAACCAACTTGGCGCCCCGGGGGGAAGCGGCGCTCCGCTGCGAATGTGTTCCGCCCATTCCGGGGTGATCGCTGGAGGATCGCTCTGCGGGAGCCCGGCGTCCATGCTCGGCTGCCGAATGGTGTGGATGAGCTGCCGAAGGTCGAACTGTCCGTCCTGCTGCGGGGGCTGGTGCAACCACGGCGCACCGTCCCAACTCGCCACCACCCGCTGGTTCTGGTGCTCCTCGAACTTCCCCGGGCCGAACAAGTACTTCAGCAGCCCGGCGGGCTTGAAGCCGCGCACTACCTTGGCGATCACGACCTCAACCTCGCGCGCGCCGCGTCCATTGTACGGTCCACGTCACGGATCTGGTCCGCCACCACACCGAGCAACGCCCGCGCCGCGCGGTGCGCCTCCGGAGAGACGGATGCAGCGGTCGCTCGCGCAACCGCGTTGAGTCGATTTCCTAGAGACACCAATGCCTGTCGGCACTGCGCCATCTCTCGGACGAGGCTCACCACCTCCGACCTGCTGGCCAGTGCACCGCGCTGTCCGCGCACCGCCGCCTCATGCGCGACCTGCGCGACCCACGCCCCGGGCTTGCGCTGCTCCCGCGCCGCGGCCACTACGATCTCCGCCCACTCGGTGTGGGTGTAAGAGACCGCAGTGCGGGCTCGGCGCGCGCCTTCGTGTGCGGGGCGCCGATCGCGATAGGACGCCGGCGGGCAGCGACGCTCGGCGTGCTCCTGGCTCTCCTCGCTCATCGCCTGCCCCCTTCCGATCCGGCCTCCCGGCCCGAGGGCACACCGCAATCCTGCGGGCTGCCCGAGGTCAGCTTGCCAGCGCGGGCTGCGCGCTGGCGCGAAAGCTATTAGCTTTTGCCTATCTTGCTCTCCGCTGCGGACGCGCTTCTACCGCACCACGAAGGAACGGTTCTCTTCAAAGGGCTTCATGACGCGTTCACACGCTCGCGACCTGCGCCAGGGCAAGAGCCTGTCGCCGACGGCACCTGGCACTCCGACGGACGTGCCTCTGTAGCAGCGCCAGGGCAGCAAGACCGCGCCTTTGCCCGCCTGACCGCGGCGTTGCTGACCGGCTACGGAGCCTTCAATGCCACCTACAGCGCAATTGGACGGGCTGCGACTCGCCGATCCCGCACGAGACACGAAAGGCCCCACAGCGCGCGTGCGCTGTAGGGCCTCACCCAAGCGGGGCTTGCGACCGATTCGACCTAGCTCGCGAAGTCGGCGTCTCGCGACGCGGTCGGATCAAGGGTGCCGATCAGTTCGTAGATCATCTCCCCGGCCGACTCGAAGTCGTCGGCGATGACGCGCAGGCTTCCCTGCTCATCGTTCGCTTCGTCCAGCGTGGCGCCGATGTGCTCGTTCCAGGCGTCCACGACTTCGAGTACTGCGGAACGAACATCGTCGATCTTCTCCAGGACCAGGGCACGTCGGACGTCAGCCTGGACTGCGATCGCTTCGCCCAACTCCCTCGTGCCTTCGCGCTGCACGGTGTCGGCGAAGCTGCGGGCCGCCTCCACCAGGATTTCCACCAGCGAAACAGCTGTGGAGCTTTCGGCCGTCGACGCGTCTTCGGCTTGCCCGGCGTTGCGCGACTGGTGGCTGTCGTTGTGCATGAGTTTCCCCCATTTCTCGATCTTGGTGATGATGGCAGTGTGCGCCGAGTGCAGCGCATTGCCTTGCGCCAGTCAGTCATCCGCCTGCGGCACACTACGAAATGGACAGCTCGTCGGGTGCTTCGTTTGCGGCCTCGATGATCCTCGCCATCGAGAGGTTCCCCTTGAATGGCTTGCCCATGATGGCCTCGGTCCTGGCATATTCCGCCGCGAGACCGGGGTTGAGGCGAGCGGACTGGACGAGGTCATTGCGGGCCGCAAGCGGACACAAGCGACACGACAGCCGACGCATCCCCCAGTCGTACGCGGCGTGGTAGGGAAGAGCTTGATCGCGGATCGTGCTCCACACGGTTGACTCGTCGAGGTGATGGACGGGAAGCCACGCGTCTACGATCCTCTTGGATCTAGCTGTCATGCGGTGCCGAGTGACGACTTCTTTCCGCGCTCGCAAAGCGGACTCCTCGGCGCGCATACCAAGCGCGTACCCGGCCCGGACGGGGCGGCGCAGGTTCAGTTCACGGCCGACTTCGTCGATGTAGTCGCGACCGACGGTCGTCTTGAGATCGCTCGTGCAGTAGCGAGCGAAGAAGCCCGGCCACTTGCCGTGCGCAAGAATGCGTGCGTACAGACTGGTCCAGCGGCTGCTGCGGCGGATGGCGAACGGGACACCGTAGCGCTCGGCCTGTCGCCGAGCGATGGCGGCGGCGCCTGGCCATTCGATGAGGTAGCCCCCAGGTGTGGAGCCCAGATCGCAGTGCAGCACCCGAACCTTGTGCAGCGCGCCAGCAGAATTAGCTTGGCGGCACACGGTTTCGAGGCAGACGCTGGAGTCTTTACCGCCGGAATGGCCGACGACCACGACGTCCTGTGCATCCCAGTCGAACTCCGCACGCGCCGTGGAGAACAACGCCAGCTGTCCGCCGCATCGCGAAAAACACGGCGCCGGTGGGGAAACTGCCGCAGTAGACACAGGCGACACAGTGCTGTTGGCGGGGCTGATACTTGCCATTGAGGTGATCGTCTTCCTTTGCTGACAAGAGGTTCGGCTGCTGGATAAGGCTGCGAAAGCAGGGAGCCGGTACGCGTCCACCGGTGAGACCCGTCTCAGTCGCACAGCGCCCGAATCACGCGGGGTAGCGCGGCACGCGCTTCGGCGATGACCTCGTCGACGACATCGGTGTAGTCGACAACAACCTCGATGAGGTCATCCGGGTAGGCAGCTGCGGGGCCGAAGGTGACCGAAATGCTCGTGGCGGCAAGCTCGATGTCGGCCTTGCGCACGGAGACTTTGAGCACGCGGTGATCCAGGAGTTCGGCGGCTCGTGCATCGGCACGAGCCTCGCGCTCGGCGAGTTCGCTGGCGACTCCGCGTGAGTAGCCCCGCGCGGACAGGTCCTTGCGGCGTTGGCTGATCGTGTAGCAGGGAACGAAGTAGCGGCCCGCGTTCTGGCGCACCTCGGTGGCGTCGGAAACTCGGGTTTGAGTGAAGTATCCGAGCCAGGAGTCATCCGGATCAGGGTCAGGCTCGGCCGTCACCACGATGGAGAATTCGGGCGCGCGGTCGAGCTGGAGGTGCACCGTGCCGTCCGCCTCGTCGTTGTAGGCCCCGGGGAACGGTGCTCGCGTGGCGTAGTGGAGTGCGAACTGGGACGGGAGCCCGCTTCGCCGAAGCCGACGGTATTGCGCGAGTGCGACTGCTTGCAGGGCCACGTTAGCTCCGAATCCTCGGGCGGTCGCGTCGCGCGGGCCGAAGGGCCATAGGGCTGAAGCGCGCGACCGCTTCTACGGGCTTGATTGCTCGATCTGGGGATGTGCGCCGAGGTTCGACTCGGCGCACATCCGCGCACCGGGCCGTGCTCGGGTCATTCGTCGATGGCGTCCGGGTGCTCTTCTGGGTGGTGGTCGAGCCACGCCTCGACGTCTCGCCAGAGCACCGTGTCGTTGTCGATCTCGGCTCCGGGGTCGCCCTCGACCCACCTGCATTCGCGTCTGCTGAGCGTCACGATGTGGGTGTCTTCGACCCACACACGCACGATGTCCGCGAGCTGTTCAAGCGGAACCGAGAGGCCCTCATCGCTCAGGTACTCAATGGTGAACAACTGGTCGTAGTCCACGAGTCCCTCCGAGTAGAAGTATTGGCAATAAAGGAAGAAGTCGACTAGCCGTGCAACTAGCTGGATGACGTCGCTGCTGTCCGGGTGGTGCCGGAGCGGAGCGCGCCGGAGCGTGAACGTGACGGGTCGGAGGTGTGGTCCGTCCCGTCCCGCCGCGTCTACGAGAAGGGCAATGTGGTTGCTGGATCGAAGTGGCGGAGGACTTTCGGGTGCTGGGCTTCGAACATCATCTGAAGCGCCTCCACGGCGAAGTGGCCCGACTCGTGGAGCTTGGTTCGCGAGAACCGTCCAGCCCGGCCACTCCAGATCCTCTCGCCCGTCGAGCCCATGTGCTGATAGTCGTCGCTGGCGTAACTGGCGTTGGAGACGTGGATGACCGTCGCAAGGGTGGCGGTGTAACCCCATCCCTTGTGGAAGGTCACTCCCAGACGCGCTTGGCGCTGGCTTCCGTCAGACGCGGCGTTTCCGATGTTCCACCGGAAGGCGAGTTCCCGGCCGTCCTGATGCGTGGTCAGCTCGTAGGCGTTCTTTGGGGTGAAGGGCAGTGGCGCGGCTTGATCGTTGCGTGGCAAGTGATCCTCGATTTCTGAGGTTGCAAGCTCAGGCTCATCGGCGGCGCGGCTCTTGAAAGCCTTGGAGTGCAGGCAGATGAGAGATGTGAACCGGACTGAGTCTGGATGCGATCTCGGTACGGGCCAACAATATTGCTGCCATTTAATGACTTCTGGTCGACGATATTGACTGACCTGTTCGTGGTGGCGTTGAGCAGGAGGGAGGTGGGGTAGGAGCGTGCGCCTGTGGTCAACGGGCGGGGTAGGCGTTGTGTCGCAACGAGAACTGTTCGACGACACGGCCGTTCGAGTTGGTGATGACGTACTGGCGCCGATGCTTTCTCGGAGAGACAAGTGGTCGGCGAGGGACGTGCATCGTCGCCTCGCCGACCAGATCGCAGTGGAGTCGTTGGTAGAGCGCTAGTTCTCCGGGGTCGACACGAGAGTCGTCGTGTTGGCGTGGTAGGTCGGATCGACCTCGCGCACGAGCTCGCGGGTCTCGCAGGCAATGGTGCAGAGCAGCGTCACGATCGATTCGGCGCGGACTTGTAGCTGCTCGGTGTCGGCTGCTCCGGCGATGGCGGCGAACGCCCCAATCAGGCCACGTGTGAGGTCGTCGAGCACGTCCAGGACCTTCGCGTATCCCGGTTCGGGGAGGCTCTGCGCAAGCTCGGCCCAGTGGCCTGCGGCGGCCGCGTTCAGTGCACGGGCGAGCGTGGTTCCGCACTCGGTGAGGCTGTGGACGATTTCGCGCGCGAGGACGAATCGTGTCTGGGACTGGGCCGATTCCTGATTCCCGCAGGCATCAGAAGACAAGAGTGCAGCGCGCTCGGAGGCTCCGTTTCGCGCTCGACGGACACTCTCACGGTCGATGCTGCGGACTGCTTCGTCGATGCTTCGGTGCTGGGCGGTGCACCATGTCATCGGCTTCTCAGGAGTGCTGACGAGCACGCCCCACAGCCATTCCGGCTCTGCCAGCGAGATGTCGGGCCTAGGCTTGCCGCCGATCAGCATGATGACCTCGCCGCTGTCGGTGCAGCCTCGGTAGACGACCGTGTCGGCGGCGACGCGCGAGGACCGGTGCAACTCCGCCACGAGCAGGTGCACGGATTGCGGGAGATTGAGGTCATGGTGGATGTTGCTCTGATTCATGGTTTTGCTTTCCTCTCAAGGGATTCGAGGTGGGTAGGGCACGGCGTGAAGCGCGCCGGGTCCGACGGTGAGGTGAACTGGAGTGGAGTGACCGATGCCGCTGAGATTGCGCGCGCGGCTTGATGTCGTGACGGCGCCGCGTTTGGCGGTGCTCAGCCGTCGATGGAGAGTTCGCCCTGACGCACCTTGGCGATGAGCCAGTGGAACTCGGATTCGATGGCGAAATCGCGGATTGCGGCGTCGTAGGTGACCTCGGGCGCGAAGAAGAACCTCGTCACGATCACCCGGTTGTTCGCGGGGGAGGACCGCTTGCTTCGCCGGAGCCCGGCGGCTTGGTCGAGCTGGCTCGTCGAGACCTCGCGCTCGTGCCCGTAGCGCGGCGACCATGCCAACGGCGTCGGGCCGGTCGTGTGCTGGGATTCCGGGGAGAAGGTGCCCTCGATCCAGACAGGCTCGTAGCGATGTAGTGCGCGCAGCTCAGGGACCAGGTGCATGAGGGTGGCTGCGGCCGAGTGCACGTCGTCCCTGATTGCCATCGTCCAGCGGCTGCCGTCCGGTCGTATCGCCACAGCGCACTTCCGGTAGTCGTAGCCCACGATCACGCGCCCGAACGCGCTCGCGATCTCGACGAGCTGGTCGCGGAGGGACGGGTGTGTGCTCGGAGCAAGCGGGGTTGCGGCTGCGCCTTGGCGGCGTAGCGCTCCCGCAAGAGCGTGCGCGTAGAGGCGACGCTCGACCATCGCGCGCCGATCCGGGGCAGCGACTTTCGAGCTAGTTCCGTAGTCCAGTGGCAGGCGGCGTGCCCTCTGTTCCAGCAGGGAAGCCGAATCCTGAAGGCATGCGCACGGCGTATCCAGGGACCACCGCGACCAGCCCGTGCTGTCGCAACGCTGGCAGTCCGATTCCGCGAAGATGCCGAGTCCGACGGCCGTGAACCCCTCTCGGCCACGCTCGTCGAAAAGGGTGCAATCACAATCGCAGTGAACGCCTGGTGCGCTCCCGCATTCACCGCAGAGGAAGGCTATTCGTGCCAAGGGAGTCGGTAGTGAGCTGATCGTCAGTTTTCTAGGCATGCGCATCTCCTCGATGAGATCGCAGGAATCTGCGAGATTGCGGGGGTTGGATGTGGCAACCGTAGTGCGGAATTTGATCTGGTTTGCGTGGTGGCGGCCAGCGTCGTTGCGCTCTCTCGTGGTCTGCCGTGTGGGTCGAATACGGGCTTCATCGCGGCGGCCGGTCCCAGAACTCTGTGCTGGCCGGACATGCGATTCCGGCAGGATGCTCGTCTCTGTATCGAAGATGCTTCGATCGAAGTTTCAGAAAACCTCGTCTGTATGGGATTCTGAGACAGCGGCGACAGTCCACTCGCCGCATCGCGCACCAGTCGGACACCTCGCGGTGGTGAGGGTGTGCGGCGGCGAGTGGCTCTGCCGTTGGTCAGCCTTCGATTGTGAGTTGTCCGCGCCGGATTTTGCTTGTGAGCAGCTCGATGTGGGAGGTGATGGCCTCTGCGAGCCGGTCGGCGTTCTGCGCGATTTCGGGCGGATAGAACAGTCGGGTTGCCATCACAACGTCGGCCTGCGGAAGCTTTGCGCGGTTGATCGAGCGGTGATACTCGGCTCGGTTGAGCTGCTCTGGTGACACGATTCGCTCCCACCCGTAGGTGCGGCCCAGTGGCAGGTGCGTCCACATGATGTGGGTCTCGCCGGGGGCGAACTGGAGCAGAGCTTGCACCCAGACGACTTGGTCGCGAGCATCTCCGATCAACTCCGGGATGTGGCGCGCAATCGTGGCAGCGGCCGAAGTGACGGGGCCTTCGACGGCAAGCGTCCAACGGCTGCCGTCTGGTCGCACGATGGTTGCCCGCTGGCCTTGGTCAAAGCCCGCGATCAGGTCACCGAACGCCGTGGTGACGTCCACCAGGTAGTCGTGTCCGAGGAGGTTCAGTGCTGTCTTCCTCGGTACTGCCTCGATCCCTTGGCGGCGCAGCGCTCCCGCTAGCGCATGGGCGAGATAGCGGCGCTGCACCGTCGCGCGCCGTGATCGCGCACTGGGGTCTACCTCCATTTCTGCGATCGGGGCCAGTGAGCGGGCTCGCTGTTCCAGCACGGACGCGGAGTCCCGCAGACACCAGCACGGGTGGCGTGCAGCTCCAGAGCGCCGACCGGTGCCCTCGCACGTGAGGCAATTGCGTTCGGCGAACACGCCCCTGCCGACCAACTTGAGAGCAACCTCAGTAGGTGGGACGGATACGGTGCAGCTGAAATGGCAGCTATCGCCAGGCTCGCTTTCGCAATCCGGACAATGCAGATCGATGCGCGAAACGGGAATAGGGAGGTCGTCAAGTGTCAATCTTTTGTTCATGAAATCCCCTGGAGTGACGGTCTGCTTGTCGTCAATCTCTCGGATCGACAAATGAAACACTAGGGGAGCTTTTAGTCTCAATTGTCGCGAACGCTGGACTAGAGTGGCAGCTTTGCCGTGTGTTTCTCTGTCCATTGGGCATTGAATCCGGGACGTTGTTTCGGCAGTGCTCCGTGCGGCACCACGGCCCATAGGATCTCGATCGCCGGATACACGATCTCTGAACTCGGCGGAAGTCGGCGGCGCCACGCACGCGTGATCCCGTAGTCATCGGTCTCGACCGAGACGCGCGGCAGCGTGTGCAGATGGGCGATCATGTCCGCGCGGGAACCGGATTTCTCGACTTGGACAGATCGCCATGCCTCTCCCTTGCGGCGGGCTGATCGGCTTGGTCGAACACTCGACGTACCGAGAGCACATCCCAGACCTCGACGCGAGCCAATCGCTCGCGGGCGAGACCCAAGCCAGACAGTGAGTGACGTCGAGCAAGATCGATCGCGGTTTCGCCAGAGCCGAAGGCCCCACAGCGAGGATTGACCGCTAGCGCGGTGTACTCCAGTTCCAGCGTGTCGGCGCACGCCTCGGGGTATTCCGTCCACCGCGCCAGGAGCTCCACACGGCTTCCCGCCGTTGCCTGAAATGGGCAGAAGGTGCAGCACGAGCGCCGGAAATCAATCTTGAAGACGTCCTTGAGGTAGGCGGCGCAGGCTGCTCGGTCCATGCCCCACGCGAGCAGCGGGTACTCGACCCGGCACGGGACCGTTGTGCCTGCGGCGGCCTTGCTCCGGCGGGCGTGGGTGTCCCGGTCAGCACGGTCGAGTTCCTCGGCCGCGAATCCGACAACGTGGGTGTAGCCGGGGAGGAGGTTGTCGTTGACCCACCAGTCGAGCGGGTCGCCTTTTGCACGCTCGCTGCACCACCGTCGCTGGCGGCGAATGCTGGGCATGGTGGCGCCGGTGCGCAATTCGAACGACAACCACCATGGCCCGCGCATCACCATCGTCTCGGTGGTGCGGCTGTCGGAGAGGACGGTGTAGCCGGAGGATTTCCGTTGCCCAGTACGGCTGATCTGGACGTAGCGGACTCCGTGCTCGCGCATCAACGGGAGCACGTACTCCTCCATCTGCTCGCGGGTGTAGTCGTGCTCGTCGCCGGTCATCGCGGTCACGACCACCAGGTCGTCGAGGTCGAAATCGCGGCTGCTGGGGTCGAGCAGCCACCGCACCAGCAAGGCAACGGAGTCAATGCCCATGCCAAGGCTCAACACGACGCTCTGAGGGCCCAGACGTGCTGCTTGGGATGAAGCGGGCAATACGAACAAGGGCAGAGACATAGCGCGTTTCCTTGTGATCACAGAGGAAAGGCAGCCCGGTGACGCGCGTGCGCCACCGGGCTCCGGGGGTCAGCGTGCGGCGGCGAGTTCGCCTGCCCGGTCGAGCAGCTTCGCGGCGACGTCGAGCTGGCCCCCGCAGAAGCGCACGACATCGAGCGCGGTGAGACCCGTGCCCGCGAGGTCGGACTCCGAGATGACCCACGGCGCCCCGAAGCGATCAGGGACCTCTTCCGGTGATCGGAAACTGGTCGCCTCGATGACGTGATGGGCGAGCCCGTGCACGCAGGCCACCCCGAGCCGGACGTCCTCGACGTAGACCGAGGACTCCTCACCGCGGCGGGCACCGGCTTCGATCAGCTTGCGCGCCACCGGGTGCCAGTGGTGCTCGCGTGCCGTGTCGGTGACGCGTCCCGCGAGCACCAGCCGGGCGTAGGCAAGAGCGGCTCGGCGAGGCTGCTCGGCCCACCTACCCAACCCCCGGGCGATGACCGTGGCGACGCTGTCCAGCCGGACCGCGCGACGCCGAACCTGTCGACGCTTCTTGGACGTCGCGGCGTGGAGGACTATGGCGCCAATTCCGAGGCTTGCGAGGATGCCGACTACCAGGACCATCGGGTGCCTCCATCGGGAAAGCGAGCAGGCAAAGAGGGATGCGAGGTGATGGCGGGGCGATGTGCGCCGCCCCGCCGCGCTGCCGGTCAGGTGCGGCATGTGCAGCCGGTCGAGCCGTAGCGCTTATGGCCTGCGACTGACTCGTGCACGGCGCGAGGGGGCTTCTGTGCGGCCACGGCGGCGGCGAAGGACTGCTCGACACGGTCGAGCCAGCGCGCATCCTCCTCGACCGACTCGCTCGTCGGAGGTCGGCAGTCGTCCGTGCAACCGCCCCAAAAGTGCTCCCAGAGCAGAGCGTGCGCCGGTGCCGTGTCGGCTGCGTTTCGCAACACGATGACGATCGCGAGCGCTTCGACGCACGACACCGTCGCGGCGAGTTGAGCAAGGTCTTCGCGCCTTGAGAGAACGGCGGCGTCGGCCCGTGTGATGAGGTCGGCGACGACGGATACTGCAGCGCGAGACGTCGGTGTCCCCAGCAACTGGAGTACCCGACGTGGACCGTCCGATTGATGGCGCAATCGCGCCTTGAGCGCAGACAAAGAGAACATGGATAGGCCTTTCGGGTCTGCAATAGAATGGGTTCGCACGGAAGTGGATCGACAAGCGTGCCAATTCCCCCGTGGGCTTCCTGGCAGGTTCAAGTTAGTAGCATTTTTAATGTGAAGACTTTGGAGGCAAGAATGCTCGTTGAGGCCGTGAAGCGCATCGTTCACGGCGTATGGGGTTGCGTGAGCCGCTGCCGTCTGTCGGCCTAGGTCACTCGATCCGCATGAGGCTGCGACAGTCGTCGTCGCGGTGGACCTCGCCAGCGCAGATCAGGGCCCCGCCGTCGGCGCGTAGCTCGAATCGAGATCGCTCGCGCGCTGTCGAGGTACAGGCACACCACTTACTAAGTTGAGGATCGGGGCCTCCGTCTCCGATGAAGAGTCGGGTCCCGTCAACATGGACTTGGACTCGCGATCCGCTAGCTGTGATGGCCCAGCACGCGAACGGCGGGTTTCCAAGGAGGCGAAGAGATTCACTGAACCATTCGGTCGAATCGCTTTGCTGGCCGTGAGCCTCAGGAACCAGGGGAATCCAACGCTCGCCGTCAAAGAGTTCCCAGTACGCGTCCGGCAACAACGGTTCCCCGGCCAGGATGCCCTTGAGTAGCGCCATGCGCTCATCGCGCCGACACGGAATGCGAGACAAAGTGGTGGCAGCGCCACGGATAGGCGTCGTCGAGTAACCAGGGTCCGGGGTGAACGGTCGCACCAAGCTGTAGCCGTGGTGACGCATGGTGTGAACGAGTTCATCGGTCTCAGCCTCGGTGAAGATCTCGCGCAAGACCCCATCTCGATCAATGGGCATGTCGTTGTGGCGGCACTCAGCGACGAAAGTGTCGAGGTCCGCCGAGGAGAACCTGGAGCTGTCCGAGGGAAAAAATTCGACCTCGCCGTCTCGGCCATCGTGTAGGAGTTCTCCGATAGGCCCCAAAGTTGGGTGCACAAGGGAGGCGCCGAACGCGACGGAGGCGCCCTCCGCGAGGCTCTGGAAAAGCCCGTTTGCGTTGATCCGGTAGGGTGCGTAGAGCTGGGTGTGGGGCCATTCTTCGCCTCCGTGGCCCGTCGATGCGACTGCTGAAATGTCGCTGCTGTTGGTTCTTTCGCTATTAGGCATGGCGTTGCGACTCCTTGCGTGGATTCAGGGGTTGATCGCCTGGCGCGATGTATTGCCCAGAGGGCTATCGTCGCGCCGGATTCGGTTTCGGAAACGACGATAGCCCTGCGTTTAATCTGGGCAGCTCACGTGAACGCTCTCGCAGTGGTGGAGAACTTCTCGTGCTCGATCTTGATGCCTCGATTTAATGGTGTCGTCGACGTTCTTAGAGGCAGCACAGCTGGCCGGGAACGTAGATCATCTAGGCGGAGGTGAGGGTGCTGCTTGGAAGTGCATGGGGCTCCGGCTGGGGGTATCCGAGAGATTCCGCGATACGGGCAATCAGCCATTCTGCGGCGGGCGGCGTGACCGCGTTACCGAGCTGTTTTACTTGCTGGCGGCGGTTCCCGAGAAGGATGTAGCCCTTGTTGAAAGCCATCGCTGCCCGAATCTCGTCGGGGTCGAGCATGCGGAATGTGGAGTCCGCTAGCGCGGGGGGCAGGTTGTCGTGATCCACCGTCGCCCCGGAGGCAGCGACGGAGAAGCGTGCGAAGTTCAGCACGCCTGCCCACCAAGCGGCGTTGCCCGCCGATGCGGCTCCGCCGTCGCGGCCTCGCTGGAGGGGGCCGCGTAGCTCGTCGTGGCGGACCAGCATGTGGTGGTTTCCTTCGGCGGTCACGGTGGCGAGCGGCTCCTGTACCGACCGGACCTTCGTCTTGCATCCCCCGCCGCGCAGACTGGCGACGAAGGCGATGCCGAATCGATCGGTGCCGGTCACCGTGCGCAGCGGGGCGCTGGCAGGGAAGGCCGTCGTTTCGTTGCCGTAGTAGGGGGCGATCAGCGCGGCACCGGGCGGCTGGAGCAGCGCCGTTTCGGCGCGGGTCGTCTGGGTCCGCATCGGCATCGACACCGGTTGCGCGTACTTCCCGTCCCTGCCTTCGCACGGCACGAGCAGTCCCGCCGGAGGCACGGTCAATCCTTCAGTTTCGGTGGTGGTGCGCGTCCGCATGGGAAGGTCCACGGGCATGCAGTCCTCATTCCAGCCGCCGCCCGCCGGAACCAGCATCGCTTTTCCGTGCTGCTTCAGCCCTGTAGTGATCCGCCTCAGAGTCGCTGGTTCGAGCGGCTTCTTCCGGTCCCCGATTCGCTGCCCCAGATTGGACCAGTCGATAGCCTCCATTGCGGGCGCCGTGAATGGCTCGACCTGGGAATTGCGACAGGAAGCCTGTGGGCATCGGTAGATGTACTGAGCGCGGTAGCGGCCCCACCGTGCCCATGGCCACGTCTTTTTCTGCGGTTTGAACGCCTGCATCGCCCGCACGACCTCATCGCAGTTGGGGCAATAAGCTTCCGGGCGCAGCTCGAAATCTGGAGCCTGATTTCCCTTCTTCGTGAAAGCAAAGTAGACCCGGTCGCGAGATTGTGGCGCACGAGGTGTTTTTGCTGATGGGACGTGCATCGAGTTGACAAAGACGATGGTGTAGTCGTAGCCCTCGTTGACCATAGCCGTCAGCCAGGCAGGGAAATCCGTCCAGAACAGGACGTCCACCACGTTCTCCACCACGACGGCTTCGTATCTGTGCACGCTGGTGAACCTCACCACGTCCCACATCGTCGCCCGCGACCGTTCCGCCATCTCATCGGGAAGGACTTCCCCGAACAGATCGGGTTGACGGGCGCGCTTAACCCCCTTGGCCTGACTGTGGTTCGTGCATTCCGGACTGAACCACGCGAGATCGGTGCGACGAAAGTATCGCGGGTTGATCGTGGAGAGGTCAGTGATGGAATGATCGACGTGCGGAAAGTTCGCTGCATGGGTCCTTAGGGCCAGATCGCAGTGGTTGATCGCGTGGGCGCATCGGACGCCGTCGACTGCCTCAGCTCCCTGAGAGCTGCCCCCGGCGCCACTAAAGTGGTCGATAATTTCGAGCATGAGATATCTCCTTGCGAAGGGAGAGATTCGATTGAATGCCGATCGAATTGCACCTTGCCGATCGGCTGGTCGGCGTGCTCGAAATGTATTACGGAGGTTAATCGGGTACTTTGGGGGCGACTGGGTCGAAAAGTGCTCCAATGTTGAAAGATGCGCGGCCTGTACTTGGGTTCTGTCTAGGAGAACGTCGGCTGATTTGCGTGATTTCCGACGCGCGGTCCACTTTGAGGTCGTCGCCCCGCATGAGAGGACCGCGTTCGGCTCGCTCGCGGTGGTGCCGAGTCCGCTGCATGCGCGTGGCGCGATGGCGCTGGAGGAGTTCGGCGTTCGCCGTTGACGTCGGGGCCTGGCCGAGGTCGCGCAGACCCGGTCTCTGCGGCCGAGACATCAACCGCTCCAGTCATCGCCACACCATTTGTGCAGGTCAGCGGCGGCGGCGCAGTAGCCGCACGGTGCCTACCATCGGGGTATGGGGGAAAAACGACACCGAACAGCGATCGAACAAGCTGCCGTCGACGAGCTACAACCAATGGTGAAGACGCTCGCGGCGATCGTCGAAGCCGAGAAAGCCGCCGCCGAAGCGCCCGCGCTCCTGGCAGACGCGGAGCGCCAGGCACAAGAAATCAAGGCTGCGGCTCGCGCCACGAACGCGCGACGGCTAGGACACTGGCAGGACTGCTGGCGCGCCTGCATCCAGGCCGGCTGGAAACCGGACCAGCTGCTCGGCGAACGCCTGGGCCTTCAACGCCCACCGATGGCGGGCCGCAAACCCCGTGCTGCCAAGCACAATGCCAAGCCACCCCAACACGACGTCGCTGACACAACGCCGACCGCCCAGAACCCCGACACGGCCGGTTCGAGGTCGGACCGTCCCACGCTCCCCGCTACCCCAGCGCTTCGCGCCTCTGAACTTGAACTACCGGGGGCGCCCTGATGCCAGCGGACGTTCGGGCGGCCGTGGGCGGCTCGGCTTCCACCGCTGAGCCAGGAAGGCCGCGGCCGATGTTCCGTTGTTGGCAACGCGGTGGAGGGCCGCTGGCGCCTTCGCGGCCGTGATGACATTGCAGTGAAACGAAATCCTCGGCTTCGCCAGCAGTCGCCTAGTCGGAGTCTGCTGGCGCGGCCAACGGCCTCATTGCGCAGTCGCGCCAGCGCAGCCTGCCAGGTTTCAGCTTCAGCGCACCCGCGCCTGAGCATGCTCGATCACCACGCGCAGCGCGGGCATGTAGAACCCCGTGAGCCGAGCCGGCGGGGAGCCGACAAACTCGAACTCCAGCGTCTCGACGCCCGGACACCGCATTGATGTGATGGTGTCGAAGTCGAACTGTCGCCAGGCACCGGGACCAGTACTGGTCGCAACCTGACACCAAAACCGCCGGTCGGTCACGACGAGCTGCAGCATCGGCGCGCTATGCCACCTGGGTTCCATGGCCTTGCGCGCCCGGCGGTCGCGCAACCACCTGCCCGCCAGGAAACCAGCAACGGCGGGAAGCCCACCGATGATCACCGCTGGTTCGTTCCCGTGGACCAGGTTGAGCGCGCCGAAGCGCTCGTAGGTCATGGGCTTGGCTAGCCGCTGCGTGTCCAGGACCGCGCGCTCGCCGTGGGCGCGGTCGGGAAGGAACGTGTCGAAGACCTCGATGCCCTTCCCGGACCGAGACAGTGCGACCCGTAGGCGGTTCGCGAAGTCAACGCTCGCCAATATCGAACTCACACCGGCCCCCTGACCCAGCCGAACCGTAGTTTGGCGCGGATTGGTCAGCCTATCGTGTTGAACTCGATGCGTGGAGCCGCTTCGTGCGGTCGCAATCACCCGCGGGGTGTGTCGTTGCCGCGCCGCGTTGCTTGGCGCTCTCGGGGCGCGGGTGAACACCTGACCAGGTCAGCTCAGCATCGGTACCATCGATGTTGGGAGAGAGGGAACCCGTTGCTGGGGGACCTTGATGAGCACCGTCACCGAGCCAGTGTTTGTCAAGCGCAAAGCCCAGTGCTGTGGTGTCGTCGCCTTGGTTACCCATGCCAGCTGGGGAAGCGGACTGACAACCGCGCAAACCTTGGCCGCGGCCGTGCAGCACGTCGCTGGCGCTGCGCGCGCTACCACATTGCATTTGGCGGAGCTTGCCGCCTCCACCGTTGCGACCGACCTTGATGTCTCCGCCGCGGTCCGTCGCCTTGTCGACCGCGGCCTCGTTGCCCTCATCTGCGCGATCAATGATCTGGTCGGTGATGACGTCGCCGATTTTCGGCCAGGTCACGCTGGACTGTTCTCTCTCAAGGCGTGGCGTTGCTTGCTCGACGGCAACCTCATGGTGTCGATCTACATCACCCTGTCGGCCCGGTCGCTCCTTGAAGCAAGCGTGGACCACCGCGCCAAGGGCTCGGCCGTCAACGGCGCGCCCGCTGAAGCGACCGCCCCCAGCCCATCGCCGCCCAATGCAGCTGAACCTGCCTTGAACAACTGGAGTCGGGCTCTGGTGCGCGCCGTCGTAGGTGCGGGGATGGGCGTCCGCTCGGTCTCGCCAGCGCCTCCCTCCTGGACAGGAGGTCGATCCCTCGGCGGCACGTTGGCCGTAGGTTCACGGTTCGACCAAGGGGTGCTACTCGACGCTGCGCCAGCCTGTTGGGCATCCAGAGCGGCCGGTTCCTCCGACCAGATGAAGTTGCTGGGGTCGTTGCCGTCCTCGTGTCGTCAGCTGCGAGGGGCGTCGCAGCTGACGGCGGTCCGCTTACAGACCGTTACCAGTTACAGATTGCCTGGAGTTTCCCCGCAAGCCAGACCGGCGCAGTTGTGGCGCGCTGCATCCAGAACGCGGGACGGAACGCCGGATCAATGCTGCTGTGACGTGTTGCAGGACAAAAGAGGGTGCGGAGCCCCGCTGTGGCGCGCGCGAGGACGACGAAGAGATCGCCGTGTATCGAGCAAGTATGGGCGCCAGAGTCGGTTCACGGATGACGTTTCTCGGAGTAGCGCAATGAGCGCAATGGTCACCTCCTCAAATGTGCGCTTCTTCTGTGGCAGTCATCGTGATCGAAATTTGGAAGAGTATGACCAGAGTCGGCGACTGTGAAAATGGAAGGGTTTCCGTGCGCCTGGTGATTCCTGGGTGGGGCAAAACTGACAGTTCATCATCGGACGGCCCAGCCCGTCAAGGGGGACGAGGGGTCACAAGGTCGGTCGGTGGACGGCGGGCATCGTCAAGTGATGAAGTTCCAGCGTCAAGTGAGCGACATCGCCAATTCGGCTAACGCGCCTCTGTCAGATGCCTTAACCCGAGATTCTGCGCGACCTGACGTATGGCCAATTAGTCGTGGGTGTGGCGGTTGATCGCTTTTCGGTGTAGGGGGTTATCTCGTGGACGACAGAATCAAGAAAATCGTTCTAAAGGGCGGCGTGGAGAGATATCGGTTTAAGATTGACATCGGAAAAGATCCTGTAACGGGAAGGCGGCGCCAGGAGACGCACACCTACGATTCTCTGACCGAAGCTGAGACTGAGCTGTCGAAGATCATCGTGGCGGTTGCGAAGGACATCCACGTTGCGCCAAGTCCGACCACGGTCAATGAGATCCTGAACGAATGGCTGGACTTCGAGGCAAGGAACATCGAGGAGTCCACGCTGCAGAACTACGTCGACGCGGTGAAGCCTGTACGTGCCCTCTACGGTGAGCAGCCAGCGCAGAGCCTCACGGAGAAGCACGTCGAACGCCTGATCGACTGGATGTGGACGAGCGGCCGAACTCGCAACCAAGGGCTTGGACCCGGCCTGTCGTGCCGCACCATCGACTTGACTCTGGGCCGCCTGCGCCAAGCCCTCAAGTACGCCCAGCGAAAAGAGCGGGTGCACCGTAACGCCGCCGAGTACGTGAGCATCCCGCGTCAATATCGAAAAGAGGAGAAGGCTCGCAAGGGGAAACGTCAATGCTGGAACACGGCTGAGATTCGGCTCTTTATCACTTTGGCTCGGTGTAGGCGCTTGTTTGCCATTTTTCTCTTGTCGTTGATGGGGCTTCGGCCGGCCGAGGTCTGTGGGCTTCGGTGGGATGAGCACATCGACTTCGAGAAACTGCTGCTCTACGTCGGCAGCAACACGCGAACGCTGTCAGGTACGAAGATTATCGAAAAAGACGCCAAGACGCGCGCTGGAGTGCGGGCTCTGCCACTTCCGCGCTTCATCGCCAAAGCCTTGATGGAGCTGAAGAGGCGCCAACGGGCTGAGATGCTCAAGGCCGGGGATGCCTACGTGTACACCGGATACGTTCTGGTGGATGAACTGGGGCAACCTCAGCGGCCAGATTGGCTACGTCGCCGCGCTCAGTGGGCTATGAAATCGGCGAAGCTGCGGAAGGTTCGGCTCTATGACTGCCGCCACGCCTGCCTGACCTATCTCGCGTCGCGCGGTGTTCCGGATTGGGTTCTGGCGGCCTGGGCGGGGCACGCTGATGGTGGAGAGTTGGCGAAGCGTGTCTATGTTCAACCCGACCACACGCACCTGCAGGTTGCGGCAGACGCACTCGACGAACTCTTCGACGAGAAGGTGCCCGACGACACCGACTTGGCCGAGGAGTACGCCGCGCTGGTGCGTGACTTTGTGTGACACCTCCTCGCCCTAAGTAACAGTACGGGCGTTCGTGATACGACGTGTGACACGACAACAGGTCAACCCCTGTTTTGCATTCGCAAAACAGGGGTTGACCTGCGTCTAGACCGTCGGGACGACAGGATTTGAACCTGCGACCCCTTGACCCCCAGTCAAGTGCGCTACCAAGCTGCGCCACGTCCCGGTCTGTCCGCGCTCTCTCAAGCGCTGGGGAAAGATTAACGCACGGCTGATCAGGTTCCTAATCGGGGGTTGTCAACGCTCTGACCTGCGGTGTTGCTCAGGGTGGGAGGAGGGTGGAGCCGACGGTGAGCACGGCGAGGGCGAGGGTGGCGAAGAGCAGGTCGACGGCGAGGCGGACGCGGCGGAACTTGAGGCGGGCGACCCGGCTCAGCGCCTGCCAGCGGCGGTCCCGCCAGGCGGCCAGGTCGGTCTCGGTGATCTCGAAGACGCCGGGCACGGTGGTCGGGCGGATGACGAGCATCAGGCTCACGACGGCGGCGGTCCAGGGGAGCAGGGTGGACATGCCGAGGATCGCGGTCGCCGGGGTGATCGAGTCGCGGCCGAGGTTGGCGACGGCCACGCCGGCGGTGACGGTGAAGGTCGCGATGAGCAGCAGGTCGCGTGCCTTGCCGTCCAGGCGTTTGAGCTCGTCGCGGACATCGGCGAGCTCGGCGGCGAGCACGTCGGGGTCATGCGGCACCGGAGGCCCCCTTGTCCAGCTGGCCGGACAGGCCGCGCGGGTTCGGACGGATGACGAGGTTAGCCCTGTCGCCGGGGCGCAGGCGCCGCGAGGCCTCGCCGAGGTGCACGAACAGCGTGAGGGTGTTGCCGCGCTGGTCCTTCACGGCGACGAAGCCGTAGCCGCGCTCGGCGAAGACCTTGGTGAACTCGGCGCTCACCCGCCAGCCCTCCTGCACGAGCGCGCCCGCGACGGGGCGGCTGTTGGGGCGGAGCGGTTTGATGGGGACGAAGCGGACGGTCTTGCCCCGGACGAGGTTTTCCTTCGGCACGGCAAGGAACCTGCGGTCGACGAAGTACTCACCGCGCTCGGTGCGCAGCAAGCCCCGGCCCTTTTCAGCGCTCCACTGCTCGACCGTGCCCTGGAGAACGCCGTCGGCGGCGGGCGCGGGAACGTTCTGCGAGTGGCGCAGCGTCGCGTTGCGCGCCCCGAACTCGCTCTGCGACCAGATGATCTCGTAGTAGCTGACGCGGTGGCCGAAGCCCTTCAGGCCGACCTCGCCCGCGAGGTGGTACTCGTTGGTCGGCCGGTCCAGCGCGTGCCCGATCTCGGAGCTGATCCGCGTCATGTCCGCGGCGTGGAAGGTGTTGGCGTCGATCCACACCGCGTTCGGGGCGGCGGCGGAGGACAGCCGGGACGCGAGGTCGGCGGTGCTGCCGATGACGTCGGTGGTCTGCGCCGGGGTGCGGTACTCGACGATGTGCCCGGTGGCGATGCCCACCGTGCACTGGCAGTTCTGGATCAGCGAGGTCTCCTGCTGGAGCCTGCGCAGCTGCTCCTGCAACCGGATTCCCGCTCGGATGGCGTTGCCGCTGCCCGCCGCGTCGAACATCGCCAGCACCCCGTCGCCGAGGTACTTCACCACCTCGCCGCCCTCGTGCTGGACCGCCTCGGTGACGATGTCCAGGAACTTGCCGATGGTCGGCAGCCAGTTGACCTCCGCGGTGCGCTCCTTGAGCTTGGCCGAGTCCACGATGTCGGCGAACATGATCGTCTTGCGCGGCCGGTCGCCGCTCCTGAGCGCGTCGCTGAACACCTCGAAGTACCTCACTGCGCCTCCTCGGACTCGCCTCAAGGGTGATCGAGAAGGTCCGGGCCGGGCACGCTCCGTTCCGCACCGCAAGGAAACCGCGTCCTGCCCGAGATCTGTCCACAGTGGACGGTACGGTTCGCGGGAGAACGGATCTCCTGGACGCGCGCGGGCACAAGGATGTGCGCAACGGACACGAAAGTGCCGTCTTCCCCCGTCCTGCGGCGAAACCCAGGATGGAACCGTGAAGACAGTGATCATCAGCGGTGGGACCAGCGGAATGGGCCGCGAGACGGCCCTTCGCCGGTTGGCCAAGGGCGACAACGTCATCGTGATCGGCAGCGGCGAGGCCAAGGGGCGTGCGCTGGTCGACCGGGTGTCGAGTCCGAACCTCCACTTCCTGCGTGCGGACCTCTCCTCGGTGGCGGAGGTTGAGCGGGTGGTGCGCGAGGTGTCCGACCGCCACGAGTCCGTGGACGCGCTCGCCCTGTTCGCCAACCGGGTCAACGCCGAGCGGGTCGAGACCGAGGACGGCCTCGAAGCCACCTTCGCCCTCTACTACCTGAGCCGGTACCTGTTGAGCCACCGGCTCCGCCCGGTGCTCGACGCGAGCGAGAACCCGGTGATCATCAGTGTCGCCGGGGTCGGCGTCACCGCGGGGCGCGTGCACTGGGAGGACCCCCAGCTGACCGCGAAGTACGGGCGGGTTCGAGCGCAGTTGCAGGCGGGGAGGGCGAACGACCTCCTGGGTGTGGCCTTCGCGGAGGAGGGCGGCGGGCGGGCGCGGTACGTGATGTACCACCCGGGCTTCACCAGGAGCGGGTTGGACGGTGTGGCGAATCCGGTGGTGCGTGGTGCGGTCAAGCTGGCCGCGCGGTTCTTCGCGCGGTCGGTCGCCGAGTCCGCGCGCCCGGTCGTGGACTGGATCGATCGGCCGCCGGCCGCGCCGCTGACCGCCGTCGATCGCGGGCGCCCGGTCGACCCGGCGCTGCGCACCCTCGACAGCGCGGATGCCGCGCGCCTTGCCAGGTACACTGAAACCCTTGTGTAGCAACGAAAGAGTGCTGAGAGCAGTGATGTCACCGGGTGCGCCTCCCTTCCGTCATCAGTGATAGACAGAGGTCTCGGATCCGTCAAATCCGCCGCGTGCCGGTGACTGTCGGACCCCCGGTCTACCTTCGGGGTGTGGCGTCGCGGAGTTGACAGTTGATCTTTCGGGATGCCGTGAGCGAGGTGGGCGGCGCCGGAAGGCCGTGGGGAGCGGCGGTGGTCGCCTCGCGCGGGTTCTCTTGGGGCCCTTTTCCTCCCTATTCGCATTTCGGTGAGAGGAGTGGTTGGTCTTTGCCTGAATAAATGGAAGCGGGGCAACCTCGCGGATCGATGGCCCCTGCCTGCGGGTTTGTCGCCGGTGCAGGCCGGGACACGAGTCGGAGAGGTCGTGTGGCAGGCTTTTTGCGCTCACGTTCGACGACGGTGTGCAGGTGGAGGTCGGTCAGTGACCCGGGCCGGGGCGAGGTACTGGGTGGCGTCGGTTGTGGAGGCTGAGGCGTGAACGACGAACGCGACCGGGGCGGCTACCCGGGCCGCCGTGGTCAGACGCGGTCCGGTGCCGAGCGCCCCACCGAGAGCACCGGCTTCTGGAGTCCGGAGTGGGACGAGGACGAGGGCCAGCCCTCCCACGACCCCCGGCGCCCGGAGCAGCACCGCGGTCAGCAGCCGAACCGCCCACCCACCCCGCCTCGCGGCAATCCGGTGAACCAGCCGCCCGGTCGACCCGGTGCGCGGCAGGGAGGTCCCCAGCCGCCAGTCCCGGGAGGACGGCCCGGCCCCGGTGGACAGCGCCCAGGAGCGCCCGAGGGACGCGGCGGCAGGCAGGAGCCTCCTCAGAGCCACGACGTCGGCGGTGCGCCGAACGGCTCCGGAGGACGGCCGAACGGGCCCGGGGGGCCGCGCGACGGTTCCGCGGCGGGAGGCCCTCGGAGTGGCCCGGGAACGCCGCGCGGCGGTCCCGGTGCGGGTGCTGCCGGGGCTGCGGCGGTCGGCGGTGCGCTGGGCGGTGTCGCGTTGGGGGGCGGGTTCTCCGGTGGTGGCCCGCAGAACGGCCCTGTCGGTGGCCAGCAAGGCAATCCTGGTGACGGTCCCCAGGGGGCCATCGGTGGCCAGCGCGGGGGCGGTCCTGGTGGCGGCCCGCAGAACAGTGGCCCGCACAACGGTGCGCCGCAGAACGGTGGCCCGCAGAGCGGTGCGCCGAACCGGGGCCAGCCGAACGGCGGACCCCAGGGTGGTGCCGCACCGATGTCCGGCGGCCAGCCGAACGAGGGGGCGCCGAACGGCGGCCGGGCGAACGGCGCGTTCGCGAACGAGGGGCGCCCCAACGACGGCGGTCAGTACGGCGGCGGTTCCCCGAACGGGCGCGGTGCGCTGAACGCCGGTGGTGGTCCGCGTGACGGTGGGGCGCAGAACCGGCCCGGTGATCCGCGAGACGGCGGGTCAGGAGGACAGCGCGAGGGCGCTGGAGCGCTCGGCGCGTGGGACGACCGAAGCGCCGGACCACGCGGTCAGTACGACGCGACGGCGCAGCACGGCGGACCCGGACCACGTGCCGGGAACGGGATGGCGCCGGGCATGGAGCTGATCCCGGGACCGAACGGGGCCAACGGGCCGAACGGGTACAACGGACCCAACGGGGCGCGGCCCGGCAACGGTCCGCGCGGGCACGACGACCGCACGAGCGTGGTCAACCGCAGCGGCGCGCCCGGTGGCGACGGGCCGCCCACGACGGTCTTACCGGGCGGGCGGGTGCGTCCAGGCGCTCCGGTGCCGCCGAGGCGGGACCCGGGCGACGCGCCGACGGAGCTGATCGAGCCGGAGACGGAGATCATCGACCTCGTCGACGACGAGGACGACTACCCGCGCGAGCCGCAGCTGCTCACCCACCGCGAGCCGGACGACGACGAGTACGACCACCACGCCGAGGACGACGACGAGGACCGCGAAGACGACGAGGACCGCGAGGACGATGCGCTCTCCGAGGAGGAAGAGCGCAAGCTGCGCAAGAAGAAGATCTGGAAGCGCGTCCGGCTCGGCTGCTACATCGCGGCGGCCGTCGGCGTGATCGGGCCGGTCATCGCCTTCGTCATCACCTACTTCCTCGTCACCATCGACAACCCGAAGGACGTCATCGCGGCCCAGGAGAAGACGGTCACGCTCCTGTTCTCCGACGGCCAGAACGAGATGAGCAAGCTCGTGCCCCAGGGCGGCACGCGCGCGTACGTCTCGCACAACGAGGTGCCGAAGATCGTGCGCGACGCGGTGACCGCGACCGAGGACGCGTCGTTCTACACCAACCCCGGCTTCGACGTCATCGGCATCGCGCGCGCGGTCCTCAACCAGATCACGGTCGGCGTCGGCGGTGGCTCGGGCATCACCCAGCAGTACGTCAAGGTCTCCACTGGCGACAAGGAGAACAGCCTCAGCCGCAAGTGGAAAGAGCTCGTGAAGTCGTTCAAGATGAACAACGAGCAGACCAAAGAGCAGATCATGGAGGCCTACCTCAACACGATCCCGTTCGGGCGCGGCGCGCTCGGGATCGACGCCGGGGCCAAGGCGCTGTTCGGCAAGAGCGTCAAGGAGATCTCCGATCCGGCTCAGGCCGCGCTGCTGGCCACGGTGATCCAGGCGCCGTACCGGTTGGACCCGGAGAAGAACCGGGCGGAGACCGAGCAGCGCTGGCGCAAGCACGCGCTGCGGCGGATGGCGGAGAACGACTACATCACCCAGGCGCAGGCGGCCAGTCTCAAGTTCCCGGACACCGTTCCGCGCGCCGAGGCGATGAAGCGCAACCCGGTCTCCGGGCCGACGCTGCACATCCAGGAGCAGGTGCTCGCGGAGCTGGAACAGAACGGTTTCACCGACGACAAGCTCAAGCGCGAGGGGCTGACGGTCGTCACGACCATCGACTCCAACGCGCAGCAGAAGGCCGAAGCCGCGGTCGCGAAGTACATGAAGAACAACAAGGAGGGGCTGCGCTCCGCGCTCACGGCCATCGATCCGGCGACCGGCGGGGTGCGCGCCTACTACGGCGGCGAGAACGGCACCAGCACGGACTACGCCGACTCGTTGCAGGAGCCGGGGTCCTCCTTCAAGCCCTTCGTGGCGCTCGCGGCCCTGCAGAAGGGGATCGGCATCGGTACGCCCTACGACGGCACGTCCGGTATCGAGATCGCCGGCAAGGCACGGCTCAACTCCGGCAACAAGAGCACCTGCGGGACGCAGTGCTCGATCCGGGACGCGATGACGTTGTCGGTCAACACCGTCTTCATGAAGATCACCGCGGACCTGAACCCCAAGCGCGTGGTGGACGCCGCCTTCTCCGCGGGCATTCCGGAGACGCAGCGCACGGGGCTGGTCGGCACCGACGGCTTCCCGGACATCAACATCGCCATCGGTGGTGGTGACACCCGGGTGCGCCCGAGGGACATCGCGGGCGCCTACGCGACCTTCGCCGCCGACGGGGAGGTCCGGCCGACGCACTTCGTCAGCAGGGTCATGAAGCCCGGCCAGGACGTGCCCCTGTGGGACGAGAAGGACAAGATCGTCGCGCAGAAGAAGCTCGACTCGAACGACTCGGAGAACAACAAGCAGTTGGCGCGCAACGTCACCGAGACGATGGTGGACGTGGCGAAGTCCTCCGGCCTCGCGCTGAACAAGAACCGGCCGGTGGCCTCGAAGACCGGTACGCACGAGAAGGACAAGACCGAGAACGCCAAGGCGTGGATGGTCGGCTACACGCCGCAGATCGCCGCGTCGGTGTGGGTCGGCAAGGACGGCTTCCAGGCCATCCGGGGTGACTGCTGCGGCGTGCGCAACCACCCGATCTACGGCAAGGACGAGCCGGGGCACATCTGGAAGGAGTTCATGGACACCTACCTCAACAACGTCCCGGTGGTGCCCTTCCCGAAGGCGACGCCGATCGGCACCTACGAAGACCCGGTGACCACGACCACCGCGCCGAGCAGCACCACGCCGTTGTCCACGACGCCGCCGTCCGGGGGTTCGAGCGTGCCGAACCCGTCGTCGGCTCCGCCGTGCACGACGAGCTTCTGGACCCCGACGTGCCCGTCCTCCTCGACGAAGCGGACGACGACCTCGCAGCCACCACCGGAAGAGGGCGACAGCTAGAAAATCGCGAGCGCGCGGCGCCGGGAACGACCTATCCTCGGCGCCAACGCGGTGACGGAGACGAGTAGCCGGGGGAGCACGCGGGCTGGCAGAGAGCCGCCGGTAGCTGGGAAAGCGGCCCCGCGCCCCTGGGCGAAGACCCTCCTGAGCGCGGGGAGGAACGGCGCACGCGCCCCATGCCCCGCCGGCTGGCCCCCGTGACCGGGCCGCGACGAGTCCGCCCCGCCTCGCGGTGGGGCGGAGAAGGTGCGGTGGTACCGCGAGTCCCCTTCTCGCCCGCACCCCCAAGGGATCGCGCACACACCAGGAGTGTGGATGATCTCCCGTTCTCTCGCCGCCGACCTGCCCACCCGCATCGGCGAGCGCGTCCGTCTGGCCGGTTGGGTGCACCGCAGGCGCAGGCTGAAGTCCGTCACCTTCCTCATCCTGCGGGACCGCTCCGGGCTGGCCCAGGTGGTGCTGTCCGAGGCGGTGGAACCCCCGACGGAGGAGACAGTTGTCGAGGTCAGCGGCCTCGTCGTGGCCAACCCGAAGGCGCCGGGCGGGGCGGAGCTGGTCGAGCCGGTGATCACGCCGCTCGGTGAGCCCGCGCGGCAACCGGTGTTCGACCTCTACCGCCCGACCGTGCCCGCGGCACTGCCGACGATCCTGGACAACGCCCCGATCGCCTTGCGGCACCCCAGGTTGCGCGCGCGGTTCGAGATCGCCGCCGCGAGCGTCGCCGGGTTTCGGTCCACTGTGGACGGTCTCGGCTTCGTCGAGACGCACACGCCCAAGATCGTGGGCTCGGCGACGGAGTCCGGGGCGAACGTCTTCGGCATCGACTACTTCGGTCGCCCCGCCTACCTCGCCCAGTCGCCGCAGTTCTTCAAGCAGGCGCTGGTCGGGGTGTTCGAGCGGGTCTACGAGGTGGGGCCGGTGTTCCGGGCCGAGCCGCACGACACCACCAGGCACCTCGCCCAGTACACGAGCCTGGACGCGGAGCTTGGCTTCATCTCCGACCACCGAGACGTGATGTCCTTGCTGCGCGACACGATCGCGGGCATGGCCGACGCGGCGGCGGAGCGGGCGGGCGGGGCGCTCGACCTGCTCGCGGTGCAGCTTCCCGTTGTGCCGCGGGAAATCCCCGCTGTGCACTTCGCGGAGGCGCAGGAGCTGATCGCGCGGCACACGGAGGAGGACCCGCGCGGTGAGCCGGACCTGGCGCCCGCGCACGAGCGGTGGTTGTCGGAGTGGGCGTTGCGCGAGCACGGTTCGGAGTTCCTGTTCGTCACCGGCTACCCGATGGCGAAGCGGCCGTTCTACACCCACCCAGAGCCCGGAAACCCCAGGTACTCCAACAGTTTCGACCTGCTCTTCCGTGGACTGGAGCTGGTGACGGGCGGGCAACGGCTGCACCGGTACTCCGACTATCTGGCCGCGCTCGCCGAACGGGGCGAGAGTCCGGAGTCCTATGTGGACTACCTCGCGCCGTTCGCCGGTGGGATGCCGCCGCACGGTGGTTTCGCCATCGGCTTGGAGCGGTGGACAGCACGCGTGCTCGGCGCGTCGAACATCCGCGAAACCACGCTGTTCCCGCGTGACCTCACCCGGTTGTCACCTTAGCGTTCGGTCATGACCAGCTATGACCGTCGTGCGTTCGCGTTGGCCTACGTCGAGGTGCTGAGGCCGCCGCTGGGTGCGCTCGACTCGGAACTCGACGGCTACGTCCCGGCGCTGTCCAAGTACCTGAAGCAACTGCTTGACGGGTTGGAGCGGTTGTTCGAACTGCGGCTGGACCGCGACGGGATGCCCCAACGCATGGGCGCGCTGTTCATGCTCTTCCACAGCACGGCGGTCAACCACACCGAAGTACCCGGTTGGGGCTTCCTCGAAGCGGGTTTGCTGCACACGCAACTGGAAGAGGCTGGGGTGCACGAGCGCGTCATGGCCGACCTCGAGCGCGTCAGCGCGTGCAACGCCCAGTTGCGCGCCGCGTACCTGGACGTGCTGGAAAGTCTGCTCGTGGCCATGCTGGGCGAGCGGGCAGATCGGGTGGTCTCCGAGGCGGAGCTCGATGCCATCGGGGTGAGCACCATCCGGCCCGACCCCTGTGATTACGACTGGGATCTCTAGGAACCGTCGACCTCGTGCAGGGTCGCCGTGCGCGCGGTGACCCGCACGTTGTCGGCGGTGACGTCGGTCAGTCGCAGGTAGGGCAAGGGGATCGGGATCATCGGCAGCCCGTTGCCGAGCGTTACCGGGATGAGGCCGAAGAGCTTGCCGGACAAGGAGTCCGCTGTCAGCTCGACGGTGTCCAGGCGGGCGCTGCTGACGTGGAACTCGGTGCGTCCCTGCGCGGTCTCCACCGTGGCGTCGACGATGTCCAGCGATTCGGTGTCGATGCTGACGGTTGAACCGAGGCCGGGGGTGATCGCGCGGGCGGTGACGGCCTTGGCGCGCAACTGGTTGCGGGTCTGGCGCTCGCGCGCCGGGGCTTGCCGGAGGCAGGCGGCGAGGATGTCGGCGGCGGCGCGCTCGTCGGCACTGCCCGGCTGGGGCACGGTCTTGGGAAGCTTGTCGACCGCGCAGCCGGGTTCGGCATGGGCCGGGACGGCGCTGGCCGCGATCAGCAGCAGCGCGAGGCCGGTCCTCACCGCGCTTCGCCGGACTGCCAGGCCAGGGCGAGGGAGCCGGCGACGAGGGCGAGGAGCATGCCGACGAGGAACCCGCCGAGGTTGGCCACGAGGTAGGCGACGAAGGCCAGCAGCAGCACGCCCGCGCCGATCACCCGGCAGCGGTGCGGGTAGCGCCACAGCGCGAGTCCGCCCGCGATGAGCCCGATGGCGGTGAGCAGGGAGCCGATGCCGCCGATGCCTTGCACGAGCAGGAACTCGTAGCCGGTGATGGGCAGCAGCACGATCTCCGCGCCCGCGGCCATGGCGAGCAGTCCCGCCGCGAAGGGCCTGCCGCCGCACCAGGTGGCGAAGCGGTGGTCGAGCGTGGTCATCAGAAGCACTCCTGTCGGCCGGGCTTCACGGTGATGCTGAGCCCGGTCATCCGGAAGGTGCCCGCGGTGGTGGTGCTGGCGTTGGCCTTCAGGTCGGTGATCACGATCTTCTCGGCCTGGTGGGCGTAGTCCCCGGCGCGGCCGGTGATCCCGGTGGCGCCGTTCAGGCGGGCCGCGTCCACGCCGAGGGTGAGGTTGGTGGCGGTGGCCTCGGCGCGCATCTCGCTGAGGTTGAGCACGAGGTCGCGCGCCTCGACCGGCTTGTCGCCCCCGGCTTCGGCGCGGATGGTGACCGCGCCGAGCGGGGTGGGCACGAGCGCGGAGAAGCACAGGCCGCTGACCAGCGCGGAGGCCATGCCGGTGACCGCCATGGGGGAGCGCGCCTGGTTCCCGAGGCCGACGAACTGGGCGAAGCCCTTGCCCTCGACGCGTGTGGCGGAGAACTTGAAGTTCGTACCCGATAACGCGAACGAGGTGGGTAACGCCGCGCTGGCGGTGGCGTAGACCAGGCCGCCTGCCAGGGCGAGGCTCACGGTGACGATCACGGCGAAACGTGACCAGCGGGTTCCTCCGGCACGGTGAGCCGGGGCGTCCTCGGTCATGCGGGACCTCGCAGACGGGCAAGGGGGACAACGGAAACCGCTGAATACTAGGGCCTGGCCACCGTGAGGTGGACGCCTGATCGGGCGTCCACCGAAAAGGGTGCTTTGACTAGGGCTTGTCCTGTAAGCGGTTGCGCTGTGTGTTCCGGTCACGGTGTCGCCGGGGGTTGGGGTGTCTTCAAGACCCGCAAACCCCGCTGTTGATCATCGTTAACCGCCGCAAACCCTGCGGTTTTGCGGGGGTTTGCTGTGGTTGGAGACGGTGGGGGTGGGGGTTGGGTGGTCTTGAAGACCGGCGAACCTGATGACTTACAGGACAGGGACTAGGCGGTTCCCGGGCTGACCCAGTCCGTGCAGAAGACGCCGGAGACCCGCGGACCCCGGTGGTGCGGCGGGACCTGGGCGCACGCGCGGAACCACCGGGCGCGGCCGGAGCCGTCGGTCGCGAGCACGGCGGGAGTCGAAGCGCCCGAGGTGATCGACTGCGCCCCGCACTGCCGCCAGCGGGGTTCCGACGAGGGAGCGCGCTCGTAGCTCCAGTCGAACCAGAAGCGGTCCAGCGGGTCGCGTGAGGGTTCGAGGTGCGCCCACACGGCCGACCCGTCGGAGCGCAGCGCGATCGTCCTGTCCGGTGCGGGCGCTCCGACCGGGCCCTGAGCGGAGATCGCGATCGTGAACGGTGCGGTGTCGTTGGGCGGCAAGGACTCCGCGCAGTGGCCGTGGGCCATCAACGGGCTGTCGGGCTTCGGCGCGGAGGGTCCGATCGTCGCGAAGAACAGCGCGTGACCGGCGGCGAATCCCAGCACGGCGCTCACCAGCACGACCACGAGCCAGCGCGGGGTGCTCAATTGTCCGCTCGGGTGGGGCTCGTGCAGATCTCCCTGCCACGGCCGGGGATCTGGTCCCCCTGCGGCACTTGAACGCACGCGCGGAACCACCGGGGCCAGCCGTTGCGGTCGCGGGAGAGCACGCCGGGCGTCTGCTGGACCTTGTTGATCAGCTCCCCGTCGCACTCCCGCCAGTTCTCGCGCGGCGCGGTGGGCTGCTGGTAGCTCCACAGCAGGTACGCCTGGTCCTGCGGGTCGGGCGACTCGGCGAGGTAGGCGTAGGCGTGCCAGGCGCCCTCGGTGTCCTTCTGGACGCGCAGCTGGACGCGGCGGTTCGGGTTCGGCTCGCCGGGCGGCCCGACCTCCTCGGTGAGCACCAGGTAGCCGCTGCTGTGCCCGGTCGGGAACGCCTCCGCGCAGGACGGGAAGGCCAGGACCGACGGCGGCGGGTAGGAGTGGCTCGCCACCGCGAAGCCGATTCCGCCGGAGAGCACGAGCACCGCCGCGACGACCACCGGCCACCAGCGCCACCGCTTGGCGGGAGCGGGTTCGACCTGGGCCTGAGTACCGGGGACGCGCGCCTGGCGCTCGCGCAGCCGCGCATCGGCGATCCGGTCGTAGGCGTCGGCGAAGCCCCGCGTGGTCGCTTCGGGATCGGGCAGCTTCGCGGTCTTCGCCAGCTCCAGGACCATGCGGCACAGCGCGTCGCCGTCGCGCGGGGCGTGCTTTCCCGCGAGCCAGTTGCGCACGGTCGTGGCGTTGGAGCGGCCGCGCGAGCCGGGGAAGGCCTTCCTCGCCAGCGAGTCCAGGCTCGGCGCTCCCGCCAGCTGCCGCAGCGCTCTCAGCTGCTCGGCGAGGTCCTGTTTCGTCTCGATCCGCTCGGGATGCGGATCTTGTCCGGCCGGTGGCACGGCGCGAGAGGTTAGCAGGTTCGCCCAGCTCACCCCGAAAGTTGAACACCATTTCGGGCAACTTGAACGGCTCCTGCGCACCGCTTGCCCGAAGCTCTGGCCCGCGCGGCCCCGAGGCCGCGCGAAGAGGCTGGAGAAGCATCGATGAGTCACACATTCCGGAGGGCCGCCGTGGCGCTGGCGGTCCTCGCGCTCGCGAGCGGGTGCGCGGGCGAACCGGCGGTGCAGCCGCCGAGCGCGCCGCTGTCGACGGTGCCGCCGACCGAACTGGGCGACCAGGTCGCCAAGCTGCGGACGTCGGGGGACTTCGTCCACGACGACACCGCGGTCTACATGACCAAGAACGAGTCGGGCTTGGTCGCGCTCGCCATCGCGTCGGGAGAGCAGCGGTGGTCGGTCCGTTTCCCTGATGACGGGAAGCCGCAGGACCGGAGCAGGCCCGTGCTGGTGACCGCCAACGGCAGGCCGCTCGTCGTGCAGTCCTACTCGGCGAGCAAGCCGAACAGGGGGACGGTGGCCGGATACGGGTACGCGGGGATTCTCGCGGTCGACACCGGCACGGGCGAGGTCGCGTGGAACACCGAGTTCCTGAAGGGCGAGCGGCCCAGCGTCGAGCTGGTGGGGCGCGGCTCCACCCTCGCCGCCTCCTGGTGGGTGAAGGGCTCGGAGTCGAGCGCGTACTCCATCGCCGACCGCACCGCGGCTGGGGTGGACGTCACGACGGGCGCGGAGAAGTGGCGCCGGGACAAGTTCTCGCCCCGCGCGGTCGACGGGGACGTGGTCGCGGGCTTCGCGACGGGGCAGGCCAAGCCGATGGCACTCGACGCCACCACTGGCAGTCCACTGTGGACGATCGACAAGTGGCTGTTCAACGACAAGCTGACCGGGGCCGTTCCCGGACGTTTTCTCCTGGTCGGTCTCGGTCTCGCTCAAGTGCTCGACAGCAGGACCGGCAAGGTGCTGCTCGACCTGCCGAAGGACAGCTACTCGGACGCGGTGGACGCCGGTGACGACGTGCTGCTGCTGCACTCCGCTGGCAGCCACATGGCGGGTTTCGACGCGAAGAGCCTGGCGAAGCTGTGGGAGCTGCCCGAGAGCGGTACCGGGCGGGTCGCGCCGGACGGTGTTGGGGCCGCGTGGCGCGGAACGGTCTACGGCCGGGTCAGTTCGCAGCAGATCGCCCTGGAAGCACGCAGTGGCAAGGAAAAGCCGGTGACCCTGTCGTGCATGCCGACCGTCTTGGTGCCCGGCTACGCGCTCTGCGGCAGCAGCGACCTCGTCGTGCACACCTTCGAGAAGTAGGAGAAGTCCTTGCGCAGATTCATGATCGCGGTCGTCGTCCTAGTCGCGGGCACCGCGTGCGGGAGCCCGCCCGGTGAGGAGATCGCGCTGGCCTACCCGCACGCGAAACTCGGCACGCATTCGTTGGCGGACAAGGAATGCATGGTCTGGAATTGGAAGGACAAGACGGCGAAGACGGTCAAGAAGGAGCCCGGGGCGCTGTGCAACGAGAACTCGCGGTTCACCTACACCGCGAGCACCGTCGTCGCTTGGGAGGACTGCCGCCAGAAGCTGTCGGACGGGCTGAAGAAGTCCGGGGTCGTCGAGTTCGGCCGCTACTACTGCGTCGGCGGAGCTGGCTACAAGGCCGCGTTCTCGGCCGAGCTGGTCGACGACCGCGTGGTGGTGACCCACGCGGTCGTCGACAGGTGGCAGCCAGGCGGCTAGCTCATTTCGTGGTGGCCAGGTAGATCGTCCTGGCGCCGAGGACGAAGGTGTCCTTGCGCTTCAGCACGCCTGCGGGGTCCTCGGGATCGAGCAGCCGGGCGAGCGTCGCGGAGTCCTCCTCGGACAGCCGGTCCGCGCCGAAATCGCCCCACCGGGTGAAGATGCTGTGCGCGTAGTCACGGGTCCGCCCGTCGATCGGCGCGGGGTGGTCGACGAGGAAGGTCTTCGTGCCCGCGTGCCGCATCCCGGCCCGGTCGAGCATCGCGGCCCAGTCCTCGACGACGTCGACCTTGTCCGGCAGTTCCTCGCGCATCTCGGCGAAGCCGATGTTCACCGCCACGTCCAGCCGCGTCTCGAAACCGACGCGGCCGATGCCGATGTCGCGCGGCAGGAACCGGAACGGCAGCCCGCCCTCCATCAGGGCGAGCACGCCGCCCGGTCGCAGCATCCCGGCCAGCTGGGCCAGCGCCGCTTCCTGGTCGCCGAGGTGGTGCAGCACCTGGCCGATCCAGATCACGTCCGCCGTGCCCAGCTCGCCGAGACCTTCCGGGAGCTGGGCCTCGCGGGTACCGATCCGGACGCCGAGCCGGTCGGCGCGCGCCTGCGCCAGCTCCAGCAGGGCGGGGGCGCCGTCGACCGCGACGACCTCCGCGTCCGGGTAGAGCTCGGCGAGGTGGCAGGCCGCGATGCCCGGGCCGCTGCCGATGTCCAGCACGCGCTCCGCCTGGGGCTGAACCTCTTGCAGCCACTGAAAACCCTGCTCGACGAGCGGGAACATCACCTCCCCTTCGAGCTCCATCGTGGCGCCGCGCGCGTTCCAGTCGAGGTGGTCGTGGTGGTGCTTGTGCCCGTGGTGCTCGTGCCCGCTCACAGTCCGTGGACCCTTCTCTCCGGTGCGGCCTCGTCCAGCACGAGGTCGCTGTTGACGTTCATGCCGACCTTCGCGCCCTGGGCGGCCGCGATGATCACTTGCGCCATCGGGTCGACGACGTTGCCCGCCGCGTACACGCCCGGCACGGTGGTGCGCCCGTCCTCGGTGTGCTCGGCGCCCAGCTGGGTGAGCAGCGTGTCGTTGGCGGAGAACACGGTCGGGACGAACAGCGCCGACCGCTTGACGCACGAGCCGTCGGTCAGCTCCACCCCGATGAGTTCGTCGTTGTCCGCCAACACCTTCACCACGTCTTCGTCCACGATTCGGACGCCGCGCGCGAGCAGCTTCGCGCGGTCCTGCTCGGCCAGCTGCGACCCGAAGTAGGTGACGTCGGCCGACCACTGGCGGATCAGCAGCGCCAGGTGCGCGCCCCTGGGGTCGGTGCCGAGCACGCCGATCGGCTGGTCCCGGACCTCCCAGCCGTGGCAGTAGGGGCAGGCCGCCACGTCCCGGCCCCAGCGCTCGCGCAGTCCCTCGATCGGGGGAAGCTCGTCGCGCAGCCCCGTGGTCACCACCAGTCGGCGTGCGGACACCTCGTTGCCGTCGGCCAGTTCCACCACGAACCCAGTACCGTTTCTGCGCGCGGACACCGCTCGCCCGGACCGGATCTCACCGCCGTACCCGGCGACCTCCGCCCGGCCCACCGCGAGCAGCTCGCCCGGCGGCATCCCGTCCCTGGACAGGAAACCGTGCATGTGCGCGGCGGGCTGGTTGCGCGGTTCGCCCGCGTCCACCACCAGCACGCTCCTGCGCGCCCTGCCCAGCACCAGCGCCGCGCTCAGTCCCGCCGCGCCTCCGCCGATCACCACCACGTCGTGCATTCCGACCACCTCCGGGACCGACACTGCGCCCGAGGCGGCGGTCTTGACAAACTTTGTTGCTGATTCTGCAATTATGGAATGGACGCGGTCGAAGCGGTGCTGAACGAGGTTGGTCCGAAGCTCAAACAGGTGCGCAAGGAGCGCGGAGCCACGCTCGCCGCGCTGTCCAGGGCCACCGGGATCTCGGTGAGCACCCTGTCCCGGCTGGAGTCCGGGCAGCGCAAGCCCAGCCTGGAGCTGCTGCTGCCCATCGCCCGCGCGCACAAGGTCCCGCTGGACGAGCTCGTCGGCGCGCCCGAGGTCGCCGATCCGCGCATCCGGCCCTCCGCGGTGCTCCACGGCGACATCACCGTCTACCCGCTGACCCGCCAGCCCGGCGGGCTCCAGGCGTTCAAGATGATCATCCCGCCGAGCCGGGACACGCCGAAGCCGCGCACGCACGAGGGCTACGAGTGGTTCTACGTGCTCAGCGGGCGGCTTCGGCTGGTGCTCGGCGAGCACGACGTGATCATGCGCACGGGGGAGGCGGCGGAGTTCGACACCCGCGTCCCGCACTGGTTCGGCTGCGCCGGGACCCGCCCCGCCGAGATCCTCAGCCTCTTCGGACCGCAGGGCGAACGCATGCACCTGCGCACCGGCTCCCGCGCTCGCCGAACCGACGGAAAGCCCTGAACGACCCGTTTGGGTACTTCAACGCACCAAACGACCCGTTGAGGTCCTTGTGCGCCCTGAACGACCCGTTCAGCGCGCTCAACGCACCAAACGGGTCGTTCAGGGCGTTGGGGCGCCCCCCCAATGGGGCCTTCGGGTACTTCGAACGCACTGAAAGGGTCGTTGGGGGAGTTGAGGTACCTGAAAGGGTCATTCAGGGCTTCAGCGCGGCCGCTGAGGGCGGGGATGTGCGCGGAAAGTGTTGGGGATGGGGGAAACGGCGAGCTGGGCCGTGTTCTGCGAGTCGTCTGGTGTGGGGGTCTTCAAGACCACCCAACCCCCGCCGTCGTCAATGGAAGCTCCAACCCCGGGCGAGGCTAGGGGGCGCGGAGGCCTGCGAACGCGAGGGTGCAGACGGCGTCGGCGAGGGCGTCCTGGGTGATGTCGCCGCGCGGGCGGTACCACTCGATCACCGAGTTGATCATGCCGAAGAGCAGGCGGCTGGTGGTGGAGGGATCGATGTCGGAGCGCAGGTCACCGTCGTCGGCGGCCTGCTGCACGAGATCGGTGACGAGTTGGTCGAACTCGCGGCGGCGGGCCAGCGCGGCGCGTTCGACCTTGGTGTTGCCGCGAACGCGGAGCAGCAGCGTGACGAAGGGCAGGCGCTCGACGAGCACGGCGACGCTGCGCCGCACCACGTGTTCCAGGCGGTCGATCGCCCGGCCCTCCTGGGAGCGCGCCTCCAGCGTCACCGCGAACAGGCCGTCCAGCGCGCGGTCGACGGCCAGCCGCAGCAGCTCCTGCTTGCTGGGGACGTGGTGGTAGATCGCGGACTTGGTGATGCCGAGCTTGCGGGAGAGCTCCTCCATGCTGGTGCCGTCGTAGCCGCGCTCGTTGAACAGCTTCACGGCGATGGCCAGCAACGACTCCAGGTCGTACCCGGGGCGCCCGCGCCGGATGCTCTGCTCAACCATCGTGCCGCCGATCGATCACACGCCGCAGCTTACCGACCGAGCGCTCCAATGTGGACGGTTCGACGATCTCGACGTCCACGGTGACGCCGACGCCGTCCTTGATGGCGCGCAGCAGCTCGGTCGCGGCGCCGGGGAAGTCCTGGCCGGGCGCGGACTCCACGCGCACGGTCATGTGGTCCATCCGTCCGCGCCGGGTCAGCAGCAGCTGGAAGTGCGGGGCGAGCCCGCGCGTGCGCAGCACGATCTCCTCGATCTGCGTGGGGAAGACGTTCACCCCGCGCAGGATGATCATGTCGTCGCTGCGCCCGGTGACCTTCTCCATGCGCCGCATGGGTCGCGCGGTCCCGGGCAGCAGCCTGGTGAGGTCGCGGGTGCGGTAGCGGACGACGGGCATGGCCTGCTTGGTCAGCGAGGTGAACAGCAGCTCGCCGTGCTCGCCGTCGGGCAGCGCCGAGCCGGTGGAGGGGTCGATCACCTCGGGGTAGAAGTGGTCCTCCCACACGTGCAGGCCGTCCTTGGTCTCCACGCACTCGCTGGACACGCCGGGGCCGATCACCTCGGACAGGCCGTAGATGTCCACGGCGTGGATGCCCATCCGCTGCTCGATCTCGGCGCGCATCTGCTCGGTCCACGGCTCCGCGCCGAAGATCCCGGTGCTCAGCGAGGAGGTGCGCGGGTCGATGCCCTGCCGCTCGAACTCCTCCAGCAGCGTCAGCATGTAGGAGGGCGTGACCATGATGATCTCGGGCTCGAAGTCGGTGATGATCTGCACCTGGCGCGTGGTCATGCCGCCGGAGGCCGGGATCACGGTGCAGCCCAGGCGTTCCGCGCCGTAGTGCGCGCCGAGCCCGCCGGTGAACAGGCCGTAGCCGTAGGCGACGTGCACCTTCTGGCCGGGGCGCCCGCCGGCCGCGCGGATGGAGCGGGCCACGACCTCCGACCACATGTCGATGTCGCGCTGGGTGTAGCCGACCACGGTGGGCTTTCCCGTGGTGCCACTGGAAGCGTGCAGCCTGCGCACGTCCTCCTGCGGTACGGCGAACATGCCGAACGGGTAGTTGTCGCGGAGGTCTTCCTTGGTGGTGCACGGGAACTTCGCCAGGTCTTCGAGCCCCCGGCAGTCCTCGGGGTGCACGCCCGCCTCGTCGAACTTCTTGGTGTAGAGGGGAACGTTGCGGTAGGCGTGCGCGAGTGTCCACTGTAGACGTTCGAGCTGGAGCGCGGTCAGTTCGTCGCGCGACATCCGCTCTGCCGCGTCCAGGCTCGCCGGATCGGGGGCGGGGCCGAGTCTGCTCATGAACGTTCTCCGATCACCCTGCTGCGGCCCCGGAACTCGGCGATGAGCCGGTCCCCGCTGTGCACGGACACGTCGTAGATGCCGCTGCGGCCGTAGCGCGCCCGCTCGACGGCGACGGCGGTCAGCTCCTCGCCCTCCTCGGCCGCCGCGACGAAGCTGATGTCCGCCCCCGCGGCCACGGTGACCGGGCCGTGGCTGTTGCACGCGAAGGCGAAGGTCGAGTCGGCGAGCAGGAAGACGTGGCCGCCGTGCACGATCCCGTGCCCGTTGACCATGTCCGCGGTGATCCGCATCCGGGCGCTCGCGTGCCCGATCCCGGCTTCCACCAGCTCGATCCCCGCCGCGCGCGAGGCGTTGTCGGCGTCGTACATCCGCCGGACGGGGTCGGGCACCTGCGGCTGTGACACTCGCTGACCTGCCTTGCTGGCTGACCGACTGTTCGGTTAAGAATGTGGATCTGCAATCGGGGTGTCAAGAGCGGAGGACGGCATGTCCGAGGTGTTCCTGGTCGACGGTGTCCGGACCCCTCAGGGCCGCTACGGCGGCGCGCTCGCCAAGGTGCGCCCCGATGACCTGGCCGCACTCGTTGTCGGGGAGGTCGTGCGGCGCTCCGGAGTTCCCGCCGACGCCATCGACGAGGTGATCCTCGGAGCCGCGAACCAGGCGGGGGAGGACAACCGCAACGTCGCGAGGATGGCGGTCCTGCTGGCCGGGCTGCCCGAGCACACGCCCGGCTACACGGTGAACCGGCTCTGCGCCTCCGGGCTGACCGCCGTCACCTCCGCCGCGCAGGCGGTGCGCGCGGGTGAAGCTGACGTGGTCGTCGCGGGCGGCGTCGAGTCGATGACGCGCGCGCCGTGGGTGATGGCCAAGCCCGGGACCCCGTGGGCGCGTCCGGGCCAGGTCTTCGACACCTCGCTGGGCTGGCGGTTCACCAATCCCGAGTTCGACGCGAAGACCACGCTGTCGATGGGCGAGACGGCCGAGGAGGTCGCCGCGCTCGACGGCATCACGCGCGCCGACAGTGACGCTTTCGCGCTGCGCAGCCACCAGCGGGCCGTCGCGGCGGTGGACGCGGGCCGCTTCGACGCCGAGATCGTGGCCGTCGGCGAGGTCGCCGCCGACGAGGGACCGCGCCGCGAAACCACCCTGGAGAAGTTGGGCAAGCTGCGCACCGTCTTCCGCGAGGACGGCATCGTGACCGCCGGGTCGTCCTCGCCGCTGTCCGATGGCGCGTCCGCGATCGTGGTGGCCAGCGCGGAGGCCGTGCGCCGGTACGGGCTGACCCCGCGCGCTCGCGTGATCACCGGCGCGAGCGCGGGCGTGTCCCCGCACGTGATGGGCATCGGCCCGGTTCCCGCGACGGAGAAGGCGTTGGCGCGCGCGGGCTGGGGGATCGGCGACCTGGACGCCGTGGAGCTGAACGAGGCCTTCGCCGCGCAGTCGCTGGCCGTGGTTCGCCGCCTGAAGCTCGATGAGGACCGGGTGAACGCCGACGGTGGCGCGATCGCGCTGGGGCACCCGCTCGGCTCGTCCGGCTCGCGCCTGGTCGTCACGCTGCTCGGGCGGATGGAGCGCGAGAACGCCCGTCGCGGCCTCGCCACCCTGTGCGTCGGCGTCGGCCAAGGCGCTGCCCTGCTCGTCGAAGCCGTGTGACTGGAAGCCGTCTTAGGGAGCTGACATGGGACCGCAAACCGTTGGTGTGATCGGCGGCGGGCGCATGGGCGCGGGCATCGCCCAGGTCTTCGCCGCAGTGGGCTCCGGCGTCACCGTCGTGGAGAGCTCCGCCGAGGCCGTCGCCGCCGCGCGTGACCGCCTCGCGACCGGCCTGAGCAGGGCGCACGAGCGCGGCAAACTCGACGGTGAGCCCGCCGAGGTGCTCGCTCGCGTGGTCTTCGTGACCGAGATCGACGCGCTGCCCAGGGACGCCGAGCTGGTCGTCGAGGCCGTGCCCGAGGTGATCGGCCTCAAGCTCGACGTGCTCGTCGCCGCCGAGCAGGCCGTCGGGGACGCGACCGTGCTCGCCACGAACACCAGCTCGCTGTCGATCACCGAGATCGGTGCCGCGCTGGCCAGGCCGCACAACTTCGTGGGCATGCACTTCTTCAACCCCGTGCCCGCGTCCACGCTGATCGAGATCGTCAGCGGTCCGGAGACGGCGCCCGCGACCACGAAGCGCGCCCTGGACTGGGTGCACGCGCTCGGCAAGACCGAGGTGCTGGTCAAGGACTCGCCCGGCTTCGCCACGAGCCGCCTCGGCGTGCTGCTCGGCCTGGAGGCGATCCGCATGCTGGAGGAGGGCGTCGCCGACGCGGAGTCCATCGACCGCGCCATGGAGCTGGGCTACCGGCACCCCATGGGTCCGTTGCGCTCCACCGACCTCGTCGGGCTCGACGTGCGCCTGGCGATCGCGGAGTACCTGCACAAGACGCTCGGCGAGCGCTTCGCCCCGCCCGCGCTGCTGCGCGAGAAGGTGGCTCGCGGAGAACTCGGCCGCAAGTCCGGCAAGGGCTTCCACGACTGGAGCTGAGCCCTTCCCAGCCAACTCACCCCAGCGCTCCCCGGTCACCTCCCAGCCGGGGTTAGGCAGTCTTCAAGACCCACAAACCCCCGCCCCAGAGGTCTCTAACCGCCACAAACTCGAACGTAGGGGGCGGTTAACGACGATCGCGGCGGGGGTTTGCGGTACTTGAAGACGCACAAACCTCAGCGGGCCTGGCGCACCACCAGCTCCGCCACGGCGGTCATGCCCGCGAGGTTCGGGTGGTAGCCAGCTCGACCGCCTCCTGGCTGGTACTTCTCCATCCACGGGCTCGCCGAGCACGCATCGTGCGCCGCGCTCGCACCAGCGGCGTCCACGACAGGAGCCCCGGCGCGGCGGGTCGCGGCGGCGAGACGCTGAGCCACGCTCCGCTCGAAGTCGACCTGCGCCTGCGTCAACGGCACGCCCGTGCACGCCGTGCGCGAAACCACGGTCAGGTAGTTGACCAGCAGCACCTTGGCGCGCGGAGCCTTCTGTCGCACGGCGGTCACCACGTTGCCGATCTTGGTGTGCACGGTCGTGAGCGCGCGGTCGATCGCGGCCTGGTCGACAGTGCCGCACTGCGAACCGCCGCTGGTCTGGCACGAGTACGCGAAGAGGCTGCCGATGTAGTTCACGTCGTTGCCGCCGATGGTGATCGTGACGAGCTTGGTGTTCTCGGTGACCGCGTTGACCTGGTTGTTCAGCACATCAGCTGTCGTGGCGCCGCTGCACGTGGCGTCGGTGAGCGTCAAACGAAGCTTGGCGGCGGCCTGGCTGGCGTAGTTCCTCGCCGACCGTCCGCACGCGGGCGGGCTGCCGGGCTGCGTCGGCGTGATGCCGGGGCCCGCCGCGAAGGAGCTGCCGAGCGCGACGTAGTCGGCGGCAGCGGGCGCGGCCAGGCCGGACGCGGTGACGGCCAACGCGAGAACTGTTGCGAGAACGGTCATGAGCAGGAGCCTAAGAGTCTCTGGCTGAGAGGGCTCGGCGCTGCTACCGTACGCAGAGAACCTGAACGAACGGTCGGTAAGTCGTGCCTCATCGAGGAGGTTGGTCGTCCATGGCCCCGCTGCGCAGTTACGTCTCCGGTGGTTGGCAGGCACCGGCGGAGGACGGCGTTCCGCTGCACGACGCGGTGACCGGGGAGCTGATCACCAGCGTCTCCAGCAAGGGCATCGACCTGGCCGCCGCGCTCGACCACGGGCGCCGGACGGGCGGTCCCGCGCTGCGCGAACTGACCTTCCACCAGCGGGCCGCGTTGCTGAAGGCGCTCGCGTCGTTCCTGCGCGAGCACCGCGACGAGCTGTACGCGCTCTCCGCGCGCACCGGCGCCACCCGCACCGACTCGATGATCGACATCGACGGCGGGATCGGCGTGCTCTTCGGTTACGGCAGCAAGGGCCGCCGGGAGATGCCCAACGACACCGTCTACGTCGATGGCAACCTGGAGCCGCTGAGCAAGGGCGGGACCTTCCTCGGTCAGCACATCTGCACGCCGCTGCGAGGGGTCGCCGTGCAGATCAACGCCTTCAACTTCCCGGTGTGGGGCCCGCTGGAGAAGCTCGCGCCCGCGTTCGTGGCCGGTGTGCCGACGCTGATCAAGCCCGCCGAGCAGACCTCCTACCTGACCTCGCGGCTGGTCGAGCTGATCCTGGAGTCCGGACTGCTGCCCGAGGGCTCCGTGCAGCTCGTCTGCGGCAGCACCGGCGACATGCTCGACCACCTCACCGAGCAGGACCTGGTCGCCTTCACCGGCTCCGCCTCCACCGCGCAGCTGCTGCGCGCGCACCCCCGGATCATCGGCAACGCCGTGCGGTTCACCGCCGAGGCCGACTCGCTGAACTGCTCGATCCTCGGCCCTGACGGCAAGGCGGGCACTCCGGAGTTCGACCTGTTCGTCAAGGCGCTGGCCAACGAGATCACCACCAAGGCCGGGCAGAAGTGCACCGCGATCCGCCGCGCGTTCGTGCCCACCGAGCTGATGGACGACGTCTCCGAGGCGGTCAGCGCGCGCCTGGCCAAGGTCAAGGTCGGCAATCCCACCAGCGACGGCGTGCGCATGGGCGCGCTGGCCAGCCTGGAGCAGCGCGAGGAGGTCCGCCGCTCGCTCAAGGCGCTCATGGAGGTCGGCCGCCCCGTCTTCGGCAGCCCGGACCACGTGGACCTCGTCGACGCGGACGCCGAGCGCGGCGCGTTCATCTCGCCGATCCTGCTTCGCGTCGACGACACCTCCTGCGCTCAGCCGCACGAGGTCGAAGCATTCGGCCCGGTGTCCACGCTGATGCCCTACACCTCCACCGACGACGTGATTTCCCTTGCGGCGCGCGGAAAGGGCAGCCTGGTCGGCTCGGTCGTCACCGGCGACACCGCCTTCGCCCGCGACGTCGTGGTCGGCGCCGCCGCCTGGCACGGACGCATGCTCGTGCTCGACACCGACTCCGCGAAGGAGTCCACGGGGCACGGCTCGCCGATGCCGCACCTGGTGCACGGCGGTCCCGGGCGCGCGGGCGGTGGCGAGGAGATGGGCGGCATCCGCGGCGTCCTGCACCACATGCAGCGCACCGCGATCCAGGGCAGCCCCAAGGTGATCACCGCGATCACCAACCGCTGGACGACCGGCGCCGACCGCACCGTCGACGGCGTGCACCCGTTCCGGAAGTCCTTGGCGGAGCTGAAGATCGGTGACACCGTGGTCGGCGGGCCGCGCCTGGTGACGCAGGAGGACGTCGACCACTTCGCGGAGTTCACCGGCGACAAGTTCTACGCGCACACCGACGCCGAGGCCGCCGCCGCGAACCCGTTCTTCGACGGCATCGTCGCGCACGGCTACCTCGTGGTGTCGTTGGCCGCAGGGCTGTTCGTCGACCCCGCGCCCGGCCCCGTGCTGGCGAACTACGGCCTGGAGAACCTGCGTTTCCTTACGCCGACTTATCCCGGCGACGAGCTGACCGTGACGCTCACCGCGAAGCAGATCACGCCGCGCGCGGACGCCGAGCACGGTGAGGTGCGGTGGGACGCGGACGTGACGAACCAGAACGGTGAATCCGTTGCCAAATACGACGTCCTGACCTTGGTGGCGAAGACCCATGGATGAGCTGCTTGAGCACTTCGAGCGCACGGTCGAGCGGGACCAGCGCATCGAGCCCCGCGACTGGATGCCCGAGGGCTACCGCAAGACGCTGATCCGGCAGATCGCGCAGCACGCGCACTCCGAGATCATCGGCATGCAGCCCGAGGGCGCCTGGATCACACGCGCGCCTTCCTTGCGGCGCAAGGCGATCCTGTTGGCGAAGGTGCAGGACGAGGCGGGGCACGGGCTCTACCTCTACGCCGCGACCGAGACGCTGGGCGTGGACCGCTCCGAGCTGACCGAAAACCTCATCGAGGGCAAGCAGAAGTACTCCTCGATCTTCAACTACCCCACGCCGAGCTTCGCCGACGTCGGCGTGATCGGCTGGCTGGTCGACGGCGCCGCGATCTGCAACCAGGTCCCGCTGTGCCGGACGTCGTACGGGCCCTATGCGCGGGCGATGATCCGCGTGTGCAAGGAGGAGTCCTTCCACCAGCGGCAGGGCTACGAGCTGCTGATGACCATGATGCGCGGCAGCAAGGCGCAGCGGGAGATGGTGCAGGACTCGGTGAACCGCTGGTGGTGGCCTTCGCTGATGATGTTCGGCCCGCCGGACGGGGACTCGCCGAACACCGCGCGGTCGATGGCGTGGCGGATCAAGCGGCACACCAACGACGAACTCCGGCAGAAGTTCGTGGACATGTCGGTGCCGCAGGCGGAAAAGCTCGGCGTCACGCTTCCCGACCCCGAGCTGAAGTGGAACGCCGAGCGCGAGCACTACGACTTCGGCGAGCCGGACTGGGCCGAGCTGAAGCGCGTGATCTCCGGCGACGGTGCCTGCAACGCCGAGCGCGTCGAGCACCGCCGCAGGGCGCACGAGGACGGCGCGTGGGTCCGCGAGGCGGCGCTCGCCCACGCGGCGAAGAAGAAGGGGGTTGCGGCATGAGTCGTGGAGCCTGGCCGTTGTGGGAGGTCTTCGTGCGCGGCAGGCGCGGACTGAACCACGTGCACGTCGGGTCGTTGCACGCGGCCGACGCGCAGATGGCGGTGACCAACGCCCGTGACCTCTACACGCGCCGCAACGAGGGCGTGAGCATCTGGGTGGTGCCCGCCGAGGCGATCACCGCGTCCAGCCCGGACGAGAAGGACCCGATGTTCGCGCCGAGCGGGGACAAGGTCTACCGGCACCCCACGTTCTACGACATCCCCTCCGACGTCCCGCACATGTGAGGCAGCCGTGAACAACGCCTACGACGGGCTGAACGAGGAGCACGGCGACGACGCGCGCTGGGCCTACGGCACCGGCTTCGCCGACGAGCTGTCCACTGTGGACAGGGCACTTCCGTCCACTGTGGACAAAGCGGATCTCGCGGCGTACGCGCTGATGCTCGGCGACGACGCGCTCGTGCTGGCACAGCGGACCAGTGAGTGGTGCTCGCGCGCGCCCGAGCTGGAGGAGGACGTCGCGCTGGCCAACATCGCGCTCGACCTCCTCGGGCAGGCGCGGTTGCTGCTGACTCGTGCTGGTGAGGCGGGTTCGCGGCCCTCGGAGGCGCCGTCGCACGTGCCCGATGAGGACGCTCTGGCGTACTTCCGCACGGCTTCGTCGTTCCGCAACGTGCGGATGGTCGAGCTGGCCAACGGCGACTTCGCGGACACCATCGCGCGGCTGTTGTTGTTCTCCTGCCAGCGTTTGGCGTTGTTCACGCGGCTCTCCGCCTCCGCCGACCCGGTGATCGCGGCCGTTGCGGCCAAGGGGGCCAAGGAGCTGTCCTACCACCGCGACCACGCCGCGCGCTGGACCGTTCGCCTCGGCGACGGAACCGAGGAGTCGCGCCGCAGGATGATTGCCGCGCTCGACCGTGTGTGGCCGTACCTGGACGAGCTGTTCGTGGCACATCCCGTTGAGCTTCGCCTTGCCGGAGTCGCGGTCGACCCGGCTTCCTTGCGGTCCGAAGTGGACGGTGTGCTGGACCAGGTCTTCGCCGCCGCGACGCTGAGCCGCCCTTCGGTTTCCCCCGCGGAGGGCGGAGGTCGCGACGGCAGCCACACCGACGCCCTCGCGGAGGTGCTCGCGGAGATGCAGGTCCTCGCGCGCGCTCTGCCGGAGGCGACGTGGTGACCGCACAGGACGTCGTCGGGACCGTCACCGATCCCGAGCTGCCCATGCTGTCCCTCGTGGATCTCGGTGTGGTGCGCGACGTTCGCGAGGAGAACGGGCGCGTGGTCGTGGTGATCACGCCGACGTACTCGGGTTGCCCGGCTCTGGTGGAGATGCGGGACGACCTCGTGAACGCTCTGCGCACCAACGGTTTCGAGGACGCTGAGGTGCGCACGGTGCTCAGTCCGGCGTGGACCACGGACTGGATGACCGAGGAGGGCCGCCGCAAGCTCGCCGAGGCCGGTATCTCCCCGCCCGCGCGGGTCGGCCCGCGATCGGTCGGCCCAGTGCCACTGAGCCTTGACCCGCCCGCGCGTCGGCTTAGTTGCCCGCAGTGCGGCTCGCGCGACACCGAGGAGCTATCTCGGTTCAGCGCGACCGCGTGCAAGGCGCTGCACCGCTGCCGTGCCTGTCGCGAGCCGTTCGAGTACTTCAAGGAGATCTGACGTGGCACGCCCCGTGTTCCACCCTCTGCGCGTGGCCGACGTCGAGCGACTGTGCGACGACGCGGTCGCGGTCACCTTCGACGTGCCCGACGAGCTGACGGAGGTCTTCGCGTTCCGCCCCGGCCAGTCACTCACGCTTCGCCGTGACGTCGACGGTCGCGACGAGCGCCGTTCGTACTCGATCTGCGCTCCGGCGGGCGCGCGGCCCAGAGTCGGCGTGCGCGAGGTTCCGTCCGGCCTGTTCTCTACGTGGCTCGTGCGCGACGTGAAGCCCGGTGACGAGATCGAAGTGCTTCCGCCCACGGGGTCGTTCACCCCCGACGTGGACGTGCCCGGCCACCACGTGCTGATTGCGGCGGGCTCCGGCATCACGCCCGTGCTCTCTATCGCCGCGTCCGTGCTCGCGCACCCGAAGTCGCGTGTGACCGTGCTCTACGGCAATCGCCGGTCCGGCACGGTGATGTTCGCGGACGAGTTGGCGGACCTTAAGGACCGCTACCGCACGCGTTTGGAACTCGTGCACGTGCTGTCGCGCGAAGCACGTGAAGCGGAGCTGTTCTCCGGGCGGCTTGATGAGGCGAAGCTGCGCGCGCTGCTGCCACTACTGCTTGATGTGGCCGATGTCGACCACTGGTGGCTGTGCGGCCCCTACGGCATGGTCACTGACGCTCAGCGGCTGCTGACATCGTTTGGAGTGCCCGAAGGGCGCGTGCACCAGGAACTCTTCTATGTCGATGAACCGGTTGTCACCCGCCACGACGAGCCCGTGGTGGACGGACCGAGCGCCAAGGTCACCGTGGTGCTCGACGGGCGTTCCACGGAGGTGGCGCTGCCGAAGGGCACGGTCATCCTCGATGGTGCACAGCGCGTGCGGCCTGACCTGCCGTTTGCTTGTAAGGGCGGCGTGTGCGGCACGTGTCGCGCGAAGGTCGTCACCGGTGAGGCGGCCATGAAGCGCAACTTCGCGCTGGAGCGCTCCGAGGTGGCCGCGGGCTTCGTCCTGACCTGCCAGACCCTCGCGGTCTCCGACGAAGTCACTGTCGACTTCGACGCCTGAATTGGTCAGAGTGGTAGTGCCCGAACGTGCTCATCAGAGGAGAACCTGCGTCATGACCAACCCCTTCGAGGACCCGGACGGCCGCTACCTGGTGCTGGTCAACGACGAGGGACAGCACTCGCTGTGGCCGTCGTTCAGCGAGGTGCCCGCCGGGTGGACCGTGGCGCTGGCCGAGACCGGCCGCCAGGAGTGCCTGGACTACGTCGAGGCCAACTGGACCGACATGCGCCCGCGCAGCCTCGCCGAGCGGATGGACGCCGGTAAGTAGCGCCCGCCCAGCCACCCCCCGTTCGTCGCGCGCTGGGCCGAACGGGGGTGGCGCTGTCAGCGTTCGCTGAGGGTTTGCCCAGGCAGACAGGGCCCTTCAGGCCGTCTGCCCTCATTCGATAGTGTGTACCGGCCGCCTGGGACAGTCCGGGGCGGGCGCGGTTGAGGAGTGATGCCGGTATCGACGAGGGCCACCTCATCGCCGGCCATTACCGGCTGGTCTCCAAGATCGGCTCGGGCGCGATGGGCGTCGTGTGGCGGGCGAGGGACGAGCGCCTCGACCGCATGGTCGCGGTCAAGCAGCTGCTGGTGCAGCCCGGGCTGAGCGCGGAGGAGACCGACAACGCGCGCCGCAGGGCGATGCGCGAGGGCCGCATCGCCGCCAGGTTGCAGCACCCCAACGCGATCACCCTCTACGACGTCGCCGAGCACAACGGCGACCCGTGCCTGGTGATGGAGTACCTGAAGTCGCAGAGCCTCGCCGAGATCCTCGGCGACCGGGGCCCGCTCTCACCGCGCGAGGTCGCCGCCATCGGCGCCCAGATCGCCGCCGCGCTCTCCGCCGCGCACACCGTCGGCATCACCCACCGCGACATCAAGCCCGGCAACGTGCTGATCACCGACAGCGGGGTCGCCAAGATCACCGACTTCGGCATCTCGCGCGCCGTCGGCGACGTCCAGGTGACCAGGACCGGCATGCTCGCGGGCACCCCCGCCTACTTCGCGCCCGAGGTGGCGCGCGGCAACGACACCGGCGGGCCGAACTCCGACGTGTTCTCCCTCGGCGCCACCCTCTACGACGCCGTCGAGGGCCAGCCGCCGTTCGGCAGCTCCGACAACCCCCTCGCGCTGCTGCACGCCGCGGCCGCGGGCGAGGTCATCCCGCCGCGCCAGGCCGGGCCGCTGACCGCACTGCTGATGTCCATGCTGCGCCCCGACCCGCGCGAGCGCCCCAACATGGCCCAGGTCGGCACCGCGCTGGCCGGTCTCGCCGCCGGGCGCGCCCCCGCCGTGCCCGTCGCCCACGCGGCCGCCGCGCGCACGCAGAGGGTCGACCACGGCCACCACGCTCCGCCACCGCGCCCTGCCAGCTACCCCTCGCGCCCCGCCGCCAGCGCGCCGACCAGGCAGAAGCAGCAGCCCGTCAAGGCCAAGCGCTCGCCGGTCCTGCTCGTGCTGCTGCTCATCGCCGTCGTCGGCGGTGGCGGCTACGGCGTGTACCGCCTGCTCGACCGGCCCTCGGTCGGCTCCGGCAGCTCCGGCTCCGGCAACACCGGCGGTGCTTCCGGCGGCGGCAGCTCGTCCTCGTCCGCGCTGTCCTCCAAACCGGCGATTCCCGGGGCGACCACCCCGCCCGACAGCCCCGTCGAGCTCGGCGGGGCGGGGCAGTTCGTCGTGGACTTCTACGTCGGCTCCACCGACCTGCAGACGCGGTGGGACATGCTGACCGCGGGCGCGCAGGCGGGCTTCGGCAGCCGTGCCGACTTCGACGCCCACTGGAAGCAGTACCCGCGGATGTACTCCAACACGGCCAGGGGCGCGGGCCAGGACGCCGACAAGGCGTGGAAGGTGTCGATCCAGGTCACCTTCGCCCAGGGGCGGACCGAGCCGCGCGTCATCCGCGTCACGAAGGTCGGCGGCCAGTACAAGATCGACTCCGACCCGCGCTGAGCCGCTGGTCGTCCCCAGGCGGTGTCCACTGTGGACGCTCCGGCGCCCTCGGCGCGGGCGCCCACCGATCCGGCCGCGACCGTGGCCGATCTCTGCCGGGGGAGAGATGACGCCGTTAGCGGCGTAGGGGACAATGTGTGAGGTGGACGTCAAGAAGATCCTCACGCTCGCAGCCATCGCGCTGGTCCTCTACCTGCTGCTCAACGACCCGCAGGGCGCTGCCAACGGCGTGCAGAACGTCTTCGGCTGGCTGCGGGACGCGGCGCAGGCGGTGATCACGTTCATCCAGCGGCTCTTCGCCTGACGCCGAACGCCGCCACGCCCTGAGGAAAACCCCACCCCATCTCGGCGGACAACCTCAGGGACTTCCCGCCCCCGGCGAAGGACAGTGGTTCTCACACCACACACCCTCGCGGAGGTCGGAAGATGAAGCACGCGCGTCGAACGCTCGCAGCCGCTCTCGCGGTGGTCCTGCTGCTCGGCACGACGGCGCCCGCGCTCGCGGCTCCACCGGGCCTGGCCGAGGTCCAGCGCAACCTGGACCTGCTGACCACCGCGGACGGTGTGCCTGGAGCCTTGGCGCACGTGCGCGACGGCGACGGCCGGGAGCGCACGCTGACCTCGGGCACCGCCCAGATCGGCACGGGCAGACCGATGACCGGCGCGCGCGACACGTTCCGGATCGCCAGCGTCACCAAGCCCTTCCTCGCCGTGACACTGCTCCAGCTGCGGGTCGACCTCGACGCGCCGGTGGAGCGCTACCTGCCCGGCGTGGTGCGCGGCAGGGGTGCGGGCGCGGCCATCGACGGACGCCGGATCACCGTTCGCCAGCTGCTCCAGCACACCAGCGGCATCCCCGAGTACAGCCGCGCCTTCGACTGGTCCAAGCCGTTCCCCGACCAGCCCGTCGGCTACCTCGACCTCGCGCTGGCCCTCGCACCCACGGGCGAGCCGGGGCAGCGGTGGGCGTACTCCAACACCAACTACCTCCTCGCCGGGATGATCGTGAACCGCTTGGCGGGCAAGGACTTCCGCGCGGTGACCGAGGAGCGCGTCCTTCGGCTGCTCGGCATGACCGCGACCTACTGGCCCGCCAAGACCGAGTACGCGCTGCGCGGAGGGCACGCCCAGCACTACGGCGTGCACCCCGCCAACCCCGCCGCCGGAGTCGTCGACATCACCAGCTTCCCCGGCTACGAGCTCGGCGCCAGCGGTGGGCTGGTGTCCACCCCCGCCGATCTCGCGCGCTTCTGGCGAGGCTTGGAATCCGGCCGCCTCCTACCGCGCCACCTGGTCCGCTCGATGACCGCCGACATGCGCCCCGTCGAGGGCCAGGACTTCTCCTACGGCCTCGGCATCGGCTCCATCCCGCTCAGCTGCGGCGGCTCCGTCCTGGCGCACAGCGGCGACGTCCCCGGCGTCACCACCTACTCCGGCCACTCCCCAGCCACCCGCCCCCACGCCTCCGGCCCCCGCCCAGACCGCACGGTGACCGTCTTCATCACCACCAACTCCAACACCGCCGAGCGCGCCCGGCACCTCACCGCAGCCTTCGACGCCGCCTTCTGCTCCCGCTAACCCACCCACCCCAGACCTCCGCGCGCACACAAATCCGCAAACCCGGCGCAAGCCCACCAGCACACCCAACAGCACCCGTTTCGTACTCCTAGCGGGAGAAAGAGCGTTCCCAGGGGCTGCTATGAGTACGAAACGGAGCGGGGGGGGCGAGGGGTGGGGTACGGGGACAGTGGAAATCCGTCGTCGGCGGGCGGGAGTGGTGCGATGATCCCGGCGTGGTCCACGTCGTGCAGCTGACCTTCGCGAAGACTGGTGTGCCAGCGGTCGCCGATGAGGACGCCAGGGCCGACGCGGTCAACGGGCTGCTGGGCGCACTGCGGCAGAACGGCCAGATCCTCGGCCTGGAGTGGCCGATCTTCGACACCGGCACGGAGTACCGCGTCGTGGTGATGGTGCCCGAACCGGTGAGCCTCGATCCGCGGCTGCACAACCAGTGGGTCCGTCGCGACCTGGACGGTCTCACTCCGGCGGGGTTGGACACACCGCTGGTAGAGGTTCTGGGCTTGGACCCCGGAGGTGCGCAGCCGTGCGACTGCCAAGCACCCAGCGGGTATCTGTTGTGGACCACGTTCACGAACCTGGAGTCGCCACTGCGGTGCTTGGACTGCTTCGGGCCGATCCCGCTGTACCGGATTCCCCCGACGGATCACTCCGGCTACAACCGCGTCCTGTCCTGGCAGTCCGACTACCAGGCGTGCGACACGCTGCAGATGAACTGCTCGACCCTGGAACACCCCAGCCTGGCCGAGATGAGCGGCCCGCACAGCAGCCTGACCCAACGCGGTCGTGAGATCTGCGCCCAGATCGTCGAGTCCACCGGCCGCCCGACCTACTACTACCTGTTCCGGTACTCCGGGCGGAGGCCTCACAGGGAGGAACGACTCACGTGCCCGTTCTGCCATCGCGGTTGGCGGTTGGCCAAACGCCTGCACGATGAGTTCGACTTCCGGTGTGACCACTGCCAGCTGGTGTCCAGCCGCGCCTGCCGCTGATCCCCACCAGAACCCCTCGATCCGCTCAGCGTGGACTGAAGTACCCAATGTGGCTTTGGTTACGTCTGGCGTAACCAAAGCCACATTGGGTCGGCAAACCTAGAGGGGGGTGACGTAGGCGCCGGAGATGCCGCCGTCCACGAGGAACTGGGAGGCGGTGATGAAGGACGAGTCGTCGCTGGCGAGGAAGGCCACGGCGGCGGCGATCTCGGTGGGTTCGGCGAAGCGGCCGAGCGGGACGTGGACGAGGCGGCGGGCGGCGCGCTCGGGGTCCTTGGCGAACAGCTCGCGCAGCAGCGGGGTGTTCACCGGGCCGGGGCACAGGGCGTTGACGCGGATGCCCTCGCGGGCGAACTGCACGCCGAGCTCGCGGCTCATCGCGAGGACACCGCCCTTGGACGCGGTGTAGGAGATCTGCGAGGTCGCGGCGCCCATCACGGCCACGAACGACGCGGTGTTGATGATGGAGCCCTTCCCGGCCTCCTGCATGTACGGCAGCACGTACTTGCAGCACAGGTACACGGAGGTGAGGTTGATCTGCTGGACCCGCTGCCACGCCTCGATGCCGGTGGTGAGGATCGAGTCGTCCTCGGGCGGGGAGATGCCCGCGTTGTTGAACGCGATGTCGATGCGCCCGTGCATACCGTGCACGGCCGCGTACAACCGCCGCACGTCCTCCTCGTTGGCCACGTCGGCGTACTGGAAGTCGCCGTTGACCTCCTTCGCGGCGGCCTCGCCCGCGGACGAGTCGAGGTCCACGATGACGACCCTCGCGCCCTCCTCGGCGAAGCGCCGCGCGGTGGCGAGCCCGATACCGCTGGCCCCGCCGGTGATCACGGCGACCCTGTCCTGGAGACGTTGCATGACCCTCATTCCTCCGTTGCCACAAAGACGTTCTTGACCTCGGTGAACCCGTCCAGCGCGTCGGGGCCCAGCTCCCGGCCGAGGCCGGACTGCTTGAAACCGCCGAAGGGCGTGGAGAAGCGCACCGAGGAGTGGGAGTTCACCGACAGGTTGCCCGCCTCGACGGCACGGGAGACGCGCAGCGCCCGGCCGACGTCGCGGGTCCAGATCGAGCCGGACAGGCCGTACTCGGTGTCATTGGCCAACCGCACGGCATCGGCCTCGTCCTCGAACGGCAGCACGGACACGACGGGGCCGAAGACCTCCTCGCGCCACGCGCGGTCGCGCTCGTCCAAGGGCAGCAGAACCGTCGGCGGGAACCAGAAACCCGGACCGGTGGGGCACGAGCCCCGGAACGCGACCCGATCGGAGTCCACGTAGGACGCCACGCGGTCGCGCTGCGTCGAGGAGATCAGCGGACCCATCTCACTGTCCTCAGTGGACGGATCAAGGACGCGGACGCCCTGCACAGCGGGTTCGAGCAGCTCAAGGAAGCGGTCGTAGACGCTGCGCTGCACCAGGACGCGCGAGCGCGCGCAGCAGTCCTGGCCCGCGTTGTCGAAGACGCCGTACGGAGCGGTCGCGGCGGCCTTCTCCAGGTCGGAGTCGGCGAAGACGATGTTGGCGCTCTTCCCGCCCAGCTCCAGGGTCACCCGCTTCACCTGGTCCGCACAGCCCGCCATGACCTGCTTGCCGACCGTGGTCGAGCCGGTGAACACCACCTTGCGCACATCGGGATGCGTGACGAAGCGCTGTCCGACAACGGAACCACGGCCCGGCAGCACCTGGAAGACGTCCTCGGGAATCCCGGCGGAACGAGCCAGTTCGGCGAGCCGGATCGCGGTCAGCGGGGTCAGCTCGGCGGGCTTGAGCACCACCGTGTTGCCCGCCGCGAGCGCGGGCGCGAAACCCCACGAGGCGATCGGCATCGGGAAGTTCCACGGCACGATGATCCCGACCACGCCCAGCGGCTCGCGGAAGGTCACGTCGAGCCCGCCCGCGACCGGGATCTGCCTGCCGAACAACCGCTCGGGCGCGCCGGAGAAGTAGCGCAGCACGTCGCGGACGTTGCCCGCCTCCCACCGCGCGTTGCCCAGGGTGTGCCCGGAGTTGGCGACCTCCAGCCGCGCCAAGTGCTCCAGGTCGGCGTCGACGGCCTCGGCGAAGCGCGCCAGCAGCCGTGCGCGATCTGCCGGAGCCACGGCGCGCCACGCCGGGCCTGCCTTGACCGCGCGCTCGATCGCGGCATCGGTCTCGGCCTCGCCCAGCAGTTCGACCTCGGCCACCACCTGCTCGGTGGCCGGGTTGATGACCTTCATGACGGCCTCCTGGCAGCCTCAGTGAACGCGGCGAACAGCCGCACGTCGTCAAGGGTTTCCTCGGGGTGCCACTGCACGCCCACCACGAACTCGCGCCCCGGCAGCACGACGGCCTCCACCGTGCCGTCCTCGGCCCAGCCGGTCACCACGAGCCCCTCACCGACCGCGTCCAGCGCCTGGTGGTGGTAGCAGCGAACTGTCACTTGCGCGCCAAGCACACTGCCCGGCAGCTGTTGCTCGTCGAGCCGCACCGACACCGGACCGAACACGCCCGGCGAGATCCTGTGCGTGTCGTTGTTGACCACGTCCGGCAGGTGCTGGTGCAAGGTCCCGCCGCACGCGACGTTGAGCAGCTGGGCACCTCGGCACACCGCGAGCACGGGCATGTCGGCTGCCAACGCGGCCCGCAGAAGCCGGTGCTCCCAACGGTCCCGTTCGGGCCGGACGCCGATGGTCTTCGGATGTGCTTGCGCGCCATAGCTTTCCGGTGTCAGGTCGGCGCCTCCGGCGAGCAGGAGCCCGTCGAGCCTGCGCAGCACGGGCGCCGGGTCGACATCCATCGGCGGCAGCAGCACCGGAATCGCACCGGCCTTGGTCACCGCGCTGAGGTAGTTCTCCGGCAGCAGCGCCGCGCGGCGGCTCCAGTCGCCCCAGCTCGTTTCCTCCAGGTACGTGCTGATGCCGATAACGGGGGACTCAGAGATGTCAGAGGCGTTCGAAACCACGCACCCGCTCCCAGTCGGTCACGGCGGCGTCGAAGGCGGCCTGCTCCACGCGGGCAGCGTTGACGTAGTGCTCGACCACGTTGTCGCCGAACGCGGAGCGCGCGATCTCGCTGGCAGCGAACAACTCCGAGGCCTCGCGCAGCGTCGTCGGCACCCGCTCGGCATCGCTGGCGTAGGCGTTGCCGGTGAGCTCCTCCGGCAGCGGGAGCTTCTTGTCGATCCCGTCGAGCCCCGCCGCGATCAGCCCGGCGACCGCGAGGTAGGGGTTCACGTCGCCGCCGGGCACGCGGTTCTCCACGCGCAGCCCGGCGCCCTTGCCGACCAGCCGCAGCGCGCATGTGCGGTTGTCCCGGCCCCACGCGACGGCGGTCGGCGCGAAGCTGCCTGGCACGAAACGCTTGTAGGAGTTGATGTTCGGCGCGAACAGCAGCGTGAGTTCGCGCAGTGCGGCGAGCTGGCCCGCGAGGAAGTGCTCGGCCATCTCCGACATCCCGTGCGGGCGGTCACCGGCGAAGACCAGCTCGCCGTCGGTGCCGCGCAGGCTGATGTGGATGTGGCAGGAGTTGCCCTCGCGCTGGTCGTACTTGGCCATGAAGGTCAGGCTCATGTCCTGCTGCGCCGCGATCTCCTTGGCGCCGTTCTTGTACAGCGCGTGGTTGTCGCACGTGGTCAACGCGTCGGCGTAGCGGAAGACGATCTCGTGCTGGCCCAGGTTGCACTCGCCCTTGGCCGACTCCACCTTCAAGCCCGCGCCCGCCATGCCGTTGCGGATGGCGCGCAGCAGCGGTTCCACCCGCGCGGTGCCCAGCAGCGAGTAGTCCACGTTGTACTGGTTGGCAGGGACGAGCCCGTCGTAGCCCTTGTCCCACGCCTGCTCGAAGGTGTCGCGGAAGACGATGAACTCCAGCTCCGTGCCGACCATCGCGGTCAGCCCGCGCTCGGCGAGCCGCTCCAGCTGCGCGCGCAGGATCTGCCTCGGCGAGGCCGCGACCGGGCTGCCGTCCTCCCACAGGACGTCGGAGAACAGCAGCGCGGTCCCCGGCTGCCACGGCGTCCTGCGCAGCGTGGTCAGATCGGGGTCCATCGTGAAGTCGCCGTAGCCGGTCTCCCACGAGGACATCGCGTAACCGTCCACTGTGGACATCTCGACGTCGACGGCGAGCAGGTAGTTGCACGCCTCGGCGTGGTGCGGCAGCACGTCCTCCAGGAAGTGCCGCGCGTCCAGGCGCTTGCCCTGCAACCGGCCCTGCATGTCGGTCATCGCGAGCACGACGGTGTCGATCTCACCGCGCTCGACCAGCTCTCGCAGCTGCTCGACGGACAACGGAGCGTGGGACACGGACTGCCTCCCAATGGTCTGAAAATGGACCTTATTTCAGGACAGGAAGCCGCGCAAGAGCGCGGCGGTGCCTTCCAGGTGCTCGGCCATGGCCACGCCCGCCCGCTCCGCGTTGCCCGCGAGGATGGCCTGCACGATGCCGCGGTGCTGTGCGTGCGAGTGCTCGATGTTGTGCTGCAGCAAGGGAATCGCGTCCAGCAGCTCGTTGACGCGCATCCGGTTGTCCGCCACCGCGGACGCCAGCGACGTCGAGCCGGTGATCTCGGCGATCGCCAGGTGCAGCCGCGAGTCGAGCTGCCGGTAGGTGCCTTCGTCGGAGTTCTCCACCTCGGCCTGGATGGTGACGAGGTGGTCCCGCTCCCGCGCGGTCAGCGCGCGGGCCGCCGCCGCGCGCGCCGCGCCGACCTCCAGCACGTCGCGATAGGTCAGCACGTCGTCGAGGTCGGTCGGCATGCTCGCGACGACCTTGGCCAGCGCGTCCGGGTCGTGCGGCGCGGAGCTGGAGCGATAGGCGACGAAAGTGCCGCCGAAGCGCCCGCGCCGCGACTCCACGTAACCCGCCTGCTGCAACGCTCGGATCGCTTCGCGCAGCGTCATCCTGCTGACGCCCAGCCGCGTCGCCAGCTCGCGCTCCGGGGGCAGGCGCTCGCCCGTCGGCACGATGCCGAGCTTGATCGCCTGGAGAATGCGCTCGACGGCCTCCTCGAAGGCGTTGCCGCTGCGGACCGGCCGGAACACCGCGTGGTCGATGTTCATTCCAGGTCGGCCTCGGCGCGGCGGATCGCCTCGAACTCCTCCTCCGGCGCTTGCGCGACGAGGCGGTGGCGGCTGTAGAACCAGAAATAGGCAAGCGCCGCAACGAGAATCCCCGCCGTGATCCCGGCGGCGGCGATGTCGACCAGGAACGTGGCCACCACGGCCGCGCAAGCGAGCACGAGCGCGATCCCGGTCGTCACGACGCCGCCGGGCGTGCGGTAGGGCCGGGGCAGGTTCGGCTCGCGCACGCGCAGCACGATGTGCGAGACCATCAGCAGCACGTAGGAGACGGCCGCCCCGAACACCGCGATGTTGATCAGCTTCGCGCCGTTCTGGGTGATCGCCGCGAGCGCGAACCCGATCGTCGCCGGGATGATCAACGCGAGGTACGGGGTCTTCCTGCGCCCGGTCAGCGACAGCGCGCGCGGCAGATATCCCGCGCGGGACAACGCGAACAGCTGCCGCGAGTACCCGTAGATGATCGAGAAGAAGCTCGCGACGAGCCCGGCGAGGCCGATGTAGTTGACCACGCTCGCCAGCACCGAGTTGCCGCCGTAAGCCGTGCGCAGCGCGTGCACCAACGGGTTGTCGGAGGTCATCAGCGTCTTGCTGCCCGCACCGCCGGGGGCGACGACGAGGATGAGCGCCGCGAACACCAGCAGCACCAGCATCGCCGCCACGATGCCCTTCGGCATGTCCTTCGCCGGGTCGCGGGCCTCCTCCGCCGCGAGCGGAACCCCTTCCACCGCAAGGAAGAACCAGATCCCGTAGACGAAGGCCGCGAGTACGCCCGCTATGCCGAACGGCAGGAACGTGCTGGCTCCCACCGCGTCCGTCGGCGGGATGTCGAAGAGCTTGCCCCACTCGACCGCGGGCAGCATGCCGATCACGAAGACCAGCAGGCCGACCACGGCGACCCCGGTGATCACGAACATCAGCTTCAGCGCCTCGCCGACGCCGTAGAGGTGCACGCCCACGAAGATCGCGTAGCAGACCAGGTACACCGGCCAGGAGTTCGTGAGCCCGAACAGCCCCAACGACTCCACGTACCCGCCGATGAACACCACGATCGCGGCCGGCGCGATCGTGTACTCGATCAGGATCGCCGTGCCCGTCGCGAATCCGCCCAGCGGCCCGAGCGCTCGCCGCGCGAAGCCGTAGCCCGCGCCCGCGACCGGCATCGCCGATGCCATCTCCGCGAGGCCGAAGACCATGCAGGTGTACATCAGCGCCATGCACGCCGTCGCCAGCAGCAGGCCGCCCCACCCGCCCTGCGCCAGCCCGTTGTTCCACCCCGAGAAGTCCCCGGAGATCACGTAGGACACGCCGAGCCCGGCCAGCAGCACCCACCCGGCCCGCCCCGTGCGCAGCTGCCGCTTCTCCAGATAGCCCTGCCCGACGTCGTCGTAGTGCGCGTCCCTGCTCACCGACCGCCTCCAGCCCTCGCAAATAGTCCATTGTCAGACCATTGCCGCCGCGTGTGAGCGAGGTTACAAACCCTCGCCAGGCTGTCAAGGGCCATGGTCCTCCGAACGGCCGATTGCGTCAGGGGTGTGCCCGCGGTGAAGCTGTGTCGGCTTTCGTGACGGTTTGCGCGCTATGGGGGGCTCGCTGCCGCAACTGTCCAAGGGGGAAGTTGTGCGTTCCAGCGGTGTGCGGCGATTCGCCGTGCCGTTTTCACTTGCGCTGACAGCATTTCTGCTGTTTCCAGCGCTGCCTGCGGTCGCGGCGACGCCACCGGCCGAGCCCGTTGAGCTGGGCATCGAAGGTGGTCTGATCCCGTGCGCCGTGGGACCGGCGCGGCCTTTCGTGTTCACCAGGGCTCCGCAGCTCAGCGCGCGCGTTTCAGCCGGTGACGGCGGCTTCCTCGACGTCGGGTTCCGCGTGCTCAAGGGGACTGCCGCCGCGCACACGTGGGACGGCAACGAGCAGCGCGTGACCGACACGCCGTCCGGTTCCTTCGCCCAGGTCACTGTCGCCGCTGGCCTGATCGAGGACGGTCAGGTCTACACCTGGCACATGTGGGCGGAGAACTCCGCCGGGCGTGCTTGGTCGAAGTTCTGTGAGTTCGAGGTCGACAGCGTCCCGCCGGTCGCCCCCGAGGTGTCCTCACCGGACTACCCAGAGGCGACCGTGAGGCCCGGACCAGGGAAGCCAGGCACTTTCACCTTCCATGCCAACGGAAGCACCGATGTGCCCTACTACGAGTACACCTTCGGGGACAGCTCCGGCCCATGGACCTCAGCGCCCGCGACCGGGCTCGGTGGACCGGCATCGGTGACGTGGGTACCACCGCGCGAAGGCGGCTACTACCTCTCGGTGCGCTCCCGTGACCGCGCGGGGAACATCTCGCCCACCAGGCAGTACGGCATCCGGGTGCTGCCCGCGTAACTCATCGGGCTTTGGCGCTGGCGTGTGGATGGGGGTCCGCATGCCTTTCAATCAGGGGGAAAGGTGCATTGCAGGGGGATGTGGCGTGCTCGCACGCCCGTATTAGGCGTGCTCGTCGCGCTGTTAGCCGGGGCGTTGGTAGCTCCGGCGGCGCAGGCGAACACCGGGTCCATGACCACGGAAACCACCGAGGTCGTCGCGAATCCAGACGGCAGCCACACGTGGACCGAGCACCTTCAACCGGTTCGTGTCCGTCGCGGCTCGGGCTGGGTGCCAGTGGACTTGAAGCTGGTCAAGCGCTCGGACGGCACGATCGCGCCAGCAGCGGCACCGGTCGACCTCCGGTTTTCCGCTGGGGGAGCAGGAAACCGTGCTCCGCTCGTGGTCCTCGGACGTGATTCGCGCGAGGTGGGACTGAGCTGGCGCACTGAGCTCCCGGCGCCGGTGCTCGACGGCTCGCAGGCGGCCTACCGCGAAGTCCTGCCCGGCGTGGACCTCGTCGTGCGCGCCGAGGTCGAAGGCTTCCGCCAGGTCTTGGTCGTCAAGTCCGCGCAGGCGGCGAACAACCCGGAACTGCGCAAGATCGCGTTCGGCCAGCACACGAAGGACGTCACCGTGCGCCAGTCGAGCGCCGCGCGGTCGCGGACGATCGGCGGCCTCGAAGCGGTGGACCGCACAGGCTCCGTGGTGTTCTCCGGCGACGCGACGCGGATGTGGGACTCCTCCGGCACGGCTGGTGGAGTCACCGGCCCCGGCGAGGGCGGGCGGAGTGCCGTGATGGGCGTCGAGCTGTCCGCGAGCGATATCGCGATCAGTCCGGACCAGGGCTTCCTCGGTGACGCCGCGACGAAGTACCCGGTGTTCCTCGATCCGGAATTCTCTTGGCACGGCGGGAAGAACCACCACGCCGTCGTGCAGTCGGCCTGGCCTGACGCCCGGAACTACGACCGCACCGACGGCGACCTCAACGAGCTGAAAGCGGGCTACGCGCAGGAGCGCGGCAAGACGTTCAACTCCCGCTCCTTCGTCGAGATGGACGCCTCCGCCATGCGCGGCAAGCAGATCTTCTCCGCGACGCTGCGCACTCGGGTGATCCACTCGCACAGTTGCTCCGGCGGCCCGACCGAGGCATGGCTGACCGGCCCCATCGGCCCCGACACGACCTGGCTCCAGCAGCCCGCGTGGCACTACCAGGTCGACAACGTGGCCGTCTCGAACAACGCCCGGTACTGCCCGTCGCACGGCGGCTCCGAGTTCGACGTCACGCGCGCGGTGCAGCAGGCCGCCGCCGAGAACTGGCAGCACGTGACCATCGGGCTCCGCGCCCGCAACGAGGGCGTCGACACCGAATGGCGCCGCTACGAGGTGAATCCCGCCTTGGTGGTGCGCTACAACTCCCCACCGGACGAGCCCGCTGAACTGAGCATGGAAGGCGGTTTGATCCCCTGCGCCACCGGGCCGGAGCGACCCGTGGTCTTCACCAAGACACCGAGGCTGCGGGCGCGGTTGTCCGATCCGGACGGTGGCCTGATGGACGCCGGTTTCCGTGTGCTGCAAGGAACTGCGGACAAGCACACGTGGGACGGCAACGAACACCACGTCGCCGACGTTCCGTCCGGCCTGTTCGCGGAGGTCCAAGTCCGAGACGGAGTGATCCCGGGGCACGGCGTCTACGCGTGGCACGTCTGGTCCGGCGATTACTCCACCAGCCGCTGGTCCAAGTTCTGCGAGTTCGAGATCGACACCGTGCCACCGGGCCTGCCGTCGGCCGTTTCGAAGGAGTACCCCGAAGGCGTGCAGTCGCCAGGCGTCGGCAAGCAGGGCCTGTTCACGCTGAAACCCAACGGCAGCAACGACGTCCGCCAGTACCGCTACACGTTCTCCGAGTGGGAGAACGACGAGCCGACACAGGTCATCGATGCCGTTCATCTCGGTGGTGAGGCCACCGTGACCTGGACGCCGACCAAGGCGGGGACCCACTTCCTGATCATCCGATCGGTCGACCGGGCCAAGAACTTCTCGGAGATCCTCCGGTACGAGATCCGCGTCAAGTCCACTTAGCCTTTCGCGCAAAGGAAATCCTGTGAACAGCAGTCTCAGGCGCGGCCTTCGCACGTTCGCGTTAGCCGTCACGGCCTCGATCGTGGTGTCCGGCGTCGCCCTCACACCCCAGGCGCTCAGCGCACCCAACCGCACGGTGGAGTTGCAGAAGGAGCGCAACGTCCCCGGCACTCCGGTGCCCGTACCACCCTTGCCGAGCAACGAACTCCAGCCGCTGCTCGACCGCAAGGCCGTAGCATCCGCGTGGCCCGCCGCCGCGAAGGCGGAGGTCGACCTCGGGGCTCAGCCCCAGGCACCCGGTGCTCAGCTCCGCCAGGCGGCGCGCACTCCGGTCTCCGTGGGGCGGCCGGAAGCGGCTCGGGCGCGCCAGCAGAACGGGGGCAAGGTCCAGGTCGAGACCTTCGACCAGAAGAAGGCCGCAGCCGCTGGAGTCGCGGGAACTCTCGTTCGAGTGTCCGGAGTGGACGGTCCACTCTCGGTTCGATTGGACTACAAGGCCTTCGAGAACGCGCTCGGCGGCGCGTACGGCACGAGGCTGAGCTTCCAGAAGCTGCCCGACTGCGCGCTGACCACGCCCGAGAAGGCCGAGTGCCGCGTGGGAACCCCGCTGCGCACGGACAACAACGCGACCAAGCGCACGATCACCACGGAGGTGCCCTCCGCAGCTGGAGCGGGCGTCGTCCTGGCTGCGGCGGCAGCGGGCTCCGGCTCGGGCGGGACCTACGAGGCCACGCCGCTGTCCCCGGCGGGCAGCTGGTCCGCAGGCGGTTCCTCCGGTGACTTCAGCTATTCCTACCCGTTCCGCCTGCCACCGGCTCCGGGAGGGAAGGGACCAGCAGTCTCGCTCGGGTACTCCTCCGGCAGCGTCGACGGCCGCACCAGCTCGACGAACAACCAGGCGTCGGTGATCGGTGACGGCTGGGAGATGTCCGCTGGCGGCTCCATCGAGCGGCGCTACAAGGGCTGCGCGCAGGACCTCGGCGGCAACCAGGGGCAGACCAAGACCGGCGACCTGTGCTGGGCGACCGACAACGCGACGCTGAGCCTCGGCGGCACCACCTCCGAGCTGGTCAAGATCTCCGACACCGTGTGGCGGCCGAAGCGCGACGACGGCTCGCGCGTGGAGAAGATCTTCGGCGGAGTCAACGGGGACGACAACGGCGAGCACTGGAAGGTCACCACCACCGACGGCACGCAGTACTTCCTCGGAATGAACCGGCTCCCGGGCTGGACCGAGGGCAAACCCGAGACGCGCTCGACGTGGTCGGTACCGGTCTACGGCAACAACGCGAATGAGCCGTGCAACAAGGCCGCGTTCGCCGACTCGTGGTGCAACCAGGCGTGGCGGTGGAACCTCGACCACGTCGTCGATCCCAAGGGGAACGTGACGACGTACTACTACGAGCCGGAGGACAACCACTACGGCCGCAACGCCAAACCCGGCGATGCGACCGCCTACACGCGTGGTGGCGTCCTGGCCCGCATCGAGTACGGGCTGCGCTCCGAGGCCGTGTACGGAGCCGCGCCCAACCAGGTGCGCTTCGAGCACGCGGAGCGGTGCCTGCCGAACGGCGAGATGCGTTGCGAGCCGGGACAGCTCAACAAGGACACGGCGAAGTCCTGGCCCGACGTGCCCTTCGACCGCCTGTGCGCGGCGGGGGAGCAGTGCACCAACCGGCTCGCCCCGTCCTTCTTCAGCCGCAAGCGCTTGACGAAGGTCGTCACGGAGATCCGCAGGGACAACACCGGCGATCCGCTGAAGTGGCACGCGGTCGATTCCTGGACGCTGCGCCAGTTCTTCCCGACGACGACGGACGGGCTGGACCCCGCGCTCTGGCTCGCGGGCATCACCCGCACCGGTCACGTCGGCGGGAGCGCTTCCGTGCCGGAGTTGGTGTTCCACGGCGTCGCGATGCCCAACCGCGTCGACGCCAAGGAAGGGCTCGCGCCCATCGAGCGCCCTCGACTGCGGCGCATCATCAACGAGGCCGGTGGCTACACCGAGATCGGCTACACAGAGCCGGAGTGCCGCCGTGACGGCAAGATGCCGCCGAACGCCGAGTACAACACCATGCGGTGCTATCCGATGTACTGGACACCGGAGCACGCGCCGGAGCCAATCCTCGACTGGTTCCACAAGTACGTCGTGCGCGTCGTGGTGGAGGGCGATCGCACCGGTGCCTCCGCGCTGAAGAAGATGCACTACGAGTACCACGAGGGCGCGGCGTGGCACTTCGACGAGAACGAGTTCGCCGAGATGCGGCACCGGACCTACTCGTCTTGGCGCGGCTACCGGTGGGTGCGTACGTGGACCGGTGAGCCGGGGAAGACCCTGTCGCTGACGGACACGCGCTACATGCGCGGTATGGACGGCGATCCGCTTCCTGGGGGCGGTAAGCGCGAAGCCTCGGTGCCCGATGCCGACGGCGGCAAGCTGCGGGACCACGAGCGGCTCCAGGGCTTCGTCCGCGAAACCGTGCAGTACGACAAGGGCAAGATTGTCTCCGGATCGATCAACGACCCCAAGGTGCAAGGGCCGACCGCGACCAACGGTGACAAGCAGGCGTTCCTGCTCGGCACTGAGTCCGTGCGCGGCAGGACGTTGCTGGAGAACGGGAAGTACCGCAGGACGCAGGTCTCCACGGAGTTCAACCAGCAGGGCATCGCGACCAAGGTCGACGACGCCGGAGACGTTGACGTTGTCGGAGACGAGAAGTGCACGCGCACGACCCACGCGCGCAACGAGGGCGCGTGGATGCTCAACTACGCGTCGCAGGTGCGCACGCTCGCGCTCGCCTGTTCTAAGGGGGAGGGCACGACCGCTGACGTAATCACGGACGTACGTTCCTTGTACGACAACAAGGAGTTCGGTACACCGCCGACGCGTGGTGAGGTGACGACCGCACAGCGGTGGACCAAGGACGGCTACCAGGACGTCGCCCGGACCACGTACGACTCCTACGGACGCGCAGTTGAAGCAGTCGACGCCGCGAACGCCAAGACGACGACGGCCTTCGTCCCCGCGACGGGCTTCTCCGCGCGAACCGTGACTACGACGAACCCGCGCGGACATGTCTCCGTGAACACCGTTGAGCCCGCGTGGGCGCAGCCGGTGACTGAGGTCGGCCCGAACGGTGAACGCGTGGACATCGACTACGACCCCTTGGGGCGCACCGCGCGCGTGTGGGCGCCGGGCAGGTCCAAGGCGAAGCAGACGGCTTCACGCGAGTTCGTCTACACCTACGCGACGGACAAGCCCGTCGTCGTGGCAACGAAGGTGCTTCGCGAGGACAACTCCTACGCGACGTCGTACGCGCTCTACGACGGCCTGATGCGCCTGCGGCAGAACCAAACTCCGACCGTGCGCGGTGGGCGTCTGATCACGGACAGCATCTACGACGACCGCGGACTTGTGGCGAAGGCGAACGCTGCTTACTACAACGAGGAGAATCCGAAGCCCGAGCTGCTCGGCGTCCTTGACAACAACCTGCCGAACCAGACGGTCACCCAGTACGACGAGATGGCCCGGCCGACGAAGGCCGCCTACCGCAAGCTCGGCGTGGAGCAGTGGGCAACGACCACCGCGTACGGCGGCGACCGCACTCACATCACGCCGCCCGCCGGTGACACCCCGATGACGGTCGTCACCAACGCCCAGGGGCAGGCGACGGAAAGGCAGCAGTACCAAGGGAAAACGCCCACCGGTCCGGCGGATGTGACGAAGTACGGCTACGACCGCTTCGGTCGGCTTGAGGTCATCACCGATCCGGCAGGCGGCCAGTGGCGCTATGAGTACGACGAGCTCGGTCGCAAGCGCAAGGACATCGACCGCGACAAGGGTGCCACGACCTACACCTATGACGCGCTCGACCAGGTCAAGACGACGACCGACGCGCGCAGTCAGACACTGACGTACGAATACGACGACCTGCGCCGCAAAACGGCTGTGTTCGAAGGGAAGACCAAGCTCACGGAGTGGACCTACGACACTCTGAAGAAGGGCTTGCCGACCAGCTCCACGCGTTTCGTCAACGGCCACGCGTACACCGAGAGCGTCACAGCCTACGACGCGCAGAACCGCCCCGAGGCACGCCAGGTCGTTGTACCGCAAGCGGAAGGCAAGCTCGCGGGGACCTACACGTTCGGGACGAAGTACACCCCGAACACCGGGCTCGCGCTGTCGAGCACTCTGCCCGCCGCCGGTGGGCTCGCCGAGGAGGAGGTCAAGTACGAGCACAACGAGCTAGGGCAACTCACCAAGACCGCCGGCCTGTCGATCTACGGGCAGGAACACCTGTACACCAAGTACGGCGAAACGCTGAAGGTGTTCATCGGTGAGGGCGACAAGCTCGTCGAGCGGATCAACTTCTACGAGGAGGGCACGCGGCGCCTGGAGACCGAGATGGGCAACCGCCTGTCCGGTGACCTCTGGCGGGTCTACGAGCGCACGTACTCCTACGATCCCGCAGGCAACGTCACCAGGCTCACCGACAAGGGCGAGCAGCGCGCGACCGACACGCAGTGCTTCCGCTACGACCACCTGCGGCGCTTGACGAAGGCGTTCACACCGTCCACAACGGACTGCGCTCCGGATCCCGCAGTGTCCACATTGGGCGGTCCGGCGCCGTACTGGGTGGACTTCGGCTACGACAAGCTCGGCAACCGCAAGACCGAGACCAAGCACACCGCGCAGGGCGACACGACTCGGACCTACGAGTACCCGAAGCTCGGCGAGCCACAACCGCAGTCTCTTCGCGCCGTCACGCAGAAGGGGCCGGCCGGCGAGTCGCGGGATGAGTTCGGCTACAACGCCAACGGCGAGACGACCACCCGCAAGGTCGCCGGCGACACGCAGAAGCTCGACTGGAACTCCGAGGGCCGCCTGGCGAAGGTGACCCACGCCAACGGGCAGACCTCCGAGTACGTCTACGGCGCCGACGGCTCCCGGCTGCTCAAGCGCGAGCCGAAGTCCACCGTGCTCTACCTCGGTGGCACCGAACTCGTGCTGGACAAGGACCTCGACGTCGTCCGTGGCAAGCGCTACTACGCCCACGGCGGAGAAACTGTCGCGTTGCGGACGTCGTGGGGTGGCCTGACGCTGCTGACCGATGACCACCAGGGCACTCCCAAGGAGGCTCACGGCAAGGACACCGAGCCACCGGCCCGCCGCTACCACGATCCGTTCGGCGGTGTTCGCGGTGGCTCCGGAACATGGCCCGACGACAAGGGATTCGTTGGTGGAACGCAGGATACCACCGGCTTGACCCACCTCGGCGCCCGCGAGTACGACCCGGCCAACGGGCGTTTCCTGTCCGTCGACCCGGTGATGGACCTCGCCGACCCGCAGCAGACCAACGGCTACTCCTACGCCAACAACTCGCCCATCACCATGAGCGACCCCGACGGGTTGCGGCCCATGCAGATGTGCATCGACGACCGCTGCCAGCACGTCGTCATCCCCGCGCCCGGCGGCGATCACCTCGAACGCATGCCCGACGGAAGTCGTTACCTGCACGGCAAGGACGGCCGTTCCAGGCGCTTGTCCGGCCCCACCCAGGACGTCAGCGACCACGTCGCCGCCGCTCTCGCCCGCGAGGGCGCCAGCCGTGCCGAGTACGAACGCGCCCGCGCGCTCGCCGCCTCGAAGAAGGGGTGGTGGGACGTCGTCCTGGACCACGCGGGCGACATCGTCGGTGACCTCATCGGCATCAACGACGTCAAGTCCTGCTTCACCGGCGGCGACATCTTCGCGTGCTTCGGCCTGATCCCGTGGGGCCGCCTCTTCAAGGTCATCGGCAGCGCCGGCCGCATCGCTTCCGCCATCGCCGCCGCCAACCGCTGGATCGACGAGGTCGCCGCCGCTCGCGCCACCCTGCGTCGCCTCGACTCCATCGTCGAGAACGCGCGCCGCAACGAACCGCCGTGCAACAGCTTCGCCCCCGGGACGTTGGTGCTCATGGCCAACGGCTCACGCAAACCGATCGAGCACGTGAAGCTCGGCGACCAAGTCCTGGCCACCGACCCCGTGACCGGCGAAACCGGCCCGCGCGCCGTCGTCGCCACCATCATCGGCGCTGGCACGAAGCAGCTGGTCGAGCTGACCGTTGGCTCCGGCCCCGCCATGTCCAGCATCACCGCCACCGCCGGACACCCGTTCTGGAACGCCAAGACCTCCCAGTGGGAGGACGCCGGGGACCTCGGTCCCGGGGACGCGCTCCTGACGCCGTCACGGGACGTCGTGCCGGTCTCGGTAGTCCGGCAGCGGACGGCAGAGCAGCAGGTCTTCAACCTGACCGTCGAGGGCGTGCACACGTACTATGTGCTCGCGGGCAGTGCTGCACTCCTTGCCCACAATTGTGGCGAGCAGGTATACGAGGCAGGCGGGAAGCATGGCCCCGACGCACGACACAGTAGTCGTGGTGAGAACAGCGCCGAACCCCGAAATGGACAAGGTGCGCTGGACAACTCGGTCCAGATTAAGTCCGCCTCTCCGCGTCGAATCGGAGTCGACCCATCAACCGGCGATACGGTGATCCTTGACCGCACCAGGGTAGTTCCCTGTGGTTGTACGACTCCTGGAGGAAGTAATGAGGTCTTCCATGGGCACGTGCGAACAAATGTAAAATCGGACCCGGGCATGGCGAAGGCGCAGAGCGCCTTGCGCAAGGCTGTCAGGGCGGGACAGGTTTGGATTCCGTGATGAGCATGCGAGAAGTGGAATTGAAGAGCTGGCGGGAAGCTATGGAAGCCGATCTTCGGAGTCCCATGGTCGAGGTTTCTACTAGGGCCATGTTGGCGATCACGAACAACGATCCTGATCGCATTTACGTCGAGGACTTGCTGCTTGAGTGCATCTCTGCTGAATTTGACCCTCAGCTGCGGGCTCTAGCTGTTACGTGTATCGGTCATGTAGCCAGAATTCATCGAATGGTAAGTCGTGGAGTGTTGGGCAAGCTGGAGGAGTTGCTTAGTGATCCGGATCTCGGTGGTATCGCAGAAGACGCATTGGATGACGTCAAGTCTTTTGTTGGCTACTGATTCGCATGTGTGATCCACAACAAGACCGTCCGGCCTGGGAGAAGTTGGTCGGGCTGGGTGAGTCCAGCGAAGGAGGCGGGTTCTACGCCTTCGAGTCGGCCCTGCACGTGTTCTCGACGCAGAGGGCGCAGGAGTGGAACGCGCCGGAGCTGTGGCGGGACGGGTTCGCGAACCTGGAGCCGGACTGGTGGTTCTTCGCCGAAGACGTGTTCGCGGACCAGTTCTTCCGCGCGCCGACGGGGGAGGTCGGGGTGTTCCGCGCGGAGGAAGGCGAAGCGGAGATGCTCGCGCCGGACCTGGAGGCGTGGGCGGAGCTGATCCTGGGCGACTTCGAGGTGTGGACGGGGTATCCGCTCGCGCACGAGTGGCAGGAGGAGCACGGGCGCCTGGCGGAGGGGGAGCGGCTGACGCCGAAGATCCCGTTCGTGGTGGGCGGGGGCTACGAGCTGGGCAATCTGTACGCGGCGAGCGCGGTGGAGATCATGGCGTTCCGGGCGAGCTTCGCCGCTCAGGTCGAAAGCCTTTCGGACGGAACCGAAATCAGGCTCACCTTTGAGTAGCCTCCCGCCGCATGGGACACACGCGACGGGCGTTTCTGGGTGCGGTCGGGGCCATGGCGGTCGGAGCGCCGCTGGCGCACGCGCTGCCGAACTACGTCAGCGGCAAGGTGATCCAGACAGCGCTGAACAACGCGCGTGACGGCAAGGGGCCGAAGGACGCGGCGGGACGGTTCGTCGCGAAGCCGGGCAAGGCGACCTACCTGCTGACCGAGCCGCTGATCATCCACGGCAACACCCACCTCGACGTCACCGGAATCCGCATCGTGGCGCGGTTTCCGGCGACGGGGGTGAAGAAGACGATGGTGCTCAACGCGGTCGCGGCGAGCACGGGCGGGTACGGGGCGCCGGGCAACATCGCGATCACCGGCGGCTCGTGGGACCCGACGTGGGACTTCTTCCAGCGCGGCGTCGGGCACCTGGCCCCGCCGATGAACGTGATCACGTTGATCCACACGAAGAACGTGGTCCTGACGGGCATGACGATCTACAACACCAAACACTGGCACGCGATCGAGCTGAACGCGGTCCAGAACGGGTTGGTGCGCAACTGCTCGTTGCTGGGGTGGATCGCCGACCCGAAACAGGGGCTGTGGCACGGGGAAGCCGTGCAGGTCGACCTGCCGAACGGGGTCACGGCCTGGGCGGGCAAGGCGGACGGGACGCCGTGCCGGACGATCGTGCTGCGCGGCAACACCTGCGACAAGTCGGGATCGCAGCTCGGGTTCGGGCAGCTCACCGGCTCGCACACGTCGCACCCCGGCGTGACGCACAGCGACGTGCTGGTCGAGGGCAACACCGTGCGCAACGCGCGGTGGGACGGCATCGGCGCGTTCAACTGGCAGAACGTGCGGATCGTGAACAACACGGTGACGAACTGCGAAGGCGGGATCTACGTGAAGTCCGCCGAGGCCAACAGGACCGTGGTGATCACCGGCAACAAGATCAGCGGTACCAGGACCCGGCGCGGGGTCGGAGTGCTGGCGGTGAAGCCGATCAGCGACGTGGTGGTCTCCGGCAACACGGTGACGCCGTGCTCGTTCAGCTACGTCGGCGACATCGCGCACCGGAGCCCACCACAGCAGTGCTAGACAGCCCCGGGACGCACAGTCTTCAAGACCCCCAAACCCCCTTGTGGATCATCGCTAACCGCGGCAAACCCTCTCGGGTCAAGGGTTTGCCGCGGTTGAAGACCTCGGGGACGGGGGTTGGGGGTACTTGAAGACTGGCAAACCCCGGGGGACAACGGCTAGGCGCAGGAGCCGAGGTCTTCCCAGACGCCCCATCGGCCGGTGCTGCCGGGCTCGTCACCCCGGGTCCACCACTTGGCGCGCCACTCGTGGTTTCCGTGCGAGACGAGGGTTCCGCCGGTGTAGATCTTGGCGGACTCCCACGCGGGGTTGTCGCACGAGCCCGGGTTGGTGGTGGGCCACGGCACCTGCGGGGACTTGTAGTAGTTGATCCCGGCGGCGTCCCAACGCGGGCCCTGCGCGGCGAGGCGCTGCTTGAACGCGTCCCAGTTGTGCGAGGACGCGGGCGACCAGCCGAGCTCGGCGATGGCGGGCAGGCGCGGGAAGGCCATGTACTCGATGTCCGCCAACGTCTTCAGCGTCTCCGACCACAGCGGAGCTTCGACGCCGAACACCGAGGACTCGCCGACGCCCTGCGCGTAGGTCGCGGGGTCCCAGTTGTAGGCGTCCTGCACCTCGATGTAGCCCGCCCAGTTCAGGCCGAGCGGCGAGCTCGCGTTGTACTTCATGTCCAGGTACGCCTTGTTGGCGGGCGACATCAGCACCTTGTTGCCGCGCGCGGCCGCCTCGGCCACAGCGGGGTTGCTGGCCTTGGTGTCCCAGAACTGGATCACCGTGGAGGTGGGCGCGGCCGGCTTGGCCTTGGCGACCTCGTGCCAGCCCATCGCGGTCTTGCCGTGCTTGGCCAGGATCGGCAGCGCCTTGGTCATGAACGTGTTGTAGTCGGCGTCAGAGGTCGCGTGCGCCTCGTCGCCGCCGAGGTGGAAGTACTTGCCCGGCGTCAGCGCGGCGATCTCGCGCACCACGTCGTCGACGAACTTGTAGGTGATGTCCTTGTTGATGCACAGGGAGCTGTAGCCGACCGCGATGTCGGTGCGCAGCGGCGGCGCGACCCCGTCGCAGTTCAGCTCCGCGTAGGAGGCCAGCGCCGAGTTGGTGTGCCCGGGCATGTCGAACTCGGGGATCACGGTCATCTGCCGGGACGCGGCGTGCGCGATGATCTCCTTGTACTGCTCCTGCGTGTAGTGGCCACCGGGGCCGCCGCCGACCTGGGTGCTGCCGCCGTAGGTGGCCAGCTTCGGCCAGCTCTTGATCTCGATGCGCCAGCCCTGGTCGTCGGTCAGGTGCAGGTGCAGTGTGTTGATCTTGTAAGCGGCGATCTCGTCGATGTAGCGCTTGACGGTCTCGACGGGGAAGAAGTGCCGCGCGACGTCGAGGTGCGCGCCGCGGTAGCCGAAGCGCGGGTGGTCCAGCACGGAGCCGCCGGGCACGGTCCACGGGCCGCGCTGCGTCCGCGCGCTCTCCGCCGAGGCGGGCAGCAGCTGGCGCAGCGTCTGCACTCCGGCGAACAGGCCCGCGGGCGTGGTGGCGCGGATGACCACGCGGTCGGCGGTCGTGTCGAGCTGGTAGCCCTGCTCGCCCACGGCCGGGTCCGCGCCGGTCAGCAGCAGGGAGATGGTGTTCGCCTGCGCGGAGGTCGAGGGCGTCACGGGCAGCGCGAAGCCGGTGGGTCGGCGCAGCAGCTGGCCGAGGTAGGAGCCGACGCCGGCGGTCTCGACGCCGGGCTGCACCACGATCCTGGTGGCAGGGGTGATGGTGAACGTCGCCGAGGCGTTCGGGGTGACCTTCACGGGGGCGGGGACGATGCCCGCGTAGGCCGACGCGGGAGCCTGGGCCAGCGCGGTGGGCGCGCTCGCGGCGAGCCCGGTGGCGACGAGCAGAGCCGCGGCGAGGCCGCTGCCCAGCCGAGCGCCGATGCGTGGTGATCTCACGGTGATCCTTCCCGGTGGAGTCGTGCACACGCTGCACCAGGGCGGCGGACATACGCGGCGGCGGCGCCCGAGCAGGGACCCGCCCCGGGCGTGCCGGGCCGGTCCGCAACCATGGATATCCGGCGGTATGTTCCGGTGTCAAGGTCTAGACCACCGGGGCGAGGTCAGGGCGTGAACGAGCACGACCACGGACGCGGTTCGCATCCGTGGTCGTGGTGGTCCATGGGGGTTTGCCGCCGTTGGCGACACTGGGAGCGGGGGTTCGGGGTACTTGAAGACCGGGGAACCCCGCTGGGACTACTGGCCGGGCGGAGGGCCGTAGCCGGGCTGCTGCGGCCCGGCGGGGCCGAACCCCGGCTGCTGTTGCGGGCCGGTGGGTTGCGGGCCGAAGCCCGGCTGGGGCTGCGGTCCGGTGGGCTGGGGGCCGAAACCGGGCTGGGGTTGGGGGCCGGTCGGCTGGGGGCCGAACCCTGGCTGGGGGCCGAAGCCGGGAGGCGGGCCGGACTGCTGCGGGCCGAATCCGGGCGGGGGGCCGCCGAAGCCCTGCTGCGGGCCGAAACCGGGCTGCGGGCCGAAACCCGGGCCGTAGCTCGCCTGACCGCGAGGCGGGCCGCTGCGACCGGTGATCACCTCGCGCAGCTTGGCGATGCCGTAGAGCACGAAGCCCGCCGCGATCACCGCCACCACGAAGCTGAGCACCGTGGGCGTGAAGCTGCTCTTGTTCGGGTTCAGGAAGCGGTAGAGGCTCTTGTAGACCCCGGAGCTGAGGAAGTACGTGAGGTAGGCCAACGGGAACACGACCCACGTCAGCGGGTACCACCACTTGGTCCGCGCCTGGTTGCGGCCGACGAAGATCCAGTCGATGACCACGACCAGCGGCGTCCACATGTGCTCGAAGGGCTGGTCCTCGAAGTCGCCGCCCATGACGCCGTAGAAGGTGACCATGACCAGCAGCAGGAGCACGGTGGTCGCGCCGCGCAGCCACGGCGACACGGGCTCGTGCCTGCGCAGGCCGGTGAACAGCGGGTACACCAGCAGGAAGAGGTAGACGACGCCGGTGAACAGGCTCGCCTGCTGGCTGAGCCCCTGCCAGTTCTTGGTCCAGCCGGTGGCGTCGCTGAAGCCGTAGAGGGCAAACGCGGCGATCAACAGCCGCCACGCGCTGACCCCGAGGAGCACCCCGGGGTTGACCCGTTGCTGCGGCGGCCCGGTCCACGGTTGCTGGTTCGGGCCGGGCTGCTGCCAGGTCACGGCCATCGGTGCTCCCCACGTGTCGTTCGCCCAGTCGGCGCAGCGCATCGTAATCGCCGCCCGTCGCGACCATGTCCCGAATGGACCAACTGGGTTCACAACCTTGACAGCCGCAATGGTCTAGTCCACTTTCGGGGCGACGCCGCCATCGTCCAGCAGCACTGGAGGTGGGGCATGTTCCGCGCACTCGCCGTTTCGGCAGTCACCCTGTCGGCGCTGACCGTCGCGGCACTGGCGACACCCGCGACCGCAGCACAGAACCTGGTGTCCAACCCCGGCTTCGAGACGGGGAACCTCGCGGGCTGGTCGTGCACGAGCGGCACCGTGGGCTCGCCCGCGCGCAGCGGGAACCACGCGCTCTCCGCGACACCGGCCGGGCAGGACCAGGCCCGCTGCACGCAGAACGTCCGCGTCCAGCCGAACTCCACGTACAAGCTCTCCGCGTGGGTCAAGGGCAGCCTGGTCTACCTCGGCGCGGGCGGTGCGGGGATGACCGAGACGAGCACGTGGACGCCGGGCGGCTCGGACTGGACGCAGCTCTCGCTGAGCTTCACCACCGGCGCCAGCACCACGAGCATCGGCATCTTCACCCACGGCTGGTACGGCCAGCCCTCCTACCAGGTCGACGACGTGGTCCTCGACGGAGCCTCCGGCGGCCAGCCCGAACTGCCGTCCGTCCCCAGTGGACTGTCCGCGACGGGCTCAACGGGAAGCACGATCTCCCTTGCGTGGAGCGCGGTCGCGGGCGCGGACGGCTACAGCGTCTTCCGCGATGGCGCGAAGGTCGGCGACGCGAGCGGCACCAGCTTCACCGACACGGGGCTGAGGCCGAACACGGCGCACACCTACGCGGTCGCGGCCTACAACGGCACGGGGGAGTCCGCGCGCTCGGCCACGATCAGCGCGACCACGGGACGCGAGTCCGAGCCGAATCCCGTGCTGCCCAAGCACTTGCTGACCGGCTACTGGCAGAACTTCGTCAACGGAGCCGCTCCGCTGCGCATCCGCGACGTCAACAACCACTACGACGTCATCGCGATCGCCTTCGCCGACGCGGACACCACGAAGCCGGGCGGCGTCACGTTCACCGTCGACCCCGGGCTGTCCTCGGCGCTCGGCGGCTACACCGACGCGGACATGATCGCCGACATCGCCGCGAAACGCGCGCAGGGCAAGAGGTTCGTCTTCTCCGTCGGCGGCGAGAAGGGCAACGTCGACCTCAGCAGCTCGGCGAACGTGGCCAACTTCGTGTCCTCGATGGAGGCCCTGATCCGCAGGTTCGGCGTCGACGGACTGGACATCGACCTCGAACACGGCATGCACGTCGACAACGTGGCGGCGGCCTCCCGGCAGCTCCAACAGCGCATCGGCTCCGGGTTCGTGCTGACCATGGCGCCGCAGACAATCGACACGCAGCCGGGTGGCCGCTACCTCCAGCTGCTCGCCAAGATCAAGGACATCACCACGGTCGTGCACACGCAGTACTACAACTCCGGCTCGATGAACGGCTGCGACGGCAAGGTCTACTCGCAGGGCGGCGTCGACTTCATCACCGCGCAGGCGTGCATCCTGCTGGAGACCCTGCGGCCGGACCAGGTCGCGCTCGGCGTTCCCGCGTCCTCGCGCGGCGCGAGCAGCGGTCACGTCGACCCGGGGGTGGTCAACAACGCCCTGAGCTGCCTGGCCAAGGGCACCGGCTGCGGCAGCTTCAAGCCGTCGAAGACCTACCCGGACCTGCGCGGAGCCATGACCTGGTCGATCAACTGGGACAAGACCAACGGCGACCGCTTCTCCAACACCGTCCGCCCGCACCTCGGTTCACTGGGCTGAACGCTCCAGCACTCGGTCCGCGAGGCCGTACTCCACGGCCTCGCGGGCGCTGAACCAGCGGTCGCGGTCGCCGTCGGCGAGCACGCGCTCCACGGTCTGCCCGGTCTGCGCGGCGGTCAGCTCGGCCAGCTCCTGGCGGTGGGCCTTGTAGACCTCCGCGCGGATCAGCACCTCGTCGGCGGTCCCGCCGACGCCGCCGTGCGGCTGGTGCATCATCACGCGCGCCCTCGGCAGCACCGTGCGCTTGCCGGGCGCACCGCTGCTGAGCAGGAACTGACCCATCGAGGCGACCATGCCGAGCCCGCAGGTGGCCACATCGGGGGAGATGGACTGCATGGTGTCGTAGATCGCCATCCCCGCGGTCACCGAGCCGCCGGGGGAGTTGAGGTAGAGGTGGATGTCGGAGCCGGGATCGTCTGCGTCCAGCAGGAGCAGCTGGGCGCAGACTCGGTTGGCCACGTCGTCGTTGATCTCTTCGCCGAGAAAGACGATCCGGTGCGCCAGCATGCGCTCGGCCACACCGTCCGCGAACAAGGAGGTCATGACCTTCACGCTAGGCTCGCCGAGCCGCTGAGCTGCCCGTTTCCGCTCTCAGGAGAACGACCGGGGTGGTTCGGAGCCGCTCTTCGGCGGTGTTAGACTGCTTCGAGCTGCTGGCCTGCGCGCCAGCATCAGACTTGTAAGTGACAGTTGTTCTTGTGAGTTGAGCAGGGCGCTGACCGCCGCTTTCGCTGGCTGGACTAGGCTCGCTCTCTGACATCGACACCGGTAGTTCTAGACAAGGGGTTCGCGGAATGCCGCCCAAGAAGAAGTTGCGCGTGACGTTCGAGGCAACGCTCGAACTGGAGGCCGGCAACGCCGCTATGGTCGACCTCGGCAAGATGCTGGGTCCGACCGGTGTGAACACCCGTGGCGTCAAGCTCGAGTACGACGAGGCCACCGCCGCCCACCGTGGCGAGATCCTCCCCGTCGTGGTCACGGTCTACGAGGACCGCACCCACTCGCTGCGCTACAAGACGCCGCCGACCAGCTTCCTGATCCGCCAGGCTCTTGGCGCGCAGAAGGGTTCGGAGCAGCCCGGCCACAAGTCCGGCGGCACCCTGAACGCCGACCAGGTCCGCGCGATCGCCGAGCGCAAGATGCCCGACCTGAACGCCAGCAGCATGGAGGCCGCCGAGAAGATCGTCGCCGGCTGCGCCCGCTCCATGGGCGTCTCGGTCGCCAGCTGACGCAGGCACCTGATCCGAGAAGGGCCCCGGCCTCCCGCCGGGGCCCTTTTTCGCGCGCCCGTCTTTCGAGTCGTCAGTAGGCCGCCGCCACCGCCAGGACGTCCTTGGCGAGATCGCGCGAGGGGTCCAGCGGCAGGAACTTGAGCACCGGCGTGGTGATCCCGGCGTCGGCGTAGCGCCGCACGTGCGCCGCGCACTCCTCCGCGCTGCCGTGCACCACCAGCTCGTCCACGACGTGGTCCGGCACCGCCGCCAGCGCGGCCTTGCGATCGCCGGAGGCCCAGGCCGTCCACATCGGACTCAACGCATCGCCCCTGCCCAGCCAGCGCTGGAAATCCGCGTAGGCGGGCACGGTCAGATAGCCGGTGATCAAGCGTTTCGCGACCGAGCGCACGAGGTCCGCGTTCTCCGACACGCACACGAAGATCCGCGCGACGAGCTGCTTGCCCGCGCCGACCACCGGAGCCGCCTTGGCGACGTCCGAGGCCGACAACCAGTTCAGCACCGCGCCGTCGCCCTCCGCGCCCGCGAGGCCGAGCATGCGCTCGCGCAGCGCTCCGACCACGATCGGCAACGACGGCGACACCGGGCGCTCCAAGCGGAATCCCTTGACCTGGAAGGTGTCGTAGGACTCGTCGATCCGCTCACCGGCGAGCGCGGGGCGCAGGAACCGCAGCGTGTCCCTGACGCGGCTGTACGGCTTCTCGTACGGCACGGAGTTCCACCGCTGCGCTATCGCGGGGGAGGAGGCGCCGATGCCCAGCGTGAACCGGCCGGGCGCCGTCTCGGCGACCGCCGCCGCGCTCATCGCCAGCAGCGCCGGACCTCTGGTGAACACCGAGGCGATGGCCGTGCCGAACCGCGCTTCCGGCAGCACCGCGGCGGCGTAGGCCAGCGGGGTGAACGCGTCCAGCTCCGCCGTCTCGCTGCTCCAGAAGTCGGTGTAGCCGCCGTCGTACAAGGCGCGCAACAGGTCCGCGTGCTCGTGCAGTGACTGTCCCAAGGGGACGGTGATGCCCAGAGTCATGCCTGCTTTCCCTTCCACTCGCGGTCGAGCATCGCCAGTATCAGCTCGTCGCACCACTCACCCTTGACGAACTCGTACTCCTTGAACACCGCCTCACGGCGCATGCCGAGCCGTTCCATCAGCCGCGAGGACGCGGTGTTGCGGAGGTCGCAACGGCCTTCGATGCGGTGCAGGCCCAGCTCCTCGAAGCCCAGCCGCAGCACCTCGCGCGCGGCCTCGGACGCGAAGCCCTTCCCGGAGTGGTCGGGGTGGAAGACGAACCCCAGCTCGCCTCGTCCGCTGGTCTCGCTGCGCCAGAACAGCACGACGTCGCCGATCAGCTCGCCGGTGTCCTTGCGCTGCACCGCGAGCACCATCGCGTCCCCCTCCTTCTCCAGGTACCACTGGTTCACCCGATCAGCCAACGACTCCCGCACCTGCTCGCGGGTGCGCACGTCGAAGAGCAGGTAGCGGACCACGTCGGGGCGGGACCTGATGTCGTACAAGGCGTCCAGGTCATCGGGGGTGTAGGCGCGGAGCAGCAGGCGATCGGTCTCGATCGGCAGAGTGGGGCGCAGCATGCCCCGGACGCTAGCGGCGCAGCCGGAATGGTTCATCCGGATTGCCCGCGACGGGAGCATCATGGCGTTATGGAGAACAGGGACGCGGTGCGCATGCTCGACGTCGCCCTTGCTGAGGCGCGGGCAGGGCGGGCGGAGGGCGGGATCCCGATCGGGGCGGCGTTGTTCGGCGCGGACGGGGAACTGCTCGGGCAGGGGCGCAACCGCCGCGTCCAGGACGACGACGCGTCGATGCACGCGGAGACCTCGGCGTTCCGCGCGGCCGGGCGCCAACGCACCTATCGCGGCACCACGATGGTCACCACGTTGTCGCCCTGCTGGTACTGCAGCGGGTTGGTGCGGCAGTTCGGCATCACCGGGCTGGTCGTCGGCGAGAGCAGGACCTTCGCCGGGCAGCACGAGTGGCTGGCCGAGGCCGGGATCGAGGTCGTGCTGCTCGACGACGCGCGCTGCCGCGAGCTGATGAGTGAGTTCATTTCCACCCAGCCCCTGCTGTGGAACGAGGACATCGGCGTGGACTGAATAGAGTGGGCCACCCGATTCGAGGAGGCTTCACCCGTGGACGAGCTGCACCCCCGCCCGAGGATGGTCCGCGAACACTGGATCGACCTCTGCGGTCCGTGGCGCTTCGGCTACGACGACGCCGACCAGGGCTTGGCGGAGCGCTGGCAGGACGGTGAAACGGGTTTCGACCGCGACATCCTGGTTCCGTACCCGCCGGAGTCGGAGCGCTCGGGCGTGCACGACCCGTCGCCGCACACGATCGTCTGGTACCGCAGGACCTTCGCGCTGAGCGAGCTGGGCGAGGACTTCGCGGGCAAGCGCCTGCTGCTGCACCTGGGCGCGGTGGACTACCACGCGCGGGTGTGGGTCAACGGCGCGCTGGTCGCCGAGCACGTCGGCGGGCACACACCGATCAGCGCCGACATCACCGACGCGCTCGACCGCGACGCCGACGAGCAGGTGATCGTCGTCCGCGCGCAGGACGAGGCCGAGGACCCGACGCAGACCAGGGGCAAGCAGGACTGGCTGCCCGAGCCGCACGCGATCTGGTACCACCGCACGACCGGGATCTGGCAGCCGGTGTGGCTGGAACCCGTTCCGGCCAACCACCTCTCGGAGATCCAGTGGACGCCGGACCTCACGCAGGCGCGCGTGCGGCTGGAGGCGGTGGTGACCGGCCCGCCCGCGACCTCGCTGTACCTGAGGGTGCGGCTGTGGTCGGGCGCGCAGCTGCTGGCCGAGGAGTCGCACCGCGTGCTCGACCAGGTCAGCGTGCGCGACATCGCGATCCCGGCCGCGCGGCACGGCCAGCACCTGCACGCCCTGATGTGGTCGCCGGAGTCGCCGAACCTGATCGACGCCGAGCTGACGCTGCTGGACGCCGACGGCGTGGTCGTCGACGAGGTGCACAGCTACTTCGGCTACCGCTCGGTGGACACCGCCGACGGCCGCTTCCTGCTCAACGGCCGCCCGTACTTCCTGCGGATGGTGCTGGAGCAGGGGTACTGGCCGCAGTCGCACCTGGCCGCGCCGGACGGGGAGGCGCTGCGCCGCGAGGTGGAGCTGATCAAGGAGCTGGGCTTCAACGGCGCGCGCATCCACCAGAAGGTCGAGGACCCGCGCTTCCTGTACTGGTGCGACCGGCTCGGGCTGCTGGTGTGGGGCGAGATGGCCGACGCCTACCAGTTCTCCACCGCGACCGTGGAGCGGATGACCCGCGAGTGGATCGAGGTGCTGCGCCGCGACCGCAGCCACCCGTGCGTGGTGGCCTGGGTGCCGCTCAACGAGAGCTGGGGCGTTCCGCAGATCGCCGAGCGCGAGGACCAGCGGCACTTCGCCACGGCGCTCTACCACCTCACCAAGTCCATCGACCCGACCCGGCCGGTGATCGCCAACGACGGCTGGGAGCACACCGTCAGCGACATCTGGGGCGTGCACGACTACGCGCCGAGCGGGGACTCGCTGCGCGAGCGCTACTCCGACCCGGAGTCGATCAAGCGGGCGCTCGGCGAGGGCAGGCCCGGCGGGCTGCGGGTGCTGCTGGACGACCGGCTCAACGAGGGCCAGCCGGTGATGCTGACCGAGTTCGGCGGGCTGAGCTACGTCCCGGCCAAGGGCGAGAACTGGTTCGGTTACTCCACTGTGGACAGTCCGGAGGCGTTGCTGGAGCGGCTGACCGACCTGGTCGGCGCGCTGCTGGCCAGCGACCGGCTCGCCGGGTTCTGCTACACCCAGCTCACCGACACCGAGCAGGAGACCAACGGCCTGCTCACCGCCGCGCGCGAACCGAAGGTGGACCCGGCGCTGGTCAGGGCGCTGCTGAACCGTCCGGCGCGGGCCATCCCGACCGAGGAGGTCTCCGCGCACCGCGCCGAGGCCGAACGCGCCGCCCGCGGTGACTCGGCGTGACGCCCCGCCCGTGATCGAGCCGATGACACCGGTCCCGGCGCCGCAGGGCTTGGGGCGCCGGGGTCGGTGTCGCCGGGGCTGGGTGTCGGGGCTGGGGTGTCGCGTCCGGTCAGGGTTTGCTGTCGTTGAAGACCGTCGGGGCGGGGGTTCGCGGGTCTTGAAGACCGGTGAACCCGTGGCGCGCGGGACGAGTTCTGGTCGCTGGTGGCCGCGATCCCGGGCGAGGTGAGCGCGATCCGGTGCTGCGGCGCGCACGCCTGACACGGCGCGTGTTCGGTGTTGTGCTCCATTCGTGCGAGAACCACTCGGACGGATTTGTTCCGGGTGGTGGCGTCCGCGATCCAATCCTTTTCCGAGTCACCTCGTTGCGCGTGCAACATGCAGGTCACGGCGGGCACTAGACCGATCAGCTGACGTGATCGGGATAATGCGGCGAAACCGTGCGGCGATGGTCGACACTGTTTTTCGCGATTACTACAGTGGGTAATTGTCAGCCACCTGAATTATTGCTGAATGGTCACGGAACAATGTCACCGAGGAAGTTCACCCTGCTGGCGGCGTCCGCGATCGCGGCGCTGGCCGTTGTGGTGCTCGTCGTCGTCCTCGGCTGGTTCGACCCGGTCACGACGCAGGCGCTGGACAAGTTCACCCAGGTGCTGGCCTCCTCCGTCGCCCTCGTCGGCTTCCTGGTGACCGCGCGCCGGGCCGAGGGCAGCGACCGCAGGTGGCGGTTCTGGATGGCGGGCGCGATGGGCAGCCTGACCGTCGGGCTGGTGACATGGACCTGGGGCCTGGTGTTCATGGGGATCGGGCTTCCCGCGTCCACCCTGGCGCCGATCGGTTTCATGATGACGCCGGTGTTCGCGCTGTTCGCCCTGCTCACGCTGGCGCGCGGACAGCGGCCGCCGACCACGCCCCGGCCGCGCAAACCGTGGCTGCGCGCGCTGGACACGCTGATCGTGCTCGGCGCGGTCCTGGTGCTGACGCTGGTGACGGCGGGCGAGTCCGTGGTGCGGATCTGGACCTCCGACCTGGCAGGGCTGCTCACCACCGTGCTGCACCCGGCGCTGTACCTGGTGGTGATCGTGCTGGTGCTGCTGCTGGCGCGGCGGAACCGGGTGTCGTGGCAGCTGCCCTTACTGTTCCTCGGACTGGCCTTCGTCGCGCAGAGCACCTCCGGGTGGATCTTCGCCTACCTCGTCGCCAACGGCGTCGACCGCATCCCGACCTGGGCCGACATCGGTTTCATGGCCTGCCCGGTGTTCTACGCGCTGGCCCCGTGGGCGCCGACCGCGCCGCGTCGCGAGCCGGGGCCCGACCCCTTGCGCACCGGCGACTACCTGCACCTGGCCGTGCCGTACCTGCCGCTGTTGATCACCGGCATGTTCATCGGCGTCGGCACCGCGACCGGCGTGCGGCTGGGCCCCGCGGAGGTCTACGTCGGGCTCGCCGTGGTGGCGCTGGTGATCCTCCGCCAGTTGATCACCATGACCGACAACGTCGCGCTGCTGGAGGAGATCCGGCAGAGCCAGAAGCAGTTGCAGTACCAGGCCTACCACGATCCGCTGACCGGCTTGGCCAACCGCGCGCTGTTCCAGGAGTGCCTCGGCACGGCGTTGCGCTCGTCGCAGCCGCTGATCCTGCTGTTCGTCGACGTCGACGACTTCAAAACCGTCAACGACCGCTACGGCCACGCGGCGGGGGACGAGGTCCTGTGCGCCGTCGCGGGCAGGCTGCGCGCCGCCGTGCGCGCCGAGGACGTCGTGGCCCGGCTCGGCGGCGACGAGTTCGCCGTGCTGATCATGACCGGCGACGGCGATCCGGAGCAGGTGGGCGCGCGCGTGCTCACCGTGCTGGAGGCGCCCTACGGCATTCGCGGCGAGAACCGCATGGTGCGCGCCAGCATCGGCCTGGTCTGCTTCGGCGCGATGGACCCCGACCTGTCGCCGGACGACCTCCTCGGCCGGGCGGACGCGGCGATGTACGCGGCCAAGCGCAAGGGCAAGGGGACCCTCGTGGTGCACGGCGCCGCTTCGGCGTGAGTGCGAGACTCCTCGCGTGCGCGCCGGTCGACTCCTGTCGTTGTTGATGCTGTTGCAGACCCGTGGGCGGATGTCCGCGACCGAGCTGGCTCGTGCCCTCGAGGTCTCGCCGCGCACCGTCTACCGCGACATCGAGTCGTTGTCCTCGGCCGGTGTTCCCGTCTACGCCGACCAGGGCAGGGCGGGCGGCTACCAGCTCCTCGACGGCTACCGCACCAGGCTCACCGGCCTCACCGGCGCCGAGGCCGAGGCGCTCGCGTTCACCGGAATGCCCGGTCCGGCAACGGATCTGGGCCTCAGCGCCGAGCTGACCGCCGCCGAGCTGAAGCTGATGGCCGCGCTCCCGCCCGAGCTGGCCTCCCGCGCCGCGCGCATCCGCGAGTGCTTCCACCTCGACGCGCGCGTCTGGTTCCGTGAGTCCGAGGGCGTGCCCCAGCTCGCCGAGCTGGCCAATGCCGTGTGGGACAACCGCGTCGTGCGCGTCCGCTACCGCCGCTGGGGTGACCCGCCCGAGGTCGAGCGCACGCTGTGGCCGCTCGGCGTCGTGCTGAAGGGCGGAGTCTGGTACCTCGTCGCGCGCTCGCGGGACCGCGACCTGACCTACCGCGTCTCCCGGGTGCTGGAGGTCGTCGACACCGGCTCCGCGTTCGAGCGCCCCAAGGACTTCGACCTCGCGTCGTTCTGGGAGGCGTGGGCCGAGCGCTTCGAGGTCGAGCAGTACCGGATGACCGCTCGCGTCCGCCTCTCACCCGCGGGCATGGCGCTGGTGCCCTACGTCCTGGGCTTCCACGAGAAGCGCGTGGTGCGGGCGACCGCGGGCGAGCCCGACGCGACCGGGTGGGTCACCGCCGACCTGCCGATCGAGACCATCGAGATCGGCCACACCGAGGTGCTGAAGCTCGGCGCCCACGCCGAGGTCCTCGAACCGCAGGAGCTCCGCGACCGTCTCGCCGCCACCGCGCGCGCCCTGGCGGAGACTTACTCGAAGGAGTGAGCCCAGCGGGCGCTTCAGCGCTCGATGAAGCCCCCGAAAGTGGTAGGCATACGCCTGGTTTTGCCGGTCTTTTTCTCTAGGCTGCTCTCTTCTAGTAGCCCGTATGGGCGACCAGGAAGAAGTGAAGGACCTGCCATGACCGGATCACCGAGCACGGTGCCGCGAGCACCTGGACGACTTCCGCTCCTGGGCCACGCGTGGCCGCTGCTGAGACGCCCGCTGGAGCTGTTCCAGGAGCTGCGCCCGCTCGGTGACATCGTGCGCCTGGACATCGGCTCCATGCCCGTCTACGTCCTGACCAGTCCCGACGTGGTGCACCAGGTGCTGGTCGCCGGGGCGCGCGGCTTCGAGAAGGGCAGGCTCTTCGACCGGCTCCGCCCGTTGCTCGGCAACGGCCTGCCCGTGGCCGAGGGCGAGTTCCACCGCTGCCAGCGCAGGCTGGTCCAGCCCGGTTTCCACCACACCCGCTTCGACGACTACGCGCGGATCATGGCCCGGCACGCCGAGCGGGTGGCGCTGTCGTGGGAGGCGGGCCGTCGGCTGGCGCTCGACTCCGAGCTGCACGAGCTGGTCATGGCCATCACGGCGGAGGCGCTGACCTCGGCGGAGGCGGGCAAGGACCTGGTGCGCGAGATCCACCGCTCGCTGCCGACCGTCGCGCGGGGCGTCATCATCCGGGCCTTGGCGCCCAAGGCCCTCGACCGGCTGCCCATCCCGCTCAACCGGAAGTTCGGCACCGCGGCCACCCGGTTGCTCACCGCCATCGACGACGTCATCGAGCGCTACCGCAGCGCCGGGATCGTCGAAGGCGACCTGCTGTCGATGCTGTTGACCGCGCGCGATCCGGACTCCGGCGCCGCCATGAGCGACCGGCAGGTGCGCGACGAGACGCTCACGCTGCTGGTCGGCGGGACCGAGACCACCGCGACCGCGCTGGCGTGGGTCTTCCACGAGCTCGGCAGGCATCCCGAGGTCGAGGACCGCGTTCGCGCCGAGGTCACCGAGGTGGTCGGGGACCGCTCGGTGGAGCTGGCGGACCTGGAACGCATGCCCTACCTCGACCAGGTGCTGCACGAGGGCGTCCGCCTGCACTCGCTCCCGCTGCTGATGCGCAGGGCGATCACCACCGTGACCGTCGGCGGCGTCGAGTTCCCGGAGGGCACGGAGTTCGCGCTGAGCCAGTACGCGCTGCACCGCGACCCCCGCACCTACCCCCGGCCGGAGCGGTTCGAACCGGAGCGGTGGGAGTCGATCCCGCGCTCGCAGCGCAACCGCGTCTTCATCCCGTTCGGCGCGGGCACCCGCAAGTGCCTCGGTGACACCTTCGCCTGGACGGAGATGGCCGTCATCCTCGCCACGCTCGTCACCAGGTGGCGGCTCGCGCCGGCGCCCGGTCACCAGGTCCGCGAGATCCCGGCCGCCTCGCCGCGCCCCGACGCGCTACCCATGATCGTCACCGAGGTGCCCGCACGGTGAGCACCCTGGAGGACCAGACGGTGTGGCAGCACGCGGTGACCGCCCTGCGCCGCTTCGTCGACCGCTTGGAGCCCGGCGCGTACCGGGAGTTCTCGTCGTGGCTGCTCGACGAGCCGCACCGCGCCGACCGCTGGCTCCAGCTCAACGCGTTGCGCGCGCAGATCGACATGACCAACAAGCTGCTGTCCGGCCTGCTCGACGCTGACGAGACCGAAGCCGTCGCCGCGCACATCGCGACCTACAACGTCTACCTGGTGCAAGAGGTCGTCTCCGACAACCTCGCGATCGGCCTGGCCGGGCGCGATCACGACGACGCGCGGAGTGCGCTCGTCCAGGGCTTCAACACGGCGATGATCACCGGGCTGCGCGACGACGGCACGCGCGAGGCACTGCGCCTGCTCGACGAGTTGCGCCCGCTCACCAGCGGGATCTCGCTGTTCGAGCAGAGCTTGGACGAGGCCGAGCACCGTGCGCTGGCCGCGAGCTTCGCCGAAGCCCACCCGCACATCGCCCCTCGCGCGGTCGAGTTCGACCTGCACGCCGCCCTCGCCGCCGGTGTCGAGTCCTGCCGCGCGATGACCGACTCGGTCTCCGGGTTAGCCGTCGCCGACCTCGTCCGCGACGGCGCCGCCGCCAGGTACTCCGCCGTCACGGCTCTGTTGCGGGACCGGCCCACCGACACCGCGCGCCTGCTCAGCCTCGGAACCGACTCGATCCTGGTCGTCCCGACGTTGGCCTACTACGGCGGTCTGGTCGCGGAGATCGCCCGCCCCACGCCCGGATTCCCCGCCGTGGTGGCGGACGGCCTCCTGCACGATGCGACCGCCGAGGCCGCGTTGGCCGTGCGACTGCTCAACGACGTCGGCACGGGCTTGTTGGAGCACACGCCGCGACAGCGAGAACTCGTGCTTGAGGGCACGCTCGCCGACTGCCTCCTCCGTGCGGCGGCAACGGATTCCCACCTTTTCACCAGGCTCGCCAAGGACATCCGCTTCGGCGAGTTCAACGTGTGCGTCGACGGCATCCGCGACCTTCCGGCTTCGCGCGAGTCCGTCGCGGCGTTCGAGCAGCGACTCGCCGAGCTGGGGCACGCGTACCGGAGCTGCCGGATTGCCTTGCGCGACAAGCTCAACGCCCTCACCAGGTGCACCGGCGACGACCGGCTCGCAACGATGATCTCGCGGTTCGTCGAGTTCCACCGCCACCTGTACGCCAACCCCTACGACACGACGCTCGGCGAGTACGGCATTGGCAGGGGGCAGCGATGACGACGACCTTGGACAGCGCGCTCGTTCGCACGGCGGAGGAGCTGACCGCGCGCGGCCTACCGACGCGGCACTACGTGGTGCGCGACTGCGACGGCTACCGCCCCGTCACCGGGATCGCCGCCGACGTCCACTGCTTGGACGTCCGCCTCGGGCCGGCTCTGCGCCACCCCGGGCGCTCGACGCACTGCCTGTTCCAGGTGTTCGACCCGGCTCACCCCAACCTCGGGCTCTCCCTGTGCCACGACCGAGAGGACAGTGACGGCGCGCCGGTCGACAACCACGTGCTTCCCCGGATCGGGCCCGCACTGGACCTCGTCATCACCAACACCTTGACCCCGGCGCTCAACTCCGCCCTCGCGCCGCTGGACCCGACCGGGCGCGGTCGCAGCGTGGTCGTCGGCTGCTGGCACGGCCGCCCGACGCTCGTCGATCTGGCGCTCATCCCGGTCACCGCCACCAAGCTCCTGCGCCGGTTCCGCTCGCAGGGACAGGCCGCGTTGGTGTGGGCCGACTTCCAGGCTCCCCTCGCGGAGTCGTTGAGCAGGCTGGCCGGACGCCTCATCGGAGCGCGCGACGCTCACCTGCTCCCGCGCACCGGCGCTCCGTCGGCGATCCGCGTGCCCGTGCGCGACGACCGAGGCCGCGACGCCGCGCTGAGCGACTTCTCCGACGCGCTGGACAAGGGCATCCGCCTCGCGCGGCGGCACCTGTCCTGACCGCGACGCGGGCCACGGGACACCCGAACGATCTCAGATCGTCACGCAGACGTTCCCGCCCTGCTGGACCGACCGCGAATTCTGGGCGTAGCCGCACACCAGGTGGTTGTTCGGCCGATAAAGATTCACGTCCCACCTGGCACGGTTCGTCATGGGCGATTTCTCGCCCCGCCATTCCGCGAAGAAGGCGCCCAGCTTGAATCTGTCCCCGGCCTTCCTCACCTCAACGGTGATGTCCTTGACATTCCGCCCTTCGTGCAGGGTGTGGACGCAGATGTACTGGCCGCAGGTGGTGTCGACTCGCGTTGCCGCCTGCGCGACCCCCGGTGTCAGGCTGAACGCGATGGTGCACGCGACGAGCGAGGCGATTCGGTGCGTGTTTCTTGTCAGCACGAGAACTCCTGTGAACCGAGAGGGCTGTCCAATCCCAGGAATACGGGTTCATCCAGTTTCGGGTAAGGGGTTTCATCGATAAAGGAAACATGGGCGCCGGAGATGTCGTGGACAGCTCAGCGGCGGCGGGCCGTCGTCTGTTTGCGGCGGTTAACGATGATCAACAGAGGGGTTTGGTGGTCTTGAAGACACCCCAACCCCCAGCGACACCGTGACCGGGACACGCCGCGCAATCACTCACAGGGCAGGCGCTAGGCGGAGCCGACGGCGAAGAGGCGGACAACGCCGGGGTAGCGCCAACGCTCCAGTGCCGCGTCCGCCTCCTCGTGCTCGGGCAGGAAAGACTTGGCGCACAAGCGAACCACGGTCGGCAGGTAGTACACGCCCGGCACGGTCTCGGCGAGGAAGTGCGCGTCGTGCAGCGTGGACAGGCCCTCCTCCACCCACCACCGGGGCCGCTTGGTCAGCAGGGTCAACGCCTCGGTGCCGAGGTCCTCGCGGGGCAGCAGGCCGAAGTAGCCGAGCAGTTCACGCGCGCCTTCAGGCAGGTCCCGCAGGGCGGACACCATGCGGAAGCCGTCTTCGGACAGTGCGAGCGAGTCGGCCCACCGCTTTTCGTCGGCGAGGCGGGATGCGAGGTGCGAGACCGGCCACGCGGGGTGCGCGGCGAGCAGGACGGCGGCGCTGCGCACGGCGACGGGCAGGCCGCAGCACAGGGTCGCCAGGCGCCGCACGGTGACGGGGTCGCGCAGCGCGCGGTCGCCGAGCACGGAGTTGATCAGCGCGACGGACTCGGACGCGCGGAAACCGTTGAGGTGCACCGACTTCGCGCCGCTGTGCAGCACGAGCGCGTCGAGGCGGCGCGCGCTGGTGATCACCACCTGGCAGGTCGGCGAGCCGGGCAGCAGGGGCAGCACCTGGGCGCTGCTGGTGGCCCCGTCCAGCAGCACCAACAGCTTCTTGCCGTCCACAGTGGACCGGAAGCGCGCGGCCAACGCCCGTTCGTCGCCCTGCTCCGGCCGCACCCCCAGTCCGTCGAGCAGCCGGAGCAGGGCTTGTCTCGGGGTGACCTCGCCGCGCAGGTCCACGTGCAGCTGGCCATCGGGGAAGCGCTCGCGCTCGCGGTGCGCCCAGTGCACGGCGAGCGCGGTCTTGCCGACGCCGGGCATGCCGGTGATCAGCAACGGCCCCTCGCCGGTGCTGAGCGCGGCCAGCTCGGCGTCGCGGCCGAGGAAGTCGGCGAGGTCGGCGGGCAGCTGGGCGGGGCGCAGCCGGGACGCCGGCGCTGGGGTGAGGGAGTCGGCGCGGATCGCGCGCTCCAGCTCGCGCAGCGCGGCCCCCGGCGGCACGCCCAGCTCGTCGCGCAGTGCGTCGGCGCAGCGCCGGAAGGTGGCCAGCGCCTCGGCGGGCCTGCCGCGCTGCGCGAGAGCCGTCATGAGCTGGCCGACGAGTCGCTCGCGGAAGGGGTGCGCGTCGACCGCCTCGCCGATCTGGCCGATCAGGTCGATGTCGGCGCCGATGCGCAGGCGCGCGTCGACGAGGTCTTCGAAGGCGGCGACGCGTTCCTGCTCAAGGGCTTCGGTCACCGACGGCGCGAGGCCGGGCAGGTCGACGTCGGCCAGAGCGGGACCGCTCCACAGCGCGAGCGCCTCCGCCAGCGCGGCGACGACGGCGTCGTCGCCGGTGGCCTCGCGGGCCTCGCGGACGAGGCCGCGGAAGCGGTACAGGTCGACCGAGTCCGGGTGCACGACCAGGCGGTAGCCGCCGCGCCAGGTCTCCACCCGCACCCCGGCCCTGCCGTCGAGCGCCTTGCGCACCTTGGAGACGTAACCGGACACCAGGTTCCGCGCCCGCTCGGGCGGCTGGTCGGCCCACAACAGGTCGATCAGCCGCTCGATCCGGACCGCCCGGTTGGCCTCCAGCAGCAGCACCGCGAGCACGGCCCGGTGCTTGCCGGCGCCGAGGACGAGCTCGCGAACCAGAACGGGACCGAGCACCCGGAAGTCCATTCCTGCCCCTTCACGTTGGGAACGCACGTAACGAGCACTACGGACGGTGCCTCCCCAACGTTCAGCGCATCAGGAAATTCGTTGCGGTCAGCTCAGTTGCCGAACGGGGCACCTCACCTGGTCGTGTGTTTCGGCAGGTCCGAGCGTCCTGGTACGCAGTACCCATGCGTTCATCCCGTACCGTCGCGCTGGCGCTGGCCTCCCTCGTGCCGGTCCTGCTCGCCGCCACCCCGGCCCAGGGCGCCCACTACGTCGCGCTCGGCGACTCCTTCTCCTCGGGGCAGGGGACGGCGCGCTACTACCGGGACTCCGGCGACTGCGCGCGCGGGCCGCTGGCCTACCCCGCGCTGTGGGCCGCCGCGAACGCCGTCGCCAGCTACACCTCCGTCGCGTGCTCCGGCGCCACGACCTCGGATGTCCTCAATGGACAGATCAGGGCGCTTTCGGGGAGGACGACGCTGGTCACGATCTCCATCGGCGGCAACGACATCGGCGCTCCGGCCGCCATGCGCGAGTGCACCCTCGGGTCGAAGGTCGGCTGTGACCGCATCCTCGCCAACGCCGTGAAGACGATCGCCACGACGCTGGCGGGCAAGCTCGACAGCACCTACGCGGCGATCCGCGAGGCCGCGCCCAACGCCAAGGTCGTCGTGGTCGGCTACCCGAGGATCTTCGAGCCGGGCGCGGGCAGCTGCGACGTGCTCACCCGCTCGCGCCGCGCTGAGGTCGTCTCGATCACCGACTCCCTCGCGGGCGTGATCTCCGCGCGCGCCGCGGCCGCCGGTTTCGCCTTCCTCGACGCACGGGCCGCCTTCGCCGGGCACGAGCTGTGCTCGCGCAGCCCGTGGATCAACGAGCCCGGCCTGCCCGCCGACGACTCCTACCACCCCAACCGCGCCGGTAACGCCAAGGGCTACCTACCCGCCCTCACCGCCCTGCTCAGCTAGCCCGTCACGCGGTGTGCGGCGAGTCGGCCGGAGATGAGCACCGGCGGCACGCCGACGCCGGGTGTGGTCCCGCACCCGGCGAGCACCGCGTTGACGGTGCCGCCGACCATGTTGGCCGGGCGGAACGGGCCGGTTTGCGCGAAGGTGTGCGCGGTCGCGAACGGCGTGCCCGCCGCGTGCCCCATCGCCGCCCAGTCGGCCGGCGTGACCAGGCGCTCGACCTCGATCCCCGAGCCGAAGCCGATCAACCCGCGCGCCTCCAGCGTCGCCACCAGCTCATCCCGGTAGCGCGGTCCGATCCGAGCCCAGTCCAGCGGCCCCACCTGGAGGTTCGGGCACGGCGCGAGCACGAAGTACGTCTGCTTTCCCGCAGGAGCCAGATCGGGATCGGTCGCGGTCGGCCGCGTGATCAGCAGCGACGGGTCGGACATCGGCACGCCGCGCCCGATGATCTCCGTGAAGGTCCGGCTCCACTCGTGGCCGAAGGAGATCGTGTGGTGCGCCAACCTCGGCCAGTTGCCCGTGGAACCCGCGTGCAGCACCACCGCTGACGGTGAGTACCGCAGTCCCACTGGCCGTTTCGGCGTGTGGCCCAGCAGTTGGTAGGACGTGTGCAGCTCCGGAGTCAGCACGACCGCGTCGCAGGGGATGCGCTCGCCGTCCTCCGTGTGCACCGCCGTGACCCTGTCGCCCTGTCTCTCCAGCCGCGCGACCGTGGTGTCGTAGTGGAACTTCGCGCCCGCGTTGCTCGCCGCAGCCGCCAATGCGTCCGGGATCGCGCGCATGCCACCCTTCGGGAACCAGACGCCCGCCACGGTGTCCATGTAGGCGATCACCCCATAGGCGCCGAGCGCTTTCTCCGGCGCGACGCCCGCGTACAGGGCTTGGAAGGAGAAGATCCGGCGCAGCCGCTCATCGCGCACGAACCGCCCGATCGCCGGGCCCAGCCTGCCGAAACCGCCCAGCACCGCGAGCTTCGCCAGCGCCGGTCGCACGAGGTCCAGCGGCGAGTCGAAGTTCGCGCCGATGAACGTGTCGATCTCCGCCCGGTACAGCTCCGTCAACCACGCGCGCAGCCGTGCGTAGCCCGCCGCCTCTACAGGACCAGCGACGCGCCTGACCTCTGCTTCCATCGCGTCCGCGTCCGTGTGCACGTCGATGCTCGTGCCGTCCGCGAACTCCGCGCGGTAGGCCGGGTGCAGCGGCACCAGCTCCACGTGCTCGCGCAACGACGACCCGACCGCTGAGAGCGCCTCGTCGAGCAGCTCCGGCATCGTCAACACCGTCGGCCCCGTGTCGAACCGATGACCGCCCAGGTCAAGGCGTCCCGCCCGGCCCCCAGGAACGCCGTCGCGCTCCACCACCGTCACGCTGCGCCCCGACCCCAGCAGGTGCAGCGCCGCCGACAGCCCCGCGAGCCCCGCGCCGACCACCACCACGTGATCAGTCCGTCCCGGCACCGTCCGCATGCACTCCTCCTCCGTCCCTCCCACCGTATGCCCCCGCCGCCCACTCCACCGGAGCGCGCCGACGTACGTGCTCCCGACCGGTGGTGATCGGTGTGGGCGGATAGCGTGGCGGAGTACAGGGTGGGCGAGGACGGGAGTGCTGGCATGGGCAGCCGCGAGCTCGACGCGGCCGGGATCGCCGATCCTCGGCTCCGGCGGGCGTACCTGCGGTGTCGCGCGCTCAACGCTCGCCACGGCCGCACGTACTTCCTCGCCACGAGACTGCTCGGCCCGGCACGGCGCCCCGCTGTGCACGCGCTGTACGGCTTCGCCAGGTGGGCGGACGAGATCGTCGACAATCCGTCCACAGTGGACACAGCGGAAGCGTTGGCGGACCTGGAAACCTGCCTGCTGCACGCGCTGAAGGAGGGCGAGAGCGAGCACCCGGTGCTGGCCGCGCTCGTCGACACCGCCGGTCGCTTCGACATGGAGCACGCGCTGTTCACCGACTTCATGGCGTCGATGCGGATGGATCTGACGGTCACCGAGTACGCCACGTTCGCCGATCTCGGCCGCTACGTGCGCGGCTCCGCCGAGGTGATCGGCCTCCAGATGCTGCCGGTCCTCGGCACGGTGGGGCCTCGTGCGGAAGCGGCTCCCTACGCGGCTCGGCTCGGCCTCGCCTTCCAGATCACGAACTTCCTGCGCGATGTCGACGAGGACCTGGAACGCGGGCGGATCTACCTGCCGCTCGCGGAGCTGGCAGCCTTCGACGTCGACCGCGAACGGCTCACCTGGTGCCAGGAGCGCGGCAGCGCCGACCAAGCCGTCCGAGCAGCCCTCGCGCACCTCATCGCGCTGAACTACGCGGACTACCGCGCGGCAGCACCGGGCATCGACCTGCTCGCGCCGGAGTCGCGGCCCTGCGTGCGCACGGCTTTTCGGCTCTACAGAGGCATTCTTGACGAGATCGTGGCGGCGGAGTACGACGTGTTCGCGCGTCGCGCGGTGGTGCCCAAGGCCCGTAGGCTCGCGGTCGCCGTACCCGCGCTCGGCGCGGCCCTGCTCACCCGTGGTTTCCAGGAGGTAGCTCGATGAGCCGTCCCATCACCGTCGTCACCGGCGGCGGCAGGGGGATCGGAGCCGCGATCTGCGTGCGGCTCGCGGCGGACGGGCACGACGTGGTGATCGGCTACCGCAGCGACCGCGAGGCCGCCTCCGCGGTCGCCAAGGAGGTCGGCGAGCGCGGCGGCCGGGCGTTGCTGGTCGCGATGGACACAGCGGTGGAAGCGGACGTCGAGCGGCTCTTCGACGTGGCGGCCGGCGAACTCGGACCGATCACCGGGCTGGTCAACAACGCCGGTGTGACGGGGAAACTCGGCGCGCTGGTCGACACGAGCACGGAGGACCTCCGCCAGGTCCTGGACGTCAACGTGCTCGGTTACCTGCTCTGCGCCCGCCGTGCGGCCAAGGACATGGCCGGGCGGGGCGGGGCGATCGTGAACATCTCCTCGGCCGCGGCGACGCTCGGCAGCCCCGGCGAGTACGTGCACTACGCCGCGAGCAAGGCGGCGACGGACGCGATGACCGTTGGCCTGGCGAAGGAACTCGCCAAGGACGGCATCCGCGTCAACGGCGTCGCGCCCGGCACGGTGCACACGAGAATTCACGCCGACATGGGAGATCCGGACCGGCCCAACCGCGTCGCGAGCCGCATCCCGCTCGGCCGCGCCGGGCAACCGGAGGAGATCGCGGGCGCGGTGTCGTGGCTGCTCTCCCCGGACGCCTCCTTCACCACGGGCACCACGATCAGGATCGCGGGCGGGCTCTGAGATGAAGGTGCTCGAAGGCTTCGACAAGGCCGCCGCGGACTACGACCGCCTGGTCGGCGCGAACCCCGGTTACCACGCTCAACTGCGGTTGTCCGCGCGCCGCATGGGAATTCCGGACCAGGGGAGAGGGCAGCGGCTGCTCGACCTCGGGTGCGGGACGGGCGCTTCGACGGCGGCGCTGGTGCGAGCGGCTCCTGAAGCGGAGATCGTCGCCGTCGACGGCTCGGCGGGAATGCTGGCTCGTGCCAAGGAGAAGCAGTGGCCTTCGTCGGTGACCTTCGTGCACTCACGAGCCGAAGACCTTGCCGAAGCTGGGGTTCGCGGCCCGTTCGACGGAGTCTTCGCTGCCTATCTGGTGCGAAACCTGCCCGAGCCTGATGGTGTTCTGCGTGCTGTGCACGAACTCCTTCGGCCGCGAGCGCCGTTCGTCGCGCACGAGTACTCCGTCGCGGACTCGCCGTTGGCCAAGGCCGTGTGGACGGCGGTGTGCTGGTCGGTGATCATCCCGGCTGGCCGCCTGGTCTCCGGAGACGCGTCGCTGCACCGCTACCTGTGGCGCAGCGTGCTCGACTTCGACGGCGTGATCGACTTCGAGAACAGGTTGTCCCGCAACGGTTTTGACACCATCCGGACCGGCAGGATGTCGGGGTGGCAGCGCGGGGTCACGCACACGTTCTTCGCCAGGAGGGCATCGCGGTGAGCCCGCTGCCCGGCCGGGACCGCCGCGCCGTCTTCCACGCGGCCCGCTCCGGCAGTTCCCGCGCGGGTGATCAGGTCGTGGCCGTGGTGGGCGGCGGGATCGCGGGTCTCGCGGCGGCGACGGCCTTGGTGGAGCGCGGAGTCCGGGTCGTGCTCTGGGAACGCGAACAACACCTCGGCGGGCGCGTCGGCGGCTGGCCGACGACCTTGACGGACGGCTCCCAGGTCTCGATGAACCGGGGCTTCCACGCGTTCTTTCGCCAGTACTACAACCTCCGTGGGCTGCTGCGCCGCACCGATCCCCTGATGTCGCGGTTGACCCCGATGCTGGACTACCCGCTCGTGCACAGCGACGGCTACCGCGACACCTTCCAGAGCCTGCCGAAAACCCCGCCGCTCAACGCTTTCGCCTTCGCGTTGAACAGTCCGACGTTCAGCCTGCGCGACATCACGCGCCTCAGCGCCCGCGCGGCGCTGCCGCTGGTGGACGTGCGAATCCCGGAGACCTACGAGAAGCTCGACGACCTCAACGCGGCTGAGTTCCTTGAGCGACTGCGTTTTCCCGCCGCAGCAAGGCATTTGGCGTTCGAGGTGTTCTCCCGCAGCTTCTTCGCCGCGCCGACCGAGCTGTCCGCCGCCGAGCTGGCGACGATGTTCCACCTCTACTTCCTCGGCTCCAGCGAGGGCTTGGTCTTCGACGTGGCGGCCGACTCGTTCGCGACGCTGTGGAACCCGCTGGGCGCCTACATCCGTGCGCGCGGAGCCGAGATTCGCCTTGGTGCAGCGGTGGAATCGATCACTCCGGGTGGTTCTCGGCGCTTCGTCGTCGACGGCGTCGAGGTCGACGGCGTGGTGCTTGCCGCCGACGTTTCGGGGCTGCGCGGGCTGATCGACCGCTCGCCGGAACTCGGCGACGCAGCTTGGCGCGCGCGTGTTCAAGACCTCCGCGCCGCGCCGCCGTTCCTGGTATCGCGGTTGTGGCTCGACCGGCCCGTGCGCCCGGAGCGGCCAGGGTTCCTTGGTACGAGCGGATATGGCTCGCTGGACAACATCAGCGTGCTCGACCGCTACGAGCGCGAGTCCCGATCTTGGGCTGCGCGCACGGGAGGCTCGGTCGTCGAGCTGCACGGCTACGCACTGACCACTGTGGACGATGCGCGCGCGAAGCTGCTCGCCGAGCTGCACCGCGTCTTCCCCGAGACCGCCTCGGCGCGGATCGTCGACGAGCGCCACGAGCTGCGCGAGGACTGCCCGCTGTTCCCGCCCGGCGGTTTCGTGAACCGGCCGACCGTGCGGACGCCGCAGGAAGGCTTGGTGCTAGCGGGAGATCTCGTGCGCATCGACCTCCCCGTCGCGTTGATGGAGCGCGCGGCGACCACCGGTACGCACGCCGCGAACGTGCTCCTGGAGCTGTTCGGGGTTCGAGGCCATCCACTGTGGACGGTCCCGGTCGCCGGTCGGTGGGCGCCCCTGCGCGCTCTCGCCGCGAGGTTCAGCCAGTAGGCGTCAGCGTGCGGTTGCGGCGCGCTTGGATGGCCGTCCGCACGAAGTGCGCCGCGGTCGGGCGCACGGGAACCGTGTAACCGAGGTTCCAGAGGTGCCACGACAGCGTTGTTCGCATCCACTGCCCTTCGGCGAGCTCGTTGAGCGCCACCACGCCCGCGACCGTCGTCCGGTTCGCGCCCGGAAGGCGGTTGAGCACGCGCTGCGCGAGCCGCGACGGCTGGGCCAGCCAGCTCGGCGTGAGGATCACCACGACCGAGTACTCCTCGACCGAGACCGGCACGTCCGTCGCGGGCAGGCTGTCGACGGTCACTCCCCATGAGCGCAGATCCGAGCTGATCACGGCCTCCGAACGGCCGTCGAGGGTGCAGTCGAGCACCAGTGCGCGCATGTGGGGACTCCTGTGGAGGTGTTGGGGTGCGGCACCGGTTCTACCCTGTGAACGGCCCTCACAACCTCACACGATCGTGTGATCAACTTCTCGGCGGAGGAATCGGCTGGTCACGCAGGGCCGCTGCCACGGCGACCAGGTTCCCCGCCATCGCCCGACCGGTGCTGTGCGACCAGTCCTTGCCCTCATCGGTGTCCGCATAGGACGGTCCGGGTCCCGGCCCCCGGTTCCAGTACGTCCACGCCTGTCCGGGGACCGTGTAACCGATGTCACCGAGCCCGCCGCAGATCTCGCTGATCACGTGGTGCGCGCCGTCCTCGTTGCCGGTCACGACGACTCCGGCGACCCGGTTGTAGGCCACCGGGCGCTCCTCGTCGTCGGTCTCGGAGATCATCGCGTCCATCCGCTCCAGCGCCCGCTGCGCGATCGACGACGGCCGCCCCACCCACGTCGGCGTCGCGAACACCAGGATCTCGGAGCCCAGGAGCTTCTCGTGCACCGCGGGCCACGGGTCGCCCTCGCCGAGGTCCGTGTCCACGCCCGGCGGGACGTCCAGGTCGACCAGGCGCACCTCCTCGACCGCCACGCCGAGCTTCTCCAGCTCGGTGCTGACGACCGAGGCCAGCATCTCCGTGTTCGACTCGGCCGGGGACTTCTTCAAGGTGCAGTTCAGCACCACTGCGCGCATCGTCATGCCGCCCGGGTACCCAGGCTTCGGCGGGCTATCCGGGCCAGCGACCGTCTTTGCGCAGCGCGAATCGGCGCTCCGCGTAGGCGATGTCGTCCCGCCACAGCCGCTTCGCCGCCCACCGCATCGCCGGGCGCACCGCCCCCGCCACGCGCCGCGCGTACGCGAAACCCGGGCGTGGCGAGTGCGCGATCGTCGCTTCGATCACCGCCGTCCTGCCCGGCGCGATCGGCGTCGCGTGCGTCTCCACCACGCTGCCCACGCCTTCGCCCTCCACGATGTGCATGACCACCGTGCGCGGCTCCGGGCAGCTGAACCGCGCCAGCACCGGCACGCCGACGTTCTTGGCCAGGCGGAACGTGACCTCCACCAGGAACTCCTCCTCGCCCGCGTCCAGCACTCGCAGCTCCGCGAAGGAGTACGGGTGGAACCAGGCTCCGTGCCACGGGTCGAGCCGGTTGAACACCACGTCCTCGGGCTCGCACCGCCCCAGCACCGTCGCCACCGCCGAGATCGCCTCCGCGCGCGGCGGCCGCTCCGGCAGCACGGGCTCTGCGAGGGGTACCTCGCCACCCACGTGGTCCAGGCGCACCCACGCGAGCACCCCGTCGTCGTGTGCCGGGTAACGCTTCCAGCCCGCAGTTGGCTTGTCTCCCAACGACAATCCGTGCCACCGGCACACCAGAGCCCCGCTGTCCACCGCCGCGTCGCACAGCGGAGCACCCAGGTGCGGACACGCACCCGGTCCCACGCGCAGCTCTCCGTCCGGCGTCCGCCAAGCCACCAGCTCCTGCCCCGCCACATGCCGCCCGAACGGCTTGGCGGAGGTGATCTCCGAGCTTGCCGCGAGCACGAACCAGTTCCCGGAAGGCTTTCTCAGCGCTGTGTCCAAGGCTGCCTTGATCAGACTGGGTTTCGCGCCGCGCCAGGTTGGTTCCTGTCGCGCCCACGGAGGCGGGGAGATGGGCCGGATCGGCCAGTTCTTCGGCCAGCTCATGGTTGTGACAGTAGGCCTGTTGTGGTGGTCGTGCTGCTTTGGGATGGCTGGGGTTTCAGCCTGTGCTGGGGTTCCTGGTGGGGGACGGCTGGGCTTCCAGCCCGCGCCGGTACCAGCGTGGGGGTCGGTTTGACCTGGGGCCCCTTGCGCGTGCCGTGGTAGGCCGGGCGGGCACGGGATGGATCCCGGCCCTCGCGGACAAGCGTATGGCACGCGCACCCCAGGTAAAACCGACCCAGTTTCGCTCGCGGCTGAAAGTCCCGTTTTCCCTTAGCCTGCAACGGATTTGACGCTGTCAGAGAACGTTGTAAAATTGGAGGTAGCCAACGAGGGGAGGTGTAAACATGTTGGATATCTCAGAACTCCAGACACATTTGCTAGATCATCTTCAAGCACACGACGTCTATACGCTCTCCGAGAAACAGCACCTGAAGTTCCTTGCGGATCTGGAGAAGCTCTCGAATCTGGTGACAGCGGTCAAAACTGATGCCGCGACCCATGCGGAGGAGCGTGGTCTGCACACCTCGCAAGGATGTAGGAGCTTGTCGACGTT
>NZ_BAABAL010000011.1:0-9946 GCF_039537405.1 Allokutzneria multivorans | reverse complement strand
AGCAACACGATTCGCCCGCTCATTCAACGACGCATAAGTCAACGAAGAACCACCGGCGATGACTGCGACAGCCGAGGGCACACGAAGAACCTGCGCCTCGAACAGCGCGGGCAAGGTGACGGCGGGCAGCTCGACAGCGGTGTCGTTCCACTGCCGGATCATCCGGTCGCGCTCACCCGGCTCAAGAACGTCCACATCGGACAGTCGACGGGCCGGATCGGTGATCATCACCTCCAGCAGGCGGTGGAGCCGGTCGAGCAGGCCGACCGCGACCTCGGTGCGGTGCTGCACGCGCAGGTGCAGTCGCTCGCCGGGCACGACGGTCAGCGCCAACGGGTAGTGCGGCGCGTCAGCCCCGTACGCGTCGACCACGCGCAGGGTGTCGGTGGACGCGCGTTCCTGGGCCTCGGGGTCGAGCGGGTAGTTCTCGAACACCACGACGGAGTCGAACAGCTCGGTGTGCCCGGCGATGCGGTGCAGGTCGACGAGTCCGAGGTGTTGGTGTCCCAGCAAGCGCGCCTGGGCGTCCTGGACCTGGCCGACCAGTTCCGCGATCGTGGCCTCCGGGGTGAGCCGGACGCGCACCGGAATCGTGTTGATGAAGAGCCCGACCATGGACTCCACGCCGTCCAGCTGCGGAGGACGCCCGGACACGGTCGTGCCGAACACGACGTCATCGCGCCCGGTCAGGCCGCTGAGCAGCAGCGACCAGGCCGCTTGGAAGACGCTGTTCAGCGTCACGCCGTGCCGCCGCGCCCACGTCGTCAGCGCCTCGGTGAGCTCGGCGGACAGATCCACCGCGGTGTCGACGCGCTCGCTGAGCGAGGCGGTGACCAGCGTCGGTCCGTCCATTTCGGACAGTTCGGCGCGCCAGGCGGCTTCGGTGGCCGCGCGGTCCTGGTCGGCCAGCCACTCCAGGAAGTCGCGGTACGGCGTCACCTGCGGAAGCTCTTCGCCTTGGTAGAGCGCGAAGAGGTCGGCCAGCACCGCGGGCATCGACCAGCCGTCGACCAGGATGTGGTGGTTGGTCACCACGAACAGGTGCTCGTCGGCGCCGACCTCGGCGAGCGCGCAGCGCAGCAATGGCGCCTGCGCCGGGTCGAAGCGGCGCTCGCGATCCCGCTCCAGGAAGTCCTCGACGTCGCCGTCGGGGAACTCCCACGGGACCGTGACACCCTCGCTCAGCACCTGCACGGGGTGGTCGACCTCCCGCGTCCAGAAGGAGCCGCCGAGGTTGGGGTAGCGCCGCACCACCTGGTCCGTGGCGCGGCGCAGGCGCTCGACGTCGAGCTTTCCCTTGAGCCGCAGAACGGTCTGGACGACGTAGGACGCGGTGTCGTCGTAGAGGGCGTGGAAGAGCAGCCCTTCCTGCAACGGCGACACCGGGAGGATGTCGACCACGCCGGGGTGAGCGGCCTCGATCCGGTCGATCTGCTCCTGCGAGAGACCGGCCAGCGCCACGTCGGACGGGGTCAGGCCGCCCTCGCCCTCGGCGGTGATCAGCCTGAGCGCGGCGAACCACGCTTCGGCGAGGGCGCTCATCTCGTCATCGGCAAGTGCGATCCCGTGCCACGACCAGTCCGCGACCAGACGCGGCCCGTCCGGGGTGTGCTCGACCACGACGACCAGGTCGAGCGCGTGGTCGGTGACGACCGGGGCCTCGGTGTCGATGACGACCGGCTGCCAGGCCCCTTCTCCGCCGCCGATCCGGCCAAGGTAGTTGAAGCCGACGTCCGCCGAGACGCTCAGTTCCGCGTCGGTGTTGAGGTGGCGCAGGAGCCCGTAGCCGAGCCCGTGGTCCGGGACCGCGCGCAAGATCTCCTTGACCCGCTTGACGTCCGACGCCTTCCGCGCCGCGAGGCGAACGGGGTGCACCGAGGTGAACCATCCGACGGTGCGCGAGAGGTCGACGCCCGGGATGACGTCCTCGTGCCGTCCGTGGCTTTCGACGTCGACGAGCACGGTGTCACCGATCGCCAGCGCCAGTCCGGTGAGCAGCACGTCCTGCACGTTGGCGTGGAACCGCCCCGGCACCTCGCTCAGCAAAGGCTCGGTGTCCACGCTCGGCAGGACGAGGCGCAGCGACCCGGAGTTCGTTCCGCTGCCCCACGGCCGCGCGGTGACCTCCTCCAACCGCTTCCACGCCGACAGCTCGGCGACGCGCTCCGGCCGGACCGCCTCCTCACCGAGCAGCGCCGCCCACCTGCGCACCGAAGTGCCGACCGGGGGCAGAGGCGCGCCTTCCCACGCGGATTTCAAGTCTTGCAACAAGATTCGCCACGAGACGCCGTCGACGGCCAGGTGGTGGATCACCCACAGCAGCAGTCCGCCTTCCTCGAACCACACCGCCTGCCACATCGCGCCCGTCTCCGGGTCCAGCCGCTCGCGCGCCGCAGCAGCCTCAGCTCGCAGGTCACCGGCCGCGCGGCGCAGGTGCACGTCGCCCGCTTGGGCTTCGACACGCAGCCCGGAGTCCATGCGCATCCGCAACGCGTCGTGGCGCTCCACCACGGCGGCCAGCGCGCGTTCCAGGCCCCCGAGGTCAACGTCGCCAGGCAGCCGCAGAACGACCTCCTGCGAGAACCGACGCACCTGTTCGCTGGTGCCCGTGGCGAACAACCACTCCGAGATGGGCGTCGGCGGAATCGGGCCGACCCCGTCATCGGTGATCGTGTCCACAGTGGACTCCGCGACGGCTGCGAGCGCCGCGACGCTCTGGTGCACGAAGACATCTCGCGCCGACACCGACACACCGGCCGCGCGAGCCCGGCTCACGAGCTGGATCGAGGAGATCGAGTCCCCACCCAGGTCGAAGAACCCGTCGTCGACGCCGACGCTGCCAACGCCGAGCACGTCCGCGAACAACCCGCACAGAACGGCTTCGACCTCGTTGCGCGGCCCCCGCCCCGACACCTCGACCACCGGCTCCGGCAGCGCGTCGCGATCCACCTTCCCGTTCCGCGTAACCGGAATCTCATCCAGCACCACGATCGCTGACGGCACCATGTACTCCGGCAACCGCCCCGCCACCACCGCCTTCACATCCTCCGCCAACGGCCCATTTGACGCGTTGATCTTCGGGACCACGTAAGCGACGAGACGGTTGGAGTGCAGGACAACCACCGCCTGCGCCACCGACGGGTGAGCGGACAAAGCGTGCTCTACCTCGCCCAACTCGATGCGGAAACCACGGAGCTTCACCTGGTCATCGGCGCGGCCGACGAACTCCAACTGGCCGGAACGGGTCCAGCGGACGAGGTCGCCGGTGCGGTACATCCGCCCGCCGAAGGGTGAGGCTACGAAGCGCGACGCGGTGAGGCCGGGGCGGGAGAGGTAGCCGCGCGCGAGGCCGGAGCCGGAGGCGTACAGCTCCCCCGTCACGCCGACTGGGACGGGACGCAGTGCGGAGTCGAGCACGTAGACGGAGGTGTTCTCGACCGGAGTGCCGATCGGGACGACCGAGCCGACGTCCGGCGTGCAGCGCCACAGCGTGATGTCCACTGTGGTCTCGGTGGGGCCGTAGGAGTTGAACAGCACGCGATCCCGGGACCACGTGCGGACCAGCTCGGCGGGCGCGGCCTCACCGGCGACCACGACGGTCAGCTCCACGGGCACGTCCGCCGGGTCGAGTGCGGCGAGCGCGGCGGGCGGCAGGGTGGCGTGCGTGATCCCGCGCTCGGTGAGGAACTCCGCCAGCGGTGGACCGAGGCGCCGGTCATCCGGAACGATGTCCAGCGTGGCACCGGTCAGCACGGCCATGAAGATCTCCCACATGGCGGTGTCGAAGCTGACCGAGGCGAACTGGAGGACGCGACTGCCCTCGCCGACGCCGAGGTGGGTCTTCAGCGTCGTGACGAGACTGGAGATTCCGGCGTGGCTCACGAGAACACCCTTGGGGTGCCCCGTGGAGCCGGAGGTGTAGATGACGTACGCGCCGCCGTTCGGCGACACCTCGGGCGCGGACGCGGCGCCTTCGTCGACCAGCAGGTCATCGCCGGTGATCACCAGCACGGGGGCGGCGTCGTCGAGCAGGAAGCGGATTCGCTTGGCGGGGTAGCCCGGGTCGATCGGCAGGTACACGCCGCCCGCCTTGGCGACGGCGAGCATGGCGACGACGAGTTCGACGGAGCGCTCCAACTGGACGCCGACCACAGACTCCGGTCGGACTCCACGAGCGATGAGCGCGCGGGCCACGCGGTTCGCCCACGCGTCCAGCTCGGCGTAGGTCACACGCCGTACGCCCTCGGCGAGCGCGACGGCATCGGGAGTGCGCGCCGCCTGCTCCTCGAACAGTCTGGCGAGGGTCAGCTCCGCGACCTCGACACCGGTGTCGTTGCACCGCACGAGAAGCCGCTCGCGCTCTGACTCGTCGAGCACCTCGATCGAGCCGATGGGTGCTTCGGGATCGCCAAGAGCCTTGCGCAGCACGGCTTCCAGGCCGCGCGCGATCTCACTGACCGTCTCCGGGTCGAAGAGGTCCGTGCGGTACTCGACGGTGGCGCTGATGCCGTCGGCGTGCTCGGCGAACAGGAACGACAGGTCGAACTTCGCCACGTCAGCGGCGTCCGCGAGGACTTCCGCCGCGATGCCCGGCAGCTCGAGCGACGCCGCTTCGGTGTTGCGCAACGCGAGCATGACCTGGAACAACGGCTGATGAGCCAACGAACGCGTCGGCTTCAGCTCATCGACGAGGTGCTCGAACGGAACGTCCTGGTGCGCGTAGGCTTCGAGGTCGGTGTGCCGGACGCGCCGCACGAAGTCCACAAAGGACGGATTGCCGGACACGTCGGTGCGCAGCACCAGGGTGTTCACGAAGAAGCCGACAAGGTCGTTCAGCGCGTCGTCGGTTCGACCCGCGATCGGCGTGCCGAACGCGATGTCGGTGCCGGCGCCGTAGCGGCTGAGCAGGATCGCGACCGCCGCGTGCAGCACCATGAACGGGCTCGCTCCGACCTCCCGCGCGAACGCGGAGATCCGCTCGCGCAGGTCGGTGTCCCAGTCGAGCCGCAGCTGCGCGCCCTCGTAGGAAGCGACAGCGGGGTAGGGCCGATCGACCGGCAGCTCGACGCGCTCCGGCAGACCGTCCAAAGTGGACCGCCAGTGCGCCAGTTGGCCGGGGAGCGTGGTTTCCAGCAACTCGCGCTGCCACAACGTGTAGTCCGCGTACTGCACCGGCAACGGCAGCCAGTCCGGGGCGGCACCGTCGAGCCGCGCCGCGTAGGCATCGCTCAGATCGCGGGCCAACGGCCGCAGTGACCAGCCGTCACCTGCGATGTGGTGCAGCACAACGGCAAGCACGTGCTCGTCGGCCGCGATCCGCAGCAGCTCGGCGCGAATCGGCAACTCCGTCGCGAGGTCGAACGGACGCGTGGTCACGTCGGCAACCCACGCGTCGACGTCGTCGGCCAACACCACAGGAAGTGCGAACTCGACGTCGTCCAGAACGTGCTGCGCCGCCTTGCCGTCGCTCTCCTGGAAGGTCGTGCGCAGCGACTCGTGCCGCATGATCACGTCCCGCAACGCCGAGCGCAGCGCCTCGGCGTCGAGGTTTCCGCTCAACCGCACGACGATCGGCACGTTGTAGGTGGCGGACGGGCCTTCCAGCTGGTCGAGGAACCACAACCGCTGCTGCGCGAACGACAACGGCACCACGTCGGGACGCGGACCCGCGGTGACGCCGGCACGGCCGCCTTGAGCGTGCTCCACCGCGCGGGCGAGTTCGGCGACGGTGGGCGCGTCGAAGAGCGCGCGGATCGGCAGCTCGACGTCGAGGGCGACGCGAACGCGGCTGACCAGCGTCGTCGCGAGCAGTGAATGGCCGCCCAGCGCGAAGAACCCGTCGTCGACGCCGACCGACTCAAGCCTGAGCACTTCGGCGAACAGTCCACAGAGGACGGATTCGACGCGCGTTCGCGGTGCCGCCGTCGAGACCTCGACGACCGGGTCGGGCAGGGCTCGCCGGTCGACCTTTCCATTGGGGGTCAAAGGGATCTCGTCGACGCTGACGATGACGGACGGGATCATGTAGTCCGGAAGGCGCTCGCCAAGCTCAGCCCGCGTGGCCGTCCCCACGACGTAGCCGACCAGGCGGTCCTCGCGTACCACGACGACCGCCTGCCGCACGCGCGGTGCGGCGGCGAGAGCGGCTTCGACCTCGCCCAGCTCGACACGGAAACCACGCAGCTGCACCTGGTCATCGGTACGGCCCAGGTAGTCCAGCTGGCCGTCACGAGTCCACCGCACGAGGTCACCGGTGCGGTACATCCGCCCACCGAGCGGCGAAGCGACGAACCGCTGCGCCGTGAGCCCGGGACGGTTCAGATAGCCGCGCGCGAGCCCCGCTCCGGTCACGTACAACTCGCCGGGAACACCGGGCGGGACGGGCCGCAGCCACGGGTCGAGCACGAGAACGCCGAGGTCGGCCAAGGGCGTGCCGATGGCGCCGCCCGCGCCGGCGAGCGCGTCGCGCCGGGTGACGACGCGCTCGGTGACGTGCACGGTTGTCTCGGTGATCCCGTACATGTTGACCAGCGACGGAGCCGCCTCGGCATGCCGCGCGTACCAGTCCGACAACCGTGCCAGGTCAAGCGCTTCGCCACCGAACACCACCAGGCGCAGCGCGAGTTCGTCGCTCAGCTCAGGCTGCTCCTCGTCGGCACGCATCAGCGCGGAGAAGGCCGAAGGCGTCTGGCTGAGCACCGTCACCTGCTCGGCGACCAGCAAGCGCAGGAAGGCCTCCGGCGACACCACCGTCCACTGTGGAACGACAACGAGGCGACCGCCGTGCAGCAGCGCGCCCCACAGCTCCCACACCGAGAAGTCGAAGGCGGCTGAGTGGAACAGCGTCCACACGTCGTCAGCGCTCGGGCTGAACCACGAGCCGGTGGAGGCGAAGAGGCGCACCACGTTGCGGTGCTCCACGACGACGGCCTTGGGCGTGCCGGTCGAGCCGGAGGTGTAGATCAGGTAGGCGGCATCGCTCGGGGATCGCTCCACCGCGGGATCGGTGTCCGGCTGGTCGAGCAGCGGGTCGCCGACCAGCAGCGTCTCTGCCTCGCACCTCACGAGCACGGCGGTCTCGGTGGTCGCGAGCACCACGTGGGGCGGGGTGTCGCGGAGGATCAGGGCGAGCCGTTCGGACGGGTGGTCGATGTCCAGCGGCAGGTAGGCGGCCCCGGTCTTGAGGACCGCGATCAGCGCGATGACCAGCTCCGCCGACCGCGGAAGCGCCAAGGCGACGACGCGCTCCGGCCCCGCTCCCCGTGCGATGAGCAGGTGCGCGAGGCGGTTGGCCCGTGCGTTCAGCTCGTGGTAGGTGATCTGCTCGTTCCCGCTGGTCAGCGCGACTGCGTCCGGGGTTCTGGCGACCTGCTCCTGGAACAGCTCGGGCAGCGTGGCGGTCACCGTCGACGGCCTCGGCGTGGTGACCAGCCACGCGCGCTCGGCGTCGTCGAGCACGTCCAGCGCGGCGATCGAGGCCTCCGGAGCACCGATTGCACGCCGCAGCAACGACTCCAAGCGACGCGTGATCGACTTCGCGGTGTCGCGGTCGAAGAGGTCGGTGCGGTACTCCAGGCTGCCTTCGATGCCCGTGGCGCGCTCGGCGAGGGTGAACGAGAGGTCGAACTTGGCGACGCCGACCTGGCCACCGCTGGCCTCGACGTCCAGGCCGGGCAGGCTCAGCTCGGGCGCGTCGATGTTCTCCACGTTGAGCATCACCTGGAACAGCGGCTGGTGGGCCATGGAGCGAACCGGGTTCAGCTCCTCGACCAGGTGCTCGAACGGAACGTCCTGGTGCGCGAAGGCCTCCAGGTCGGCCGCGCGAACGCGCTCGACGAGGTCCACGAAGGACGGTTGCCCGGAGAGATCCGTGCGCAGCACCAGGGTGTTGACGAAGAACCCGACCAGATCCTCCAGCGCGTCGTCGGTGCGCCCCGCGACCACAGTGCCCAGCGGGATGTCTGTGCCGCCGCCGAGCTTGCCCAGGGTGACCGCGAGCGCGGCCTGCACGACCATGAAGACGCTCGCGCCGGTCCGCCTGGCGAGCGCGGTGATGTCGGCGTGCAGCTCCGCGTCCCACTCGAACTCCACCCGCTCGCCCGCGTAGGAGGCGACGGCGGGGTACGGGCGGTCGACGGGCAGCGCGATCCGCTCGGGCAGTCCGTCCAATGTGGACTTCCAGTGCGCGAGTTGCGTGCCGAGCGGGAGGTCTCGCTGCCACAACGCGTAGTCCGCGTACTGAACGGGAAGCTCGGCCCATGCCGGCGCCGTCCCGCCGACGCGCGCGGTGTAGGCGGTGCCGAGGTCGTGGGCGAGCGGACGCATCGACCACCCGTCCGCCGCGATGTGGTGCAGCAGCAGGAGAAGGACCGATTCCGTCGGCGAGACGCGGAACAGCGACGCGCGCACGGGGAGCTGGCTCGCGAGGTCGAACCCTTGGCGTGCGGCGGTGTCGAGCGCGTCCGCCGTCGCTTCGCCCACCGTCCACTCGATCTTGGCCTCGTCGGCGTCGATCACGACCTGGTACGGCTGGCCGTCGCTCTCCGGGAACACCGTCCGCAACGATTCGTGCCGCGCGACGACATCTCGCAGCGCCGCGTGCAGAGCGTCCTCGTCGAGCTTGCCCTTCAACCGCAACACGATCGGCACGTTGTAGGTCGCCGACGGGCCTTCGAGCTTGTGCAGGAACCACAACCGCTGCTGCGCGAAGGAGAGCGGCACTCGCTCCGGGCGCGGCACAGCCGTCAGGGCTCGACGGGCCCCCTTGGCGTCCTGCACGAGGACAGCGAGTTCGGCCACCGTCGGCGCGTCGAACGGCGCCCGGATCGGCAGCTCCACGTCCAGCTTCGCGCGCGCACGGCTGACGAGGCGCGTCGCCAGCAACGAGTGCCCGCCCAGATCGAAGAAGTTGTCGTCAATCCCGACGCTGTCAACGCCAAGCACGTCCGCGAACAACCCGCACAGAACCCGCTCAACCTCGTTGCGCGGCCCCCGCCCCGACACCTCAAACACCGGAGCCGGAAGAGCTTTCCTATCCGTCTTCCCATTAGCCGTCAACGGAATCTCATCAACCACCACCACCGCCGACGGCACCATGTACTCCGGCAACCGCTCCCCAACAAACCCCCGCACCACCTCCGCCAACGGCCCTCTTGACGCGTTGAACGCACTGAACGACCCGTTCAGTGCGTTAGACGCGTCAAACGAGGCGTTGATCTTGGGGACCACGTAGGCCACGAGGCGCTTGTCACCGGGGCGGTCCTCGCGGAGGACTACGACGCCGTGGCTGACGCCGGGGCACTCCGAGAGTGCGTGTTCGATCTCGCCCAGTTCGATGCGGAAGCCGCGGAGCTTGACCTGGTCGTCAGTGCGGCCGACGAACTCCATCAGGCCGTCGTGACTCCAGCGGACCACATCGCCGGTGCGGTACATCCGCTCTCCTGGCGAGAACGGATTGGCCACGAATCGTTGTGCGGTCAGGGAAGGACGGTTGCGATAGCCACGCGCGAGCACGTCGCCGCCGATGTACAGCTCTCCGGCGACCCCGGGGGCGACGGGGCGGAGCCGCGCGTCGAGCACGTACAGCCGCGTGTTCCAGATAGGCCGACCGATCGTCACCACACCGGCGGGAACGGAGTCCTCGGGCTCGATGCGGAACTCCATGCAGCCAACGGTCGTCTCCGTCGGGCCATACTCATTGATCACCGTCACACCGGGGTACTTGGCCCGCCACTCATCCAGGACCTCGCCCAGCAGTGATTCCCCGCCGAGCACAAGCTGACCAGTAGGCGACATCGACGCATCCGAGGCCAACAGCAATGGCAAATGACTCGGCGTCGCCTTCACAAACGACGGCCGCACCGAACCGATCGACGCCAACTCAACACAACCACCAGCGGTCAACGTCGAAAACAAACCCGTCACCGTCAAGTCAAACGCCACCGGC
>NZ_BAABAL010000010.1:0-3360 GCF_039537405.1 Allokutzneria multivorans | reverse complement strand
GCGTACACAGTCGCCTCGGTCGGACCATAGGCGTTGATGAACACCCGGCCCGGCGACCACCGCCGCACCAGCTCCTCAGGACAGGCCTCACCAGCGACGACGATCGTCGACACACTCGGCAGCGACTCCCCCGCAGGCACCGTGGCCAGCGCGGACGGCGCGATCTGGAGGTGGGTGATCCCCTCCGCCACGCGGACCAGCTCAGCGCCGACGGGCTGCCCCGCCAGCACCAACGCGGCACCCGAGGACAGCGCCCCCACGATGTCGCCGAAGGACACGTCGAAGCTCGGCGAGGCGAACTGCAACACCCTCGCCCCGAGACCGAACCCGAACCGATCCGCGTGCAGACGAGCAAGGCTCGCCACACCGGAATGCGAGACGACGACGCCCTTGGGCCGCCCGGTCGATCCCGATGTGTAGATCACGTACGCCGCGTGATCGGCGTCGACGGGGACACCGAGGTCGCTGGAATCCCCGACAGGATCGGGAACTTCGTCGAGCACGAGAACGGGCTTGGCGTCCGCGAGGACGAACGCCCTCCGCTCGGCCGGGTAGGCGGGGTCGACGGGCAGGTAGGCGCCACCGGCCTTGCCGACCGCGAGCATCGCGGTGATCAGCTCGGGCGAACGCGGGAGCACGAGCGCGACCACCTGCTCCCGGCCGACTCCTCGCTCCACGAGCCACCGCGCGAGGCGGTTCGAGCGCGAGTTCAGCTCCGCGTAGCTGATCTCAACCCCGCCGAACACCAGCGCGACCGCGTCCGGGGTCCGAGCGGTCTGCGCCTCGAAAAGCTCGGCAAGGCTCGCGGGAGCGACATCGACCGACGTGGCGTTCCACTCGAGGAGAACCCGTTGCCGTTCGCCGTCTTCGAGCAGATCAACGGCGGTGATCGGCGCCGTCGGCTCGGCGAGCAGAGCGCCGAGCACACGGCTCAGGCGTCGCGTGATCGCCTCAACGGTCTCGGGGTCGAACAGGTCCGTGCGGTACTCGACGGTGCCGGTCATGCCGGAGTCGTGCTCCGCCAGCACGAAGGACAGGTCGAACTTCGCGGCGTTGGTCCGGCTCAGGTGTTCCTCGACCGTCACGCCGGGCAGCGCCAGCTCGGGTTCGGCGGTGTTCTGGAACGCGAGCATCACCTGGAACAACGGCTGGTGCGCCAGCGAGCGAACCGGGTTCAGCTCCTCCACCAGGTACTCGAACGGAACGTCCTGGTGCGCGTAGGCTTCAAGGTCAGCGTCGCGGACGCGGCGCACCAGGTCCACAAAGGACGGAGCGCCGGAGACATCGGTGCGCAGCACGACGGTGTTCACGAAGAACCCGACGAGATCGTCCAGTGCCTGGTCGGTCCGGCCTGCGACCGGCGTGCCGAATGCGATGTCCGTACCCGCTCCGAGTCGGTTCAGCACCACCGCGAGCGCGGCCTGCACGACCATGAAGGGGCTCGCGCCGCACTCCCGCGCGATCGCGTCGACGGCCTGCTTGGTCGCCAGGTCGAGGCCGAACTCCACACTGGCGCCTTCGTAGGAGGCCACCGCGGGGTAAGGCCGATCGGTCGGCAGCTCGATGCGCTCCGGCAGTCCGTCCAAAGTGGACCGCCAGTGCGCCAGTTGCTCAGGGAGCACCGAGTCCAGAAGGTCGCGCTGCCACAACGTGTAGTCCGCGTACTGCACCGGCAACGGCTGCCAGTCCGGAGCCGCACCGTCGAGCCGCGCCGCGTACGCCTCGCTCAGGTCCTGCGCGAGCGGGCGCATGGACCACCCGTCACCCGCGATGTGGTGCAGCACAACGACGAGCACGTGCTCGTCGGCCGCCATCCGCAGCAGCTCAGCGCGAATCGGCAACTCCGTCGCGAGTTCGAACGGGCGCGCGATGATTTCCGCGACGTCCACGTGCTCGCTGACGGGCAAGGGAAGGACAACGTCGGCGAGAATTCGCTGCTGCGGCTGTCCGTCCACCTCCGGGAACACCGTGCGCAGCGACTCGTGCCGCGCGACGACATCTTGCAGCGCGAGCCGCAACGCCTCCGTGTCAAGATCGCCAGTCAGCCGCAGGGCGATCGGCACGTGGTAGGTGGCCGAAGCGCCTTCGAGCTTGTCCAGGAACCACAACCGCTGCTGCGCGAAGGACAACGGCACCACGTCAGGGCGCGGTCGAGCCGTCACCGAAGCACGGCCGCGCTGGGCAGACTTCACCTCGCGCGCGAGGTCTGCGACGGTCGGCGCGTCGAAGAGGGCGCGGATCGACAACTCCACGTCCAGCTCCGCCCGAACCTTGCTGACCAGGCGCGTCGCCAGCAACGAGTGCCCGCCCAGCTCGAAGAACCCGTCATCCACGCCCACGCTGTCAACGCCGAGCACATCCGCGAACAACCCGCACAGAACAGCTTCGACCTCGTTGCGCGGCCCCCTCTCCGACACCTCGAACACTGGCGCGGGCAACGCCCTACGATCCGTCTTCCCGTTAGCCGTCAAAGGAATCTCATCAACCACCACCACCGCCGACGGCACCATGTACTCCGGCAACCGCTCCGCCACCACCGTCTTCACACGCTCCGCCAACGGCCCGTTTGACGCGTTGAACGCACTGAACGACCCGTTCAGTGCGTTAGACGCGTCAAACGAGGCGTTGATCTTCGGGACCACGTAGGCCACGAGGCGTTTGTCGCCGGGGCGGTCCTCGCGCACCACGGCGGCGGCGTGGTCGATGCCGGGGCACGCGGCGAGGGTGGCTTCGATCTCGCCCAGTTCGATGCGGAAGCCACGCACCTTGACCTGGTCGTCAGTGCGGCCGATGAACTCCATCAGCCCATCGCTCCGCCAGCGCACAACATCTCCGGTGCGGTACATCCGCGACCCCGGCGAGAACGGATTGGCCACGAATCGTTGAGCGGTCAGGGAAGGACGGTTGCGATAGCCACGCGCGAGCACATCGCCGCCGATGTACAGCTCGCCCGCGACGCCGGGAGCAACCGGGCGGAGCCAGCCGTCGAGCACGTAGAGGCGCGTGTTCCAGATCGGGTGCCCGATCGTCACCACGCCTGGCGCAACGGTGTCACCGGGCTCGATGCGGAACTCCATGCAGCCAACGGTGGTCTCCGTCGGGCCGTACTCATTGATCACTGTGACGCCGGGGTGACGAGCCCGCCACTCGTCCAAGATCTCGCCGAGCAGTGATTCGCCGCCGAGCACAAGCTGACCAGTAGGCGACATCGACGCATCCGAGGCCAACAGCAACGGCAAATGACTCGGCGTCGCCTTCACAAACGACGGCCGCACAGTCGCATCAGAGGCCAACTCGACACAACCACCAGCGGTCAACGTCGAAAACAAACCCGTCACCGTCAAGTCAAACGCCACCGGC